>NZ_AFIE01000050.1 GCF_000214135.1 Acinetobacter sp. P8-3-8
TTCAGTAATTTACGATCGTTGGAATAGTGCCTCTAAAAATCAAATATGTTCTTAAAATTATTTGATTTGTTCAAATTACTAGAAGGTATTATTTCAGCTCAAAACGATGCGGCTTATAAAGTCCTAAATTAATCAAATGTAATCTTAAAATACGTCTCAACTCCAAGACTGCTTCAGGTGTTTCTTGAATAGAATGGCCACCTTTGATAATTTTTTCAGAAACAGCACCATCTAAATGTGAGCTAGTATAAGGTACGATACCATCTGTCATCACATTCGGATCATTACTATCTGTGTCATTCCCCATAATTGAATGATAAATCATCCCTTTCTTAGGCATGGTATTTTCAGTCACTAAAGTGAAATTTGAATTACGACTCAAATCACTCGGCCCATTTTGAATTAAACCGTGTCCAACATCTTTTAAGAAATTCTTTGCATTGACGTCACGCTCATCAATTGAGTCTGCCAAAGCACCTAAAAATGCACCTGGAAGCTTAATAATTTTACGTGCAGCTAACGTAAACCAACGATCAGCAAATGCAGTCCCACGATGTGGTGCGGAAATAAAAATAGCACGATCGAAGTTCGGTACCGATTTGATGGTTAAACGTTCTTTAAAAATAGGATCACTTTTAAATTTATCGTATTTTCGGTTGTTTAATCTTTTTAAGGCGGGTTGTACTAAATCATCATCACTCACTAACAAGCGTGCGATGATTCCTCCCATACTGTGACCGATTAAAACAGCATTTTTTACAGAGGCTGATTCTTGATCAACAGAAGCAAAGGTTTGATTAATAATCGCATTAATCTGATAGCGGCTTTCAAAAATAGGCATATTGGTTGAGTAAAAAACTTGCCAGACTTGATAGTTTTCTCTTAATACCTGATCGCCCATAATATCGTTGGTTAAACGAATCCATGCTTCAGGGCTACTTGCTAAACCATGCACCAAAACAATCACTTTTTTATTGGGATTATAAGGTTCAAGCATGTATAGATGAGGCATGGTTAAACGCTCATCACGGTCAATTAAACTCAAATAAGCGGCAATACCTAAATTATTTTCAGCAAGCCACAATCCATAAGGTGCAGAGAAGTTAGCTGCAAGCGGATACTCATTTGACCCGACTTTTATTTTTTCAACAGTATATGGATCATATACATTGAGCTGAAATTCTGAGCCAAGCAAGATGTCTTGTAAGGTGGCAGTACTCTTAGGTTGAGCTGTCACACTGACAGATAAATAACGTGGTTGGTGAATATTTGGGTTGATACCATTTTTATATTTATAGTTAAATGGGTCAATAATATATTTATGATCTTCAGGTTGTTCTTTTAGTTTTGGTAAAACGGCTACAAATTCAGCACCGAAACCATCTCTACGGTTGATCGAGCGTAAGCCTGAAAAGTTCAGATTATAACTAGACAATAAGTTTTCTAAATCAGTTGAAGCAAGTTCAGGATAACCATTAAAATTAATGTTATAGATGCTTTTTCCAATTTTTAGTTGATTAGAAACAAGATGATATTTGTTTTTGGCTGAATATGTGGTGATTAGCTTAGCCAATGCTTGGTTGTAAAAATCACGAATTTGAACTTGTCTGTTGTTAAAAATACGGTCTTGAGGATGACGTTCAGTTTTAAACAAATAAGCATAGCTATAACGGATACTTTTATCCAGCATATCCATTTGTTGATCTAAACATTGATCATAGTTTTGCTGATTGAGCTTTTGTTTCTCTTCTGATTGATGCTTTGCAATAATACTAATTTTACAAGCCGATGAATCACTTAGATTAATTGCTTTGGTTAAGTAAATTTCACTAATTGTTGATAACAATTGTTCATCTTGAATTTGTGGAATTGCTTCCAAATCTTCAACACATTTGTCCGGATCTTCAGCACATGTTTTGGCTTCACGTCCAGTCATCGACAGTACATTTAAACTCGCTTCACTCATCTTTGAACGCGTTAAAATACTGTCACGTTCATTGGTGATAGAAACATTAACTTTTTGATTTTTGACACTGACGACTTGACAGCCACTCAAGCTCAAAGTGCTGATTGCCATAATAGAGAGCAAGATATTTGTTTTAGTGCTTTGCATAATCATGAACTAGATCAATTTATAGGGATAATACGATACTTTCATTTAATTTCTATTTTTTATTTAAGAAAATAGACTGAATGATCAGTCTATTTTTTATTTTCATCTCAAATTATTGTGCTTGAGCAGGGTTTTTCATAACCTGCCAAACATTGTAGCGACCTTGCTTTTCAATTTCTTGAATTAAACGGTCTGCTACTTCAGCTTCAGAAGGATATTTCACTTTGTAATTTTTCAAAGTTTGGATCGCATTCTTCTTCTGTTCCATACTAATATAGTTATTCGCAGAAGATAAATAAGCTTCTTGAACATTCAATTTAATCGCTTTATCTAAATAAGGTTGCGCTTCTTTTTGACCACCACCCTCAGATAAAGAGAAACCGAACCATAGGTTTGCTTCAGGATCTTCTTTGTTTATTTTCAAAATGCGTTGTGCATAATCTAAAGATTTAGTGGTGTAAGATGAGCCTAGATCAAGGTTACGACCTAATACGCTGGCTTTAAATGCACGAATTAAAATATCAAAAGAGGCATTTGGATTTGCAGCCAATTGATCAAGTTGCGCAGAAACTTCTCTTAGTTTACTTTCAAAGCCTTTACGTTCTTGACGGTCTGTAAATTGAGGTGGGTAATGACGTGCTTTGCCTTCAACCATTTGCAAGAAGTCATCAATTGATGTGATATCAATTTCATTTTCACCTGCAAGTACCGCATATTTCATGGCACGCTGTGTATTATTCACTGTCGGAACAATCAACTTATTGGTATCTAAAATTAATTTGTGCGTTGGATTGGCAGGATCAGTCACTTCAAGTTTATTGACAGGTTGAGCTGACGCTTTTTTTAATTCTAATTCAAATACAGGTGGTTGATCGTAATTGAACGGATTGAGTGCATAGAATGGAGGAGATAAGTCTGGTTCAGTATATACAATAGGATCATTTATGGTTGGTTTTTGCTGCACTGGTGTTGTAGAACATGCTGTAAGTACTGAAGTAGCAAGTAATGCATATGCCAAAGGCTTAATTGTCATGTATTTCTTCCAATGATTTATATTGAAAATTAAAAGTGGAGTTGCATGTTGCTCAGTCTATGAAAAGACGTATCAACATGCAACTTGATTTAGTTTACTGTATTAAAAACTATACATTAGCGCTCAGATTGATTACTTTGTGACTTACATTCACGCCTAACATCTTCAATAATTTTGAGTTCTTCTTCGCTATAAGGCTGTTCATCGATCTGTTGTTTATTAAAGGTTGGGTCTAAAAGCGAAAGTCGTACACAGAAATCATTCATACGTTTTTCATTCTGTTCTAAACGATCGATTAAGACACGCATGCCTTCGAGAATTGGATCGACCTGTTCTTGAGTGGCTGCATAAGGTTGAAAGTCTATATTGTCATGACTTTCACTTAAATTCTCTATGTTGTCAGGACATCGTGGTTCTTGCTCTTTAACTTGAACAGTTTCTTTGTCTTTACTAATAAAGCGAGCAGGGTTACCAACAGCTGTTACACCTTCAGGTACAGCCTTGGTGACAACAGCATTAGAACCGACTTTGGCATTTTTACCTACAATAAATGGCCCGAGTATTTTCGCACCTGCACCAACGACGACGCCATCACCGAGAGTCGGGTGACGTTTGCCTTTATTCCATGTCGTACCACCCAGTGTTACCCCATGATATAGAGTTACATCATCGCCAATTTCAGCAGTTTCGCCAATCACAACACCCATGCCATGATCAATGAAAAAACGTTTACCGATTTTAGCACCGGGATGAATTTCAATACCTGTAGCAAAACGACTAAAAGAAGACAAAATTCGTGCTGAAGTTTTACACTCTTTTTCCCAAAGTTCATGTGCTATACGATGCATAATTAAAGCATGTATACCTGGGTAAGTTGTTAAAACTTCGAATGTATTTCGCGCAGCGGGATCACGCGCAAATACAGCTTGAATATCTTCTTTGAGCTGTTTAAGCATTAGTTTTGATCCTCATTTTGGGATTTTTTCCATGTACCGTTGTTTAAAGCTTGAACGCGACTAAATATGCCACGTAATAAATGATATTCCATTTTATCTAATTGTATACGTCCAAATAATCGACGCAAGCGTAATGGCAGTAATCTTGGGTTTTTCGGGTCTAAGAATTCAATTTCAGCAAGCATTTTTTCAATATGAGGATAAAACTGTTCCATTTGTTCATGTGTGACCAAAGGCTCATCCCAATGCATATCATTTGAATCGGTAACATGCATAACTGCTTGAGTGTCGACTTCTTTTTCTACCAATTCTAAGGTTGCCATACGCATTTCATAACACAAAACTTGAATCGCTTGCGCCACATTTAACACACCATAATCGGTATTCACAGGAATGGTGACGTGGTAATTTGCCAGTGCCAATTCTTCATTGGTTAAACCACGATCTTCACGTCCAAATACAATAGCAATTTCTTGTTGGTCTTTTACGACACCTTGCATTGATTTTTGCGCAGCAGGGCGTGCATCCAGTAAAGGCCACGGAATGGTGCGACTCCGCGCGCTGGTACCAAAGACAATATGACAATCTTTTATAGCTTGTTCTAAAGTTTCAACAATTTCAATTTGATCAATAAGATCTGTAGCGCCAGCAGCCAGTGCATCAATATCAGGATGTGGATAGGTTTTGGGTGCAACAAGAACTAATTTGCATAATCCCATGGTTTTCATTGCACGTAATGCACTTCCGATATTTGCTGGAAGTGTGGTATTGACCATCACAATACGTACATGACTTAAATGCTGTGAAATGACAGCATTGTCGATAATATCCATTATTTTTCCAAAAATATAAGCTTCGATTTAACGAAATGAATTACGAAAATTGACCTGCATCAGCCATGTACTGATCCATGGCATCATCCATACTCATGTCACTTGAGGGAGCTGCAAGTTGTTGAGCAGGTTGTTGTCGATGATCAACAGCTTTCGCTGCTTTTGATTTGACTTGATATTCAATATAAATTGCTTCTTTACCAAAATAGTCACGCAATTTTGCAAGTAATTCATCTAAAGGTGCAATTTTCCATTGCTGTCCTAAATGTAATTCAGCACTTGCGTAAGCATAGTCCAATTCAATTTGCATCGGAATGTGTTGACACATATCGACATTACAGAAGGGTAATAAAATCTTTTGAATGTCCGATGTTAATGTTTTGGTGATAATTTCAGGATTTAACTTTAAAGAAATATGATTGGCACGTTTTTGGCGAATTTCATTGAGTGTGAATGCTTTGGTTAAGCGACCCATTGGACGGTCAAAACCTTCACGTTCGTATATTTCACCTTCAATTACAACGACTTTTTCATTCTGAATAATATCTTTAAAGCGTTGAAATCTTTCGTGATTCGCAGAAACTTCAATTCGTGCTGTTCCATCATCCAGCGTGATGACCATACGATTTGGGAAGTTGGCGACATCGACAACTAAACCTGCAAAAACAGTGGTCACACCACGGCGTGTAGGTGTTAATTCATTAATTTTATTTGGAATAAATGCTTTAAGTTCAGGGCGGTACACATCGATCGGATGACCTGTTAAATACAAGCCAAGCGTATCTTTTTCACCTTTTAAGCGAACTTCATCTGACCAAGGTTTTACAGGCTTCGCTGGTTTACGTTGAACTTCCTCAACTTCACCAAATAAGTCCATGATTCCTGTTTCACGATTAGATCGAGCTTGTTCAGCAGCTTGAACGGCTTCAGGGAGTTGTAGCATCAAACTTGCACGTTCAATGCCTAGACAGTCTAAAGCACCCGCACGAATCAAAGCTTCTAAAGTTCTTTTATTGATTTTTTTCAAATCTACACGGTGGCAGAAATCGAATAAATCTTTATATGGGCCATCTTGAATCCGTGAATCAATCACAGATTGCATAGCTTGTTCGCCGACACCTTTGATTGCGCCTAAACCATAAATAATGGTATCTGCATCGCTGGCATGGAATTGATAGAACGACATATTGATCGATGGTGGTAAAACTTCTAAACCATTATTGCGACAGTCATCGATCAAGAAAACTACGCTATCTGTATTCTGCATTTCCGAAGATAAAACGGCTGCTAAGAATTCAGACGGGTAGTGTGCTTTTAGCCAAGCCGTTTGATAGGCAACCAATGCATATGCGGCAGCATGTGATTTGTTAAAACCGTAGCCTGCGAATTTCTCCATATAGTCGAAGATATGGTTGGCTGTGCCTTCATCGATATCTTTTAACGCAGCACCTTCAATAAAGGTCGCACGTTGTTTGACCATTTCTTCGACTTTCTTTTTACCCATCGCACGACGAAGTAAATCTGCGCCACCAAGGGTATAACCTGCGCAGAGCTGAGCTGCTTGCATGACCTGTTCTTGGTAAACCATGATGCCATAGGTCGGTTCAAGTACGCTTTCCAATAAAGGATGTAGGTATTCAAACTCACCACCATGCATACGATGAATAAAGTCAGGAATTAGATCCATTGGACCTGGACGGTACAAGGATACGAAGGCAATAATTTCCTCAAATTTACTTGGACGTGCTTCCTTGAGCATCTTTTTCATACCCACGGATTCAAACTGGAATACCGCAGTCGTATTTGCATCAGCAAAGACGGAATAAGCTTTTGAGTCAGTCAAAGAAATTAGTGAAATATCGATAGGTGTTTCTAATTGCAGACGTTTATTGATATTTTGAACGGCAGCTTCAATCACTGTCAGGTTACGTAAACCTAAAAAGTCGAATTTAACCAGTCCCGCAGCTTCAACATCGTCTTTATCAAATTGTGCGACACGACCTGTACCATCGGCTTCACATAAAACTGCCGAATAATCAGTAATTTTTGTCGGTGCAATCACCACGCCACCTGCGTGTTTACCTGTGTTACGGGTAATCCCTTCAAGCTTGAGTGCCATTTCCCAAATTTCTGATGCATCATCATAGTCAGGGTTTGAAGGATTGGTCACGATATCTTTAAGTTGTGGTTCTGCTTCTAAAGATTCTTCTAAGGTCAGGCCGAGTGGCTTGGTGGGAATCATTTTTGAAATACGGTCAGCCAAACCATAAGATTTGCTTAAAACACGTGCAACGTCACGAATCGCACCTTTTGCCGCCATGGTGCCAAAAGTGGCAATCTGTGAAACAGCATCTCGTCCATAATGTCGTGCAACATAATCAATGACTTTATCACGACCTGCGATACAGAAATCGATATCGAAGTCGGGCATAGATACACGTTCTGGGTTTAAGAAACGTTCAAACAGTAGATCATAACGCAGTGGGTCTAAGTCAGTGATTTTTAAACTATAAGCCACCAATGAACCTGCACCTGAACCACGGCCAGGACCTACAGGCACACCATTGTTTTTAGACCATTGAATGAAGTCCATCACGATAAGGAAATAACCAGGGAACTCCATCTTATTGATGATACCCAGCTCATAAGCTAAGCGTTCATCATAAGGTTTGCGAATTTCAGCCCAATCTTCATCACGTTTTTCAACAGGGTAGAGGACAGCTAAACGCTCCTCTAAACCGAGCTCAGACAAATGGTTAAAATAACTGTGAATGGTATGACCATCTGGAATAGGATAGTCTGGCAAGTCATTAAAACCTAAACGCAAAGAAACAGTACAGCGTTTGGCAATTTGTATCGTATTTTCGATTGCACTCGGAATATCGGCGAAAAGCTCGATCATTTCAGCTGAGGTTTTAAAATATTGTTCCGCAGTAAACGTTTTAGGTCGTTTGCTATCACCTAGAACATAACCATCCGCAATACATACTCGGGCTTCATGTGCTTCATAATCTTCAGGTCTAACAAAATGCACATCATTATGTGCAACCACACCAATATTGTATTTTGCGGCTAATTTAAGCGCTTCTTGGTTAAAGCTTTCTTCTAAAGGACGACCTGTACGGGTCAATGCCAAATAAACACGATTACCGAATTTTTCAATCCATTGTTCTAATAAAGGTTCGGCTTTTTCAGGATAAGCAGAACACAGCATTTCTCCGATGTCACTGTGCAATCCCAATAAAATAATTAAATCGTCAGATTGTTCAAGAATCCAATCTTTTTGGATACAGGGAATAGACAGTTGCTGACCTTCGATAAAACCACGAGATACAATTTCAGTCAGACTGCGCCAACCTTTATTGGTCATCGCCAATAAAGTAGCTTTATGATAGGCGTCATTCAAACGAATCACGCTACCAAAAATAGGCTTAATGCCTTTGCCTTGTATTTTATTATAAAACTTAACAGCAGCATGTAGATTGGATAAATCTGTAATGGCTAAAGCAGGCATTTGGTCTGATGTCGCAGCTTTAATCAGATCAGGTATCCGTACGATCGATTCAGTGATCGAAAATTCTGTATGAATACCAAGATGAACAAACTGCATAGATGAATCCTATATCAAACTGTTGGGCATTTTATCACGCTTAAACTGTGATGTGCTGAAATAACTGATTCTTTAGTTTGAGAATGTTTTGTATTAACTTATTGAAAATGAATGTAATAAAATTATTTTTAATCAGGTTTTTTCTAATTGAATGTAAAAAAGCCAAATTATTTGGCTTTCAAACTCGCTAAAAGTGATTACCGAAACAGCATATTTCAATAATTACTGGGTTTTAAAATAAAGTACTTAACGTTAGTTTGGGATAAACTCTGATGTAATTTATTGAAAAGATAGATCAGGCGCAGCGGAGTCTTACCGTTTAAAGTCAAATGTAAGGACTAACCTTCGGTTCGACCTACTTTTCTTTCGGGAAAAGTAGGCAAAACCATTTGTCAGTCGCCAACTCGACAGATACCATCAAGTATCTAATATCTTGCAAAAACAGTATATTGCAGATGTAGTCCTGCCTCAAACAATGCGACTGACGTTTCCGCGTATCATATAGTTGGGAATATATCTTATCTCAAGCTTAAGTTGCTTTTAAGCACTACAAGTGCAATACGCATTAAAGTGCTTTTAAACGTTCCGAACCAATCCAATGTTTTGAGAATTGGTAAGCGGCACGACCTGAACGTTGTCCACGTGCTTGACACCATCTAAGTGCTTCCGCTCGAACATCTTCATTAAAAGGCATATTTTCTTTCATTAAATAATGTTCAACGATTTCTAAATAAAGATTTTGATCCATCGGGTAGAAAGATAACCACATTCCGAAACGATCAGACAACGAAATTTTCTCTTCAATCGCTTCTTGAGGATGTAACTCTTTATATTGAGGAACGTCAACCTTAGTCACAGGTGTATTTTCATGCATAAATTCAGGCAGTAGATGACGTCGGTTACTGGTCGCATAGATAATAAAATTACTTGAACCTGATTGTAATGAACCATCTAAAACACTTTTTAAACTACGGTAATTTTCATCTTCTGCGTTAAATGCTAAATCATCACAATAAACAATGAATTTTTCAGGACGATCTTTGATTATTTTTTGAATTTCAGGAAGATCAGATAAATCATCACGTTCAATTTCAATTAGACGTAAGCCTTGATTCGTATATTGTGTCAATAAAGAACGGACAATGGATGATTTTCCAGTACCACGAGAACCTGTAAGAAGAATGTCATTGGCAGGCAGTCCATGTAGGAACTGTTCAGTATTTTGCAAGATTTTTGCTTTTTGTCGTTCAATCCCTTTAAGATCTTCAAGATGCATTGCTTTTGGGTGATAGATCGCTTTAAGCTGCTTGTCGTGCCATCTAAAAGCAGGTGCTGAAAAATCAGTTTCTTGCTTCGTTTCTGGGAGAACTTGTTGTAACTGATCAAGTACAGTTGATAATTTCTGGATGATATGATCAGGTAAATCGAAAGCTGCCATTGCTATATCCATTCATGATTTAATAAATAATGATGAGTTTTTAATGTTAACACAGTATTTTTACTATATTAATCTCAGATGTTGATAATCTATCTCTAAAAAATAGATTAAATGATTGATGGTGATTGATTATCTGTCTATTTTTAAGCATAGTTTATAGATGAAAATTTAGTCCAGTTAGATGATCGTGTAGTTCATCGGATTAAAATCAAAGGAATTTTAGAAATGCTATTAGAACTCACTCAAGATTTAAATCCGCATCAAGCTTATCGTATAAAAAAACTAAAAAGAAGATTGGCACATGCTGAAAACTATGAAGAGTGGCAATCGATTGCTTTAAAACTGGATGAAGAAACGGGTGCTCAAGAGTGGAAGTTCGATAACAGCTCACCTTATTTTGATGCTGAAATTATTTCTTATCGTCTAAATTTATTACGTCGTTACCGTCAGCAAAATAGAACACAAGATTTGATTTATATCTTGCGAGAAGGCTTTAGCCATGATGTCGCCAATATTGGTCATCCTATGTTATTTGCACATAGCTATGTCGGCACAAAAAAAATTATTGAAGATTATATCGACGAGGTTAATAAAAGCTTAGCCTTTATTGCTTCAGAAAGTTGCCAGTTATTCACCATAGAAAATAAAATAAATTTCTTCAAAAATTGTGAAAAAGCTTATGGTCAGCCTGCGCTCATGTTCTCAGGTGGTGCGACTTTGGGTTTATTTCATAGTGGTGTATGTAAGGCATTGATGGAACAGGACTTAATGCCGAATGTATTGTCAGGTTCAAGTGCTGGCGCATTTATGACGGCTTTATTGGGTGTCAATGAACCGAGTCAAATTCCAAATTTGCTTTCAGGTGATCAATTTTATAGTGAGGCATTCCATTTCCGAGGTTTTCGAGAGCTGATTAAAGGAAATGGTGGTTTTGCCGATGTGAAATATCTTAAAAAATTCTTAATTGAAAATTTAGGTGATGTCACTTTTGAAGAAGCTTTTGAGAAATCAGGCTTAGATATCAATGTCACTGTTGCACCTTATGATGTTACGCAAGAAGATGCACGAATTATGAATAAGTACACTTCACCTGATTTATTGGTGTGGAGTGCTGTTTTGGCCTCTTGTGCAGTGCCTATCTTGTTTCCACCTGTACGGTTGACCAGTAAACGTTTTGATGGCGTACATACGCCTTATTTAGCCAATACACGTTGGGTAGATGGCAGTGTACGCAGTGACTTCCCGCAAGAGCGAATGTCACGTTTATATAATTTAAATTACACTATTGCCAGCCAAGTGAATCCGCATATCGTTCCTTTTATGCAGAATGATGAAGACCGCTATCGTAAAGATTTATTGAGCTGGCCTGAACGTATTGTGCGTCAACAAGGTAAATTGGCGACCATGGGTATTATGGACTTTGCACGTGGACGTATGGGGCGGATTCCATCGGTACGCCGTTTGCTTGATCATGGTTATGGTGTGGTTGATCAACGCTATTATGGTGATGTGAATATTATTGGTCAGTACAGCTTGCGTCATTATAGTTATATGTTGCAAAACCCTCGTCCGCATTTGTTTAAACTTTTACAACGAGAAGGCGAGCGAGCAACATGGCCAAAAATTTCCAGTATCGAAACGCATGCACGTATTGGTAAAACCATTCAACATTGCTTAGAAGTTTTAAACTTTGAACAAAAAGCAAAAAATTCTTCGGTGAAACTCGAAGAAGTCTAATGGAGATCATTGGCTTAGATGTTATTAGATGTTGGGCGGATTGATCTTACGACAGCTTTGAATTCGCCTAAAAGCCAAAGTTTTGGTCGTCGTATTTATTTTATTGAACAGCAGGGACGAAGTTTTTGGCTGAAATTACAATTACGTCGTAGCGATGAGCATGATCTTTATCATGCTCATCAACAGAGCTTTTTAAATGAATTGAATTGTTATACCCAACTTAGTCATAGCGAAACCGCTGACAAAAAGCTGTTACTCAATTTTTCAATATTAAAGACATCACAGTTTTTTCACGATTTTAAAATACAAGCTTTTCAAGAACAAAATTTTAAAGAGTATGGCTGTCAAAAGCATGAAACTTTTATCGACCAAGTCTTGTGTGTTGAACATGCGAATTTATTATTTCCAGCACTGATTGATCAATTAGATCGAACTGAGATTTTTAACCGATTGAAATTAAGCTTGGATGTACTAGAACATTTACATGAATGTGGCTATATACATGGTGATTTGAAAATAGAGCATTTTCGTTATTCAAATGATCAAGCTGCTTTAATAGATTTTGAACAAACTTCGCATCTTCAATGGGTTAATCACTTAGCAAACACAGCAACACCACGTTATATGGCGCCAGAATTGTTTCATGCAGAAAGTAAGTCATTTGCTAGTGATATTTATGCATTGGGGATAATTTGGCTGGAATGGTTAACGCAAATACGCTTTCAACAAAAAAGTTATTTGGACTGGGCAAAGTTGCATTGCCAAAGTTTAAAAATTGATCTACCAATGCAATTTGAAATGCTCGAAGAAATATTATTGAGTATGCTGATGAAAAATAAACAACAACGTTGCTCAAATATTTATCAATTAAAACAAGTATTAAGCAAAATTGCCTAATCAAAAAGCAGTGTTGCTTAATTTTGTTTTTTATTTAAACAATCGAGTGTCTTTTTATAAAAAAGGGCTTGTCATACTCAAATGATCTCTATAATATACACAGCCATTGGGGATGTGGCGAAATTGGTAGACGCACTGGATTTAGGTTCCAGCGCCGCAAGGTGTGAGAGTTCGAGTCTCTCCGTCCCCACCAAGCAATTCATTTGGTGGCATAAAAGCGAAATGAAGTGTTTATAGAGGATTGGTGTAATGGTAGCATGACGGTCTCCAAAACCGTTCGTCAAGGTTCGAATCCTTGATCCTCTGCCAACTTATTTAAAAATACCACTGATGTGGTTTTTTTATTCGGGGACGTGGCGAAATTGGTAGACGCACTGGATTTAGGTTCCAGCGCAGCGATGCGTGAGAGTTCGAGTCTCTCCGTCCCCACCATATTTAAAAAGGCAAGATGAAAATCTTGCCTTTTTTTATTGTCAAAAAATCAATATTCAAGCTGATTAGTATAGGTTTTTAAAGGTTTATTCAAAGGACCTATGAATAATAGGTTTGAAGATGCTGAGCGCTTATTCTGCACTTTTGCAAATATAGATCATAATTAAGCGAAAGGGTGAACCCCAGTTAAATAGTACGCTTGAATTTTTAAACAGATGATCATTTGGTGGTTTACATAGGAATAGCTTGATTAGTCGTTTAATTGGACATAAAAAAGACCTGAGCTTTGATTATTTTGAGTCATATCAAACGCAGGTCTTTCGCACAACAAAGAGACACTTCTTTTCAATATAGTATTTAAATTCAATAGTATTTAAATTCACTAAGCTTTTAAATGGTCTTCAAACTCTTCGCCCAGCTGAACAGCTAAAGGGTTACCCGCTAAATCGCAAGTGACCAAACCATATTCTTTCTTAAAACTGAATGTAAATCCTTTACCATCAGCTAAATTTTTGACTGAATACCCTAATTTTTCTAACCAGATACGGAATGCGATTAAATTTTTTGCCTTAACAACCTTTTTCACTGAAGATCTCCTTAATTCCTTCCTATAAAATTTAATAGGGATGACCATTAAATTTTTAAAGGGGCAATCTGCATAAACTTATTTTTTATATCAATTTTTGATCACAAGTCATAATCACTATTTTAAATATACAAGAATTTAATCCTTTAAAAAGATTATCGAATACATTTTTTATATTTTATTTTTATAAATATCAATTGGATATATTCTATTGCATAAATTACAGTACGATTATTTCAAATGTTTTGTCACAAATTCTTTGTAAACAGAGAATGCATTGCAAATGTAAATAAATTTATCGCGATAGATAAAATCTCTGTGATTTTATCTAATCATTGTATAAAAAAGCCAACCAGCACACACTACATTTATATCTTCATAAAATGAACAGAAGTTATAGTCATTTCAGGATTTAAATGTAGTGCGCGCTTTAATTGATTTGTTAAATTAAAAATTGTCTTTTAAAGCTCGAATACGTGCAAATTCTTCAGCGCTCTCAACTCTCAAGAAAGGGTTGGTTTCTAGCTCTAATTCGATTGTACTTGGGAGGGTGATTTCACCAAGTGTACGGAGTTGTTGAACTTCTTCTGCACGTTGCTGAATGGCTCTATTTTCAGGTTCAATATGCAATGCAAATTGAGCATTAGAGAGGGTGTATTCGTGCGTACAATAGACTTTGGTTCTCGGTGGTAATGCCGCCAAGCGGTTTAGTGAGTGATAGAACTGTTCTGGTGTACCTTCAAACATACGTCCACAGCCCATTGCAAACAAAGTGTCACCACAGAAAACACTATCAATCTCATCGATAAAATATGCAATATGCCCTAAGGTATGACCTGGGATTGCAATAATTTCAATGTTTAAATCGTGAAATTTGAAATGATCGTCATGTTGTAATGGATGAGTCAGAAAAGGAATGTGACTCAATTCTTCTCGTGGGCCGTAGACAGGAACTTGATGATCGACAATAAGTTTGGGTACGCCACCAATATGATCTTTATGCCAATGCGTTAGCCAAATTTGTTTTAAATGAAGTTGATGTTCAGCACAGTATTGTTCAACTAATTCAGCTTCGGTTGGGTCAACGACAACCACATCATGACTGTTGGTTTCTTCTATGAGCCAAATATAGTTTTGTAATTGATTTTTTACATCGATCACGTGAATTTTATAACTCATTGTAGATTCCATTTTTAATACCTTTAGATATTTAATACAAATATGTACTCATTCACAAGTTGAAATCTTGATAAGAGAAAAGAAAGGGTAGATCAATTTTGTTTAAAAATGCTCGGCATATAAAAAGCCCTCAATAAAGAGGGCATATAAAACATAACAAATAGAAGTTTTATCTTAACTTGGATAACCAATCACCAATGCTTTGTACCAATTGAACCAAAATTAACAATACAATGACGGTTAAAATGACAACACTGGTATCGAAACGTTGATAACCATAAGAAATCGCTAAGTCACCAATACCACCAGCACCGACAGCACCAGCCATTGCTGTTGCACCAATTAAACTGATGGCTGCTGTGGTTAAATTTAAAATCAAAGAACTACGTGCTTCAGGAATAATGAATTTAAAAATAATTTGGCTTGGAGATGCACCCATAGCTTGCGCAGATTCAATAATGCCTTCATTGACCTCAAGTAATGAGGTTTCAATCAAACGACCGATATAAGGGCCTACATAGATGGTGAGTGGCACAATTGCTGCCCAAGTACCAATCGATGTGCCTACAATCAGCTTAGTTAAAGGAATAACTGCGATTAAAAGAATAATGAAGGGTAGAGAACGTAATGCATTTACAATCGGATTGAGTACGTGATAAATCACTCGATTCGGCATGATGCCTTGCGGGCGAGTGAGCAGGAGAATAATGGCTTGAATGAAGCCCCAAATCGTACCAAAGAGCATTGCAAAGAAAACCATGTGAAAGGTTTCTTGAAGTGCGGTAACGAATTGGTCAATGGATAATGAACTATGCCAAAAAGGTGCAGTGATTTGAGTGAGCCATTGTACGATTAAATCTCTCATACAGTTACTCCTGGTTGCGTAACTTTCACGCCATGTTGTTCAAAAAACGCAATCGCTTGTTGGATAATTGCAGGGTCGCCCAGCAATTGAATAAACATTTGCCCAATCACCGAGCCATTAATTTCTGTCATATTGGCAAATAGAATATTAAGACTGATATCAAATTGTTTAATGGCAGCTTGTACAACGGTTTCTTGTGCAGACGTGCCAAGGAATTGCAGGCTGTAAATACTTTTATGATTTTGATTCTCAAGATTATTGAGAATGTTAATCGGGAGTTGTTGTTGTAATACTGTTTGAATAAAATTTTGAGTCGTTGGGTGTTGTGGTTGACTAAATAGTTCCAATGTAGAACCTGTTTCAATCACTTTACCTTGTTCCATGACTGCAACATAATCACAAACACTTTCAATCACATCCATTTCATGGGTGACCATGACAATGGTAATACCTTGTTCTTGATTGATTTTTTTAAGCAAGGCTAAAACAGATTTAGTTGTTTGTGGATCAAGTGCAGAGGTTGCCTCATCACAAAGTAGAATTTTAGGATGGTTGGCTAGGGCACGTGCAATCCCGACACGTTGCTTTTGTCCACCTGAAAGTTCGTCAGGGTAGGCATCTTTTTTGTGTTTTAGGTCAATAAATTCAAGTAATTCATTTAAACGTTTTTCACGTTCTGCTTTATTCACACCCAATAAAACCAGTGGCATTTCAATATTGTCTGCAACTGTTTTGGTTTGCAGTAAATTAAAATGCTGAAAGATCATACCGATATTTGCACGTTCTTGACGTAATGCACGTGAATCAAGTGCCGTAAAGTCCTTTTGATTAATAATGACTTGTCCTTGACTCGGACGCTCAAGCAAATTAATCATACGGATTAAGGTACTTTTTCCCGCACCACTATAACCAATAATGCCAAAAATACTTCCTGCTGGAATATTCAGATTGATCTGATCCAGTGCAGGTATGGTTTGATCCTTGAGCTCATAGTGTTTTGAAATGTTTTTAAATTCAATCATATCGTCAGAAACTATACAAAAATGAAAAAACAGGCAAAATGAATTTGCCTGTTTCGTTTAAGCCATTATAAGACTATTTTGATTCTGTAAGATAGCTTACAGGTTTATTTACATCCACTTTAGTACCGCCAAAATGTTCTTGAACATATTTGCCTACAGCAGGAACGTGATATAGCTCACCCACTTTTTTCAAAATAGGGTCATCTTTACGAGAGTCCGCAACAGCAAGAACATTCACGTTCATTTTAGTGCTTTGGTCAATTGGTTCGTAGTAAATAGAGTCTTTTAATACGTTTAAACCACCTTCCATTGCCAAAGTATTACCCAATACAATTGCATCAACTTCGTCTTTAGCACGTACAGCTGTTGCCATTTGAATCGGTTTGATGACAATTTTTTTCGCATTTTCAGTAATATCAGCAGGTGTACCTTTTACAAGATCAAAACCATCTTTTAATTTTACTAAGCCAGCAGATTGTAAAAGTAATAATGCACGTGATTCATTTGCACCATCATTTGGAATTGCAATGGTTGCACCTTGAGCGAAATCTTCAACTTTTTTAACTTTGCTTGAGTAGATACCCATTGGCTCTAAATAAGTGGTAGAAACAGCTGCAATTTTGTCTTTATTTGAGTCATTGAAAGCAACAAGATATGCATAAGATTGGAATGCATTGATGTCAACTTCTTTATTCGCAACAGCAGTATTCATTGCAACATAGTCAGTGAAGTTTTTAACTTCTAGTTTAATACCTGCTTGTTTAGTTTCAGGTAAAGTTGCAATGTAACGCCAAATATCTGCATCCGAACCTGTAGATGCCATCACGACAGTTTGTTCTTTACCTGCATCAGCTTGAGCAGCATCATTTTTAGGCGCTTCTAGTTTACCGCAAGCAGCAAGCGTAAGCACAGATGCACTGAATAAAACACCAAACAGCTTTTTCATGTATTCGTCCTAATAAAGAAATACAAATCTCTTTGTATTCTCAATTGATTTTCTAACATTATATGAAAAACCATATTCATAGATTCTTTTTGTGTTTATCTATGAATATTGTCTTCTTTGATTTGTTGATTAGTGTTCCATTTTAAAATTGATTTTTTAAAATATGCACTAAAGATTTGTTTATCATATCAATAAATGAATCTTATACATAGCGTTGCTTTTTTACTCTCCATTTAAAAATGTATGCTTAAAAATAAGTTTTTTTATTAAATAGATAAATAAAACAAATGCTTTCATTTAATAGTGTGTAACTAAGTGGTTTATTTTTATACTTATTCATAATATATAAGTTTTTTTGGATTAATTATCTTGTTTTTGAATATAAAAAAGCCTTCAAACACTTGAAGGCTAGTTTCGCTTAATTGAATAAACTAAACATTTTATGTGCAACTACTCGATAAACAATACTTTTACAATATTTCTAATGCAAAGTTATTGTAGGAATGTGTCTGATTCATAGGCTGGATTTGGGTAACTATAGAAACCTTGTCCTGTTGGAAGACCTAACTTATTTTGGTTGATGAAGTCATTTTCAAGGCGATCCTTAATACGTGCCATGATTGGGCTCGCATCAGCATGTAATTTTGCAATATTGTATGCTGTTGTAATACCAATAATATCCAAAATTGCAAATGGGCCTTTAGGTGAACCAAATGACTTCATCCATGTTTTATCGATGGTATGAGGGTCAGATACTTCGTTTATCCAAAGTTCCAATGCTGAAACGCAATAAGGCACTAACATTGAATTTAAGATAAGACCAGGTTGTTCTTTATAAACAGGTAAAGCCACCATGCCAATTGCTTTAGCAAATTGTACTAAATCTTCAAATACTTGTTTGTCAGTGGTGTCATGACCCATGATTTCAGCCATGTTATTGACCCAAATTAAATTGGCAAAATGTAGTGCTAGGAATTTCTCTGGGCGACCGGTCACTTCGCGGAACTGACTTGGCAATAATGTTGAGGTATTTGTTGCGAACACGGTTTTAGCTGGCGCCACTTGACTCAATTTTTCATAAAAATCAGTTTTGATACTGACATCTTCAGGCACCGCTTCAATGACTAAATCTGCATCTTTGACTGCTTCTGCAAGGTTTGAATGGTAACTGAGATTGTTAAATGTATTGTCCAATTGTTCTTGGGTAGCATTTAAATCACGTTTATAGCATTCAGCGAGGTCAAAAAATTTTGCTTTGGCTTTATCAAGAACTTCATCATTTATGTCATAAACCGTGACTTTAAATCCATGAAACGCGGTTTGGAATGCAATTTGATAGCCTAATACGCCACTACCTGCGACGGTTACATTTTTAAAATGCATTGTATTTTCCTTATTTTGTCCTTAAATGAAAAATGAACGATCCTTGATTAACAACACACATTGTTCGGTTTAATTAGGGTGAAGCAATGAATGAGTAAAATGTTCATTTATCCTATTGTGTCTTTGTTTATTTGTGCTAACTTGACAAATTGAGTCTATTTTTTGACGCATTGAGACAAGGATTGTTTTGAATGGATTACTCAAATTCAATAGATTTGGTGCATAGTCATAATGCCCATGACGATGTAGTGCATAGCTCAGGATTACGTGGTTATTTAGAGGTCATGCAGCAGTTGGGGATAGATGCTGTACCTTTGTTGGAGAAGCACGGCATTAAGCAGGTGCAATTACAAGATGATAATGAATGGATTTCTCATTATGCTGTTATTCAATTGCTAGAAGATAGTGCGCAACAGGCACATTGCGCAGATTTAGGTTTGCGTATATCACATTATCAAGATATTAGTATCTTAGGGGTACTTGGGTCGATTTTGCAAAGCGCATCTACACTTCGTGATGTGCTTAAATATAGTTCTGATTTATTATTTCTGCATGGCTCTGCGCCTAGATTATACTTTAATGAACATGTAACGACTGATTTGTTCGAACATGATAATGACATTGTTGAAGTTATTTTTGACCTCCAACTGAACAATTCCACCAATATTTTAAGTAAACGACAATCTATGGATCTTGGACTTGCTGTTTGCCATCGGGTGATGCGTTATTTAAGTGGTGATCATTATCAACTGCTTAAAGTGACATTGCCACATAGTCCAATCGCGTCATTAAGTGTTTATAAGCGTTTTTTTCAGGCTGAAGTGATCGCAAATCAGCAGCATGCTGCATTGTATTTACACAAAAAAATATTCGATAAAGTTTTGGGTAGCACAGATCACGGCTTGCGTGAAATCGTAGACAGTTATCTTGAGCGAAACTTTCGTAGCCATCATGGTTCGATTACAGATCGTGTTCGTCATGCGATCCGCGTTAATTTATCTAGCCCAAAAGCCAATAAAACGGATATTGCTTACATGCTTGCAATGCATCCAAGAAGTTTACAGCGCAAACTGGATGAAGAGGGAACGAGTTTTGAATTGATTAAAGATAAACTTAGACAGCAATTACTTTTGCAATATCTTGCGGACTCACAAGCTTCAATGAGTCAAATTGCTTCGGTGCTTGGTTTCTCAGAACAATCTGCTTTAAGTCGTGCTTGTAAAAATTGGTTTGGGATGACACCTAGGCAGTTGCGAAAAGCTGGGAATTGATTGTAGAAAATGAGCGGAATAAAAAGCCCTCAACATGGTGAGGGCTTTTCTTACTTCACTTTTAACTTTATGAATTAAGCATTTTCACGTGCGATTGCGCGGTAACCAATATCTTTACGGTATTGTACGCCATCAAAAGTTACTTTTTGGCAGAGTTCTAATGCTTTCGCTTGAGCTTCACCAATGGTATTACCAATGGCAGTTACGCAAAGTACACGTCCGCCTGCGGTAACAACCTCACCGTTGGCACTGGTTGCAGTACCTGCATGGAAAACTTTCGCATCGGTCATTTCAGTGTCTAAACCAAAAATCACATCATCTTTACTAGATGTTTCTGGGTAGCCTTTCGAAGCAAGAACGATACCTACGGTTTTACGGTCATCCCAATCTGCTTCTGCAGGAAGATCTCCATCAATACCAGCTTCAACTAAATCCACCAAAGATGATTTTAAACGCATCATAATCGGTTGAGTTTCAGGATCACCAAAACGGCAGTTAAATTCAATAACACGAGGTTGACCTTGTTCATCAATCATTAAACCAGCGTACAAGAAACCTGTATAAACATGACCATCTGCTTTCATACCATCAACAGTTGGGCGCATGACTTCTCGCATTGCTTTTTCAAAAACGTCAGCAGTCACGACTGGAGCAGGGGAATACGCACCCATACCACCTGTGTTTGGACCTTGGTCACCTTCAAAAATACGTTTATGATCTTGTGAAGTTGCCATTGGTAAGATGTTATCGCCATCGATCATACAAATGAACGAAGCTTCTTCACCAGCAAGGAATTGTTCGATGACAACACGTGAACCTGCGTCGCCAAATTTGTTGCCTGCCAACATATCATCAATCGCATCAAATGCTTCTTGATTAGTCATTGCAACAATCACGCCTTTACCCGCAGCTAAACCGTCTGCTTTGATGACAATCGGAGCACCATTTTTTTCAACAAATGCTTTTGCTGCATCGACTTCTGTGAACACATCATAAAAAGCTGTTGGAATGTTATGACGTTTTAAGAAGTGTTTCGCAAATGCTTTTGAACCTTCAAGCTGTGCAGCGAATTGAGTTGGTCCCCAAATTTTAAGACCTGCTTCACGACATGCATCCACAACACCATTTACTAAAGGCGCTTCTGGGCCAACAATGATTAAATCAACAGCATTGTTTTTAGCAAAATCAATAATTGCTGGATTATCGAGAATGTCTAAAGTAACGTTGACACATTTGTTTTCTGTTGCAGTACCTGCATTACCAGGAGCAACAAAAACTTGAGTCACTTTTTCATCTTGTGCGATTTTCCATGCAAGTGCATGTTCACGACCGCCACTACCCAATACTAAAATGTTCATCTTCAAAAAATCCTTCAGAAATAG
>NZ_AFIE01000049.1 GCF_000214135.1 Acinetobacter sp. P8-3-8
CTATCTACTCAGGAATGCATGGTCTCCTGAACAAATCGCTTCAGCTTTACGTGTACGCGGGTGGATTGATGTTCCTTCTCATGAATGGATTTATCAATATATTTATAAAGATAAAGCAAATGGAGGAGATATACACAAGTGTTTACGGAGCCAAAAAACATATAGAAAAAGAGGATTTAAAAATAATGATCGGCGTGGACAATTGGCGAATCGAACAAGTATCCATTGTAGACCCAAGGAAATAGATCAGAGAGAAAGGCTTGGTGATTTTGAGGGAGATACCGTCATTGGCAAAAATCATAAAGGTGCCATATTAACCTTAGTTGATCGAAAAAGCCTTTATGTGCATATTGTACATTTAGGTGCTACAAGGCAGTCAAAGCATACAATTTCACAGTGTATAGAAAGATTAAAACTGAGCCATGCCTATAGTGTGACTTTTGATAATGGTAAAGAGTTTTCAGAACATGAAAGGATTACAGATCGAGGTATAGCCACTTATTTTGCAGATCCTTATAAATCGATCCAAAGGGCAAGAAACGAAAATACGAATGGTTTAATTCGTCAGTTTTTGCCAAAATCATCATCATTCGAACATGTTACTGTAGCTCAAATACGAGAGATTGAGGACAATTTAAATAATCGCCCTCGTAAGTCTCTTGGATGGTGTACACCCAGTGAGATTATGGCTGGATATTTAACTGTCGCACTTGCTAGTTGAATCTGCCGAGTTTAAAAGAACTTATTTTTTTTGTTTTTAGTGTTGTGTTAATAATCTACCCGAATTGCAATTTCCCAGATAGAAAAATGCCTCAACAGATAATGTTGAGGCATTTTTGTTAATGTACCATCGAAATCTTATCTAAGAAAAATTTCGTTCTTTCGTGGCGTTCTTCAGGTTTATTAAAGAAGTCTTCTGTTTTACAGTCTTCAATAATTTTGCCTTGATCCATGAAAATAACACGGCTTGAAACTTTACGTGCAAAGCCCATTTCATGAGTAACACACATCATGGTCATACCTTCTTTTGCAAGTTGGCTCATTACGTCGAGCACTTCACCAACCATTTCAGGGTCAAGAGCAGAAGTAGGTTCGTCAAACAACATACATACAGGGTCCATGCAGAGCCCGCGAGCAATCGCGACACGTTGCTGTTGACCACCTGATAGTTGTCCTGGAAACTTATCTTTATGTGCAGAAAGACCAACACGATCTAAATATTCAAGCGCTTTTTTCTTCGCTTCTTGTTCAGAGCGTTTAAGTACCTTCATTTGACCAATGGTTAAGTTATCCAAAACAGTCATATGTGGAAAGAGTTCAAAGTGTTGGAACACCATTCCTACACGTGAACGGAACTTAGCTAGATCAGTTTTTGAGTCTTTTAACGCTGTTCCATCGACAATAATGTTGCCTTCTTGGAATGGTTCTAAAGCATTCACTGTTTTAATTAATGTTGATTTACCTGAACCAGATGGTCCGCAAACCACCACAACTTCACCCTTTTCAATAGAAGTTGTGCAATCAGTTAGAACCTGAAAATCTCCATACCATTTTGAGATATGTTGTATTTCTATCATTGGCATATCGATTCTCCAATTAACGAATAATTGCTATTTTTTGATGTAAACGCTTCACGAGTCTTGAAAGCGCAAAGGAGATACAGAAGTAAACAACAGCTACGACTAGGTAGAAAGTTGCTTTGGTTTCAGCACCGTAAGTATTTGCTAATGTATTGGCATTACCTAAGAAGTCTGGTGCACTAATTACATAAACCAATGATACATCTTGGAAAAGTACAATCGATTGGGTAAGTAGTACAGGGAGCATATTTCTAAATGCTTGCGGTAATACAACATTGGACATGGTTTGCCCATATGTAAAACCGAGCGCATAGCCAGCGTTGACCTGACCTCTAGATACGGATTGAATACCCGAGCGGACAATTTCTGAGAAAAATGCAGCTTCGAAAATTGCAAAAGTTACAACACTAGAGAAAAGCGGACCGTAGTATGTATCTGATTGAAATTCAAAAAATTTAGGCAATAAAAAATAGAAAATAAAGATGACTTGAATCAGAGGTACGCCACGAAAGAAGTCTACATAAAATTTAGCAATACTACTGGCAATTTTATTATCAGAAAGTCGCATCATTGCAAGTGGAGTACCAATTAAGATACCTCCAATTACAGATAATATTGTTACAGTAACTGTAAATTTAAAACCAGCGAGTAAAGTTTGGATCACATCTTCATTTTGTAATATGCTGAAATCCATAATTATTTACCCCCTGATCCGAGTCCAGGAACTGCCATACGTTTTTCAATCCAAGCCATAATGTATTTAATGGTATAGGTAATAACTAAATACACTGGTGTAGAAAGAATAAGAATAACAATATCTTGGGATGTTTCTTCGCGCATTGTTTTGGTGTAAGCAAAGAAATTCAAAACACTTAATGCATATAAAACTGCTGAGTTTTTGAATACGTTCATTGCTTCAGATGTTAGCGTAGGCCAAACAATACGATATGCGACAGGTAATACAACATGGCGATAGCTTTGACTTTGTGTTAAACCAATTGCGAAAGCTGCATTTTTTTGTCCGCGTGAAACGGTATTGATCCCTGCTCGAACTTGTTCTGCGATACGTGCAGCGGTGTATAAACCAAGTGCAAAAACACCGATTACAGCAGGATTATCATTGAGAATGTTCTGCCACCAACCACCATTCACAATTTCTCCACTACCTGTACTTAAACTTTTTGGGAGTAGTTCTGGAAATACGAAAGCCCAGAAGAAAAGTTGCACAATCAGGGGAATATTTCGGAAGAGTTCAACATAGCAAGTCCCAATAAATGCCAATGGTTTATTGGGTAGTGTGCGTAATATGCCGACGAGAGATCCGATAGCGAATGCTAAAAAGAAAGCCAGAACAGCTGTCCAAACCATTGTCCAAACCCCTGAACCCAAGAGTTGTAACCATGTTGGTGCATCGGCAACAGGGGAGTAGCTTTCCCCACCAATTGCTTTACATACAGATTCAGCCCATGCCGCTTTATCTAAACTGTATTCGTTGGAAGGTAGACAATATGCTGTCCAGTTAAGTGAGCCTACTGACATGCGTGCTCCTTGCAATTTTAATTTTTAAAAAATTATAGATCAAAACATGAGACACATTTTGATCTATACACTATTTTCTAATAGAGGTAACTTAGTTGATACCAGCGTCAGTAGGTTTAGCCATTAGTGCTTTATAAGATGAGCTCATTGGCATATTCATGTTGACATTTTTAGGTGGAATTGGAGACAAGAACCATTTTTTGTATAAAGCAGTCATTTGGCCATTTTTCCACATGCCTGTTACAACACGGTCAGCAATTGCTTTATATGCTGCATCACCTTTAGGAAGCATAATGCCATAAGGTTCTGAAGAAAGAACAGGGCCTACAATTTTGAAGTCTTTAGGATTTGATGATTTTGCAATCAAACCTGCAAGAATGTTGTCATCCATTACGAATGCAGCAGCACGACCTGAAGCCACCATTGCAAATGAGTCAGAGTGATCTTTACCGTAAACGTTATTCACATTTACTTTCTCACCTTTTTCACCCATTTTGATGTATTTGTCAGAAGTTGTACCTTGCGTGGTTACAACAGCTTTACCATTGAGATCTGCAATTGATTTGATTGGTGAGTTTGCTTTTACAGCCATACGAACTTCGGTTGCATAGTAGTTTGTAGAAAAACTAACTTGCTGTTGGCGTTGTACAGAGTTTGTGGTTGTACCGCACTCCATATCAATATTTCCTGCTAAAATTTCAGGAATACGCGTAGAAGAAGTAACGGCTTTATATTCAACTTTGAGATTTGGCATTTTTAAGGTTTTTTTGAGCTCATTTGCAAAATTGTTACAAATGTCTACTGCATAACCCATCGGTTTTCCGCCAACGACATAAGAAATCGGATCTGAAGATTCACGATAACCAATAATCACTTTCCCTGATTGCTTAATTTTTGCAAGAGTATCTGCTGCTTGAACTTGTGAAAAAGCGCCACTCGCCATAAGTACGCCAAGTGTTGTAGTTAGTACCTTTGTCGATAATTTCTTCATTTTTGAAGTCTCCATTTGCTTTTATCTTTTAAGCAATCTAGCTTTAGGTTCGAATTGTTACATTTTGGGTGTTATGTATTTTTTACGATACATGATCCGTCAAACACCGCATCTCTATTTATTTTTATACCTACCCTTTGAATAAGTAAAGGATAAAACATAATAAATAGTAAATATTGATCAAAATATAATGTGATATCCATCACGATAGGTTTGGTATTGTATTTAAAAAAAATGAAATAAATAGGGGGTAAGGTATTTATTTTAGCTTATGCATTTTTAAACAGTATTTATTGATTTGATGATTAAATTGACAATATAGAATTTCAATATACTGAAATTATTTTTAATAAAATCAATACACAGGCTCAGATTAATTTTAGTTGATCAATAATAAATATTTTTTTGCTAATTCATTCTTTTTTATCACTAGGCGCATATCGTGCAGTATGCTATAAAATACAAATAGGCATGAATTTTGCTTGCTTGTGTTTGGTACGTGTTAAAACAGTGTGGGGCGCATTTCTATGAAGTTATCGGTTGGATTAAAGGTTGCAAACTCGTTGTCGCTCACGCCGCAATTGCAACAGGCCATTCGATTGCTCCAATTATCGAGTTTAGAGCTTGAACAAGAAATTCAAATACAGCTAGACAGTAATCCATTACTTGAGAAAGTAGAGGATGAAAATCATGACAATATTGAAAGTTTAGATGAGATCAAAAAAGAACAACAAGAATATGAACTTTCAGAATCTTTAAATGCAGATCATTTACCAGATGAGTTACCCGTAGATACAGATTGGGATGATATTTATACACATCAATCGACTGCGATGGAGCGTCCAGAATTTGATGATCGTGAAGATAATCGTCATGCAGATGCTTCACTGAAAGAACATATGCTAGGACAAGTGAATCTATTACATTTTTCGCCAGTCGATAAATTAATTGCATATTGCATTGTTGATGCTTTAGATGAAAAAGGCTTTTTAGATGCAGATGTAGAGGAAATTGTCAGTTCGGTTCAACATTTATTACAACAAATGGATTATGAAATCGAGGTTGAAACTGATGAGGTTTTGGTTGTTTTAAAACATATTCAACGGCTTGAACCGATTGGAATTGGATCTCGGAATTTAGCAGAATGTTTATTTATACAAATAGATGCTTTGCCTAATCAAACCTTATTTAAAAAAGAAGCTTTAATGTTGTTAAAACATTATGAGCTATTGGTCAGTAATGATTTAAATAAACTCATTAAACAAACAGGGTTAGATGCAGAGCAATTGAAATCTGCTGTAGATTTGCTCAAGACTTTAAAACCTTATCCAGGTGCAGAATTCGAACAAAAAGAATCAGATTATCAAATCCCTGATGTGGTTGTTTCTAAGAAAAGTGAACATTGGCATGTGCAACTGAATCCAGATATTTTGCCTAAACTCAGAATTAATTCTTTTTATTCTGGAATGATTAAACGGGCAGATCAAAGTGACGATAATCAATATTTGCGCAATCAAATGTTGGAAGCCAAAAACTTTATTAAAAGTGTGGATGAACGACATAAGACTTTATTAAAAGTTGCTACCTGTATTGTGCAACATCAACGAGAATTTTTAGAAATAGGTGCTGAAGGAATGAAGCCTTTGGTGTTACGTGATGTTGCAGAGGAAGTAGAATTGCACGAGTCCACTGTTTCTCGTGTGACGACCAATAAATTTTTACTTACGCCACGCGGTTTGTTTGAATTGAAATATTTCTTTTCAAGTCATGTGGGAACGACAGCGGGTGGGGAGGCATCTTCAACTGCAATTCGAGCTAAAATTAAAAAGCTGATTTCAGATGAAAATCCACGTAAGCCATTGTCAGATAATGTTATTGCAAATTTATTGAAAGATGATGGTATCGAAGTGGCTCGACGAACGGTGGCGAAATATCGTGAATCGTTACATATTCCTTCATCTTCAGACCGAAAAGTCTTGATCTAATTTTTAAAGTGTGGCAATTCTAAATGTTCATTATGACAAAATAATGAATCGCTTGTTAGTTTTTTGGAGTAGTTAAAATGATTGCATGATGTAAGGTACAGTATTTCCCTAGGTGAATTCTGGCATCAGATCATTTTGATTATGACGATCATATCTTCATTACGAAGGAGAGGGATGGAACTATGCAAATTACAATTCGTGGACATCATTTAAGTATTACACCTGCAATAGAAGAAAGCATTCGAGATAAATTTACACAGATGACCAAGCATATAGATCAGGTCAATAGTATGCAGGTGAAGCTAAGTAAAGATCATCAATTAGATAAAAGATCAAAAAAGGGGAGCGCAAACCATATCGCAGAAGCGATTGTTCGATTACCGGGGATCGAGCTGTTTGCTCAAGCATCTGCTGATGATATGTATAATGCGATTGCAAAACTCACCGATAAATTAAAAAGGCAGTTAGAGCGACATCGTAAAATGCAGTTAAATTATCAACCTTTGTTGGTATCTGTGTAGAATAGAAAAAATTGAACGGTAAAAAGAGGTTGCAAATACCTCTTTTTTTTATTGATAATTTTGTACGAGATAATGAATTATTTTGGCGAGTTATAGTAAAATACTCGGTTTTTACACTGTCAGTCCTATAAAGAGGTCGATGCAATGAATAGTGAACAGCTCACTGAAATCTTAAAAGCAGCTTTTCCTGATGCTGAAGTTGCTGTCAGTGGACAAGCAGGTAAATTTGACCTCCGTATTGTAGACGATCAATTTGAGGGTAAGCGTCCCGTTGCTCGTCAGCAAACAGTGTATCAACCGCTTAATTCCTATATCGCAAGTGGCGCAGTTCATGCTGTGACTATTCGTGCAATGACTAAAGAAGAATGGCGCAAAGCCAGTATGTTTGGAGCTTAAGCGTTAATGGATAAATTCTTAATTCAAGGCGGCGTAAAATTAGAAGGTGAAGTTCGTATCTCAGGTGCGAAAAATGCTGCTTTACCTTTATTGGCTGCCATGATTCTTGCAGATACACCAATTACCTTAACCAATGTTCCAAATCTTAAAGATGTGAATACTTTGGTTAAATTGATTGGTGGTTTAGGGGTAACGATGAGTTATCAAGGGGATACAGTTGTTGCTGATACCTCGACTCTAGATAATCAATTTGCACCTTATGAATTGGTTAAAACCATGCGTGCATCAATTTTGGTGCTTGGGCCTTTGTTGGCGCGCTATGGTAGTGCTAAAGTTTCACTCCCTGGTGGATGTGCAATTGGTTCTCGCCCTGTAGATCAACATTTAAAAGCACTTGAAGCTTTAGGTGCACAAATTGAAGTTGAAGCAGGTTATGTTCATGCGAAAGTAGATGGTCGCTTAAAAGGTGGCGAAGTCATTTTTGACATGGTCACTGTCGGTGGAACAGAAAATATTTTAACTGCTGCTGTTTTAGCGGATGGTGTGACTACAATCCGTAATGCTGCACGTGAACCTGAAATTACAGATCTTGCGCAAATGTTGATTAAAATGGGTGCAAAAATTGAAGGTTTAGACACAGATACTTTGGTTGTAACTGGTGTTGAAAGCTTACATGGCTGTGAATATGCGGTTGTTGCAGATCGTATTGAAACAGGTTCATATTTGGCTGCTGCTGCAATTACTGGTGGGCGAGTTAAAACCACGCATACCGATCCAAATTTATTAGAATCAGTACTCGATAAATTCGAAGAAATGGGTGCGGAAGTCACTCGTGGTGACGACTGGATCGAACTGGATATGATGGGTAAACGTCCAAAAGCGGTGAGCTTCCAAACTTTGCCACATCCTGATTTTCCAACAGATATGCAAGCACAGATCATGGCAGTCAATGCAATTGGTCGTGGTTTCGCTACAATTTCTGAAACGATTTTTGAAAATCGCTTTATGCATGTTCCTGAGTTGGCACGTATGGGTGCAAATATTCAGGTTGAAGGTAATGATGCAGTTGTGACAGGCGTAGAAAAACTTTCTGCTGCACCTGTGATGGCGACTGACTTACGTGCTTCATTCTCCTTGGTGTTGGCTGCTTTGGCTGCGGAAGGCGAAACGATCGTAGATCGTATTTATCATATTGATCGTGGTTATGAAGATATTGAGGCGAAATTACAAAGTATTGGCGCCCAAATTAAGCGAGTGAGCGAGACAAGTTAATGAGCGATATGAGAAACGATGATCCAAACTTTGACGTAATGGGCAATTTTGATCATGGTTTAACTTTAGCATTGAGTAAAGGACGCATTTTAAAGGAAACTTTACCTTTACTTGAGACTGCTGGAATTAACTTATTGGAAGATCCAGACAAATCTCGTAAGTTGATTTTCCCAACAACACATAAACACGTACGTATTCTAATTTTACGTGCTTCTGATGTACCAACCTATGTGGAAAATGGTGCAGCGGATATCGGTGTTGCAGGTAAAGATGTACTTATGGAACATGGCGCACAAAATGTCTATGAACCATTGGATTTGAAAATTGCTAACTGTAGATTAATGACAGCAGGCAAAGTTGGCATGGTACGTCCAAAAGGGCGCTTAAAAATTGCAACCAAGTATGTAAATTTAACCCGTCAATATTATGCAAGCCTAGGCGAGCAGGTGGATGTGATTAAACTTTATGGATCAATGGAGCTTGCACCATTGGTTGGTTTAGGTGATTACATTGTCGATGTGGTAGATACAGGCAATACTTTGCGTGCCAATGGTTTGGAGCCATTAGAAGAAATTTGCAAAGTGTCTTCACGCTTGATTGTGAATAAAGCCAGTTTTAAACGTAAACAAGCTTTATTAAATCCAATTCTTGAACAGCTTGAAAAAGCAGTTGCAGAGCGTCAAAAGTAAATTCATGTATTGAATCTATTTTTGTAAATAAAAAACCGTCCATATTTGGGCGGTTTTTTTATCCATGAATTAAAATATTTAACTCGTTATGCAATAGGATTCGATCAATATGAGTTTGTTTGAGTGATCAAAAGTATAAAGATCACAGGCTTGAATAATCGTATTCTTATTTGAATGATAAAATTCAGCAGACCCTTGAATAATCACTGTATTTAAAGATTGATGTTGTGCATGAATCGTGAACTTATGCGGTGTTTTATTAAAATAAGATTGTATTGAATTACAGTGCTTTACTATATTTTCTATTCCCTTTATATGTTGTTCTCCAATAATATGCCATTCAATATCTTCAGCGAAATATTGAAAAACAGAACTCAACTGACCCAATGAAAATGTCTGCGCAATTTCCTTTATTTGCATATGAAACCCGATGATGTTTTTTGATCTTTAAATGGATATATAACATTATTTTCGCAATAGCATTCAGTGAAATTATCATCTTGAGCATCAGTTGATGAAAGTATTTTCCTATAAAACTAAATAGAATTGACGATGTTATCTTACCCACAAGATAGGCAAAACAAGGTAAACTAAATCTTTCCTAAACAACCTTGTGGGTAAATTGATGCGACGTTTATCGACTCAAGAGCAGAACTTTAAGCAAGTCTTTGCTGACTTGTTAGCTTTTGAAACAGTGAGTGATCCTGAGCTTTTAAAAACAGTAGACCAAATTATTGCAGATGTACGCCAACATGGTGATGCACATGTACTTAAACTCACTCAACAGTTCGATCGACATCCAGCGCATCAATTTTCAGATTTAGAACTGTCACAAGAGCAACTTAAAGCAGCATTTGAAGGTTTGACGGCAGAAGTACGTGACGCTTTAGAAATGGCTGCACATCGTATTCGTACTTTTCACCAAGCTCAAAAACAAGAGGGCTGGACGTATATAGATGAGTTGGGAAATACACTGGGGCAGAAAGTAACACCCTTAGATCGTGTTGGTATTTATGTTCCGGGCGGTTTGGCGTCTTATCCATCTTCTGTGTTAATGAATGCTGTCCCTGCACATGTTGCGGGTGTACAAGAAATTATTATGGTTGTACCTGCACCGAATGGTGAATTAAATCCATTGGTATTGGCGGCTGCATATTTGGCAGGTGTTAATCGTGTGTTTACCATTGGTGGTGCGCAAGCTGTTGCAGCATTGGCTTATGGTACGGAAACCATTCCCCAAGTGGATAAAATCACTGGACCGGGGAATCGTTTTGTCGCAGCTGCAAAACGTGCAGTATTTGGTCAAGTCGGTATTGATATGATTGCAGGGCCATCTGAAATTTTAGTCTATGCAGAAGGTCAAAATAATGCGCAATGGTTAGCAATGGATGTATTGTCTCAAGCTGAACATGACACGGTTGCACAAGCTATTTTCATTACACCTGATGAGCAACTTTTAAATGAGGTTGAACAAGCCATAGAAGCACATTTGGCTGCTTTGCCTAAAGCTGAAATTGCACGAACTTCCATAGCGAATCGTGGTGCATTGGTCTTGGTCAAAGATCGTCAAGAAGCCATTGATTTGATTAATCAAGTCGCACCTGAACATTTAGAGTTGTGTTTGGATGAAGCTGAAGCAATGTCAGAAAGCATTCGCCATGCTGGTGCAATTTTCATGGGACGTTATACACCTGAAGCCATTGGTGATTATTGTGCAGGGCCAAACCACGTCTTACCAACGTCCGGCACAGCACGTTTTTCATCTCCATTGGGCGTATACGATTTCCAAAAGCGTTCAAGTCTGATTATGTGTTCTGAACAAGGTGTGAAACCACTTGCGAAAACGGCAGATATTCTTGCTCAGCAAGAGGATTTAGATGCGCATGCAAGATCAGCAAGATATCGTTATAAATAAGTTGAACCCCTCATTCATTTAGAAATGAATGTTCCTCTCCTTCAGGGAGAGGAAATTATAGTGATGAGAATTGATGTTCGATTTGATCATTTAAGAGATGGAGACTCCTCTTCTTTAGAGAGGCTAGGAGAGGAGATATAAAAGACCTCTCCCTAACCCTCTCCTAAAAGGAGAGGGAATATTGAGAAATTAAAATGCCAAATATTACTACCGAACAAATGCGTTTTTGGAGTCCCTCTGTACGTGAGTTAGAGCCATACGTACCGGGTGAACAGCCTAAAATTCAGAATTTATTAAAATTAAATACCAATGAAAATCCATATCCACCTTCACCTAAAGTGGTGGCTGCAGTTCAGACTGTATTAGTCAATTCAGCAGATGCTTTGCGTCTTTATCCTGATCCTGATGCAACAGCATTGAAACAAGCGATTGCAAAACAACAGCATGTTGATGTTAGTCATGTTTTTGTTGGAAATGGTTCGGATGAAGTCTTAGCACATATTTTTAAAGCATTTTTTGTGCAAGATAAACCGATTCTTTATCCAGATATTACCTATAGTTTTTATCCCGTTTATAGTCAATTTTTCGAAATCAGTACGCAAACTAAAATTTTACCGTTGAATGATGATTTTGAAATTGATGTAGATGATTATAAGCAACCGAATGGTGGCATTATTATCACCAATCCGAATGCGCCAACCAGTATTGCATTAGGACTAACCACGATTGAGGAGGTTTTACAAGCCAATCCTAATTCAGTGGTTGTTATTGATGAAGCCTATGTCGATTTTGGTGCAGAATCAGCGGTGAGTTTGGTTGAAAAATACGATAATTTAGTAGTGTGTCAAACCACATCTAAATCACGTTCATTAGCAGGATTACGTGTTGGTTTTGCAATAGCACAACCCCATTTAATTGCCGCTTTAGAAGCGGTGAAGAATAGCTTTAATTCCTATCCAATTGATCGTTTTGCAATTGCTGCTGCTGTTGCATCATTTGAAGATCAACAATATTTCGAAGCACAATGTCAAAAAGTCATTGAAAGTCGAGATAAATTGGTAGTGGATTTAGAGGCGCTTGGTTTTAGAGTATTGCCATCAAAAGCGAATTTTATTTTTGCTTCTTTAGCATCAAAAGATGCAGGCGAACTAGCAAAACAATTGCGTGAAAAAGGCATTATTGTGCGCTATTTCAATAAGCCACGTATCAATCAATTTTTACGTATTACCATTGGTACAGATGAGCAAAATCAACGCTTAGTGGATACTTTGAAAAATGATATTTTGGCATGATTGAATAATTTCAATAAAAGCCATTTGTAGCTAAAAAACATTAAAAAAGCGAATCTTATGATTCGCTTTTTTTGCTCAATAGGATTGTACCAAGTGTTGAGTAAATCCAACATTGCAGAGACTTTATCAAAACATTCTTGATACTCTGCATCACAATCAGATGCGATGGTAATCCCGCCACCTGCCCATAAAGACACTTCATTTTGATATTTTTGAATAGAACGAATCAAAATGTTCCAAGAACCTGTGCCATCAAGATTAAAATATCCCATAGATCCACAGTATGCGCCTCGTGGAGCACGTTCTAACTCTTCAATAATTTGCATGGCACGAATTTTGGGTGCGCCTGTAATCGAACCACCGGGAAGGGCTGAAAGCAACATTTCAAAAGGATTGACGTTTTCTTTTAAAGTAGCAGTCACTTCACTGACCATATGATGAACTTGATTAAATGATTCAATATTAAAAAGTTTTGGTGTTTGAACAGAACCTACTTCCGCATAAACACTTAAATCATTGCGCAATAAATCCACAATCATGACATTCTCAGCCTGATCTTTTTGAGAATGAATCAGGGTTTGTTTAGATTGCTCATCTTGAGTAGGGTCTTCATAACGAGGCATCGTGCCTTTAATTGGTTTGGTGGTAATTTTTCGATTGGCTTCAAAATCAATAAATAACTCAGGTGAACAACTTAATAATTCAAAATCATCAATTTTTAAATAGCCTGAGTAGGGCGCATCGGTGAGTTGCCAAAATTGCTCAGCAGTATCGAGTAAGTCACCACTTGTTTGAGCTGTAAATTCCTGAGTTAAATTGATTTGATAACAATCGCCTGCTTTGATGTAATTTTGAATTTTACTAAATGCTTGAGAATATTCAGATTTAGACCATGTGGGAAGGCAAGGTGTGAGCAGTTGAAAATTTTGAGGATTATTTTTTTCTGTTAAAAGTAAGTCTTGAATATATTGAAATAATTCTTCTGCACAAGATTCAGTGCTGTAAAAAAACCATTGATTTTGTTCGAATTTTATAAATGTCTTATATTTACCAATAAATAGATTTGGTTGATTTTTGAATTGAGCATCAATGTTTTGTTGACTCGCAAAATTATAATCAATGAACCCGATATAACCGCCTTGAAAGCCATGAGAATGTGTAGACTTGAATGGTGGTGTGGAAAACTGAATAAATTCATTGAAATGTTTAATATTTTGATTGATTTGATAGTTTAAAAGCGTGTTTCTTTGATAAAAGTTAAGTTGGTCTTTTGTTGCAATACAATAACTTTCAGGTAAAAACGCAACCAATAATTCACCTGAGTTTTTTAAATAAGTACAGCCAAATAACAGTTTAAACTTCTGCAATGTATCTGAAATGCTTTTTGAGGAAAAATCTAATGGCTTCCGAAACATAGGGAGTTTGAACTCAATAAAATGCACAATAATGCAGGCTATTTTACCTGAAAATGAAGCTTTAAAAAGTGTTTACCGTTTATCGGTTAGTTATCGTTTTTGATAAACAGCAGTTGAACAAAAATTAACATGCAGTTAATTTAAAAGGGCAAAACGGACTACTCAAGGATTGAAGTTTCTGTTGTAAAAAAACAAAAACAACATGGAACTGCGGAGAGTGGTTAAAAATGAAAAAAAATGCTCTTGGGAGAGTACATATTATGAAATTATTCACTAAACTAGCTTTAGTTTCTGCAGTGGCTATCAGTTCAAACGCAATGGCTATGCAAGCAATGGATGATGCTGCACTAAGCGCGACAACTGGTCAAGACGGTATCTCTATTGGTATCGGTATTTCAAAAATCGATATTGCAAAAGTTCACGTATTTGATGGTGATGGTTTAGCAGCAGCAGGTGCGGCTGGAGCTCCAGGTTTTGGTGGAACAGCAGCAGCAGGTGCGATCACTTTAAATAATGTTGTTTTAGCAGGTCCACATAAGGCTGATGGAACTTTAGATACAGCTCGTATGTTGGCAACTGGTAATTTAGCAGATGTAACTATTGATACAGATGCGGGTGCTGGTGGCACGAAACCTTTCCTAAACGTAGCTGCAGCTGTATCTGGTTTAGATATTTCTTTGGGTAAAATTGAAGTAAATAATGCGACTGGTAGTGCAGGTGCTTATGTTGCTGGTACAAGTTCTGCTGAAATTTTAGGTGGTTTAAGCCTAAAAACAGGTAAAATGAATGCAGTTGTACAATTGGGTAATACGCCTCAAGGTGCAATGATTAAGTTAGCTGGCTCTATGGTTGGTGGTCTTGAGATTAAAGACTTAGCGCTTAAGGATGCTTCTACTGCTGGTGGTGGTTATATTACTTTAGGTAGTATCAAGTTAAGTGATACTGGTAGTGCAACTGGCGATTTAGCATTAGATGCTGATGTTGCTGTTACTCAAAAAGGTCTTGCTATTACCGCAATGAAAAATGCAGCAGGTACTGACATTTACATTACTAAGATCGTATTAGGTGGTGGTACTCCTCCTGCAACTGGAGCTACGCCATTTAATGGTACTGGAGCTGGTAGTGCATCGATTGGTGATGTTGCAATCTCTGGTATGAAAGTATTTAATGGTGCTGCTGGTACAACACCTGGTGCTGTGATCACGATTTCTGGTCACTAATCTATATAGAAAAAAAGCGCGTTTTATACGCGCTTTTTTTTACAAAAAAAACTTATGAAATGCGACAAAAGTTCAAAAAAATACTGTTTTTTTTTCAAAAAGCGTTATCTTCTAGTCACAGGGATGTAGAGTGTTCACTCTAAAAATAAAATTAACACTATAGGCAAAACACTGCCGCTACTTGATAGTTAGAATTATGTTAGAAATTACTTTAGGTTCGGCATTAATCTATTATTTTGCCAGCCACGCCTTAGATGTGAAACCCAAGCCAAAAGATGCTGTTTACTATACTGAGCTTGCGGATTCCAGAGATAAATCATTTGCGCGTAATCACCGTGAAGTGGTCACGATTAAGCCTGCCTTAGAAAATCAGTTCCGTGGCATTGTCCGTCAGGCTTATGACTACAGCTGTGGTTCTGCGGCACTTACTACACTGCTCAATGGTTATGTGGGAACCAATCTCACTGAACAGCAAACCATGGAAGGCTTACTCCGTTTTGGGGAATACAACCGTATTATTGAACGAAGAAGTTTTTCACTTTTAGACATGAAGCGCTTCGTTGCTGCAATCGGTTATGAAAGTGGCGGTTTTAAAGGTGAGTTTACTGATTTAATTAATCAAAATCAGCCTGTGATTGTTCCTATTTCTTATGCAGGCTTTAAACATTTTGTGGTTTTCAAAGCCTATAAAGATGGTCGAGTCTATGTCGCTGACCCAGCTTTAGGAAATATTAGTTTCGACCAAGAACGATTCAAACAAATTTGGGAAAATAATACTTTATTTATTGTCAATGTCGCTAAAGATCAGCAACGCAATATGCTTGCTTTGCAAGATGCAGATATGCGTCATGTCGATGATGCAACGATAAACCGTTATGCACTGGTCGATGCACAGTATTCAACTCCCGATTATATGAACCGAATTGCAGATAAAGCATCAACAATGCGTAAGGTCATTGACCGAGATGTTAACTCTCCAACATATAATCAGCCAATTACAACCTATATGCGACTCTATTATAAACGTAAGTAGAAAATGGATTAAAAAATTAAATAACGGAATTGAATCTTGGGTAGGAATAAAATGAATAATGAATGGATGAAAAGAACTTTACTTGCAATTAGCATTCAATTTGTCATGGGGAGTTTGTACGCTGCTGAAGAGGTAACTGATGCTAGTGCAGAAGTAGCGGAAACAGCTACAGAGGCAGCTCAGCCGGAACAAGCTGGATCAGCAGATGCAACACCAAGTGCTTCAAGTTCAGAGCAGGCTGATACGGCAAGTGGTGCGCCAGTGGCTTCATCTAGCCCAGCAGTAACAATCAATAAAGATGAAACAAAGTCTTTAGTCCCAAAACCGGGTACTCAAGCTGCTGAAGCGTTGCAAAAGAAAGAGGGTGATGCGACTCAAGAAACAAACCTTCAAGAAGTTTTTACTTCAAATGAACGTCAATACTCGTTAATTAAAAAAGGTGAGTTCTCGACGTTTTATGACCTAGATTATTCTTATTATCGTGACAGTCAAATCAATGCTGGCATGAATGAAGGTCAGCTTTATCAATTACGTGTTGATGAAGATGCCAATCACACCATTACCAATACCTTTACTGCCCAATACGGCATACTTGATAATTTAACCTTTACCGCCTCAATTCCGTTTGTTGCAAAATCTGATAATTTAAAAGATGCAACAACAGCTGGACTGGGTGACATTAACCTAGGCGCTCGTTGGGAACCATTCCCGCTGAAAGCAGGTCGTTTACCTTTAATTTTATTCGGTAGTTTGTCAACCAAGACTGGTGATAGCCCGTATGAAATCAATCCAAATACAGATTTATCAACAGGTAAGGGCTATTATTCTGTTGGTGTAGGTGCAAGTACACGTAAATATATCGATCCAGTGGTACTGTTTGCTTCGGTTTCTGCGAACTATGGTTTTAAAGAAACTGGACTGAATCAAGTACGTGGTGGTGGGAATGCAGAAGGGGAAGGTGGAAACCAAGCTGGTGGACGTATTTTAGATGAGTTCGATCCTGGTATGACAGGTGGCTTCTCTTTCGGTTTTGCTTATTCATTCAACTACGATGTTTCAATGACAATGTCATATCAACAATCGTTTAATATGAATACGTCCTTTAAGTATAAACCTGTTGCAGGTCAATCAGACTCATATGATGCAGCGGATCAGTCTAGTGGTATGTTCTCAATTGCACTCGGTGTTCGTGTAAATCCTGAAACGATTGTAAATGGAACATTAGGGATTGGTTTAACAGAAGACTCGCCTGATATTTCATTGGGTTTATCATTCCCACTTGATATTTTAGGTTTTGGTAAGAAGAAAGCTAAATAAGGGAGTAATGTATGAAAAACATACGTTTGCGCCCATTAGTTACAGCGATCTTTTTGACTGGGTGTTCAACACAAGCATTTGCACATTTAGGTTTAAACCTATCTGTAGATGTTCGTTCGTTAACCATGGGGAATGCAGTAACTGCTGATCCTCCTGGTATTAGCGCAATTCATTTTAACCCTGCTGGTTTAACTAAACTGAAAGGTTTACAAACAGATGTACAGGGAATCATTGCAGATTTTGGGGTTCAGCGTGAATTTTCTGCACCTGTTGGATATAACGTATTTGGATATTCTGACGACCCTTTGATTTGTAATGATACAGCAGATAATCCGTCCAACCTTTGTACAGATTATAAAGATTCAGTCAATGGGGATGTTGAATATGCGAGTTTGTATGTTCCAATCCTAAAAAAAGTTGTTGATTTAGGCCCGGGTTGGCCTGTAGTCGCACCTACAGCAGGGATTTCTTATAATCCACCAGGTTCCAAATTAACCTTTGCAACGGCTGCTTATGCACCAATGGTTGCAGGTTTTGGTGCAGAAGATGGTAATCCCGGTAACTTTATGGGACAACAGATTGCGATTGAACGTATTACTTATTTGTCTCCTTCAATCGCTTACCAAGTCAATGATGAACTATCGCTTGGTGCTTCTGTTGGTATGTCTTATAACGCAATGGCGTTAAAAACTGATTTAAGATTTCCCAATGAAATGATTGGTGTATTACGGATGATTGATGAGTCCGTTTGTGCACCGTTCCGTAATAACTCGAATGCGATTACAGACCTATTGTTATTTGGTATTTGTAATGCCGATGAAGGGATGAACCCATTTGGCAAGTTCGGGAAAATGGAAGTATCTCTCGAGCAAAGTTTAAGTCCAAGCTATAACTTGGGTTTAATGTGGGAACCGACAGAAGAATTCGGTTTCGGTATGGTGTATCAAAGTTCAGCTAAAATGCGTATGAAGGGTAAGTACTTCATTGATAATGCTAATGCACCGAGAGAACTGATAAAAGGTTTGAACTCATCTGCGACAGGGCAAATTTTAGCAGCGATTTTAGGTTTTCCTGGCTATATTCCACCAACGGAATCTGGGTTGATCGCAATGGATTTAGAATATCCTGCGCATTTCCAAGCAGGGATTAAGTATAAGGTTTTACCTGATTTACAGGTCAATTTTGACGTTGGCTGGACTGATTTTAAAGCATGGGAAAAATTCAAATTTGAATTTGACCGTCAAATTTCAGCACTTAAAATTGCAAAACTATTATCAAATAACGTAACAGATCAGTCTTTAGCTTTACCACTGGGCTTTAAGTCGCCGTGGAGTTGGGGAATTGGGATGGAATATTCAGCCAATGATCGTTTAACTTTACGTGCAGGTTATGAACCTCGTGCCAGCTCTATCCCAGATGATAAACGTAATACCATGGTGCCAATTAACAATGCACAATTATATGGTTTAGGTTTGACTTATCGTTTTGATGAAGATACTGACATTGACTTGTCAGCTGGTTACTTGCGTAGTAAGGATAATATTCCTGCAAATACCAGTAGTTTAGCAAACCAAACAGGTGTGGATAATTTGTTGCTTAACCCATATGCAGGCTTAAATGTAAAAACTAAAACAGATGTGATTATTTTAGGTATTAACTATAGAACGAGATGGTAATGCGTTTGAAAATGAGCAATACACAAGCTTTAAAACCATTATGGCTAGCCTTAGGAATGAGTCTAGCCATAACAACGCCTTATGCTGCAAATTTTTATACAATCATTGGACCTGATGGCCATCCAATGATTGTACAAAAACCTATAGAAAAGCCGAAAGAAATATCTCAGAAAGAGTTGCCTAAAAAAGAGCAACCACAAACTGAAACACCTAAGCATTCCGAATCAAAGTCAATAAAAACAGATCATTTAACGGTTGAAAAGACACAAAAAATTGAATCTACGAATCAACAGATTAAGTCAGCACCTATTTTAAAAAATAATCCAAATCAAGATGCAAAAGTTTATGTAGAGGCTCCAACGTCCAAACTAAATGAATCTGAGCCAGTATCAGCACAAAAGAGTCAGCACCAACCTGTACAACATCAGAAAGTACAACAGCAAAAACAAATCGTTGCTGAACAAAAAATCATTCAAAAAGCATCTAAGCAAGAGTCAAAAGCAGATACTGCTGTGATGTTAAAAACACAACAAAAATCGACCATAGAATCATCATCTGCACCAGTTATTCGTCCACCTAAAAGCGCAGAACAAACAGTTACTATTGCTGAATCTTCTGCGCAAAGTTCAGAGTCATCTCAAGCTCAAGAACCACAAAAAGACACTGAAAATAGTCCTTTTACTGTGATTGATGGTCAAAAGTACGTCAATAATGAATATTTAGAAGACCAAGAATTTAACTTAGAGGGAAAAAAACGATTTTACATGACGCCAGAAGTTGGGGCTGTACATGGACGTTATGAAACGATTGAACGTCAAAAAGGATTAAGTGCGAGTTTATTAGATCGTATCCGTGGTGATTCAAAGCCTGTAGAGAAAAAAGCAATTGTATTAGCTTCGACTTATTATCGTTTACCGCAAAATGAAGTCGTGCAAAATCTTGAGAAAAGTTGTTTTACAGGTAAGAAAGTTTTAAAAGCGAAAAAACTATCGACAAAGAATCAAGAAGTTGGAATTTGGCCTGTAGCACCGATTAAAGAGAATTTTGCCTATGAAGTTGTTGAATTAGATTCTCAAGTGCAAAATGTTTTACTGACCTCGTATGCATCCTCTTCAAAAGTTCCTTCTTATTACTGGCCTTTAGTGGTGTTTCTAGATCAACAAGGTTGTGTTTTGGAAGGTGTAAGTGGTTTTAAAAATGAAGATATGCAAGATAACAATTTACAATTTTCTGCGATGGAAGGCGTATTGAGAAAGCCTGAAAAAGCAGTTTATATGTTTTTAACCCCTTTATCCTCAGCAATAGATGTTGAAAATAAACAATTAACAAATCATGGACAAATTAAGCTGAGTGTTATTCAGTAAGGAAGTAATGATGAAAAAAAGATTTTTAGCCCCTTTTGTTTTAACAAGTTTAACCCTTGCACTGATTGGTTGTGGTGGTGAAAGTTCAACGGTTCATGAGAATCCATATCAAGGCATCAAAACCTATACCAATGGGTGTGATGCAGATTCGACTGAAAAATGTTTAGGTTTTTATGTCGATTATCCTGTTGAAGGTTTGAACTTTGATTGTAGTACGGATACGCAAAATCACTATACAACGAAAATAGAAGGTGGTTTGGCCTTAGGTGGTTGTTTGATTGGCGATAAAGCTAAGTTCTTTATTCAGGGTACTGAGTCTGTACGTAAAATCACATTGGGTGATGTTGATCTTGCCAAAGTTCGACCATTAAAAGTTCGTGGACAACCCGCAGCAATTGGCTTAATTGATATTGCAAGTGCGATGACGGGTAAAGCACCGACGAGCATGACCATGAGTGATGATACTTTCAAAGTCATGGTCGGATTGGTTCGTGTATTACAAGCAGTTGCTGTAGAACAAGAAGCCAACCAAGCGGGTGATGTACAACCCATGGAGTTGGGACAAACACTTAAAAATAATCTGAAAAATTTAACAACAGATGTCGGTCCAGCGGACTTTTTAGATGGTACCTATGTTGAGAAATTAAAGCCTTGGTTAAATGTGGCTGCAATTGATGAAAATACAGCTAAAGAAACTGCACAGCGTCTAATTCAACAATCTTTAGTAAATATTTACTCAACAAACTTCCTGATTTTTAGTGGTGCAAATGTTGATATTCAAGGTTTTACAGGTAAGAGTGATTTAAATACCAAAAATGAATCGATTGCCAATATGTACCTCGTGACAGACCGTCAAGGCTATTCAATGGGCTATGGTATGCAGTGGGTCGGTGTTCCTCAAAAGGTAGAGGGAAGCCCATTTTCAGATTCATTATTAAAATTTGATTTATTAAATCAAGTGCTTCCACAAAAGTTGAATGTGGTAGCACAGCAAGATTGGATTAGCCCACTTTCACGTAAAATTGCCAAACCGTTAGAGTTTAAATCAGACAGTAATGCCACAGATAAATTAGAAATTTATCAAGGTGCTTTAGTCAATAATACTAATATTGCGGGTACAGAATATATGTACAAGCGCGCGATGGGCACAGCGACGGCACCTACAGATAACACTGTTTATGGAAAGTGGCGTCAAACTTTAAATGGTGATCAACTTTCAGGAAGTATTGATGTTTATAAAACCAATCCTGCCAACTATTTAGATAAAAAAGTTTTCCTCACACCAAATACGGTAAAAACCGGTGAAAAATATTATTTCCCACTGTACGTAAATTTAACATTTGCTTTTGATAATCAAGAAATCACGCCGAAAACACAGACTTTAGGTATCGTGATTGATGAAAATGGTGATATTCGTACCAATATGACCTCTGCAACGGATTTGTCAGGAACACGTTGTGATGGTGAGAATTTTGATAAAACCACGTATCGTTATAGCAATTCGGATGTGCAACAATATCGTGTAGGGACGACAGGTACTGCTTATATCAATGGTAATGTAGAAAAATCAATCACATTACGTATGATTTTAGCCAATCCAGTTTTTGGTAAGATTGATGGTGCTTTGCTTGGTTTAAATGAAACGCTTGTTATTGCTCCTTCGGATGGTACTGATCTTGAAAACAAAACAATTGCTTCAGGTGGTATTCGTTTAAACCTTCAAAGATTGATTAATGAGCAAAATCTTTCTAGTGGTGTCAATATTACCAGTTGGAATGGTGATACCACGACTCAAGCGACTTGGTTGAATTTACAAGCAGTTTACCAAGCCATTTATAACAGTGTAGAAGCCAATAAAGACAAGGTGACACCTGCCCAAACTGAATTGGCAAAACGCGTTTCAGGAACATTATCAGTGAGTTTACCAAGTTGTTATACGGTGAAGACTAAATAACTACAGTTATTTATAGAATAGTTATTTATAGAATAGTCTCTAAAAAATACCCCCAATCAAATTTGATTGGGGGTATTTTTATTGCTA
>NZ_AFIE01000048.1 GCF_000214135.1 Acinetobacter sp. P8-3-8
CCGATTGTTCGTCCAGTACATGTCGATCGTGTGGAATCGAATGGAAAGTATTTAGACGTATATGCTGGAGAAAAGTTTTGGCGAGCCAAGGCCGTGGTTAGTGCAACCGGGACATGGAGCCAGCCGTTTATTCCTGATTATCCGGGACAAGAAAACTTTCAAGGTACACAGTTACATTCAGCCCATTACATGAATGCAGACCCATTTAAAGGTAAGAAAGTCATCGTTGTGGGTGGTGGGAATTCAGGCGCTCAAATACTCGCTGAGGTTTCACAAGTTGCTGAAACCATTTGGGTCACGAAAACTCCACCTCAATTTTTATCCGATGATGTGGACGGTCGTGTACTGTTTTTAAGAGCGACGGAACGCTTAAAAGCACAGCAAGAGGGTAAAGTCATTGATCAGCCTGTTGGGGGGCTTGGTGATATTGTGATGATTGATAGTGTTAAGGAGGCAAGGCAGAGAGGGGTTTTGCATAGTCGTCCACCTTTTAAATCATTTACCACAGACTCTATCATTTGGCCTGATGGCTCAAAAGAGCAAGTCGATGCGGTGATCTGGTGTACAGGGTTTAAAGCTTCTTTGGATCACTTGAGGACTCTGGGGGTGATAGAGCCAGACAACCTGATAGAGGTTAAGGACGGAAGATCGGTCAAGATGCCGAACTTGTGGTTGGTAGGCTATGGGGAATGGACTGGGATGGCTTCAGCTACGATAATTGGAGTTTCTAGAACAGCGAGAACCACAGTGGAGGAAATCGTTGCTTATCTACACGAAATTGATACTAAAAATTATTTAGAAAAATGAGCTATCTATCTCATTAGAGGATTTTAAAATAGACTCTTTTCAATACGTTACCTATATTAGGTAAGCTAAAATAATTCCATTTTCATAATTCTATTTGCTCTATTGAATGATAAATACAAGGCGTTAAATAGATAGAATATCTACTTAACGCCTTAGGTCTTATCTCAATAAAAGTACAGGTTTTATAGAGCTTGATAACAATTTGGTCGTCGTACTACCAATAAAAAACTGGCGTATCTTTGAATGACCATATGCACCAATCACAATCATATCAATAACGTTTTTTTCTTGATAATCCAATATAGATTTCTCAACATCACCGTCAAGCATGCTATCAATTACATCAAAACCATTATTTACAAGTAGCTCTTTTGCCCAAGTGACTTGTGATGTCATATCACTATTTAGCTTACCAACATATACCACATGAGCTGTCAGGGTTTTTAATAAAGGACTATTTGCAATTTTGTCTACACAAATACGTGCAGTAGGACTTCCATCAAAAGCAATTAAAAAAGACTCAGGTGGACTAAAGGGTGCAGATGTTATTAATACGGGTGAACCGTACCGGGTTTGTCGGAGACTTTTTATTTAAGTTAGGCCACCTGACCTAACGGGTTAATCTTATCATTGTACATTGCTTCAAACTCAAAAGGCGATACATTGTCAACGGCATTCTAAAATTGACCCCTTTTACCTTACAAATGGCAAAGTAAAATTGACCCCTGAAATCAGAGAAAGAGCGGTTCAATTATTGATTGAATCCGAAAAAGATTATCCATCGAATTGGGCAGCAGTTTCCGCAATTGCTCCTAAAATTGGCTGTACTCCTGAAACACTACGTGTTTGGTATCAAAAATATTTAGATCAACAAAATCCTGTCAAAGTACAAGATATCTGATCAAGAGAAAATGAAGGGTAATCCCCCCTAAAAATACTAGCTCTTTAAAAGAGGCAGTATTATGCTTTTACAACATGGTATTTAAACTTGAGAAACTGAATTTAAAACAATCTACTGTAACTCTTCCAGACAGATATGAAATTAATCCACCCCTAACCCTTTAAACACCGCATCCACCGGATCTGCATAAAAGCTGGTCTGGAACTTGGTAAACAGTTCCACAGGAATCGTTGGGATATCTGCCGCACTACTCATGGGTAAAGCAACCTTCTTGGCACCCGCATCAAAAGCAACTTGCAGACATTCGGCAATACTTTCCACCGGTGTCACTGAACCACCCAAGCTCATATCACCCAGTACCACCATCTGACTTTGTACCGATCGTCCTAACAGGCCTGAAGCGAAAGCCACTAAACTTGGCAAGGCAAGATGGCTGAGCGGCCCGGTATTCTGTAATTCAACCACATGTAAGTGGAAATCATGTTCCAGCACCTTACTCCCCCCCGAGATCCGGGATGCATTGGCCTTGAAGTAGTCAAATGCGATCTTGACCTGCTCCTTGGCACTGCTTGAATTCCATAAGCCTGATGTGGCCAATTTTCCTGAACCTTTAGTGACTTGCAGTTCTAAGCGGTATAAGCCTGGCATGCCCTTATTACTGAGGCCAATGGTATACAGGAAGCCTGGTTTAGCAGGACCTTCGGGAATAAGTCCACCTCCACCCTGCTCTTTTACCGAAACAAAATGCTCTTCTAGAGTGTCATTGTCGATATAGCTAAAATGCACATCATAGAATTCCATCCCTCCAATTTTCTTCAGCTGTTCTTTGACCCGACGGCGCACCTGCAGTGCATATTCCAGGCATTGCCGTACATCTTCTTTATTAAACTGACCGTGTGGGTAAAGCAGCTTCATCAATCCAGAAACCGTCTTGCGAACGGCGATCACATCACGCTGATTCAGGTTATTCCCTAGCTTGAAGTACTTCTCAATGGCATCCGCAAAACTGCGCTTGCGCATTTCCCGGAAGAATTCAGCCAGATAATCAACAATCAGGCCATAACGGTTGGTAAAGAATTCCGGGCGCATTTTTGGAATTTCCCAACCTGGGATATAGGCATGAAAGCGATCAAAGAATGCTGAATCGATCATAGCTTCAGGAAACGGAGCCAATAAGTGGCTAGTCTTCACCAAAGATTCAACACTTTGGTTAATATTACCCACAAAAACCATCGAAGCTGAGGCTTCCATCTGTTCACGACCACGAGCAAAAGATCCTGAGGCCATGTAATCTTTCATGATCTGTACACCATCTTTGTCCTTAAAGGAAATACCGGCGACTTCATCAAAAGCTACCACATCCCATAAGCCCACCAGACCAATACGGCGGCTACTCATGTTATAGAACAGGTTGGCGACAGTCGTTTGCCCACCAGAGACTAAAATACTATTCGGTGAACACTCTTTGTAAATATGGCTTTTCCCGGTACCGCGTGGTCCCAGTTCACAGACGTTATAGTTATTTTCAACGAACGGAACCATACGCGCTAATAGGTGCCATTGCACGTCCTCTTTTAACGAAGCCGGTTCCATGCCGATGGAACGGATTAAACTCTCGCGCCACTGATCAGTGCTTAATGCTGCTCTGCCACTGAAGAGTTCATCCATATTCATATTCGGCATTTGAATCGGCTTGAGTAAGCTCACCCCAAATGGAGAACTAGTCTGCCCTTCTTCAAAATAATAACTGAGCGTAGCAATGACCCAGATACCACCAACAAGTAATTTTTCATACTCTTTGACGATGCCTGCCGAGATTTCGGCATCTTTGATGCCCAGATTACTAAATGATGCTTCGTATTTGTCCTTACGCTCATTCAGCTTTACGGTCACCCGATCAATGACTTTATAACTGCCACGTTCACGAACCAGGGATTTCACCTTCTCAGCTTCATCAGGTCGTACATAGTTCTCTGCCAGCACCGTCTTTACGTTACGTAGTCCCTGCTCAATGATCTCAGGATCATCCGAGGCACAATACATCCCTAGCAGGTATTCGAGTACATAGACAGGAACGTTAGCCCCTTCTTTGATCAGTTTAGTCAGATCCTTACGTACCACCCGCCCAGCAAAGTGTTCATTCAGCAGCTGATCCAGTTCTTTATCGTTAGCAGATTCCATGTAGGCTACGCTCTATCGTTAATTCGTTATTAGAAGAAGTCATCGGTAAATGCCAAATCAATGGTGACCTTATAGCGCTGCACTTCGATATTTAGGTCTTTGTCCTTCAGTACCAAGAAGTAATCTTTCTTACGGTCAAAATCAGTACCGGACAATGACAGTCTGACCTGTTTTACCCGTTCCGCAACAGAGTCGGTAGTGCTATCAAAAGTCAAAGTTTCTTCACTGGAAACTTTAAGATCCCCATCATAAATGGCAATGGATAAAGTCACTGGCATGACCAGCTCACTGACAGCTTCGGTTTGCATCAAATCAAACTTCTGGATGTTATTGACCATCTTCAGCGTGGATTTGGTAGAAATGACCTCAACTTTACGCTTGGTCCGCTGTCCAGCCTTTTCACCACGTAGCTGTTTTACCATCAGTACCGGTACCACAATTTCCTGAGGCATGATGCCGCCATGCACGAAACGTGAGCCTCCTACAAAATGGAAACGGTTCGCCCCTTTTGGAATCCAGAAATCAGTCGCAGATAATGTGCCTGCCGTAGCTTGGGTTGAGCCTTTCCAGGCTTCCTTGCTCTCTGGTAAACCATGCCCAATCACATAGCGTTTTTTGCTCTTCAATGTATTGGTAGGTTTTTCAGTCAAGCTTGAACGATCCGCAGATTCCAGTTTACTTTGCTGGAATAAGAAGCCATGGTCGGCTGTAATCAATAGGGTGGAAATATTAAAGTGCATTAAAATTTTACGGCTGAGTTCAGTCAGTTCTTCAATAGCATGTTCCACCGCCATAAAGGTTTCTGATTCTGTCGAGGCGCTGTCGCCGCGTGCATCAATCACGTTGTGATAAACGTAAATCAACTCATAGTCTTTCAGCGCTTCACGGCCTTCATCACGCGACCAGCCTTTTACCATTTCAGCGGTTACTGCCAATCCATTATAGGCAGCCAGAATTTTGGATCGTGCTGCAGTCCCTTTGCTAGATTGCCCATCTACTAAAACATCATCCCCTGCGGCCTCTTTGTATTCCAAAGTCTGATGCGGCAACAACGAGGCCATGCCAAGTGTGGTGTAACTTGGGACAACACCCAGCTGTGAAGACAAGGTCGCTTCAGAATAACGCTTTTCATTGATACGATCACGCAACTCTACCGCAGCTTCATAACGGAAAGCATCACTGATAATTACCACAATACGGCGTTTCGTTGCAGAATTGAGTAAGGGTCTGACGTGGGTATCGTAGAAGTTCTGCTGATTTGGGATATCTGCCACTTTCCAGACATTCAAGCGTTGCTCAGCTTCTACACGCTCGCCCCAGTTTCGTGCCAAGTGGTCAATAAACCAGTAGGAATAGCAATTTTCGACTTCTTCATCGAGTTTTTTCAGGATATCGACATGAGCGCGTTGAGAAGCAGCACTGTAGTGGCGATAGGCCATATCAAAGCGATACAACTCCTGCTCGTAGGCTTTATACAAGGCTTCGCTAGAGTCGAAATAGAAACCGGCATCAAACAGCAGTCGCAGGCTGAACAGCTCAATCGCTGCCTGCAACGCTGTATAGACGGTGCGGTATTTACGGCGGGTTGCATCGTCCTTATGTTTGGACGCCCAATAGCCATCCAGACGGGTAGAAATAATCGTTCTGAAATGTTCCAGTTCAGCTTTGGCTGCTGCAGGGATATGACTGGCCAAATCAACAATGATCTTTTGTTCAATCACTTCAAAAGTCATGACATCGAGCAGCTGCTCAAGATCAAAAGCCCCGACCTTTTCTTGGATCCGCAGTGCATTAGCCACGGTCTGGGAGAGTGTATCGAAGGTTGGGTAGTATTTGGAGCTGTCTCTCCAGCGCGACAAAAAGGCTCTGGCTGTTGCACGGGAGCTGACGGATGACATCACCAGTTCCTGAGCCCATAGCGGTATATCGCCCAGGCTTTCACAGAAACCTGTAGTCATCAAACGGATAAAGAACGTACCGAGCTTGAATGGTGCTTCCCCATTCAATTCTTCAACCGATGCTGGATAACCAATTTCCGCCTGTAATGCGGTGACTAAAGCTGGCACCAGTTGGAATTTTTCCAGTTCAGCAAACGATTCCGGATTGACTTCCAGAGCCAGGTTCTGCTGTACCATTTCATCTGCTAGTGCTAGAACGATATGCATGAGTTCGGCACTGTCAGCTTTGACCACAGCCGCAATCATGGCCATATCCAGATCCTGTTCATCTGCATCAGACTGGATATAGCGTTTCAATGTACTCAGACGGGCTTTGGCTTTAAGGAATTCTTCACGTTTGGCCAGATGTTCTCTTAGACTCTGCTGCTGTAAACCCAGCTCATTGAAAATAATCGAGAAACGATCGGCATAGAAGCTGCGTGAATACAGCTTGATGTCCAGTAACCAGTCTTTTTCGGTTTCAGGCTCAGCACTGGGGAAATACAGCAAGTATTTACCCTGCTGATCCTCAAGTTCCAGTTTAAGCTTGATCGCCAAACTCGACTCTTCTGCCATATTCAAAATCTGGACATCATTTAGCTTTAGGGCTTTGATTTCTTCAGTAAATGAATGCTCTGCATCGTACCAAAAGACAATTCGGTGCTGTTCAGTATAAAAGGCTTGTTCCAGGCCTTGCTGTAGTTGACTTAAGTTCATGCAACCACCTCTACATCCTCTACTGCTGGAGCAAGTGGAATTTGGTCAACATGTAGCAATTTTGATTTAAATGCATCGTCACCTAAAATAATATTCCAACGATTTTCCATAAACTCTAAAAGAGTAATACCACGTTCGTAAATTTCTTTCGGTGCCCAATCATCTTGAATATTGACTTCATTTTCAGATATAGAACCGTTGTAATATCCCACACCGCGTCCATTATTTTTTTTCAATTCAAATGCATCATTTTGCAACGATGAGTTTTTTGAACGGGATAAAGGCAACAAATTTCCTAGTGAATGGACCAATAATGTTTTTTGTTGGCTATCTAAATAGCCAAATTTATTCATCCAATATGGATCAGTATCTGTTTGTGGGTAGATATGCTCTAATGTGACATGATCCTTCATACGCGAAGTAAATTCTTTCCAATCTAATTTACTTGTAGATTGCTTTCCTTTAGCTTTCAGCGCTTGTTCATACTCGAATAAAAAGTATCGAACCCCATCCCAACGATAGAAACCTGCTTTTTCTAACTCATAGTTTTCAGCAATATATTCCAAAAATTTGTTTGCTGAAAAATGACGTTCTACCCAATTGTTTAAGTCATGCACAATTCCTTCCGTTGTAATCTTATGATTAAGATAATCTTTCGATTTACTCAGGAAGTTCGAATCACCGGTATGTCCTCTACGGCGACTTAAGGTGAAAATTGTGAAAATATATCGCTCTATCGCTTTAAGTAGCGTATTGGTTTCATCGAAATTATTACCACGACAAAATGCAGCCAGAATAAGTGGTTTAAATGATTTATAACCAAGACGAACCAATCTATCGACTAACTTTTTATTGCTGTCATCGTTATAGTCTTTTAAAGGATAAGATGGGTTATGCATGTAGAACCAAGGCCTAACAGCTTGTTGTAAGCTCATGACATAATCATTGATTTCCCCTACGCTTAACTGATCATTGTCATTTTTAGGATGTGTTACATTTTGAACAGTAAATTTTTCATCCAACAAATAGTCTCGATAATCATCACCAGTTTGTCGACTAAATTTAAAGTACATTACCCAGTGATTTCTTAAAAACTCCTCATCACTCAGCAATTTATCTGGATTACGACCTAAATACTCATAAATTGTTTTCCAAGTCGCATTAATATTATTTCGTAATTCTGACCTACCACTATGCTCTGGGAAAAGTGTGGATAGATAAATTAACCTATTTTTTAACAATTCTAGATTAGATAGTGGTTTACCACGATTGTTCATCGTTTCAAATGTAACAAATACATCTATTTCTGCATCAATCTCATAAAGATTAAACTTAAACTTTTGCGTCAATTTTTTATAAATTTCAGCAATCTCATCTAACTGTAAAGTTTCTAATTTATCCTTAAAAAATTGCTTTGCTTTTGCAAGATTTCGGGTATAGAAGGTCTGCTCATCATTATTCGTTGCGGATTTCTCTAAGAACACTCCTGTTCTTAGAAATTCATCACTTGGATTATCTTTTTCATATCCAAAAAGATAAGATTTACGCAATCCAGTTGGTGCGATATGCAGGATATATTGCTGTCGAATTTCAGCTACAGTCTGGAAGTTTAATTCAGAGCCTTCTGGAACTGACTCTAGTATGGCTTGAATTAAGATAACTGAAGTCGTTAGGCGTTGTTGCCCATCTACAATATAAAATGGCTTATACCCTTTACCATCAATAATCCAAAGATCACTTTCCCAACGTTTCCAATACTCATCTGCAACGGGCTCTAAGGTAAGTACACCTGTATAATGAACGCGTTCAGGACTTAAATGAATTAAGTCCTCCCAAAAGTCATTCAGTTGATGTTCTTGCCAAGCATATCCGCGTTGATAATCAGGAATTCGAATAATTCTATGCTCAAAAATACTGCTTAATGTTTTTAAAGCATTCATCATTTCTCCCCCGTAATCGCTTTGACTTCAGCCAACAAGTCGCCAAACTTGCCATAGTTCACTTTCACCCCATCATCCAGATCTAAGTGAATACGCTGATCGGCAAAGTGACGCAGTTTTTCTTCAAAGCTACTCAGTTCAGCCTGTTGCTTATGCAAGTTTTGTAGTTCTTTTTCTTTACGTTTGATTTCAGCAGCAGAATCACTGTTTTCGATTTCACTTTGCAAAGAGTTAACCATCGCTGTCATTTTTGAAATCAGTGGCATCACGTATTCAGTACGCATACGCGCCAAGGTACTTTCGTTATAACGATGCAAGTACACCAATGCCTGGAAAGCCCCCTGTTTTCCACTGCTGAATAACCAGTAAATTGGACGCTTTTTATAGGTCTGCATGTGGTCTTTATAGAACTTGCTGGCGAGGTAACGGCGGATGGTGTCTTCAGCTGTTTCACTGGCTTTTTTGTCCAAGCTTTCTGCCAGCCACAGCATATTGGTATCCAGTGTGTCTTTACCCCAAACAGCAGTTAGGAACTCTCGAAGACGATGGGTGGCATCGTCTTCGAACCAGTGCATTTCGGTGAGTGGAATAATGCCGTCAGCATCGGCTGGGAATGTTTTATAACGGCTGGCATCAAAGTCTTGATTGCCTGTATGAGCATAGATCAAGCCGGGTTCATCTAGGCTATAACGTCCCATCATACAACCCAGTGCATAAGACACTAAACGCTGACTGTCTTTTTCACGGTCGGCACGGGTAAGGGTAATTTGCTCATCTGGTACATCTGGCGTGAGTTCATTCTGCAAGCCATAGGCATCAATAAATAGCTTATTATTTTCTTCTTCCAACCGTTTCATTTCACCCACGGCGTCAGCATTTTGCTGTTGCCACGTATTAAAGGCTTGTTCTAAGGTTGATTGGTTAGTACGAATAATTGGGTTTTGAGTAAAGTCCCATGATGTTTCATAGGAGTCCCAATCAATTTTTGCAATTTCTATTAATTCAGAAATATTATCCTCATTAAAGCTTTCTTCAACTTTCTCTGGATATGGTAGTTTTTTATAGTCACCAACTTGAAAATGGAATGAGTCATTAAGCATTCTTGAGAGATCGTGACCAAGCTTAGAATTTAAAAATCCTAATATAACTTTTTGAGTTTTCTTATTACTTATAAACGTAGAATGGCCAGAAACATCAAATATGGCTCCAGGTGGCTGATAACGTGCAGATAATATAGTACTAGTTAAATCCGTCCAAGTTATTGACTCATTGAAATAATATTTTCGATTTTTGATTACAAACTCAGGATCACTAATCTTAGGATATTTATCTGTAACCAAATCAATCAGATCCTGTCCATCATTTTCATAGCGAACTACATGATGCTGATTACCATACCATCTCCGCACTTCTCCACCCTTATTGTAAGGGAACCAGTAGAGACCTTCTTTATTGCCATAAACAGCACTTTTACAATTAATACCCATTTTCTCAAAAGTAATTTCATGCCAACTTCGAAGATAAGTAGCATTGTCCGTAGTAGCCATCCCTTGTCGTGGATCAGAAAACTTACAAATATTAGGTGATTCTTTGAAAAAACTATAAATATTATTACTCACCCAATAAGCTATTGGACTACCGGATACATTTTTAAAATCATCCTGAATATTATTGTCAAATCTGCAGAATCCATCTTTTAATGCAACCTCTTTAGAATCTTGTGCTAAATCTACGAGCCTGAAAAATACTGGTTTAAAACCATTAAAATGTTGCCCTTGCATCACAAAAGCAGTCGTTTGTACAACTTCACCTGAAATTTCAGGGAATGCTCGTGCACCTAAATGTGCCATAGTTTGAATCGTACGATCTTGTAATAGCTTTTCACGCATTGCTTCATAAGACGACAAGAACATCCAGCTTTGCATAGTGACCATACTATTAAAGCCACTGTCTTTACACCAAGCAAACCCACGTTCAATAAACATTGCGAATAAGTCTGACTTACTGTCAGGGAATTTCTTCTTAGCAAAATCTTTCAGGGCTGTATTCATACCCTTGCCGCCCATATACGGCGGATTGGCAATCACAGCATCATATTGTTTAGCGAGTAATTTAGCCTGTTGGACTAAAGGTAATAATTCTTGTGCCGACTGCTGCGCAAAAATATCCCCTGACTCTAATGCTTTATTCAGCTTGCTTTCTAAATCAGGTAGTTTCTTAGCGAATGCTTGAGGAATTTGAATCAAAGAACCAAAGGTAGAAGCATGTTCAAATAGCTCCAGCAGCTCTTTTAAATCTGTCTGGGCAATACCAGTACTGGCTAAATCCTGAGAAAATGCTTCTAGTCGTTCTGGCTGACTATCCTGTAACGCAATAATATTTAACTTCGGTGGATTACTAAATAAACGGCGGTCATCCTCACGCGCTTTCATCAACAGCGCAAAACTGGCGAGCTGTGCCGCACGGGTATCAATATCAATGCCGTACAGGTTATTTTCCAGAATCAAACGTGGAATATCACGGCTACGGTAACCACGTTCCAAATAAATCGCTTTCAAACAGTCATAAGCTTCCACCAGAATATGCCCCGAACCACAGGCCGGATCCAGTACGGTAATACTTTCAGGATTTAAAGTATCACCATCTTCACTGATGCGCACATCAATCAGTTGTTTTAACTGGGCATTGACCTCATCGGTCTGTTCCGCTGGCTGAATATAGTATTCCCATTCACTGGCAAGCGTACTATCAGGCTGTGCCATCATCCATAGACGGCCGACACTGTTCTGTACCAGGTATTTTACAATCCAGTTTGGGGTGAATAACTGTGTCGCTGCAGGAATGTCTTCACTCTTGACGACTTTACCAATCACTTGATCTTTCTTTTCAGAAATATAGAATTGATACAACCAGCCAATAATTTGCACATCCGACCAGTCTTCTTCCGGAATGCTGCTCACTAAATCACGGATCAACGAATCGGTTTTGGTAAGATTATCCGGTAACAGTAGTTCAGACTCATCAGAAACCTGTTCAAACAGGAGTGGCATCACCTGATTCAACGCATGACACTGAGCCAGTAACAGCTCACGATACAGCTCTTCGTCTTTATTGCCATCCAGCTTTAACTCAGCCACACGGCTGGCATCTAAACCCGGTAAGTCAATATCCAGACATTCTTCCAGAATCTGCGGTAACCCAGCACTGCCATCGGCACTACTCAGTACACGGCGACCATGATCCAGTAAGCCTTTGCATTCCATGTAGCGAATCGCACAGAGACGGTTAAACCAACTGTAAGCGATATAATCAATCGTCTGCTCAAAACTGCTGGTTTGAATGCGTTTGATCAGCTTATCACGTGGTTTCATGACGGATAGCGGAAAAACCTGATCGCCAATCAGCAGCAAGTCGCCTTTCTGTTCAGCCGGTAAAATGCTGTCTGCGGTGATGCCATATTTGGCGGCCTGCTTGCGCATCGCTGCGATAAAATCGTTACGTGCTTGCGGTGCGTATTTTTTAATATTACTGGTATTCATCTTTAAACCTTTAATTAATGACTGATGCCGATATCCCTAAGCCCTGTTAGCGGATACGCACACGCTTTTTATCACTCACAATTTTTTTCAATTCAGCTTTGAGTGCGTCTACAAACTGATCCACTGATTCTTCTGTTTCCAGATAGACACTGCTGGAGGTTTTGCTGTAAATGCTGGCGACATCGACTTCCACCACCGGTTTCGGTGGAACTACGGCTGTCACAGGCTGTACCGGACTCGCAGCAGGTGTTGATGTATCTGGGCTGGAGGTGGTTGCAGTGTTGGTTACACTCTCTGCTTTGCTCTGAGCCAGTTGTGCCGTTTTGGTCTGACGCTGGATTTCCGTACGAACTTCGCTTTCCAACTCATACAAGACTTCATCAAAACGCTCCACGGCGGTTTGGGTTTGCAGCATATAGATGGTGGACAGGCTAGTTTCCACTTCAATATCCGTTTTAAGCAGTTGTAGTGGGCGTAATAGCTTGTTACTCAGCTCAGCGGTAGCGATGCCACTGTTTTTAATCTCAGCTTCTAACTGCTTGATCTTGTCATCAATGTGTTCTATCGCCTGATTACGCTTCTCAGTCAGCAATTGCTCATTGATGCTTTCCACTGTGCGAACCAAATCAGCCACTTTATTTAACAGGCCATAGGGCGATTCAAGGGTGAAAATACGATGTAATTCGGAGAGGGCTTTTTTTGCCACCTCATCACTGCCCAGCGCCTGTTTGTTTTTCTCAAAATGACGTAAGGCCTGTTGCAGTTGCTGCCAGCTCGGCATCTGGTTAGTGAAGAACTCATGAATATCACGATAATCTTCTTCCAGATCCAGATAGTCGTCCTTGTTCTCAACCACGGCCTTAAAGAAATCGAAGCTGTCGCTATTAGCCAGCAAGCGCTCCAAAGTCAGAATCGACTTTTCAATCACTTTCTTGCCCGGGAACTGCCCGACATCAGTTTTGCTTTTGTACGACTTAAAGTTGGCTAACCAGTTGTTAAAATGTTGGGTATAGAATTCAAACAGCTCTTTCTCAGTCGCTGGCCCCATGGCCGAGAATAGGTCTTGGGTCAGTTGGCGTGCCTGTTTCAATACCTGATCATCAGTCTGGCGTTTTTTAATGATCGACACATCACGGCGACGGCGGCTGTTTTGTAAAGGCTCAAAGGCATCTTTTAACTGTAAGCTGCCGCCATTTAACTGCAGTGAAATCCGCCCCATTGCCGCCAACTGACCCACCAGCAGTAAAATCTCGGCATCCGGCCAGCCATAAGGACGTTTGGCAAAACGATCCACCACATCCGAGACCAGAATACGCTCTGTACCAGTGGCCCGTAGTGCAATGTACTGCTCCACTTCCTGTAGGGCTTTGGGATTGCTCTGACCGCCATCCAGAGACAATCCGAGCTGCGCCATATCATCGACAGTCAAGACGGCGTTCAGTTCACGCCAGGCATCCTGCTGATAGACCTGCAGATAGCTCAGTTTGGTATAAGTATTTTCCAGCAGATAACGACAGGCCTCATCCAGCTTGGTGATTGGACTTGAAGATGAAAGTTGTAGATGTTGACCCAAGGCATAACTTTCCGCCTCCAGCAACATTTCTTCGACCCGGACACGCAGGCGTTTTTTACGTTCTTGGTTCTCACGACCACGGTCTGCCAGAATACGGGAAATATCGGACTGAGTGCCATCATCATTTAAGCGGATGAATTTATTGGTTTTCAGCCAGGTGCGCAGTTCATTAAAGAACTGTTTATCGTCTGCCAGTTTAAACAGTATCTGCCCTTCGGCCTGAGTACTTTTACCAATACAGTAAGCTTCAGTGTAGAGGTTATATTCCGTATCTAGTGGAGAAATGATTTCAACTTTCAAATCGCTCTCATACTTCCCATCCAGGCTATGGCTATCTAGGAAACGACCAATCTGATAGTCCATCTTGTTGGCTTGATGGCGGTATTTGTTCTGATCGCGCAGTAAATCTTTAAAGATCAGATTGGCTAACTCTTTATTTTCTTCTGAAGCTGCTAAGTCAGTGGCTTTAATTTTTCGAGTGATATCCCGCTCTTCATTAGTCAGGAACAGGAACTCATCGCCATTCCTAGTAATCAGGCTTTCTTTTTCCAGACGCTGCAGGCTCTCTTCAATCCGCTTGCGCAATGCCAGCTTATCTTCATCAATTTTCTCAATCGACAAAGTCACCAGGTTATCCAGCGTACCTTTGATGATATCGACATAGCGGATCATGAACAGGGTACGCAGCATCTGCACATCAAAACCATCCAGGGTCTTATTCTGCCCTGCCTGGTCGATGGTACGCTTCACTGCAGTATCCAGGAAACCTTCGACTGAAGTATAGAAGCGGTGGAAAGGAACCAGGGCACCGACTTCATCTGTAGCAATCGCATTCGCGGCCATCTGGAACGCATCCAGCATGGACCGTTCACCATAGGCCAAGTGTGCACCGGTCGCACCGACTTTACGGATTTCTTCAAATACTTTTTGTACCAGCTGAAAGTGGTACGGCGCAAAAGGATAGTTATGAATAAAGCTGTCTGGCCCCTCATAGTTCTTGAGGGTTGGGCCTGAACGGTCAAAGGTAATCTGATTTTTTAAGATATCGCCCTTTTGCTCAAACACCGATCTGAGCAATGCTTCAGCTTCCGGGGTTTTACGTAATAAACGTTTCTGGATGACTTCATCGGTATTGGAACTGGACAGTGATAAACGGGTTTTAAAACGTCCAGCAATCTTGGAGAAGTCATTGGCTTTGGAAGAAGACATCTCACCTAAAACAGCATCGATGTCTGCCTGTGAGGTGACGATAATCCAAGCGCGGCCTTTACAGATCGTACCCAGGTTTTCAGTAATGGTTTGCAGTGTCAGCATCAAGCGGGTATCGCTGCCAATAAACTGCCCCACTTCATCCACCAGAAACAACATGCGTTGCTGGGGTCCTTTGCTGTCCAGGTATTCTTTCACCCACTGACAGAAGTTTTCGACCGAAACACTAAAAGTCTGCTCAGAATCCTCAAACCACTTGTGTGCCGCTTCTGCTGATAAGTTGAGGGCTTGGGAAATTGCGGTTTCGACATCATCCTGATAGAACTGATAGCCGTCACGTTCTTCTAGCCAAGACATGCCGCTAGATTCTTCAAAAGCCTGTTTAAAGCGCTCATACACCCCTTTCTGGCTCAGGTGACGTTCCATATGTGCAATATGTGGATGATCGGCACTAAAACCCTGATACTCGTTAAACACGCGTAAAAACACATTCAGAATCGGATTGCCGTCATCATTGGAACTGGCTTTACTGTCGATGTTAAATAGGATGACATCGGCATGATGGCTAACGGCCTTGCCAATATCCGCACGGATAAACGCATCACGGATTTTGCTTTCATCAAAGAATTCTGCAGCACTGCGTTCGTTACCTTCCGCGTCACGTGCCACTTTATTGGCCAGAATATACGATAAGGTTTTCAGGAAGTGTGATTTACCTGAACCAAAGAAGCCTGAAATCCATACGCCGACACGATTGGCAATCGAAGGATCGCTTAGGTCTGTACCATAAGACTGGAAAAAGTCCCGAAAATGCTTTTCCAGCTCATTGGTGACCACGTATTCATCGAGTTCCTGATATACCGTGGTATTGTCATTCTGGTCTGCCTTGACCACCCCGTTTATCGCACGATCTAATGGCTTGTAAAAAAGTTCTTTAATGTTCATCTCAATCCATTCCCCCGAATTCTTATTTCTATTTGCCGTGTTTAAGGCACCAATCTGAATGCTCTGTAGTAATTGTTGCTTGGAATTTTTCCAAATAAACTCATCGCTTGACCGTCGTAATAGCCCGGGTAAAACAGCACCACTGGCTTATGCCCCAGTAACGAATGCAAACTGTTCAATAAGTGATGGGCACGTAACAGTGGCCAAACCGACCCTACCCCAGTCATCAACACAATATCTTGCGCATTGGTGGCATATTTACTCACCAGATAAGGCGCGAACTTATCCATATGCAGTGGGCCCTTTAAGGCTTTGAGCAGCGCTTCATCGCCTTTGGCTTTTTGCATTTGAATGGCTTTATCGATGAAGTTACGCTCAGCCAGATAATCCACCACGGCTTGCAGCAGGTTGATATTCACCACCTTCAGCTGACTGTGTTTTTTCTCCAGCATCCCGTCTAGAAAATGCAGATATTCGCGCACCTTCAACTCATCTTCAGGTGCATAATCAAAAATCCAGAAGCCAATTTCATTGCCCAGTCCTTGCCCGGTGAGAAACTCGGTGGAAAGAATTCGCTCTGGAATCTGGTTCAGACGCTCATGTATTGTTTGACTCATTGCTGCCCCTCTACAACTAACGCGTCCATAGCGACACTTCCATAGATCTTTTAATGCGTTGTTTATAATGTTCTTCCAACAGGCTACGCAGCTCTGCTCTGACGATCACGCGCTGTAACTCCAGCTTACGGGTACTTTTTAAGTAACCGGCTTCTGCCAGCATGCGAAACACCACCTGCCCCATTTTTTTCTTGCTGGACTCTTTCCATTCGCAGATATCCGGATCGCGTTGTGAGCGCTCATCCAAAAAATCTGACCAGATATAACTGTCCAAGTATTGCGCCTGGGAGATATAGGCATCCCTCATCACCGTTTCCATAAACTCAAGCAGCAACAGGTTGCGTTCCAGTGCCCCACAAAAAGCCACCTGGGTCGCCAGCTCATCATCCCCATCACGCAAAGCTTTCCAGAAATCAGGCTCTAAGCGCTCAAGACGCTTACGAATGGCAGTGGCGTTACGTTGGGCTGAAGCAGGCGTTCTTTTTTGCAGAATATTGTCAATCTGAATTGCCTGATGCCATTGTTCTGGAGTCGCTTCTCGTAATAACAGATCAGCGATCAGCCGGCTTTCACGCACCATCAGGGAGCCACCAATCAGGTCACTGTCATAATGAAATTGTTCTAACATGGCCAATCTCCTATGAGGCCTGATCAAACAGGTAAGACGACAGCTTTTCGATATCTGAGCGTTGTAGTACCAAGGGATATTTCAAGGCATCATCCGCCTCAGCCAGCGTGATCGCGGCCTGATATCGCTGCAAGGTATAGTGAGCCAGGGCTTTTTTCACCGGAATCTGTAATCTGCCATCAGGCATGCCGAAGTCTTTTTCGACCAGCACTTGTTGTGATGAGTTCAATTTTGGATTAGGGATCAGCGTCAGTACAATTTCTTCATTCCATTGCTGATCCTGAGCAGGGTCTACTGACTCAATCGCCACCACAACAGGTGTGCGATCAATCCTGGAGAGTAAAAAGTCCTTAAACTGCTTGCTCTGATGGCAATAGGCACGGACATGCCAGCGAAAACCGGTATACACCAGGGTGTGTGGGGAAATGATGCGTTCATGCCACTGCGGATTCTGCATCGAGGCATAAATCATTTTTAAAGTGTTTTGGTTTCGGCAGGCACGCAAAACTTCCCGAATCACTTCAGGACGTACACTGCGATCAGGTAATTGAACTGCTGCAAGATTCGGTTCTGGCATCGCTATCAGGGCATGCGATTCACTAACCAAGCCTGACAGCATATTGAGATATTCATTGATATGCGCTGTAGTCAGTACAGGCTGGAAGCTGGCTTTAGGCACATAACCCTTGACTGAGGGGTCATGAATCAAGGCATCGGGGTTATACAGCGTATTATAGCGCTTGATATCCGCAGAAGCCTGCTGTCGACTGAGCCCAAACCAGCTCATCAAACGATTGGTAACCAAACGACCTTCCCAGTAAGCAAGCAGCTCGATCGCTCGCATTCGTAGCAGGACTTCATGCTTATCTGTCGTCATATACCAATCAGTCAATAAATAGCAGCTTTAAGATTACCCTACAGCAAATATACAGTAAACATTTTTGACGGTATTTAAAGGTAGTATTGCAATCATCAGATAAAAAATATACTAGTATCCTGATGATAGCCGTCAAAGTACGATCTCTAGCAGATCATGGATCCTGGTATAGCGCGTGAATTGAGCTAAGTTTTAGAATGAGAGCAATATGGGTTTTAGATTTCGTAAAAGTATTAAATTATTCCCGGGTTTTAAAATTAATCTGACCCATAAAGGCATCAGCAGTGCCAGCATTGGCAAACCTGGTGCTTCTCTAAATATTGGGAAAAAAGGTACGCGAACCAGTGTCGGTATTCCAGGTACGGGACTATCTTACTCTAAACACCAGCCTTACTCTAAAAAGACCCGTGTTCCACAACCGACATCGCTAGAACACACGGAATATAATCCTCAGAATTTAGAACAACCGAAGGCAAAGATCTGGCCTTGGATTATTTTTGGAATATTGTGTTTTATTGTGGGTGCCGTCATTTTTTAGCAAAAACAACATTGTATTTTAATCAAAAAAAATGCCCAGATGGATGAATGGGCAAACTAAGGAATTAATATCCTTCAGAAACTCCAGCGCAATTCTCGCTACTTTCAGTAAGCGACTCTGGCTCATTCATGATAGTCTGACTCAATCGAATCGAGGTAAATCGATCCATCACAATTGGAGCAGAAATTATGCTTGAATACATTCTTGAATGATGCTGAAAAGTCTTTGAGTTTTAATTAATAAATAAGAGTATCCATGTCTACCCTCAACTTTACTTATTTTCAGATAGCAACCAATCGAGAGCACTCATTTTTACAATACCATTATAATTCGCTTCAGTCCCTATCGTGTCTAAGGTAAGTAAATACTTGGGATACGAATCAGAAATTTTCTGTAATGGACGTAACTCTCGGCTGAGTGTCTCCTCATTGAGCGTTTCTAATGCCACCTGATAATAAGTTAAATTCTGTAAAGTATCGACAGCAACAAAATCAATTTCATATTCATCAACCCGCCCTACATAGACCGTATAACCTCGTCTGACAAGCTCAAGATAAATCACATTTTCTAAAATATGACCTTGATCAGCATTAGCATCAGGCAACATAATCCGGCGCAATCCGACATCAACTAAATAGTATTTTTCAGAGGATTGTAATAACTCACGCCCGCGTACTTTAAATTGTGCGGCGCTATAAAATAGCAAACTGTCCTGTAAGCCCTGAATATAGCGTTTTACTGTTTCAAATGAGATTTTAACCCCACTTGAAACAAAGGTATTTTTAATTTTATTGATGGAAATGGGTGAGCCTGTCACGCTTGCCAAATATCTTGCGACACGCTCGAGAGAGTTAATATCGGCCGTATTCAAACGGGGAATAACATCTTTAAACATTACACTGGCATAGACCGCTTGCAAGTAATCATAGGTTTCCTGCTGGCTGGTCATGGCAAGCGTATAGGGGAAACTACTGTGCGTGTACATGGCATACAAATCACGATTGGATAATTGTTGGATGATCGGATTATTTTCAATATGCCACTGTTTAAACTCTTGGAATGAAAGGGGTAAAACATGTTGCTCGATATAGCGTCCTGTGAGTAAAGTCGCAAGTTCTCCACTCAGAAAGAATGCGTTTGAACCTGTAATATATAAATCGATATAATCTCGAACATATAAAGAGTCGACTACTTTTTCAAAATTAGTAACATGTTGTATTTCATCTAAAAAAACATAGTTTTTTTTGCTTTTATCAACTTTAGACAGTACATAATCATGTAGTTTACGGTAATCTGTGAGTTCTTCAAATTCCATAAATTCGAAATTGATAGCAATGATGTTTTCGGCTTGTACACCCTGTGCTTTTAGGTCTTGTTGAAACATCGCTAACAAGGTGGATTTTCCAGAGCGACGTACACCCGAAAGCACTTTAATGACATCACGGTCTTGCCATGTATTCAGAAATTTTAAGTAGCCATCACGTCGAATATTAGCGCTTCTCATTGTTTACACTTGAAATCTAAATTTTTAATTAATTCTATCAAAGTTTAGAACCTAGATGTAAAAATATTCAATTTTAAAAAAGTTTAAAGTTTAAGTGAAACATTCAAAGCTACTGTTGAAGCATGCAAACAGTAGATCTGATAAAAATCCAAATTCTGTCTTTTTAATTATTTTCCATGTCATGTTATGTCATTGATGCTGCGACTTAACTGCTATATAAATTAAGTGAAAAGTAAAAGGAATTAATATGTTAACTAGAGTGGAACTCATTTTTGTTGTGCTGATGGTCTCAGCCTTAATCCTAATTGCTTATGAAATGCTAAAAGGTTTATTTTAGAGCATCTATACAATTTTTGATCAAAAAAAAGCCCACAGAGGGAATCTATGGGCGAAACTAAGGACCTTGACGGTCATTCAGAAACTACAGCTAGTTTCTGGTTGTGATTCTGGACTGAATTAAAAATAACCACATTGGCTGAATGTATCAAAAGTTAAATCATGTGATTAATCATTGATACATCTGCAAAAATGAGCTCATCGCTCTGTTGATTAATACAGTAATTCACCAAACAAATCCGCTCTAATCTCTTCCAGACTCAGATCTGATTTCATTCTATTACAGATGGGATGAACCAACAGACCATTCTCTAGAACGCCTTGCCCACCTACGGCTTTGGCAATCCTATGATCCGATTCAGTAGAATCAAGATAGATCAATCCATCACAAATGAGGCAAAAGTTATGATTACCCACCACAAAATTGTGCTTAAGCAGACTCTTGGTTAATGCCGAAAAGGCCTTTGGCTTTGATCGAGAAATTGGACTAATCGACTCCACATATCCCACCACATTCTTGACTACTGCATCATCATAACCACCCAAAAATCTTTCGACATAAAACTCGTTAAAGTTTATGTACTTGAAGGCCTTAGACATGGACAGAATAAAGGTATTCAGGCATTCCTCATCATCAAAATCAACTTCCATTTCCAAGCTTAAGCAAATAAAGGCTTTATAGACAATTTGTAGCCGATCATAGCCCTTGATACCACTGCCGAACTTGCCGACCGTTTCGGTGGTCGCCACGGGGAAATTGGCGATCAAGAACTCAATACTACGGCGTATCCGGGTGAAGTCCTTGAAACTAATCTTTCGATGATGAATCTGCATGCGGCTTTCATGAATTTCATACACAATTGAAAACCATGCAAGAAAAGAAGTAATCTGAAAACGCTGATCCTTATAAAAATATAAGTATGGATGTAAGCCCAAACTCGGAACCCCAGCATTTTTTACAGGCGTCGCTATCCTGCAAAGAATGGTCAACAGATGCGACATTAGGTTTTCAACGCGCTCCCCCTGATTCAGACTCATAATATTATGAATCTGATCACCCGCAATGATATTCATCAGCTCATTGACCAAGCCAATTTTTTTGCCATGACTCATTTCATTGTCTAATAAAATGGTCGAAAAAAGTAGCTGGTGGATCCTCTCCCCTAACTCAATCAACTCATTTAAACGTGTATATTGGAGCTCTTCTAGGTTAGATTTATTGTCATTGATATAACAACAGGCATAGATCGCATAATACGCGTCACTACCGCGATTTCTGAGGTGATATTCCTCATATTTATCTAAACGTTTAGTATCTGAGTTAATCGATTGAAATACCCGTCGCGCATCTTCCGGGGTCCCCAGTACCTGCCGGAAACTGATTTTAATATCGCCTAATTTCGATTTTTTTTCTGCAAATTCGGCATCAGTACAAATTTTTTGAAAATCAGCAAGATCTCCTAAATAATTGCGGAGGTAACGAATATCTTGTTTTTGTTGATCATTGAAATTAGGTGCTTGAGGGACTTGCTCATCCGCAAAATATCTATTGATCCACGCATAGATACAGGAAAGACGATGTGCTCCATCAATAATGTAAATATTGCTGTGTATATCTTTCCAATACAAAATGCATAAATTGATGTTTTGATCTTCTGTGCAATCCTCAATAAAGTTTGCAATTTCTTGCACGCTCCAACATTCCGTAGAACGCTGGTTATCCGCCTTAAATAAACATTTGATGATTGGATGCTTTTCAAAATCAGTCAGTGCCACTTCAAAATTGTCACGCTGCATTGAAGGTGACATTTCTTCTGGCAACATGACTTTACGCTGAATAATATTGGTCAATAGTCGTGTAGAACCCATTTCTTATTTTCTCCAGGCAACACTTTCCTACTTTCGCTCAAGTACGAAATTTGAAAATGTATATAGTTCGATTTGGTTAAAGCTGTGAATTAAATGACCGTCAATATCCAGTCAGCGCTAACAAAAGAGA
>NZ_AFIE01000047.1 GCF_000214135.1 Acinetobacter sp. P8-3-8
GTACGGCTTTACAAGAACAAAGTTCCCCTCTTTCTCAAAGAGGGGTTAGGGGAGATTCTGATAATGTTACAAAACATAATTCCGCTCAAGCTTCTTCGAAAAAAGCAGGGCAGCAAAGCAATGGCCTAACCAAAATCGGGCAACAAATGGCGAAAATGCCAATTGATCCACGTCTTGCTCGAATGATTTTGGGTGGGGCGCATTTTGGGGTGTTGAATGAGGTTCTCATTATTGTTGCAGCCTTGGCTGTGCAAGATCCTCGTGAACGCCCTGCGGATAAACAAATGCAAGCAGATCAAAAGCATGCATTATTTAAAGAAGCAGATTCAGACTTTTTGTTCTATATCAAACTATGGAACACGCTGACAGAAAACCGCGAAAATTTGAGTGAAAGTAAACGTCGTAATTTCGCCAAGCAGCATTTTTTAAGTTGGTTGCGGTTACGTGAGTGGAAGAAAACGCATGAGCAATTGGTTGATTTAGCACAAGGTTTAAAGCTCTCGTTTAATACTAAAACGGCAAGCTATGAAAATCTACATCGTGCATTGCTTACAGGGTTATTGTCGTTCATTGCCAATAAAACAGATGAACGAAATATTTTCATGGCCGTGCGTCAGCAAAAAGCACGTATTTTTCCTGCATCCACATTGCATAAGACCAATACACCTTGGGTTATGGCTTTTGAGATGGTGGAAACATCACAAGTTTATTTGCGTACTTTGGCAAAAATAGAACCTGAATGGATTTTGCTAGCTGCGCCTAATTTATTGAAACATCACTATTTCGAACCACATTGGGCGAAAAAACCAGGTGTAGTGAATGCTTATGATCAGATTTCCTTATTCGGTCTAATTATTGAACCAAAACGAGCGACTAATTTTGAAAAAGTCGATCAAGCGGCTGCGCATGAAATTTTCCTAAGAGATGCTTTGACCACAGGCAATTTAGGTATTACGCCACCATTTTTAAAACATAACTTGTTAAAACTTGAAGAAGTTGAACGTGTTGAAGATAAATTACGTCGTCGTGATTTAGTGGTGGATGAAGAAACGATTTATCAATTTTATGCAGCAAAAGTGCCGAAAGAAATTGCAAGTCGTCGAACCTTTGAAGATTGGCTTGCAACAGTTGAACCGAAAGATCCACGTTATTTATTTGTGGATGATGATGCGCTATGGATGAATGATCGTCCAACTACACAGCAATTCCCAGACTATTTACACAATCATCAACTTCGTTTAGCAGCAAGTTATCGTTTTGATCCGAGCCATGATGAAGATGGTGCAACGGTTAAAATTCCAATCCAAGCGCTTCCTCAAGTAGATGAAAATGTTTGGTCATGGGGGATTCCAGGTTGGCGATTAGATTTGATTGAGGCGTTGTTGAAATCTTTACCCAAAGATAAACGTCGTAATTTAGTGCCTATTCCTGATACTGCTAAAAAATTAATGAAACTTGTTGATGCACAACATTTACAAGCGCATCTTTTTGAATTTTTGGCTTTCCAGTTACGTGGCGAGCAAATCACAACTAAAGATTTTTCATTTGAACGTATTGATCAATATCTGATTCCTTTTATCAAAGTCATTGATGAAAAAGGACGCGTGATTGAGAAAGGACGTCATTTAGATGAACTCAAAGCACGTTGCCGTACAGAAACACATAGTCCTGTGAAGCAGTTAAAAGGTGAGTTTAAAACTTTCCCTGATCAGTTTGTGTTTGAAGCTTCGCAGAAAGTGACAGGTGTTGTGGTTAAGCAATATCAAGCACTTGTACCTAGTAAATCTTTTGCTGAGCTGGATGCTAAAGATGAATCAGGTATTGTGATTCAGACATTTAATGATCAAAATGAAGCGATTAAACAACATCGAGAAGGTGTTATTCGTCTGATTCATTTGCAATTGGGCGATTTAATTCGTCAGTTGAAAAAACAAATGTCTAAGCCGCTGGCTTTGGCATATTCTCCATTGGGTGATAAAAATCAACTTGAACAAATGTTGATTTATGCAACTTTACAAATGGCGATCAAAAACTTACCAATCAATGCTGAAGAATTTTCAACATTAAGCAATGATGTGAAAAAGACATTCCTCAGCCATGGTCAAGACGCTTTGAAATTGATCAGTGAAATTTATATTCAATGGCAAGAGATTCGTCAGCGTCTGTTAATGCTAGATCAAGACGTATTTGGCAAAAATATGGATGACATTGAAGACCAGCTAGATTTGATGAATTTATCCAACTTTGTCTATTCAAAACCTGCTGATGTGTGGCAAGAATACCCACGATATTTAAAAGCTTTGATATTGCGTTTGGATCGTTTGCCGAATAATCTTAAGCGAGATGATGCCGCGATCAAAGAAATTGATCCGTGGATGGAAAAGTTATTTCAATTCAAAAATGATAGCCGTTTGAAAGAAGTGTATTTCATGGTGGAAGAGTTAAGAATTTCTTTATTTTCCCAACCGATGAAGACCAAGATGCCTATTTCCCCAACTCGAATACAAAAAGTATGGGAAAAGCTTGGAATCAGTTAAAATAGTCGTAATTTGAGTTTTTAGAGTTTTAAAAAGGAGTTTTGCATGGGCATCCGTATTACAGGTACAGGTCTTTACCATCCTGAAGAAGTGATTACCAATGAAGAATTGGTAGAATGTTTAAATGCTTATGCGGAACAATTTAACAGCGAAAATGCTGAACAAATCGAAACGGGTGAAGTTGTTGCACGCCGTGGTTCTAGTGCCGAATTTATTGAAAAAGCATCGGGTGTTAAACGCCGTTATGTCATTGAAAAAACGGGTGTATTAGACATCAACCGCTTACGTCCTCGCTTAGAAGAACGTTCTGATGAGGAACTTTCTATTCAAGCTGAATGGGGCGTGATCGCTGCAAAACAAGCGATGGAAAATGCAGGCGTGACCGCTGAAGATATCGATGTTGTTATTCTTGCATGTTCAAACCTACAACGTGCTTATCCTGCTGTCGCCATTGAAATCCAAACGGCATTAGGCATTCAAGGTTATGCCTATGATATGAATGTGGCATGTTCAGCAGCGACTTTTGGTTTAAAACAAGCCTATGATGCAGTGAAAACAGGTGCACGTCGTGTGCTATTGGTCAATGTCGAAATCACTTCAGGTCATACCGACTATCGTTCACGTGATTGTCACTTTATCTTTGGTGATGTTGCAACAGCTTCAATCATTGAAGAAACGGATTCTAAAACTGGTTTTGAAATTTTAGATACGAGCTTATTCACGCAATTCTCAAATAATATCCGCAATAATTTTGGCTTCTTAAATGGTTCTGAATTAACTTCACGTGATGACAAACAGTTCCGTCAAGACGGTCGTAAAGTGTTTAAAGAAGTGTGTCCATTGGTGGCTAAAATTATTTCGACTCAATTGGAAAAGAACAGCATTCAACCTGAAAATGTTAAACGTTTTTGGTTGCATCAAGCCAATGCCAATATGAACGAATTGATTTTAAGATTAATCGTGGGTAAAGAAGCTGCTGAAGCTGATCCAGATTTAGTGCCGATTATTTTAGATGAATTCGCTAACACTTCTTCAGCAGGTGTCATCATTGCTTTACATCGTACAGCGAATCAAGTGAATGATGGCGAATACGGCGTACTCTGCTCATTTGGTGCAGGTTATTCTGTAGGTTCAATCCTTGTTCAAAAACATGTTGCTTAAATCTTAAATTTAATTTTGTAGAGCTACAGCATGACTGAAAAAGCGTTGCAAATACGACACAATTCGAAATTGATTCGATTGATTAGTAGTTTGCAACGCTTTTATTTTCGCCCAACGTTTTTAGGTGCAGAAAATATTGATCAAACTAAGCCTGCAATGTATGTGGGTAATCACACCATTTATGGCGTATTAGATTCACCTATTCTCATTGATTATTTATTTAATGAACATAAGATTGCCGTGGTAAGTTTGGCTGATCACATGCATTTTCATATTCCTGTATGGAAAGAAGTGGTGAAACGTGTCGGTGGGGTGGATGGTGTTCAAGAATATGCCAAAGAAGCCATGCGACAAGGTTATTCAATCTTAGTTTTTCCAGGTGGCGGGCGAGAGGTCATTAAACGTAAAGGCGAGGCTTATCAACTGATTTGGAAGCAACGCTTTGGTTTTTTGAAATTGGCGCAAGAATTTGGTTATGACATTGCACCATTTGTGGCTTTGGGCGGTGATGAAGTTTTTGATTTAGGTTTCGATGCAAATGTTTTATTGAAACAGAAGTGGTTTAATAAAATATTGTCCAATCCTAAGATGGGTTCTTTACTCAGACAAGGGGAAGTAATTCCTTCTATTCCTAGTCATATTATTCCCAAACGTATTCCTTTTTATTTTAAATTTATGCCACGTTTATCTATCGATCAAATCCAAACGATGGATGATATGGTTGTGTTTCGAGATGAATTACAACAATTGATTTACAGTGAAATTGAAGCACTCAAATTATATCGTGAGCATGACTTAAAGCAGAAGAATCATCAGTAGCTCAGATTTCATAAAATAAAGGAATAAAAATGTACACAGCCTCATGTCTTTGCGGTGCAATTCAACTGAAAATAAATACAGACATTCCAAAGATATTTGTTTGTCATTGTCAGCAATGTCAAAAAGCGCAAGGTTCAGCTTTTGTTGCTATAGCACCCATTCATACACAAGATTTAGAAATACTGACAGGACAAGAACAATTGGGGGAATATTATGCGACTGAAAATAAAAAACGCGTTTTCTGCAAAATCTGTGCATCACCTTTGTTTAGCGCACGCTTAGACTTACCTGAAATTGTCCGCTTACGTGTTGGTATTATCAATGAACCACTCAATGCACAAATTGCTTCACATGCATTTACAAACTATAAAGCCGCATGGTTTGAAATCTTGGATGATCACGCTAAATTTCCTGAAGCAGTATGTTGATGCACAGATTTAAAATTACTTTTCAATATTTTTAGAACATTTTGAGTACGCTATCGTCTTTGTTACGATTTTGGCAAAAATGAATAACTAAAAATTTAATTTTTGCGCATCCCTGCAACAATCAAATCAATAATCGAATCGCCATACTTTTGTAAACCGTCTACATCATTTGGGTTGGCTAAAAAACGCAAAGCGCCATTGGTAATCATGCCAATAATATTATGTCCTGTATTTTCACAGTCTAAATCAGCTCTGAAAATATTCAGTTCAACGCCATGTTTTAGATAATTCGCTGTGAGCACACCGCCCATTTGTATCAAACTTTGCACAAATTGAGTCATTTCTTTATCAATCGAAGTCGCTTCTAAAAGTAACAGTTTTAATGTGAGTGGGTTTTGTTGCGCAAAGCTTCTTAAACGTTCTGAAATACGCTGACATTGTTCACGATATTCTTCAATATTATTAAAAGCTTGTGGTGCATTTTCACCACTCAGAAGCATCATGATTTTTTGGATGGTATCGGAAATAACATGCTGCAAAATATCTCGCTTATTTTCAAAATGGCGATAGAACGTACCATGTCCAATACCGAGTCGTTGGGCAATATCGGAAATCGCAGTTTGATGATAACCACGATTTGAGAACTCCAAAAAAGCGGCTTCAACGATCTCAGTTTGTAATTGCAGACGTTGTCGTTCTGCACGGCTTAAGTTTGCATTTTCATTCATAAAAAAGATTGACCAAAAATCATTAAAATTACTGAATAATGGAAATTGACAAGTCATTCCGTTTTTGACATTGTATTCCTATCGTTCACATTCTATGCGATTTTAAAATGAAACAACACAAAAATAACAGTAAGGCACAACATTTTTATAAAGTCATCATCGTGGGTGGTGGTTTTGCAGGACTTGGTGCTGCCATTAAACTTAAGCAAGCAGGTATTGAAGATTTTATTCTTTTAGAAAAAGCTGCTGAAATGGGTGGGGTGTGGCGTGAAAATACCTATCCCGGTTGCGCATGTGATGTTCCATCTGCTTTATATTCATACTCTTTTGAGCAAAATCCTGCATGGACACGTGTGTTTGCTCAACAAAAAGAAATTAAGCAATATTTATTTGATGTGGTGGATAAATATCAAATCATGCCGCATGTACGTTTAAATACTGAAGCCTTAGCTGCTAAGTGGTCAGATGTAGAGCAATGTTGGGTGATTCAAACGCCTCAAGGTGAACTGAGGTCGCAATTCTCAATTCTTGCATGTGGGCCAATGCATGAACCTGTATTACCTTCGGTCAAAGGAATTGAAGGTTTTAAAGGTGAAATTTTCCATTCTTCACAATGGCGACATGATCTTGATTTAACAGGTAAACGTGTTGCTGTGATTGGTACAGGTGCTTCGGCAATTCAATTTGTGCCACAAATTCAACCACATGTTAAGCAACTCACGGTTTTTCAACGAACTGCACAATGGATTTTGCCTAAATCAGATATTCCATTATTCGCGCCTGTTCGTAGTTTATTTAAATTCTTACCACTAACTCAACAACTCATGCGTGGTTCAGTCTATGGTATTTTTGAGACCATTAATGGCGGAATTCAAAGTCCCGCAGCGATGAAGCAGTTTCAAAAATTAGCGCAATGGCATTTAAATAGTCATATTAAAGATCCTATTTTACGCAGTAAATTAACCCCTGATTTTATTATTGGTTGTAAGCGTATTCTTCAATCCAATAATTGGTACCCAGCTTTAGCACAACAAAATGTAGATGTGATAGCAAGTGGTTTGACTGAAATTCAAGGTAATACTTTAATTGCGAACAATGGCGAACGTTGTGAAGCAGACATTATTATTCTAGGGACTGGTTTTGAAATTGCTGAACCACCGATTGCCAACCGAGTTTATAACCGCTTTGGTCAAAAAATGTCAGATGTTTGGCAAGGTAGTCCAGAGGGTTATATGGGGACAATGGTTGAGAATTGTCCGAATGGTTTTCTGATGTTTGGCCCAAATGTCGCCGTGAGTTCTTCTGCATTTATTATCATTGAAGCACAGCTTGATTACATTATGGATGCACTAAAACAGGCTGAGCAGTTGGGGATAAAAACCATTGAACCAAATCCTGAAATTACACGAAAATTTAATGAGAAGGTTCAAGCGGCTTTGCAATCAACGGTATGGAACAAAGGGGGCTGCCAAAGTTATTTTATCGATCGTAATGGGCGTAACAGTACAGCATGGCCTTGGACGACATTTAAATTAAAAGAAAAGATGAAAAAATTTAATTTGAATGAATATCTGATTGATCATAAGCCACACGTTAAAACAGCAGAAATAGTCGAAGCATAAGCATTCAATACTGTTGATTATTTAAATGCTTTATCAAGCTTTGATTTGAAAATAAGATAAAACGAGGAAGGGAAATGTTTAAAAAACAAAAATTAAAAGACAAAGTCGTCGCAATTACAGGTGCTGCACGTGGAATAGGACTTGCCACGGCAGAGGCTTTAATTGCACAAGGGGCAAAGGTTAGTATTGGTGATGTTGACTTAACACTGGCTGAAAAGGAGGCTGAGCGAATTGGTGCGAAAGCATTTAAGGTCGATGTTCGTGATCGTGAATCATTTGCAACATTTATTCAAAATACAGTTCAGCACTTTGGTAGCCTTTATGCACTGGTCAATAATGCAGGCATTATGCCGATGGGTGCATTTTTAGATGAAGATCCTGCATTGGCAGATGCACAAATTGATATTAATTTCCGTGGTGTGGTTATAGGAATGCAATTGGCCTTGCCTGAATTGTTAAAAAATAACACAGGGCATATTGTAAATATTGCATCATTGGCAGGGCGTTTTGCTTTACCAGGATCTGCGATTTATTCAGGAACAAAATTTGCTGTGTTGGGTTTAACTGAGGCTGTGGCAGGGGAATTTAGAGAGAGTGGTATTGAATTTACAGCGATTATGCCAAGTAAAGTGTTAACTGAGCTAACAGCAGGAACTGAAAAAGCAGCAAAAGTGATTCCAACGGTTACACCACAACAAGTGGCTAATGCTGTTGTAAATACATTGATCAAACCACGCTTATTTGTAGCTGTACCTGATTTTTTACAATCAGTGCATGGTACCTATAGTATGATGCCACAATGGATGCAGCAAGGTGCGCGCCGAATTCTTGGTGATGATGGAATATTAACCAAGTTAGATCATTCAGCGCATTCAAGTTATGCAAATCGGATTCATAAGTTGGCAAAGTAATTGCATATATGAATATAGATATCTTTCATGAATATTTAACTTTCTATTTTGGTGAAAAATAAATTACATATTGAAAGATATCCTGTTTGATTTAGTTTATACCCAGTTTATGTGGCCCAAAGTAAATACTCCACTTTGGGTCATTTTTTATGATTCAGTTTTTGTTTGGGTTATTTTCTAGCACTCAACAATATTTGTGTGGCTAAACCAAAAAATACCGTTCCCATGAACCATTTTTGTAGTTTTAACCATAAAACATGACGGCTTAAAAACTGGGTAAATGAGCTGGCTGTAAAGATGAATAATGCATTTACCATAAGACTAATGATGATTTGTACCATGCCTAAAGATAGAGTTTGCAATAAAACTGCATCGGCATGTGGCTGAATAAATTGAGGTAATAAAGCTAAATACATCATGGCAATTTTAGGATTGAGTAAATTGGTTAAAAAACCCATGAGAAATAATTTAGTATTTGAATACATTTGAACATTTGTTAGTTCGAATGGTGATTGTGGCGAAGTGATTGCTTTCCATGCTAAATAGATTAGATACATTGCTCCTGCAATTCTGAGTGCATCATAGGCCAAAGGAATGGTCATGAGTAATGCAGTGATCCCAAATGCGGCGCACAACATATAGAATAAAAAACCAAATGCTGTACCACCTAGTGAAACGAGTCCTGCTTTTTTACCTTGGCAAAGTGATCTTGAAATGAGGTAAATCATATTCGGGCCGGGCGTGAGTGCCATTCCCAATGCGATTAAAGCGAACGCGAATAAATGAGAACTCATATCAGATCATCTTAAGCAGTCCATAGCTGATTATATTAGTCCTAAGGTTCAGAATATTCTAGTGATTCAAAGTATTGAAAATGACATAAATCCAGAGAAATTGTGATGAATAGAGTGCATTGAATATTCACAAATCATTCTTAGACTATGACCTAGATCAAGTCATTTATATTCAATGACATATATAAAAGTTGGAAAATAATGCTCGAATCAATCAAATATTTAATTTTTGTACTGATGAGTATATAAATTGATAGATTTTATGCTACCTGAAAGAATTAAACTTGCTGTAAATTAGTGCACTGTGAGTAAAGTCAATAAAAACAAAGAGGGAAACATGTCATTAGCAGGTAAAACACTATTTATCACTGGGGCGAGCCGTGGCATTGGGCGCGAAATTGCACTTAAGGCCGCACAGGATGGTGCAAATATTGTCATTGCAGCCAAATCTACAGAAGAGCATCCAAAACTGGGTGGTTCGATCTTTACTGTTGCAAAAGAAGTTGAAGAAGCGGGGGGGAAAGCCTTAGCCATTCAACTGGATGTTCGAGATCAACATGCTGTTGCCAATGCAATGCAACAAGCTGCGGAACATTTTGGTGGCATAGATATTCTCATCAATAATGCAGGTGCAATTAAGCTGTCAGGTGTGGAAATGCTTGATCCAAATCGTTTTGATTTGATGTATCAGATTAATACCCGTGCTGTGATGGTTTGCAGTCAAGCCGCTTTACCTTATTTAAAGAAAAGTGAAAATCCACATATTTTAAATTTATCTCCACCTTTAAATTTAGATGAAAAGTGGTTTGCAAGTTATGCGCCGTATACGATTACTAAATATGGTATGAGTATGCTGACAATTGGGATGAACCAAGAGTTTGCAAATTATGGAATAAGTGTCAATTCTTTATGGCCAAGAACCATTATTGCGACGGCTGCGATTGAATTCTCGTTGGGTGGAAAGCAAATGTTTAGCCGAGCACGTAAACCGAACATCATGGCAGATGCGGCTTATCAAATTCTCATTAGTCAAAAACGTGCAATTACAGGGCGTTTAATCATCGATGAAGACATTCTCAAAGAATCAGGTGTGACAGATTTTTCTCAATATCGTTATGATGATACCGATGATGAGTTAATGGTCGATTTATTTGTGAATGAGTCATAATTTGATATTCAAAATATGATTCAAATGTACCGATTTTAGTAAAGCAGTTTTGATTGTTTAAAATCGGTACATTAAAACATTGGAAAAAACCATAAAAAAGGTGAATATATAGGGCTGAATCCAAAAAATGAGTGAGATGTTATTTCGTGTATGAGTTAGATTGTAAGTTACTCAGTATTTTTTACTATATCTATAAATTTAAAAGTGTTTCTGCCGCAGCGGATCACTTGGCTATGAGTCAACCTACAGTCAGTAATATTCTCACGAAAATACGCACACATTATAACGATCCATTATTTTTGCGGATCGGCAATGAAATGGTGCCGACAGAACTGTCCAAACAGCTCTATCCATTGGTCAGTGAAGCATTAAGTAAAGTCGAAATTATCAATAATTTTAGTGTGGATTTTGATGAGTCTGCATCGCAACAACAGTTTACTGTGGCAATGACTGATGTTTCTCATTTGGTCCTTTTACCTAAAATTTCTCAATATTTAAAACAACATGCACCGCATGTGAAATTGAATGTCCGTGCAATTACTTCTGAAACCAGTTATCAAATGGCCAATGGTGAAATTGATTTAGCGATTGGTTTTTTACCGCATTTGGAAAATGGTTTTTATCAACAAAAATTGTTCGAGCAATTTTATGTGGTCATTGCATCGAAAGACCATCCAAGACTGAGTAATGATCATATTACTGTTGAGCAGTATTTGAGTGAGTCTCATATCGATATTGATGCAGGAGTAGGGCATTACCACATTGCCAACGAATTATTAAATTTGGATTTAAAGCGTAATATTTTGATGCGTATTCCAAGTTATTTAGGTGTGGGTTTGGTTGTGCAAGACACAGATTCTATTGCCACAGTGCCTTATTATTTGAGTGAAGTTTTATTATCGAGAGGTAATTTGAAGATTTTACCTGCACCAATTTCATTCTCAACTTATTCAATTAAGCAATATTGGCATATGTCTTGTCACCATAAAACCAGTCATCAATGGTTAAGACATATGTGTTATGAAATTTTTAGTCAGGTCAATTCAATGCCTTTACCGAGTCAGTTGTTACGTCCAAATCAATAAAAATCTATTATTTTGATTTACATATCAGCACATATTCACTGCAACATTGCTTAAGCACAAAATGATTCGGTTTGTATTGGCTTTAATTTTCAATCTTCTATTTTCAATAATGTTTAGCCTAAGCCGCTTAGTCTAATTGTTCATTATCTGTGAGTTTGTCAGGTGTCATTAAAGCTTGATTTACGTAGAGTTTAATCAGACGTTCACGTGAACCAATTGATTTTTGATAATAGGTTGAATTGAGCAACAAAGATGCGCCGTAAGTGACTGTCCAAATATAAGACAAATAATCACGAATAGACATGATGCTATTCAGTGATTTTAGATGCGCACCAAACAAATCTTTCAGTTCTAAAATACGTTCTTCACGAATTTGGTAAAGTTCTTCGAACAAATCGTTCAATTTTCTTTCGTTATTGGTCAGACGTTCTTCAATCACATGCAATAAAATGGTTCGATTTGAATTGAGCATGTTGTAAAGCATATATTGCGATACATAAGTTTGAATATCTTTTTGATAGGCTTTTGAAATATCGAGTAATCGTTTCTCATTTTGAATAATGAGTTCTAAATAAAGCTGATTTTTACTTTTAAAATGTTTGTAAATCGTGCCTTTGGCAATATCCAGTTCTTCAGCGAGTTCACTGAGTGTAATATCTTGAGTATTATCGAGTAGAAGTGTTTCAGCCATGGCTAAAATTTTCTCTTTACGGAGTAGAAAATTTTGTTGGCGTACTGAGCTCATATAAATTGTTCCCAAAACATCAATAAAGAACCAGTGTTGAGTATATCAGCTATTCAAGGATTCAAAAATAGCTTGATAAAATAAGATGATATTAAGTCAATGATGATCATACTTCTGCTTATTTTTTGCTAGATTGTGTTTTAAAGGTGATCTTTTTGATCATTCAAAAGTTAGAAATGTGTGTCTCATTTCTATGATTGATCATTTGAATCTGGTTTATTTTTAGCTTAGGGTCTGTTGGCATTTCATAAATGGCTTGCGTTGTAGGCTAAAATTGAGCAGACGAGGAATGAAACGAAGAGAATAGCGAGACTATTTTCAAGTTTCGTAACGAAGGCTGAGATAATTTTAGCCACAACCCTTCGGGACTAGAGTGTTTTTTGACGCTACGTTGTTGTGAACTACTCATTTAGAATGACTAAATTTCGTATTTCACGCCTAGTGTCGCCTAAAAAACACTCATAGTCGCAAACATAGACGAATTGTCAACAGACCCTATTCATTACAAAAATAAAGCGCATTAATAAAGAGTGCATTAAATTTTAATGCGCTCTCATTGTTGTAACGACATTATTTCAACGACATTAATTTGTCATGGAAAGGCTATACGATTAAACAGTTTAGTCAGCACGACGCCAAACAGTACCTTGACGAGTATCTTCCAATACTACACCTTGATCGAGTAAAGACTGGCGAATGGCATCTGCATTGGCAAAATCTTTATTCTTTTTCGCGTCTACACGTTGTTGAATGAGGTCTTCAATTTCTGCCTCAGATAAACCAAGTTGTTCTTGACCAATATCTGACTTTAAGAATTCATCCACATCATACTGAACCAATGCCAAAATATGGGTTAGGTGGCGTAATGTAGAATAGAAAATCGTCGCTTGCGCTTCGTTTTCTTCTTTTACCGCACGATTCAATTCTTTAATGATTTCAAATAATACTGCAATTGCTTCTGCGGTATTAAAATCATCAGACATTGCAGCATTAAAGCGCTCAACAAAACTTGTATCTAAAGTTGTGACCGTTTTAGTACCATAAACTTGTTGATAAGCTTTAAAGGCATGATAAAAGCGTGAAAGCGTAGTTTTTGCTTCTTTTAATGCAAAATCAGAGAAATTCACAGGACTACGGTAATGTGAAGACACAATAAAGTAGCGAATCACTTCAGGGTGGAATTTTTCCATCACATCACGAATAGTGAAGAAGTTGCCTAATGATTTAGACATTTTTTCACCATCGACATTAATGAAACCGACATGCATCCAGTAGTTTACATATTGTTCATCTGTCGATGCTTCAGACTGCGCAATTTCATTTTCATGATGTGGGAACATTAAATCTGAACCACCACCATGAATATCAAAATGATTGCCTAGGCAGCAAGTTGACATTGCAGAACATTCAATGTGCCAACCCGGACGACCATTGCCCCAAGGCGAAGCCCATGACGGTTCATTTTCTTTGGCATGTTTCCACAGTACAAAGTCAAATGGATGTTTTTTCTCAACTTCGACATCAACACGTTCAGATGCACCCGCTTGCATATCTTCAAGTTTACGACCTGAAAGACGACCGTATTTTGCAAATTTTTCAACTTCAAAATACACATCACCATTTTCAGATGGATAAGCCGTGCCTTTATTCACCAGATTACCAATCATATTTTGCATCTGATCGATGTAATCTGTTGCACGTGGTGCTTCATCAGGTTCTAAGCAACCTAAGCGAGCGGCATCATCATTCATGGCAATAATAAAGCGTTCTGTTAATGCAGAAATGCTTTCGCCATTTTCATTGGCGCGCGCAATAATTTTGTCGTCAATATCTGTGATATTGCGTACGTATTTAACATTCCAACCTTGGCTACGTAGAAAACGAATAATATAGTCAAATGCAACCATCACTCGAGCATGACCGATGTGACAGTAATCATAAACTGTCATACCGCACACATACATGTCGATATGTCCTTCTTTACGGGGAACAAATTCAACTTTTTTACGTTGCTCAGAGTTGTAAAGAACAAATGGTTGCATAGGTCGTCTAAATGCTTATATAAAAAGGTAGTTAATCTTAACCTAAGCTCCATATTTCATAAAGATTTATGCGTTATTTTTCTAACAAAGTGAAAATTATATATTTAGGAAAGCAGCCTATTGTATTGCTATGCTAAAATATGAAAAATATTCCAGTCGATATTCAAACTCTTTTAGAGTTAAGGTCAGTTCATTTTGAATCTTGAAAATATGCAGAAACGAGTTGATTTTCAAAAGGTAGCACTTGAAACCTTACGCATTGAAGAGCAAGCCTTAGAGATTTTAGCGACACAAATTGATGATCGCTTTTCACGTGCTTGTGAAATTATTTTGCAATGTAAAGGTCGCTTAGTGATCACTGGTATGGGGAAATCGGGGCATATCGGTCGTAAAATGGCTGCCACATTTGCCTCTACAGGAACACCTTCATTCTTTATGCATCCTGGTGAAGCAGGGCATGGTGATTTGGGTATGCTGGTTGAAGGTGATGTATTGATCGCAATTTCAAACTCTGGAAAGAGTGATGAAATTATGATGTTAATGCCGCTTATCAAACATTTGAAGGTGCCTTTAATTACGATTAGTGGTGATGATAAAGGCCCAATGCCACAAAATGCGGATGTAGCATTAACTTTAGGAAATATTAAAGAAGCATGTCCTTTAGGTTTAGCGCCAACTTCGAGTACAACTGCAACTTTGGCATTAGGTGATGCTTTGGCTGTTGCATTATTGGATGCACGTGGTTTTACCGCTGATGATTTTGCGATGTCGCATCCAGCAGGTGCATTAGGTAAACGTTTGTTATTGCATGTAAAACATTTGATGCATACGGGCAACGATTTGCCGAAGGTTTTGCCTAACACGCCAATGAATAAAGTGTTATATGAAATTTCGAATAAGCGTTTAGGTTTAACCACCATTGTCGATGAAAATGACACCTTATTGGGTATTTTCACTGATGGTGATTTACGCCGTTTGATTGATAAACAACAAGGTTTTGATGTTAATTTACCTGTTTCAGAGGTGATGATTCAAAATCCATCGACAGTTTCTAAAGAAATTCGTGCGGTAGAAGCTTTAGAGAAAATGAACGAAAAGAAAATTAATCAATTTATTGTGGTAGATGAAAGCAATAAAGTGATAGGTGTAATAAGTATGCATGACCTGATTCAAGCTGGAGTAAATTAATCGATGGCTTCTTATGTTTTGTTAGAACAAGCGCGTCATATTGAAGCATTGGTTTTAGATGTAGATGGTATTCTCAGCGATGGTTTTGTCACACTTACGAATTCAGGTGATGAAATTAAATCTTTTGATATTCGTGATGGACTTGGGATGAAACTGGTTCAACAAGCGGGGATCAAAGTGATTATTATCACTGGGCGGAAAAGTAATATTGTTGAAAAACGTATGTCTGATTTAGGTGTGGATTTGGTTTTTCAAGGTCGTGAAGACAAAGGTGTTGCGTTGAAAGAAGCCTGTGCTCAATTCAATTTGCAGCCTGAAGACTGCTTATACATGGGAGATGATTGGCCTGATCTTTCTGCATTTGCAATTGCAGGTATGAAAGTGACTGTACCAAATGGTCATGTAGAAGTTCGTCGTCGTGCTGATTTGGTGACGCAAGCGATGGGTGGGCGTGGTGCAGTACGAGAAGTATGCGATATGTTACTGATGTCCAAAGGCGTTTACCAAGAACTACTTGAAAAATATACAGCTATACCGCATTAATAGCATAAATTCAGATTAATCGAATGTTGAATACGACTTATGGATACTAAGGTTTTATATGTTACTGCGGTTGTCATAGCGGCAATCAGTGGTGGCTATTATTATTACAGTGGAAAAGGCAAAAAGCTGGATGCAAATTCTGCACAAAGCATGACCTATTCTGCTGAAGGTATCCAATTGGTTCAAACCGATGAAAAGGGTAATTTGTATGTACGTGCTCAAGTAGATCATTTGGAACAAGATTTACAAAGAAATACGTCCAAACTTAAAAATCTCAATGCTTCTATGTTTCATCAAAACCAAGTTGATTCAACTTTTTTTGCAAAAGAAGCACGTGGATTTAATGATAATGAAAAAGTTATTTTAACTGGACAAGTTGAAGCAACAAAAATGAGTGACCAAGGGAAAATGGTGTTTCTGACGGATGAATTGACGGGTTACCCGAAGGTACGCAAGTTTGAAACAACTCATCAAGTGACTGTTAATGCACCTAATGCTGAATTTATAAGCCAAGGCTTAAAAGCTGATTTAAATGAAGGTCAATATGAATTCGCTCATATTCGAGGAAAGTATGCACCAAATTAAGCCATTTTCACTAACTCAATCTTTCCTAATAAAAGCAATCGGTACAGTGAGCTTGATGTGTTTATCTGCGTCCGTTTTTGCGTTGCCAAGTGATCGTAGCCAACCTATTTCACTGGTTGCAGACAAAGCAACGTATAGCGAACGTAGTGGTGTGACCACTTACACAGGCAATGTCATTATTGAGCAAGGTACTATGAAACTCCAAGCTGGTTCGTTGGTGGCACAACTCAATAAAAGTAAGCAAATTAGTACCATCACTGCGACAGGCTCTCCTGCAAAATTTCAGCAACAATTGGAAAGCAACCGAGGCATTGCCCGAGGTGAAGCGCAAAAAATCGTGTATAACGCTGAAACAGGTATTATTAACTTGATTGGTAATGCTTATCTTTACCAAGATGGTGCAAGCATACGCAGTAGTACACTTAAATACAGTATGAACAAAGGCGATATCGAAGCTTCTGGTACATCATCAGATGCGACTGGTAGTTCAAAAGGTCGAGTACAAATTATCATTCCACCTAGTGCGACTAAAACATTCCCTGGAGCGCGTGATTAATGCAAGTGCAGGATCAAACTCAAACATTAACCATCAAACACCTCGCAAAAGTGTATAACAAGCGTTGGGTTGTAAAAGACGTTTCTTTTAAAATGCAAAGTGGTCAAATTGTCGGTTTGCTTGGCCCGAATGGTGCAGGGAAGACGACAAGTTTCTATATGGTGGTTGGTTTGGTTCGAATGGATAAAGGTGTTATCCATTTAGACAATGAAGATATTTCAGATCTTGCGATGCATCAACGGGCGAGAAAAGGGATTGGTTATTTACCACAAGAAGCGTCTATTTTTAGAAAATTAAGTATTGCTGATAATATTATGGCGATTCTAGAAACACGCAAAGATTTGAATAAGCAGCAACGTCAGCAGCGTTTAAAAGAGCTATTAGAAGACTTTAAAATCACGCATATTAAAGACTCATTGGGTATGAGTGTGTCAGGTGGTGAACGCCGCCGTGCTGAAATTGCACGTGCATTGGCTGCTGATCCTAAATTTATGTTATTGGATGAACCATTTGCGGGTGTCGATCCAATTTCGGTGGGTGATATTAAAGACATTATTCGTCAGTTAAAAGATCGTGGTATTGGTGTTTTAATTACTGATCACAATGTACGAGAAACTTTAGCAATCTGTGAGCATGCATATATTGTCAGTGAAGGTTCTGTTATTGCTGAAGGTACACCTGAAGAAGTACTGGCAGATGAAACTGTTCGTGAAGTTTATTTAGGTGATGATTTTACAGTTTAAATAAGAAGTTTAATAATTAAAATTAATTATTGTTTGTGATTAAAGGTGAAGTTAATGACTTCACCTTTTTTATTTACTAGATTGAGGTTTTAAGTCTTCTATTTAGAAAATATTTAAATATTGATAAGCCATTTTTTATACAGTCATTATTTATTATTAGCAATACATTTTATCTTTAGAATAATTAATTTTGTTACATTTTTTTACATTTCCATAAAAAGCATGAATATTTATACATCATTAAGCTTTAATAATACCCATAAAAAAACAATGGGAATAAAAATACATTTGTATATAATTTATTTTAAAATATTGAGACTAAGTTAAAAAATATAGTTAAGTTAATATGCAAAAATAAAAATTAGCAATAATGAAAATATTTTGATAGATAAAAAATAGATTTAGTAATCCAAACTAAATAAAGATCACTTTAATGATAAATATAAATGGATTTTAATTAAAATAAAAATCAAGATTAGATAACTGCATCACTTAAAAATTAGAAGTCAATATTATTTTTATTAAAGTATCGTTCTGTAGATGATCGAAATCACTAATTCTTATATTTTTCTTAGTAATATTATGCACTTGTTAGGCATAGCGTATTTCCTTATCTTTTTTAATGGGTAGGAACAATAAAAGATAGGAAATAACATGACAACGAACACAATGTATGAGAAAGGAACGATTCAAGTCATGACTTTAGATAAGGAGAATATAAGTCGTCATATTTATAAAGCCAATTTAGATCAAGCTGATATTGCTAAAATAACCAGAGTGGGTAATCACTTAGAAATTGAATTAAATACGGGTGAAAAAGTCGTTATAGAAGACTTTTTTATAGGTGAACCCCCCAAAGAGTTGGTTTTAGAAACAGCGAGTGGGCAATATTTCTCAGTGAATTTACAGGAGTTTGATACAACAGGTGTTGTAACCAAGGTTGATTATGTCGGTATTGAAGATTTTCAAGATTATTTATCCGATGGTCAATCTGCTGTAGCGCCTACATGGGCATGGGTTGCGACTGCATTAAGTATTATTGGGATTGTTGCAAGTGCAGGGAGTAGTAGTGGTCATCATCCAAAGAATGAAAATAACAATGAAGATAATATAGATAAGACTGGGCCAATAATAACGCATGAGATTTTAGATAATAGCCACATTAAAATCGGTTCAGATGAAGCAAGCCAAATTATTATTACGGATGCAACTGGAAAAATCATCGGTTCAGGTCAAATAAATCAAGCGGGTAATATTGATATTACCTTAACAAGACCGTTACAAGATAATGAAGTAATTACCATTACAGCGACAGATCAGTCCGGAAATAAAACCATTGAGTCAGTCAAAGTCGGTGATGTGACTGATCCACAAGTTGAGGTTGATATTGTTGATAACAATACAATTCAGGTCAGTTCAAATGAGGTTGGAAGTAAAGTTGAAATTCATGACGAATCAGGTAAGACCATTGGTGAAGGCATTGTAGATTCAACGGGTCAAGTGACGATAGATATTGATGAAGTATTGAATGATGGTGACAAAATTATTGTCAATGTTACTGACAGTGCAGGAAATAGCACAACAGAAGTGATCGTGGTTGGTGATGTCACTGCACCTATTGTTTCAGCCGAAATTAAAGATGCAGATACAGTAGAAATAAAGTCAAATGAAGCTGGAACTATAGAAATTACCGATATAAATGGCAATATCATCGGTCGTGGAATTGCCACAGGTAATGATACGGTTGATGATGTTCAACTTGATCGTCCATTGATGGATGGTGAAAAGATAGTTGTTACCGTGACAGATGGTTCGGAAAATCCAAAACAAATTGAAGTGACAGCAGGTGATGTGACTGCGCCAAATTTTGTAAGTGCAGTCATTGATACAACAGGTACAACGCTAACCCTCCACTATAATGAAAATTTAGACAGTACAAATTTGCCTGAAATTGAACATTTTACAGTAACGGTCGGAGATGTTGTCGCCAACGTCATTGGCATTCGTGTGGATGGTCAGGATGTAATATTGACTTTAGACACCGCTGTAGCAGCAGGACAAAATGTTCAGGTTTCCTATACTGATCCAAGTGCGAGCAGTGATAATAATAGAGTTCAAAAAGTTGCGGATAATAACGATATTAATGCAATTCAAGATATAGCAGGGAATGATGCAACAGATTTAGCATCAGTAGTGGTGAATAATAATTCCACAGTGCCAATAACACCAACGGCTGATAGCACTGCACCAAACTTTGTAAGCGCATCGATAGATACATCAGGAACAACACTGACATTAACTTATAACGAAACTTTAGATGGTAGTAACTTACCCGCAGTAAGTAACTTTACTGTAACGGTTGGTGGTGTAGTCGTTAGCGTGGTTGGTATCACTGTCAATGGGCAGGATGTCATTCTGACTTTAAGTCAAGCCGTAACAGCAGGGCAAAATGTTCAAGTTTCTTATACCGATCCAAGTGTAAACAATGATAGCAATGCGATTCAGGATATTGTAGGTAACGATGCTGCGGACTTAAATTCAACACTGGTCAATAATAATTCTACAGTGTCAACAACGGATAGCACTGCGCCAATATTGCAAAGCGTAGAAGTCAATACAGTTGGTCAATTGGTGTTCCACTATAATGAAGCTTTGGATGGTGTGAATCTACCGAATGCGAGTTACTTAACGGTGACCGTTAACGGTCAGTCTGTTGCTCCAAGTACAATTACAATTTCAGGCAACGATGTCTTGCTTAGCTTCGTTCCAGCCATCGGTATTGGACAAAGTGTGAGTTATAGCTATACCGATCCAAGTTTGAATAACGATACCAATGCAATTCAAGATGTTGCGGGTAATGATGCTACTGATATTGCGCAAACCACTTTACCAGCAGATGATAATCATTCGAATGTTGATAGCACAGTACCAGTTTTACAAAGTGTAGAAGTAAATACAGTCGGTCAATTGGTATTCCACTACAACGAAGCTTTGGATAGTGCGAATCTACCAAGTGCAATTGATTTTAGTATCAGTGTCAACGGACAAACCGTCACTCCGACAAGTGTCACAGTTTCAGGCAATGATGTATTACTGAGTTTTGTTCCAGCCATCGGCATTGGACAAACTGTGAGTTATAGCTACAGCGACCCAAGTTCGAATAACGATACATCAGCAATTCAAGACACAACGGGTAATGACGCAAATAGCATTCCATCAACAACTTTACCAGCAGGTGATAATCACTCAAATGTTGATGTTACAGCACCACAACTCCAAAGCGTAGAAGTGAACACAGTCGGTCAATTGGTATTTCACTACAACGAAGCTTTGGATGGAACAAATTTACCAAGTGCAACTGATTTTATTATTAATATCAACGGTCAGTCTGTTGCTCCAAGTACAATTACAATTTTAGGCAATGATGTATTGCTCAGTTTCGTTCCTGCGATTGGAATTGGACAAAGTGTAAGTTATGGCTATAACGATCTATCCCCAAATAACGATACATCTGCAATTCAAGATGTTGCGGGGAATGATGCAAACAGCATTCCATTAACAACTTTGCCAGCAGGTGATAACCACTCAAATGTTGATGTTACCGCGCCAATATTGCAAAGCGCATCGATAGATACATCAGGAGCAACACTGACATTAACTTATAACGAAACTTTAGATGGTAGTAACTTACCCGCAGTAAGTAACTTTACTGTAACGGTTGGTGGTGTAGTCGTTAGCGTAGCTGGTATCACTGTCAATGGACAGGACGTTATTCTGACGTTAAGCCAAGCCGTAACAGCAGGGCAAAATGTTCAAGTTTCTTATACCGATCCAAGTGTAAACAATGATAGCAATGCGATTCAGGACATTGTAGGTAACGATGCTGCGGACTTAAATTCAACACTGGTCAATAATAATTCTACAGTGCCAACAACGGATAGCACTGCGCCAATATTGCAAAGCGTAGAAGTGAACACGGTTGGTCAGTTGGTGTTTCATTACAACGAAGCTTTAGATGGTGTGAATCTACCAAGTGCAACTGATTTTATTATTAATATCAACGGTCAGCCTGTAGCTCCAAGTACAATTACAATTTCAGGCAACGATGTCTTGCTCAGCTTCGTTCCAGCGATTGGAATTGGACAAAGTGTAAGTTATAGCTATAACGATCCATCATCGAATAACGATACATCAGCGATTCAAGACACAACGGGTAATGATGCAAATAGCATCCCATTAACCAATTTACCAACGGGTGATAATCACTCGAATGTTGATGTGACTGCCCCTGTTTTACAAAGTGTCGAAGTGAACACAGTCGGTCAATTGGTATTCCATTACAACGAAGCTTTAGATGGAACAAATTTACCAAGTGCCACTGATTTTAGTATCAGCGTTAATGGACAAACCGTCACTCCAACAATTGTCACGGTTTTAGGCAATGATGTATTACTTAGCTTCGTTCCAGCGATTGGGATTGGACAAAGCGTCAGTTATAGCTACACAGATCCATCATCGAATAACGATACCAATGCAATTCAAGATGTTGCGGGGAATGATGCAAACAGCGTTCCATTAACCACTTTGCCAGCAGGTGATAACCACTCAAATGTTGATGTCACTGCGCCAATATTGCAAAGCGTAGAAGTGAATACAGTTGGTCAATTGGTATTTCACTACAACGAATCTTTGGATAGTGTGAACCTACCGAATGCGAGTTACTTCACAGTGACCGTTAACGGTCAGCCTTTTGCTCCAAGTACAATTACAATTTCAGGCAACGATGTCTTCCTCAGCTTTGTT
>NZ_AFIE01000046.1 GCF_000214135.1 Acinetobacter sp. P8-3-8
GTATTTTTTTATTGGTTTATGGATCTTCTATTCTTTGATTATTTCAAGTTTTACTACTTCAATATCTGTTGGTTTATAGCGATGTGTATCTATTTCGCCTACAACTTTAACTTCTGTTCCAGCTTTTAATTGCTCTGCTGTAGCAAGCTCATCATCCACTTCGATAGTCATGCTTCCCGTCGTATCTTTTAATTCATAATGTTCATGTTTAATTTGACGGACAATTTCACCTTGCAGGGTTACAGCCGTTTCATCATTGGCTCTGAGTGCTTGTACAATCGTAATATTATTTTTTGCTGCTTCTTCAAGAATCTTAGAATCATCTTGTTCAGCCCAAACATGAGATGTCAGCGCTAAAACAATAACCGAAAGCAATAAAGGAGTTTTTCTCATCGATGAAACCTTTTATTTTGGGTGATTCTTAATCACAATAAAGAATTCTTTTTAAGTTGTAAATTCAGCTTACAAAACAATAACTTTTAATAAAAAAGCTGACCGAAGTCAGCTTTGATAGCTTACATGGATCAGTAATTTTTACTTCCCAATACAAAACGATCCAAAAATCACACCCAATAAATCATCTGCACTAAAGTCACCAGTGATCTCGCCTAAGGCATTCTGTGCTAAACGTAACGATTCAGCGACCAATTCACCGGCATGGTAAACCACAAGTTGCTCATGTGCTTCAGCTAAATAGTGCTGAGTGCGCTTCATTGCATCTAAATGGCGTGTACGTGCAATAAAGGTATCTTCTTCTGGATGGAAGCCTGCATGCGCTGTAATCGCATCGATAAGCGCTTGTACACCCATTTCTTGCTTCGCTGAAACCGTAATATGTCGAAAGCCATCAAAATCACTCAATTCAAGCTTTAGATCAGTCAAATCGCATTTATTTCCAATTAACATTAAACGCTTGGCTTCAATGTGTTCAGCAAAATAATTTTTTGCTAGTTCTAAAGGATTTTCCCCTTGGCTTAAGTCATAGACCAAAAGTAATAGATCAGCTTGTTCTATCTCTTTAATGGCACGACGAATCCCTTCTTTTTCAACAATATCACCCGTTTCACGTAAGCCAGCGGTGTCAGTTAGGGTGATTGGTAAGCCATTTAGCGTAATTTTTTCATGCAAAACATCACGCGTTGTTCCCGCAATATCCGTCACAATTGCACGATCATTGCCTGCAAGTGCATTCAGCAATGAGGATTTACCCGCATTCGGTTTACCTGCAATCACCACCTGTAAACCTTCACGTAACAACTGACCTTGACGGGCAGATTGTTGAACAGCACTTACTGAAGATTGCACATCTTGTAAAAGTGTTAGAATTTTTCCATCTGCCAAAAAGTCGATTTCTTCTTCTGGAAAATCAATTGCAGCTTCTACGTGTAAACGCAAATGAATCAATTTTTCTAAAACAGTATTTACTTTATTTGAAAATGCACCTTGCAAAGAACGAACTGCTGAACGAGCAGCGGCTTGTGATGTTGCATCAATCAAATCTGCAATTGCTTCCGCTTGAACCAAATCCATCTTGCCATTTTCAAAAGCACGCATAGAAAATTCGCCAGCTTTGGCAGCAGTTGCACCTAGCTCTAATAAACGAGCCAGTAATGCATTTTGAATCACAGGGCCACCATGACCTTGTAACTCCACCACATCCTCCCCCGTAAACGAGTTTGGATTTGGAAAACAAATGGCTAAACCTTCATCCATCACTTCGCCTTTTTCATCAAAAAACTGACGAAAACCTGCAAATCGTGCTTTGGGTAAAGCCTTTTGAGTTAAAGCTTCTGCAATCGCATAAGCTTTAGGACCAGACAAACGAATAACACCAACACCACCCCGTCCAGGCGGCGTCGCAATAGCTGCAATTGTGGTTTGACTTACACTCTGGTTCATCTAGATCTACTCAAATTTTGCTAATAAAAAAATCCGCCTAAGATTACCATCTCAAGCGGATTTTTTCAGCTATTGCTTAATGATGATTAAATCAATTAAGCCACATCTTTACTGAGCTTAGCTTTTTCAACATTTTTGTTGATAAACCATTGCTGTAAAATTGTGATTGAGTTGTTCACAATCCAGTATAGAACCAAGCCAGCAGGGAAGAACAGCATAAATACTGTAAACATGATTGGCATGATTTTAAAGACTTTCGCTTGCATAGGATCAGCAGGTTGTGGGTTCAACATCTGTTGAACAAACATGGTAACACCCATGATCAAAGGCAAGATAAACCAAGGATCCATTGCCGATAAATCTTGAATCCATAGCATCCAAGGTGCATGACGAAGTTCCACAGATTCCATCAATACCCAATACAATGCTAAGAAGATTGGCATTTGTAGCAACAATGGTAAACAACCTGAAAGTGGGTTGACCTGTTCACGTTTGTAAAGCGCCATCATTTCTTGAGAGAAACGCATACGGTCTTCGCCAAACTCTTCTTTCATGCGTTGCATTTCAGGAGCAATCACACGCATTTTCGCCATAGAACGATAGCTCTTAGACGATAATGGCCATAGAATCAATTTCACCAGCACAGTCAATAAAATAATTGACCAACCCCAGTTACCCACGATGCCATGGAAGAACTGCAAGCCTAAGAACAATAATTTCGCAATCGGCCATAACCAACCATAATCTACAGTTTGGTTTAAACCTACCGCTAAATCTTTCAATTCAGATTGAACTTTTGGACCCGCATAGAATGTCGCATCAATGCTCATTGCTTTACCAGCAGGAACATTAATCGTTGGAGATGTAAATCCGATGATATTCATACCATCAGCAGATTTACGTGACTCTAATTTTGCAGTGTATTCTTGCCCGCCAAAATGTCCTGGAATCCAAGCACTCACAAAATAATGCTGAACCATTGCCACCCAACCACCTTTTGCTTCGGTATTGAGTTTTTCTTCAGTAAAGTTTGCAAATTTAAGCTTGTTGTAATGCTCTTCAGGCGTACCCCATGCACCACCAAGGAATGTACCAAGTGTAAAGATACCTTGGTCAGATTTACCTGGATCGTCAGAGTTGTCACGTTTGATTTGACCAAACATTTGACCTTGCCAATTTTGCGCACTACGGTTCACCACCTGATAGCTAACATCAATCGGATATTTACCTTCTTTCACAGTAAATGTCTTGATGATCTCAACGCCATCAGCAGTTTTATACACCATTGGTACAGATAAAACTTTAGCTGTTTTGCCGTCTTTATCTTTTACATCTTTTGCATCAGCAACCGTATACGCTGTTTTTTCAAACTCATAGTCTGGTCGATTTGGACTACTGTCTGGGCCATTGAGGCCAATCAAGCCAGATTGAGCAACGTAGGTACGTTTTGCATCACTTTCAAGCATAACAAAGGGCTGATCACTGTCTTTGCTCTTGTCATGATTGAGTAATTCAATACGCACAATATCACCACCTTTCGGACTAATCCAAAGATGATAAAGGTCAGTTTGTACTGAAATCAGTTGTTGATTTGCTGTGGCTGGTGCAGCAGTCTTCTGCTGCGCAGCAGCTACATTTGCTTGCGGAACGTCGCTAGTAGTTGCAGTCTTTTGACCATTTGGCAAATCGGCAGACACATCATGCGCCACAACTGCTTGCTGAGTTTCAGCTTTCGTTGTTGTGCTATGACCATAGTCTTTTTGCCAAGCCAAAATGAGCAAATATGCTGTGACTAACATGGCTCCGAGGATCGCAAACCTGGCCCATTGTTGCATATCTATTACCCCAAGTGGTTAGAGTGTTTTTGGTTCAATAAACGTTCACGCAAGGGTACAGGAACATGAAGCGTTTGAGAATCTATTTGCTGAAATGAAATAAAACGAATTGTTTTTTTAGGCACAGGGTCATAACCATGTCCACCCCAAGGATGACAACGACATATGCGCTTTGTGGCTAACCATGAGCCTTTTAATGCGCCATGCGTGTGGATTGCTTCTAACGAATATTGAGAACAAGTCGGAATATAACGACAACGAGGCCCAATGAGTGGACTAATCGCAATTTGATAGAAACGAATCAACCAATGCAATAAACGAATCATTGGTTTCCTCTATTTTTGAGGGGAAGATTGAGCTATTTTTTGGTGCTTTTTAACAATGCGCTGCAATTTCGACCAAGCAAATTCGAGCTGCTGAAAAAGCTCAGCATTTGGAATTGCTTCTATACCTACTTTCGGCATAACCACAATATCCAACAAATCTATACTTTGCTGGTTTAAGCGAAAACTTTCACGCGTTAAACGTTTTATTCGATTTCTTTCATGCGCACGGCGCACTTTTTTCTTTGCAACAACTATACCCAAACGGCTTTTAGGCTGTTCGGTAAACTTTGCTAAGAATATAAAATGGGGTTGATGCACTTTAAAAAGCGCACCATCAAATACACCTTTGTAATCTGCAGCACAGCGGATTCTCACCTCTGGACTGAAACTATAAAGAGACATAACACCCAAGTCGTATGCTAACGATTTAATAAATTAAACAGTTAAGCTGTGACGACCTTTTGCACGACGGCGAGCTAATACTTGACGACCAGCCTTAGTAGCCATACGAGCACGGAAACCATGAACGCGCTTGCGCTTTAATTCAGATGGTTGAAATGTACGTTTCATATCGAAACTCCAAAATTGATCTTTCTAAAGGTTCGCGATTGTATTGTGCATTCTTTATGCTGTCAATGAATATACACTTTTCTTTTTATGGTTGCTGAATTTTTATCCAGATGAATACATTGTTTTATTTATCTTGCATAAATTTTCAAAAAAATATATTCACAACATAACTTATTATTTTATAGTATAAATAATAGTTACCAACAAGCATATTCACAAAGTTATCCATAAGACAATCTTCTTTTTAAATTTAAAATCACTGGTTTTTGAGTTTAAATTCATAACTTATGTTTTATCCACAGAAATCTGGATCCTTATGAATAAATTCAAATTTAAAATTTAAGTTTATTATTATTAGGAGCCGTTTTTTGTGTGGAAAACCGTGTTTTTATAATAAATAACATGAGTTTATGTTGTGGATATTGCTGTTTTTATTAAATTGATGGATTGTGGATAAGTTTATGTGATAATTTATCCACAGCTTGTGGAAAACATTATCCACAAGTGCTTTGAATTTAAATTTATTTGCGGAAGGTTGCTTTTTTGAGCAGTTTAGACTGAATTAGTCATGACAGATGTGGATAACTTGGTTAGAATGGCGACCCCTTTATCTGGGGGGATTGGTCTTTTTTAAATTTAAAATTGAATGAAGGGGTTTCACATGCTTTGGACGGACTGCTTAACTCGCTTGCGACAAGAGCTCTCTGATAATGTCTTTGCCATGTGGATTCGTCCTTTGGTTGCAGAAGAAGTAGAAGATACTTTAAGACTGTATGCGCCTAATCCATATTGGACACGGTATATTCAAGAACATCATTTAGAATTGATTTCTATTTTGGCTGAGCAATTGTCAGAAGGGCGTATTCGCAAAGTCGAAATACATGTCGACTCTCGTCCTGGTGCAATTCTTTCAGCAGCTGAACAACCTGCGACAACAACTGCTGCTTTAGATCATTCTGCGCAGCAACACGCATCGCCTAGAGTTAAAAAAGACAAAGAACAGCAACAAGATGTTGTTACGCCTAAAAACATTAAAAAACGTCAACTCAATCCATTATTTAATTTTGCTTTATTTGTTGAAGGTCGCTCAAACCAAATGGCAGCGGAAACTTGCCGAAAAGTTTTAACGCAATTGGGTGAATCTCAGCATAATCCACTGTTTTTATATGGGCCGACTGGTTTAGGTAAAACCCATTTAATGCAAGCAGTAGGAAATGCTTTATTACAAGCCAAGCCAAATGCACGTGTGATGTATATGACGGCTGAAAGTTTTGTACAAGACTTTGTCAGTTCATTACAAAAAGGTAAGGTTGAAGAGTTTAAAAAGAATTGTCGATCGTTAGATTTATTGTTGGTGGATGATATTCATTTATTGGCAGGAAAAGAAGCAAGTTTGGTTGAGTTTTTCTATACATTCAATGCTTTACTTGATGAGTCTAAACAAATTATTTTAACATCTGACCGTTATCCAAAAGAATTAACGGAGTTGGATCCTCGTTTGGTTTCACGTTTTTCGTGGGGCTTATCAGTTGGTGTTGAACCACCAGATATTGAAACACGTATTGAAATTTTGCTTAAAAAAGCTGAGAGCAGCGGTATCGATTTACCTCGTAATTGTGCGTTGTTTATTGCACAACAAGTGGTTGCCAATGTCCGTGAATTAGAAGGGGCATTGAATAAAGTCGTTGCGATTTCACGCTTTAAAGGCTCTGCCATTGATTTAGACGTGGTGCGTGAATCATTAAAAGATGTTTTGGCAATTCGTGCACGTACCATCAGTACGGAAAATATTCAGCGTGTGGTGAGTGAGTATTTTAGAATTCCATTAAAAGAATTGGTGGGTCCTAAGCGGACACGTATTTATGCAAGACCTCGTCAGTTGGCGATGGGCTTAGCTCGTGAATTAACCGGTGATAGCTTCCCTGAAATCGGTATGGCTTTTGGTGGACGTGACCACAGTACCGTGATGCATGCCTGTGAAAAAGTGCAAAGCTTACGCGACGAAGACCCAATTTTTAATGAGGATTATAAAAACCTCATGCGTTTGCTACAAAGCTAAATTTTGAACAAATTCTACACTTGCAATGCGGCATAAACTGCCGCATAGTACGTCATTAAAAAAATTTATTAGTCCCCCGTTTTAGTTATATTTAGTTTAGAGGAATTCCACCGTGCGTTTGAAAATCGCGAAAGAGAGCTTACTCAATGTTTTATCCCATGTGGTTGGAGCAGTTGAACGTCGCCATACTTTAAATATTCTTTCAAACGTTAAAATTCAAGCTACGAATCAATCACTTACTATTACTGGTTCGGATTTGGAAGTGGAATTAGTTGCCAGTACAACTTTGGCTGAAGGTGCTTGTTTACAAGCAGGGGAAACGACTGTTCCTGCACGTAAATTGGTTGATATTTGCAAATCACTCCCGACTGCTGCTTTGATTGATTTGCAAATTACTGAAGATCAACGTTGTATTTTAAAATCTGGAAATAGCCGTTTCGTATTGGGGACTTTACCTGCTGAAGATTACCCATTATTGACCAATGAAAATAGCCAAGGGACTCAGGTTCAAGTCACTGAACGTGAACTTAAGCGCTTATTTGAAAAAACAGCATTTGCTATGGCTGTTCAAGATGTGCGTTTTTATCTAACAGGAACTTTGTTAGAAATTGATGCCAATCAATTACGTGCAGTAACGACCGATGGTCACCGTTTGGCGCTTTGTGAAACTTTAGCATCTTCAACAACAACGCAACCTGTACAAGCCATTGTTCCACGTAAAGCTGTAGGTGAATTACAACGTTTATTGAGCATTGAAGATGAACAATTAACATTGCTGATTGGGCGTGAATTATTGAATGTGACGATTCAGACACAGAGCAAAGACAAAGAACAAGGTGATATCACTGTTCGTTTCACGACAAAATTGATTGATGGTAAATTCCCTGATTATCGCCGTGTCATTCCACGTGGTGGTGATAAAGTGGTAACGATTCCACATGATGTCTTTAAACAATCTTTGCAACGTGTTGCGATTTTAAGTAATGAAAAATTACGTGGTGTTTTCTTGAATTTTAATGCGGATACACTACAATTACGTGCCAATAACCCTGAGCAAGATGAAGCGATTGAAGATTTAGCGATTCAATATGCAAGTGCGCCATTAGAAATGTCTTTCAATGCACAGTATATTTTGGACGTATTAAGTGTATTGGATGGAGATGATATGGCAATGACCATGTCAGAAGCGAACCAATCTGTGTTAGTACAAGATCCTACACAGCCAAATCAAACTTATGTTGTTATGCCGATGCGTGTTTAATTGATTGAGTATTTAAATCTTTTATTATGCATATTACGCGTTTAAACATTCAACGTGTTCGTAACTTGAAAACGGTTGCACTCCATGAGTTGCAACCGTTTAATGTTTTTTATGGACAAAATGGCTCAGGGAAAACATCAATATTAGAAGCCATTCATTTATTGGCTACAGGGCGTTCTTTTCGTACGCATATTCCTAAAAACTACATTCAAAATAACCAAGCAGATGCTATTGTTTTTGCACAGTCAATCTCAGAAAAGATTGGTATGCAAAAAATGCAAAGTGGTGAGCAATTGATTAAGGTCAATGGTGACACCGTTGCAACCCAAGGACAACTGGCAAAAATTTTACCTTTGCAACTGATCGATCCTTTAAGTACAGATATTATTGACCATGGTGCTAAACCTCGGCGTCAATTATTGGATTGGTTAATGTTTCACGTGGAACCGGGTTTTTATCATGCTTGGCAATATTATTCACGTGCGCTGAAGCAACGCAATAGCCTACTTAAAACACGGCGTAATTTGAGTTTAGTTGATTTAGAACCGTGGAACAAAATGCTCAGTGATTATGGTGAGGTATTACATTCACAGCGCGTCGAAATTGTTGAGCAATGGAAGCAATATTTACAAGAAGACTTGGCACAATTGTTACCTGAACTGAGCATTGAAATGGAGTATAGTGCAGGGTTTCACGTGGAACATGGTTTGGCAAGTGATTTGATCCAATATCACCAAAAAGACGTTGATCGACGCTATACAGAGTATGGGCCACACCGTGCAGATATACGTTTAAAAACCCCAATGGGAGATGCGGATGTTGTGCTTTCCAGGGGGCAAAAAAAGTTATTAATAATGGCTTTAAAACTATCGCAAATCGCGATGTTGCACGCCTGTAATAAGGAAACTGTGGTATTATTAGATGATGTGACAGCAGAATTAGATTTAAGTGCACAGCAACGTTTAATTGAGCGATTGAGCCAACTTGGTAGTCAAGTTTTTATTACCACACTAGACCATGAATCAGTAAAAAAACATTTACATGATTTGTCTATTTCATACCAGTTATTCAATGTAGATCAAGGTCAAGTAAGTGCGGTTGTGCCATGATTTTAGATTTTAACCAATTTTGGAAAGACCTATTTTTCACTAGGGAGAAACCATGAGTTCAGAAGATCAAGCAGCTTCTCAAACAGAACCAACCATTGAAAAGGCTTATGATTCCTCTAGTATCAAAGTATTACGTGGTCTAGATGCTGTTCGTAAGCGCCCAGGGATGTATATTGGTGATACGGATGATGGTTCAGGCTTGCACCATATGGTATTTGAAGTGGTGGATAATGCCATTGATGAAGCTTTAGCAGGTCATTGTGATGAAATTTTTGTGAATATTCACGAAGATGAATCGGTAAGTGTGACAGATAATGGTCGTGGTATTCCTACAGATATTCACCCTGAAGAAGGTGTGTCTGCTGCAGAAGTGATTTTGACAATTTTGCATGCGGGCGGAAAATTTGACGACAACAGTTATAAAGTTTCTGGTGGTTTGCATGGTGTAGGTGTTTCTGTTGTAAATGCGCTTTCTAGTAAGTTAGAACTGACCATTCACCGTGCAGGGCATATTCATCAACAAGAATACAAACATGGCGATCCTGTTTATGCTTTAAAAGTGATTGGTGATACAACCACGACAGGAACAACTGTACGTTTTTGGCCAAGCGCCGACACTTTTAGCCAAACTATTTTTAATGTTGATATTTTGGCACGTCGTTTACGTGAACTTTCATTCTTAAATGCGGGTGTACGTATTGTTCTTCGAGATGAACGCGTTGCTTTAGAACACGTATTTGATTATGAAGGTGGTTTATCTGAATTTGTAAGATATATCAACCAAGGTAAAACTCACCTCAATGATATTTTCCATTTTACAACACAAGCGGACAACGGCATTGGTGTTGAAGTTGCATTGCAATGGAATGATACTTATCAAGAAAATGTACGTTGTTTTACCAATAATATTCCACAAAAAGATGGTGGTACACATTTAGCTGGTTTCCGTGCTGCGTTAACTCGTGGTTTAAACAGCTATATGGAAAATGAAAATTTACTGAAAAAAGAAAAAGTTGCTGTTACGGGTGATGATGCTCGTGAAGGTCTCACTGCAATTGTTTCAGTCAAAGTGCCAGATCCTAAGTTTTCTTCGCAAACCAAAGAAAAGTTAGTCTCAAGTGAAGTTAAACCTGCTGTTGAACAGGCAATGAATAAAGCATTTGCTGAATATCTCCTAGAGAATCCGCAAGCAGCTAAATCAATTGCTGGCAAAATTATTGATGCAGCACGTGCACGTGATGCAGCGCGTAAAGCACGTGAAATGACACGTCGTAAGAGTGCACTAGATATTGCGGGTCTTCCAGGTAAATTGGCAGATTGCCAAGAAAAAGATCCTGCGCTTTCTGAACTCTACCTAGTCGAGGGTGACTCTGCTGGTGGTTCTGCAAAACAGGGTCGTAACCGTAAGATGCAGGCGATTCTTCCACTAAAAGGTAAAATCTTAAATGTGGAACGTGCGCGTTTTGACAAAATGATTTCATCGCAAGAAGTGGGTACGCTCATTACTGCATTAGGCTGTGGTATTGGTCGTGAAGAATACAATCCTGATAAATTGCGTTATCACAAAATTATTATCATGACCGATGCGGATGTTGATGGTTCACACATTCGTACGCTATTGCTTACCTTCTTCTTCCGTCAAATGCCTGAGCTTGTAGAGCGTGGTTATATTTATATTGCACAACCGCCTTTATATAAAATAAAGAAAGGTAAGCAAGAACAATATATTAAAGATAATGAAGCATTAGAAACATATCTAATCTCTAACGCAATTGATGAATTAGAGTTACATGTGAGTGCTGAGGCGCCAGCCATTCGTGGTGATGCATTGGCTAAAGTCATTGCAGATTATCAAACTTCTCAAAAAAGTTTGGCTCGTTTGACAGTTCGTTATCCTGCAACATTGCTTGATGGCTTGATTAGTTTAGATGCTTATAAATTTGATCATAACCATGATGTACACTATGTACAGGAATGGGGTGAAAAACTTCGTGCTGCGATTGAAAAGTTACAGCCAAGTCTACGTCCTGAATTAAGCTTAGAAGCGTTTGAAAAAGACAATACCGATGGAAGTAAAACAACCGTTTATTTCCCACGTATTACTGTCTATGTGCATAATTTGCCGCATAGTTATTTATTAGATGCTGGATTGTTGGCATCGAATGAATATAAGCGCTTATTACATAACTCGAAGAGTTGGTTTACGTTGCTTGAAGAAGGCGCATATTTGCAAAAAGGTGATCGCAAAATCAATGTGTCTACCTTCCATCAAGTATGGCAACAGATCTTAACTGACTCTCGTCGTGGCATGATGATTCAGCGCTATAAAGGTCTAGGCGAGATGAATGCTGAACAGCTTTGGGAAACCACAATGGATCCTGAGAATCGCAATATGCTACAAGTGACCATTGATGATGCAATTGAAGCTGATCGTATGTTCTCATGTTTAATGGGGGATGATGTGGAACCACGTCGTGCCTTCATTGAAGAAAATGCATTGAATGCTGATATTGATGCTTAAAATGTTGAATTAGAAAACATTCAATATCAAGGGAATAGGTAATACCTATTCCCTTTTTTTTTGTTTTTTGAAAATATAAAGATGATAAAAAATTTAAGCCATAAAAAATACCAGTTCAATGAACTGGTATTTTAAGTATCAACTTAACGTTTAAATAAGATTTAAACCTTATTCACCACCAAGTGAACATTCGAAGTTTGCTTTATCAACTGAGCAACGTGCTTTTTTCAAAACAGACATCATAGACGCATCATAGATACCCATTTTGGTTAATTCCAAACGACCATCACGCATTAACTTTTGATATTTTAATTTATCATCAGCTGTTAGATTCATCTTGAATTTTGCAGGGATACCTGCTTCAAGACGATTAATCATAGCAAAGCTTTTTGGTAAGTTTTTGATGAAGTAATCACGAGATTTTTGGCCAAAACCAGCAGAGAATTTCTCAGGGCGAATGACTAAATCAGCGGTAACTTGTAAAACTGGGAAGTTAAACATTGCACCATTGGTACCTAAACCTTTATAAATTTCTAAAGGTTTGTAGGCATAAGCTGGCGCACCAACCATATCGACTTGGCCATTGTTGAATTTTGCAACAAAGTTCGTCACGTCAGAAGGAACGGCTTGCGCACCAACACGTTGTACTAAAATTTTCTGAGCGCTGTCATAGCTTAATACTGCAAACTTTTTACCTGCAGCTTTTTCAATCGAGCTAATGCTTTTATCACGAACAAAGATGAATGCAGAACCTAATGGTGCAATACCTGCAACTTCATATTTTTTACCACCTAGGTTGGTGGTCATTTTTGCTGCATTACGAGAATCTAATGCAAATGTAATCGCTTTTTGAGCAATTGAATTGCTTGGTACACCACCAATTGAATCAATTGAGCCTACAAATTTATTGTACTGACGTGCACGCATTGCTGTCATGAATACGCCATCACATTTACCTGCTTTAAAATCGTTATCTGCAACAGATTCATCTTGTTTTGGTAGCAAAACAACATCTGTTCCCCAAGATTTAGCTGAAAGCGCCCATTCTTGAGCCATCTGGTATGATTCACCTGATTTACCCAGTAAGTCAAATACACAGATATTCACAGCAGCTTGAGTTGTAGCACTAAATCCTAAGATAGAAGTCGTAGCGATAGCGAGTGCAATTTTTTTCATTTTTCGTCCTTATCTATATTGTTCAGCAACAGGAACTTTCCATAAGCGCAATATTAATCAGCTTTCTTTAAAAAAAATAGAGTATTTACTCCAAATATTTTTATTTTTTTGAAAAATATTGAAATTTAGCCATTTAATGTAAGCCAAAAATTGAAATTTACATAGAGAAATCAGAATTTTAAACAGAAGATATGACATTTTATTAAAAAATGTTTAAATATTGAACAAATATGTAAGTGTATATATTTCCTTATCAACGTTGAATTTTTAATCGATATCGATAAATTGATGATCATAAAAATAAAATGATGCTTAAAAATAGGCTTGAATTTAGCTGATTTATTGATCAAAATGTTGTGTGTAACTTTGTGGATAAATTGTCATTGTAAAGGTTGTACCTTAGGTTTTTTATGGAAAAACACATTTTCTATCTGCCTATTTTAGCTCAATGATGAGTAGAAGCTTTTAAATTTGATCATTCAAAAGTTCAAGTTATTTATAAATTTATCCACAAAATATGAAAAGAGCATATTTTAAATTTAAAAATGAAGATGTTATTTTGCATCCATCCATGCTGAAAAAGATTGATTGTGTAGTTAATTTAATATGTTCCACGCATGAGATTTTAAGTTATAAATAAAAGTTATGTATTGTTTTTTAATAATTTTCAGCGACTTAGATAAAAGTGAATAACAATTTTAAGATTTTGAATTTCATTGATATGTCTTAGTACGCTTAGTTGAATCAGGTGCTTTAAATGATTTGGTCTAATGTTGCTAAAAAGCTTATTTTGAAATTTTGTATTGTTTATTGAGCTAGAAGTGTAGCTAAGCATTGTTATTTAACTGTTACTTAGCTGCTATTTACTGATTGTTTGGGTTATATTTTTGAAGAAAGCAGTCTTTTAAGTAATGATAGATATCAATAAATATATGTGAGCTAGAGTGTTGGTTTAATCAACTTATTTGATCAAGGCTGATATGAATGATTAAATTTTATTTATAAGTTATTGTTTTGTATTTAATATTTTAAATAAAAAAAAGGTTGAAAATGCGATGAAACATTTTCAACCTATGTTTTATTTGATCTTATTCAAATGAGCTTTCTAATTCCTCCAGTTGCATCATCAGTTCAAGCATTTGTTCTTCAACTTGTTCTAATTTTGCTTTTAAATCAGTTTGTTCATTCATAAGTTTAAGTAAATCATCTTTACGGCTAGCTTCATAGAGAGCTGTATCTGCCAGTAAAGCTTCAATTTCGGTTAAACGAGTTTGAATTTTACTTATCACACTTTCATTTTTTTCAATATTTTTACGAATTGGACGGCTTAATTCACGCTGACGAGCTAATTCTTTACGTTGACCTTCTTTATCCAGTTTAGAAATCGTAGCTTTCACTTCAACTTGTGATTTCACTGGTGCAGCAGGTTTTTGTCCATTTTTGATCATGTCGATACGTGCTTGACGCAACCATTCTGCATAGGCGGTTAAATCACCATCAAACTCACGACTTTGACCGTTATGCACTAAAATGAGTTCATCACAAACACTGGCAATCAATTGACGTTCATGTGAAACCAAAACGACTGCGCCTTGGAAATCGGTTAAAGCCATGGTTAAGGCATGACGCATATCTAAGTCTAAATGGTTGGTTGGCTCATCGAGAATGAGTACATTTGGACGTTGCCATACAATTAAAGCCAGTGCCAAACGTGCACGTTCGCCACCAGAGAAGCTTTCACTTGGTGTATCCATACGTTCACCACTAAAGCCAAAACTGCCTAGGAATGAGCGTAAGCTGGCTTCACTGATCTTTTTATCCGCAATACGTGCCAACTGTAACATTGGGCTGGCATTTCCATCCAATGCATCCATTTGATGCTGCGCAAAATAACCGATATTTAATAATTCAGAATCTTTGCGTTGACCTTGCAAGAGTTTCAAATCACCAACCAATGATTTGATCAGGGTAGATTTACCCGCACCATTCATACCTAATAAACCAATACGGCTGTTTGGCGTGATTTGTAAATTAACATTGGTGACAATCAGTTTTTCACCATAACCAATATCAGCACTTTCAAGCTCGAGTAATGGTGAACTCATTTTGGTCGGTTCACGGAAACTGAAGGTAAAAGGCGTATCTACATGCGCAGCAGAGAGTTCCTGCATGCGCTCAAGCTGTTTAATACGGCTCTGTGCTTGTTTGGCTTTGGTTGCTTGTGCTTTAAAACGATCAATATACTTTTGCAAATGTGCGCGCGTTTCTAATTGTTTTTCATATGCTTGTTGTTGTTGTGCTAAACGTTCGCTACGGGTACGTTCAAAAGTTGAATAATTACCTGTATATAAAATCAATTCTTGATTTTCGATATGTAAAATATGGTCGGTAATCGCGTCTAAGAAATCACGGTCATGTGAAATCAGGACAAGTGTGCCTTCATACGCTTTTAACCAGTCTTCTAACCATAAAATAGCATCTAAGTCTAAATGGTTAGTCGGTTCATCAAGAAGTAATAAGTCAGAACGGCTCATAAGTGTCCGAGCAAGGTTTAAACGCATACGCCAACCACCAGAGAAGCTCGATACATCTAATTGCGATTGATGTTCAAAAAAGCCTAAACCTGCCATGAGTTGTGATGCTTTAGATGGTGCTGAATAACCATTGATTTCATCAAAACGACCATATAAATGAGCAAGTTCATCATCATTTAAATTTTCAGGATGATTAAGTTTATTTTGAATATCCCAAAATTCTTCATCGCCAGAAAGCACAAAATCAATGGCTTTCATGTCAAGCGCTTTAATTTCTTGCGCCATATGTGCAACAGTCCAAACGGCAGGGCGTGTTAATGAACCACCATCGGACTCCATACCGCCAAGCAATGCAGAAAATAAAGTTGATTTACCTGCACCATTAACACCAGTTAAGCCAATTTTCCAACCAGGATGAAGTTGCATAGACGCTTTTTGAAATAAAATGCGTCCGCCACGGCGAATTGAAAGTTGGTCAAGCTGGATCATAGTGAATTAACTATTGAATATTTGGTGGGGTATTCTAAAGGAAAAATGGCTGAGTTCAAAAATTCTCAATCAAAGTATTTTAAGATAAAAATATTTAAGTCTAATGATCATCACTCAATTGAGTGAAACCAACAACAAATAGATGGTCTTTTAAAAAATATAATCGTTGATGACTTTTAATTAAAATTAACAATTAAACATTCAAAATTAGGCTGTTATTGCGTTATTAAAAAGCGTGTAGCAGGGAGCCTTTCATTGTTTGATGAATGATAGGTTTGATGATTCATAGCCAGAACCTATCCATAAAATAAAAAAAGCCATCTAAAAAGATGGCTTTCTCGATTTTTAAATTACATGGATTAGTCTGTAAACGTTACTTTAGCAATCGCTTTTTTACTTGCTTGAATAATTAAAGTCACGTTTTCTTTGACCATGAAGCTTGCATCAACGGTTTCCCAATCGACTTTAACGGCTCCACGTGAAACAGCATCTTTAGATTGAGCTGAGTTTTTGGTTAAACCTGCTGCACGTAGAATAGACACAATTGAAACTTCACCACCATATTCACCACGAGAAATAGTCACTTCTGGTGTACCTTCTGGCAATTCACCTTCAGTAATTAAATTCCCCGCACCTTTGTGAGCATGCTCAGCAGCTTCAGCACCGTGGAAACGCTCAACCAATTCAAGTGCAAGAATTTTCTTAATGTCTTGAGGGTTGCGACCTTCTGCCATTTCTTTCAGAAGAACATCAATTTCTTCAAGTGATTTGAAGCTCAACAATTCGAAATAACGTTCAATTAAACTGTCAGGCATAGACAATACTTTTTGGTACATTGCACCAGGCGCATCGAATACACCAATATAATTGCCTAAAGATTTAGACATTTTATTGACGCCATCTAGACCTTCAAGAATAGGCACAGTAATACACACTTGTGCTTCTTGGTCATAACGACCTTGTAGCGTACGACCCATTAATAAGTTAAAGGTTTGGTCCGTACCGCCAAGCTCAACATCTGCTTCTAGTGCAATCGAGTCATAACCTTGAACCAATGGATATAAAAACTCATGGATCGCAATCGGTTGGTGGTTATTATAGCGTTTCGTAAAATCATCACGTTCTAACATACGTGCAACAGTTTGCTGTGAAGCCAGTTGAATTAAATCAGCCGCTGTTTTTGTTGCAAACCATTCAGAGTTAAAACGAACTTTAGTTTTATTTGGATCAAGAATTTTAAAGACTTGTTCTTGATAAGTCTTGGCATTTTCTAAAACTTGCTCACGAGATAAAGGTGGGCGAGTCGCACTTTTACCTGTCGGATCACCGATCATGGCTGTGTAGTCACCAATCAAGAACGTCACATCATGACCTAGGTCTTGAAAGACTTTTAATTTGTTGATGAGCACAGTATGACCTAAATGCAAATCTGGTGCAGTTGGGTCAAAGCCAGCTTTAATTTTTAAAGGGCGATTTTCCTTAAGTTTCTTTAAAAGATCCTCTTCAGAAATAATCTCGTGTGTGCCTCGTTGAATAAGGGCAAGTTGTTCTTCCGCAGGGAGGAAATTTGACATCACAAAATCCAATACATCAGTTATCTCATTTGTGCGATATACTAACATTTTTTCAGCGAAATGCAGGCGAAGAATATCTCATGACAACAATCTATATTGGCGTAATGACTGGAACCAGCATGGACGGCGTCGATTTTGTTGCTGCTTCATTTGATCCTCTACATATACATGCGACTTTAACTGTGCCATTTGATCCCGATTTACGTGATGAGTTAATGGCATTGACCTTACCTGATGACAATGAAATTGATCGGATGGGTAAAGCAGATGTAACGCTTGCAACAATGATTGGAAATGGGATTAACCAACTGATTCAAGAAAATGATTTGGATCGTACGCAAATTAAAGCTATTGGTTCACACGGGCAGACGATTCGTCACCGTCCTGAACATGGTTTTACTTTACAGATAGGTGATCCCAATATTATTACTGAAATAACTCAAATACCTGTGGTTTCAGATTTTCGTCGTCGTGATATGGCTGCGGGCGGGCAAGGTGCACCATTGGTTCCAGCTTTTCATCAAGCACTGTTTCAACATCCAACCATTCACCGTGTCATTCTTAATTTAGGCGGTATTGCCAATGTGAGTATGCTGCCTGCGGGGAATCCTGAGACAGTTTATGGCTTCGATACAGGCCCAGCTAATATTTTAATGGATGCATGGTGTCAGCGTTATACAGGGCAACCTTATGATGAAAATGGCAATTGGGCAGCTTATGGGCAACCGATTCGTTCATTATTAGAGCGTTTGCAAACACATGAATATTTTTCTAAAGAACCGCCAAAAAGTACAGGTCGTGAAGACTTTAATTTGGAATGGTTAGATGAGCAAGTTGCAGACTGGCGCAATGATCTTGAATATGATGAGTTGGAAGATACGCCTGAAAATATTCAAGCAACCTTAATGAAGCTGACAACTCGTGCGATTAAAAAAGCCATTTACCGTTCACCTTTAGAAACAGGCGAGGTCTATGTCTGCGGTGGCGGTGCTTATAATTCGCATTTGCTTGAGCAATTACGCTGGCGTTTACGTAAACATAATTGGTCAGTGCAAACTACATCTGCATTAGGTTTAGCACCGACATGGGTTGAGGCGACCGCTTTTGCATGGTTAGCAATGCGCTTTGATCAGCAATTGAGTGGTAATTTACCCGCAGTTACAGGTGCGAAAGGTGATCGAATTTTAGGTACGATAACCATGGTTTAATGGTGAATAGATTGACTTTCTATACGCTGTAAATCGTTATTTAACACTCGTGCGGTATTTGCAATATTAAAAGGGGTTGGCATATTGTTCTACAATATTCGGCCCTAAATCCCAGTGAAATGTCCTCATCTGCTGTTCATCAATATAGATTAAACTTACAAGATAGATAAAAATTGAATTGAGCGAACGATGAATACAACAACAGATATAAAAACAGATTCAGCTATTCCACGCATCGAAAGCTTTCAAAGAGAAAATCTGATTTTTGATGTGATTGATTCAGGCCCTTTGAATGGTCAAGCTTTTGTTTTATTACATGGCTTTCCTGAAACCAATAAAAGTTGGCAAGAAACGTCTGAAATTTTAAATCAACAAGGCTATCGTACACTTGCTGTGAATCAACGGGGTTATAGTTTAGGTGCTCAACCACAAAAGCGCCGAGATTATCGTAGTTCAGCTTTGGTTGAAGATGTGAATGCATTATTGGATCTTATTCAACAGCCTGTTTATTTGGTTGGGCATGACTGGGGCGCTGTCGTTGCATGGGATGTGGCACAACGCTATCCTGAAAAAATAAAACATCTCATCACTATTTCAGTCCCACATAAAGCTGCATTTATGAAAGCAATGCTGAGAAGTGATCAGTTGTTGAAATCTTATTATATTGGTTTGTTTCAACTTCCTAAAATTCCAGAACTTTTATTTGAGAAATTTCCTAAAATTGGTTTGGCGCTTTTAAAAGATTCAGGAATGACTAGCAAGCAATTAGAAGATTTTCAACAGGATATAGTTGCTGAGAAACGTTTAAGTTCAGCTTTAAATTGGTATCGTGGAGTGCCTTTTAGTTCAAATAAAAATTTAACGCAATCGATTAAAGTGCCGACTTTATTCATTTGGGGGAAGCATGACTCAGCGATTGGCGCTAAAGGTGTTGAGTTGAATAAATATTATGTCAAAGCGGCTTATAAAGAAGTGATTATGGATGCAACGCATTGGATACCAGTACAAAATGCAAAAGAATTGAGTCAATCTATTTTAGAAACGATTGCATGAATTTATTCATCAAAAAATCTAGACATATAAAAATGCCCTCGAAATAGAGGGCATTTTTGCAATATTTGTTTGAGATTAGATCGAGAATGAAGATCCACAACCACAGGTTGTTGTCGCATTCGGGTTTTGAACAATGAAGCGAGAACCTTCTAAACCTTCTATATAATCTACTTTTGAACCCACTAAATATTGGTAGCTCAAAGAATCTACTAGCATTTTGACATCGCCATTAACAAACTCAGCATCATCTTCATTTGTGCTTTCAGCAAAATTAAAACCATAAGAGAAACCTGAGCAACCACCACCTGTTACATATACACGTAACATAAGATCTTGATTACCTTCGCTATCACGAAGTTGGCGAACTTTATTTGCCGCGCTGTCAGTTAGCTCTAATACTTGGGCATTCATGATGATGTTCCTCAATTTCAAATGGCTTAAATAAAAAGACCACATATTCAGTATAACATACTCAATATATGGTCAGTGAATGAACTTTAAAGTAAATTCAGACTAAATTTATCGGATTTAGTTAAGACTTATTTATAATTCTCATCTTGTAGCGCACATTCAAAGTTTTTCGGGTCATATTTACAACGGAATTGCCAAAGAATTTTCATCATTGTTTTGTTGTAAATTCCTTGTTTGGTCAAGCTAATACGTGATTCACGCATGAGTTTTTGATAACCCGGTTTATCGCCAGCAGGAACTTGCATCCAATATTTAGCTGGAATATCAGCTTTCATTTTACCAATAATGTTATTGGCACGTGGTAATTGGCTCTTCACCCAATCACGAGATTTTTGACCATAACCCGCAGGGAATTTATCTGGGCGAATGATAATGTTACCTGTGACTTGTAACAGCGGATAATTCACAATTGCGCCTTTGGTACCCAAACCTTTATGTAACTCTAGCGGTTTAAATACAGCAGCTGGTGCGCCAATAATATCGACTTGTCCATTGTTAAACTTACTACTAAAGTTGGTGACATCAGCGCTGACAGCTTGTGCACCGATTTGCTGAACCATGATTTTTTGAGCTTGGTCATAATCGAGTACAGCGATTTTTTTACCTGCCGCTTTAGCAACGGTATTAATATTACGATCATTCACCATGAGAAAAGCATCACCCACAGGAATGACACCAGCAACTTCATACTGACCACTGGTCATGTATTTAGCAAAGTTTGGATTGGCTAAACCTTGCATGACTTTAATGGCTAAATTAAGGTCAGGAATCGCACCAATCGCATCTAATGATCCTGTAAAATTATTAAATTGACGACCGCGCATACCTGTAATACTGACCGCATCACATTTTCCTGCTTTAAAATCTTCGGCAATAACGGCTTCATTGCTATTTACCTTAAGCTCTAAATCAGCACCCCAGTTTTTAGCAGCAAGTTGATAATCTTTCATTAAGGTAAAAACATCACCATTTTTACCGACTAAATCAAAGACACACATCACTTGTTTTGCTTGAGTTGTTGAAGTAGCAGCCAATAAACCAGCAGCAACTAAAAGCGCACGAGACCATTTCATTATTTTTTTCCTTTCCATGATCAATATTATTGATGTCCACGTTATCTAAATTTTTAAATAAATGATTTGATAACCGAACTTTTTACATCAAAAGATTGAGTTGATTGAGAGATTACCGACGCTCCAAATCAAACCTTATCTATCTGAATAACTTATTTTTCAAAATCATTATTCATGTTCATGATGAATTGATGTTGTAAAAATGATCACTTGAAACACGCTCAAGTACAATGACTTAAATGACAAAAATATAAAGTAAATGAAAAGCGAGGTTAAACAGTTAAAAGCATTGTAAATTAAACATTTTTTATAATAACTAGGTCAAATTATTACCCAAAAGACAAAAAGAATCTGAGTATGCCCAGATTCTTTTTTAATTAATCTCGATCTTTGCCTTTGTTTTTACGATCATCACGCTTTTTGTCACGGTGTTGATCATGGCGATCATGTTGCTGCCATTGTTTTTGATTGGCCTTATCATTCCAACGAGAATTTGACTTTTTATCCCAATCACGATGACGTTGATCAAATTGCTGTTTCTGGGCGTGGTCACGTTTTGCTTGTTCATGTTCCCAACGCTGTTTTTTGTATTGGTACTGACGTCGCTCTTGTTCTTTCCGAGCTTGTTGCAAACGATAGGCACGTTCACGTTCCCAACGTTGGCGATCATTATCACGTCGGTCATAACGATCATCATATCTGCGATCATACTGACGAGATGGATAGCCATAACCATAGCCACCATAATTTCGAGAATCGTAACCACGTGAATCATAACCATCTTCAGGGAATGCAACGCAACCTACGGCAATCAATGAAGTGAGCAATGAAATAAATAATACTTTGAGCGCCATGGTTATCTCCTTATTTGAAAGAGGAATAGCAAAAAAATTCCTGAGAAATAGCGAAATAGTCAATGACAACTGAGATAACTCAGCTTAGCGTATTTAAAATTTATATTTGTATATCGATTGCGAGACTTGTATAAGAATATAGTCAGTCAATTCATGATCATGTAGAAAATATGAAGAATTTGGATATTGAGAAAGGAAAACACATGGGCGCTTTGCAACATAATATTCAAGAATTGATCGAAAAAGGGCAAGGACCAGCAGGAAGAACTTTGGATCGTTTACCCGCATTTGCTCAAGAGTCATTGGCAAAACTACTTGGCTATCCTTATCAATTTCCACAATTGGATAGTTTTACCAAGTGCTTAATGGCTGCTCAATTAAAACAAGGAAAGTCTGGATTCATTGGTGAAAATGTAGAGCGTTCAAGAAAGCAATTTGAATCGCAAATGCAGTCCATTATTCATAAACCTACACATGTTCAATTTGTTGAAGATATTCGATTGCCGTTACAAAGTGGCAGTATTTATGCACGACATTATCACCCAGCACCCAACAAAAAACTTCCAATGATTGTGTTCTATCATGGTGGTGGCTTTGTCGTGGGTAGCGTAGATACACATGATGAAGTTTGTCGATTAATCGCTACACATGCTAAAGCACAAGTTCTAAGTATTGAATATCCACTTGCACCAGAAGTTGGGCCACGTGAGCTGATTCAATCGTGTGAAGATGCATTGGCATGGGTATATCAAAATCGCCGTCAGTTTAAGATTCTTAAAAATAGAATTGCGGTAGCAGGGGATAGCGCTGGAGGAAATATCAGTGCAGTGGTTGCACAAAGAACGGTAAATACAGCTTATGCTCCTCATGCACAATTCTTAATTTATCCAGCGGTGGATTTTAAAAGCCGTCATCCATCATTCTTTGCTTATAAAGATGGGTTGGTCTTAACAGGGGCTGATATTGATCATGTAACCAATTTTTATGCGAATAAATTTAATATTGCCTTAGATGACACGATCATTTCACCGACCAATGGAAATTTGAAAAAATTAGCACCGACTTTTCTAATAACCGCAGGGCATGATCTATTGCATGATGAAGGTAAAATTTATGCGTATAAATTACGTCAAAATGGTGTGAAAGTGCATTATCACGATTATGAAGACCAAACCCATGGCTTTATCAATCTGACGCCTATTTCTAAAAAAGCAAAAAAATATGTCATCGAAATGAGCAAAGAGTTCCGTAAGTTTTGGGATAAGCAATAAATTTGCTTTGAGTTGTATATAAAGCTTTTGTTTCACGTGGAACAAAAGCTTTACTTTAATGAAATATGCAACATTTATATTTTGATTGGCATAAATAAAATAAGTTTTATAATTTGCAGATCGGTTAATGGAAATAGTTTAAATACTCTAAATTGAGATCGACACACTTTCGAAATACAGACCAGCTGATGATTAAAATGAAGAGGGAAACGATTGAAAAAGATCGATCCTACTCTTTTATCATCAAGTGCTATTTCGTTAGCTTTTATAAATAGCGAAGATAATTTTTACTAAATGGCTAAGAATGTTGTCTTTATTCAAATTAAAAGCAGATTAATATAAGCCATTATCAACTTTAAAACGTTTAAGGAAAATAGAATGATTAAGAAGATAGGATTAAGTCTTGCATTGGTTGTAATAGTGAATCAGGCATTTGCCAATACAGATATGCAAATTAAAACCAATTTGGGAAATATCAAAATAGAGCTCTATGATGATAAAGCTCCAGTCACAGTGAAGAACTTTAAAAGTTATGTTAATAGTCAATTTTATAACGGGACTATTTTTCATCGTGTGATTCCTGGCTTTATGATTCAAGGCGGTGGCTTCGATAGCAAGATGACAGAAAAAGCAACTCAACCGCCAATTGTGAATGAAGCAAGCAATGGCTTGAAGAACACGAGAGGAACTTTAGCTATGGCGCGTACCAACGATCCAAATTCAGCTTCTAGTCAATTCTTTATTAATGTCGCAAATAATGACTTTTTAAACAAAGCAGCTGGAAATCCTGGATACGCCGTTTTTGGTAAGGTAACGGAAGGCTTAGATATTGTAGATAAAATAGTGAATACACCTACTGGAACAGTAGGGATGTATCAAGATGTACCGAAACAAGCTGTAAAAATCATCAGTATCCAAACCATCAATACCAAAGCTAAAAAATAACAAGAAAATAAAGCAGAAATATTTTATTCATATTTCTGCTTTAATATTATAAGGTTATGCTGAAAAGAGTGTAAAATTGAACCAATATAGTGCATAAAAATGCAACACTCAATAAAACAATCAGTTAAAAGCGCTTGCATGCGTAAGAAATTGCCCTATAATGAGCTCATCCCGACGCGATACAGCAAACGAACTTAGCTTAGAGGGTTAAGTTGTTAAATGTTTATTGCGTCTTATTTATCATT
>NZ_AFIE01000045.1 GCF_000214135.1 Acinetobacter sp. P8-3-8
TGCAGTCTTTGATATAAAGCTTCTCTAATTTCTGGAAGATCCATCTCGCATTGATTACCAAGACCGAAAGTTGCCCAATTACGAACATCTTCATTATTATCATTTGTTAAATAAATTAATCCTTTTATTGCATCAATATTTTCTAAGCAAGATAAACCAAATGCAACACCATTTCTGACTCTTGAATTAAGGTGGTTTAATAAATTTGTGAGAAAAGGTACAGCTTTAATATCATTTCTATGACCCAAAGAAAATGCAGATGAAGCAATAACATCTTCATTAACATCGTTTAAAAGGTTTATAAGAATCTCAACTGATTGTTGATGAAATTTCTTTTGTGAAAAACCAAGCTGTCCAAGTATATCTGCTCCAATTTCACGATATATTGGATCATTGGATATAGTTAAATTTTTAGCAATCTCAAATTCTCGCCATGAACCACGAGAATGTAATTCAGCAATGATATTCCAGTATATTTCAGATTCGTCTTCTACATATGCAAGGAGAATAAGGTTGTTTGTTGATTCAATTTTGAAATCTATGTCTTTTTGCATTGTTATACACCCTTATCATATGAAATCAATTATCTATCTTAAATTTATAAGAATAAAAAATCTTTAATAGCTATATTCATTGATTACAGATATTACTATAGTAAATTTATTTCAAAGCCATTTCCCATATCATATCGGTAAGTTCATCAACACTGACTTTGCCATTGGGTTTATACCATGTGACTGTCCATGAAATTGAACCACCCAATAAACGTCGCCAAATAAAAGCATCATGTTGAATCTTGCCAGCATCACGTAATTTTTGAATCACAGCCAACCAAATATTTTCATAGTCATTGCGCAGTTTTAATAGCTCTTCTTGTTTTTCAATCGAAAGCGCAAACCATTCATGGACTAAAACAGCCATGGCAGAACCCGTATCTCCACTAATTGAAATTAGTTCAGCTTTGATTAAATGTTTTAACTGTTGTTCAGGATCATCAGATTTTTGAATTGCATCGAGTAGGCGAGCGTGGTTATAAATAATGGTTTGTTCCATGACATTGGCGAGAATATCATCTTTACTTTTAAAATGATGGAATAAGCTACCTGATTGAATTCCAATAAAATTTGCTAATTCACGAACAGTAGTTTTGGCATAACCTTGCTTATGAAACAGATAAGCTGCACCCAATAACAAGCGACCTTTCGGGCTGTCATCGAAACAGGCAATGGCTTGGATATCATCAATTGAACGAGCAATCATAGCTTGGTATTTTCCGTAAAACGCATCATTTATTTTTTGTTTGAAATTAGATTTAACACATTTGCCAATTCAGCATAACATTTTGCACTTTACAAACCAAGCGCTTGCTTGGTAGATTAAAGTATAAATTTTATTCAGAACAATGAGAAGAAGATAGGTGTGAAAATGGAAGATCAGCGAATAGTTAAAATTGGATGTGCCTCAGGATTTTGGGGGGACACCAATACGGCCGCATTTCAATTGGTACATTTATCGGATATTGATTATTTAGTTTTTGACTACCTTTCAGAAATCACCATGTCGATTATGGCGAAAGCGATGATGACTGATCCAAATCATGGTTATGCTTTGGACTTTGTTAGTCGTGTGATGACGCCATTGCTCAAAAAAATCAGTGATAAAAAAATTAAAGTCATTAGCAATGCAGGTGGGGTCAATCCATTGGCATGCCGTGATGCATTGCAAAAAGTCATTGAAGCACAAGGTTTAGATTTAAAAATAGCAGTGGTCTTAGGGGATGATTTATTAAGTCAACAAGCTGAATTACAAAAGCAAAATATCAAAGAGATGTTTAGTGGTGAAGATTTTCCAGCACATTTAGCCAGTTGCAATGCCTACCTTGGTGCTATTCCGATTCGAGATGCTTTAGACCAAGGCGCTGATATTGTGATTACAGGCCGTGTGGTTGATTCTGCTGTGGTACTTGCACCATTATTACATGAATATCAATGGGCTATCGATGATTATGACAAACTTGCACAAGGCTCTTTGGCAGGGCATATCATCGAATGTGGCGCACAATGTACAGGTGGGAATTTTACCGATTGGCGTTTAGTCAAAGGCTTCGACAATATGGGCTTTCCGATTGTAGAAGTAAAAGCTGATGCTTCATTTATTGTCACCAAACCCAATGCTACTGGTGGTTTAGTGACTACAGCAACAGTTGCTGAACAAATTGTTTATGAAATTGGTGATCCACAAACATATCTATTGCCCGATGTAACTGCTGATTTTAGCCAAGTTAAACTTGAACAAATTGCCGAAGATCGAGTTCTCGTCACAGGAGCAAAAGGACGTGTACCAACACAGCAATACAAAGTCAGTGCAACGTATCCCGATGGTTATCGTGTTCTAGTCAGTTTTTTAATTGCTGGACGTGAAGCACCTGAAAAAGGACAAGTGATTGCCGATGCGATTTTAACCAAATGTGAACGTGTTTTAGCTTTACGTTCTGTTCCGCCATTTTCAGAAAAATCTGTAGAAATACTGGGTATTGAAAGCACTTATGGTGCACATGCAATTCATACACAAAGCCGTGAAGTTGTGGTCAAAATTGCGGTGAAACATCCATTAAAAGAAGCATGCATGTTCTTTGCTTCTGAAATTGCACAAGCTTCAACAGGCATGGCACCCGCATTGGCAGGTATCGTCGGAGGTCGTCCAAAAGCCTCACCTGTCATTAAATTATTCTCTTTCTTGGTGGATAAATCAAAACTTAACGTGGAAATAGACATTAACGGTCAACGTCAAAAAGTTGTAATTCCGCAAGGTTTAGCTGATCAATCATTGGATCTACATACAACAGGCGAAGTTGCTCAATTTACAGGTCAAGAAATCGAAGTTCCATTGATTGAAATTGCCCATGCGCGCAGTGGAGATAAAGGCAACCATAGCAATATTGGCGTGATTGCACGTAAAGCAGAATATCTGCCATGGATTCGTGCCAATTTGACTGAGCAAAATGTCGCAAACTATATGCAACACGTCTTAAACCCTGAAACCAGTCAAGTACATCGTTATGAAATTGCAGGGTTTAATGCGCTGAATTTTTTACTGGAAAATGCTTTAGGTGGCGGAGGAATTGCCAGTTTACGGATTGACCCTCAAGGTAAAGCTTTGGCGCAACAATTATTGGATATGCCAGTCAAAATTCCTGCAAGTTTGAAACCCTCTTAAGCGTTTTTAAAAGGAGGAAATTCCTATTTTTAAAGCGACTTGCATAGCAATGCTATTCAGGAGGGATTGATGGAAATTAAAGAAAACAATGTGGATGTAAAAATGCAATATCACTCAATATTTAGATCAGATGCTTTTAAAGACAAAGTGATAGTCGTCACTGGCGGTGGCTCAGGGATTGGACGCTGTACCGCACATGAGTTGGCATCCTTGGGTGCTCAAGTCGTGATTACAGGTCGTAAAATTGAAAAATTGGAAAATGTGAGCAAGGAAATCACTGAGGATCATGGCAAAGTTCATTTTATCGTCTGTGATAACCGTGAAGAACAGCAAGTCAAAGACATGATTGCAGAAGTCATTGAAAAGTTTGGTCGTTTGGATGGTTTGGTGAATAACGCAGGTGGACAATTCCCATCAAATTTAGAAGGAATTTCTGCCAATGGTTTTGATGCCGTAGTACGAAATAACTTACATTCAACTTTTTATTTAATGAAAGAAGCTTATAACCAATGGATGGCAAAACATGGCGGCAGTATTGTCAATATGGCTGCCGATATGTGGGGCGGTATGCCAGGAATGGGACATTCAGGTGCGGCACGTTCAGGTGTGGACAATTTAACTAAAACAGCTGCTGTGGAATGGGGACGTTCAGGAGTACGGGTGAATTGTGTTGCTCCGGGATGGGTGATTTCATCAGGCATGGATAATTACACAGGTGATTTTGCAAAATTCATTATTCCAAGTTTAGCGGGGAATGTGCCGTTAAAACGTATGGGCACGGAGTCAGAAATCTCTTCAGCAATTTGTTATTTGCTTTCGGAAGCGGCAAGCTTTGTTTCAGGAATGACCATTCGCATAGATGGTGCTGCATCTTTAGGGACACGTATGTATCCATTGGCAGATGCCACGAATAGTGAATCTTTTAATGGCTTCCATCGTGCCTTTATTCCAGATGTATTAAAACAACAATTGAGTGATCAAGCGATTAACCAAAATACAGGAGAAAACGTATGACTGTTCTCCAGTCCGAAATTGCGGTAGGAAGTGAGCAATATCAAAAGAATAGAGAAGCTTTGCTTGCTCAAATTGCAGAAGTTAAGACAGTTCAAAATAAAAATATTGAAAAGTCTTATGCAGCAAAACCTAAGTTTGACAAAAAAGGCAAAATTTTACCGCATGAACGTGTGCGTTTGGCCTTAGATGCCGATTCACCCTTTGTTGAGCTTTGCGGTTTAGTCGGCTATGCGATGCATGACGATAAAGATGGCTCAGATGCAGGCGGTGGAATCATCGCTGGAATGGGTTTTGTCAGTGGCGTACGCTGTATCATCTCGGCAAGTAACAGCGCCATCAAAGGTGGAACCATGTCACCGATGGGCGTACAGAAGACTTTACGATTACAAAAAATTGCTTTTGAGCAAAAGTTACCGATGTTGACGCTCACCGAAAGTGGTGGGGCAAATTTAAATTATGCTGCTGAAGTATTTACTTATGGTGGTATGACTTTTGCCAATCAAGCACGAATGTCAGCAACTGGTCTGCCTCAAGTTTCTGTTGTACATGGCAATGCAACAGCGGGTGGAGCGTATCAACCTGGTCTATCGGATTATGTGATTGCTGTGCGTAAGCAAACGGAAATGCTACTGGCTGGACCACCTTTACTTTTAGCGGCAACAGGTGAAGTGGCTACTGCAGAAGAGTTGGGCGGTGCAGAAATGCATGCTCAAATTGCAGGAACAGCAGAGTTTTTAGCTGAAAATGATGCAGATGGTATTCGTATCGCACGAGAGGTTTTTGAACATCTTAATTGGAAAGAACAAACCCAAAAATTAAATTTAACTTATAAAGAGCCACGTTATTCCGCTGAAGAACTTTTAGGAATCATTCCTGAAAGCCCTAAGCAACCTTTTGATATGAAAGAAGTCATTGCACGTATTGTTGATGACTCAGAATTTTTTGAAGTCAAACAAGAATATGATGCTTTAACTGTTTGTGGTTGGGCGAAGATCGGTGGTTTAAATATTGGCATTATTACCAATAATGGCCCAATCACACCGCAAGGGGCGACCAAAGCTGCGCAGTTTATTCATTTGTGTGAGCAGACTCAACGCCCACTTTTATTTCTACATAACACCACAGGGTTTATGGTCGGAACAGATGCTGAACAAAACGGCATTATCAAACATGGTTCAAAACTGATTCAAGCCGTTGCCAATACCACCGTTCCAAAAATATCGATTGTGGTCGCAGGCTCTTATGGTGCAGGCAATTATGCGATGTGTGGACGTCCATTATCGCCACAATTTATTTTTGCATGGCCAAATTCACACGTGGCTGTGATGGGGTCAGCTCAGGCAGGTAAAGTTTTACGTATTGTTGCGGAAGGTAAGCAAAAAGCATCGGGGATGGAACCGAATGAGCAGATGCTTGATTTTCTTGAACAAAGCACCACTGCAAAATTAGAACAGCAGTCTACAGCTTTGTTCAATACGGCGATGTTACATGATGATGGAATTATCGATCCACGTGATACACGTAAAGTTTTGATTTTCTTGCTAGAAACGATTTATGAAGCAGAACATCGTGAGCTTAATCCAATTCGATTTGGGGTATCGAGATTATAAAAATCCCTACAGCCCTCTTTAAAAAAGGGCGGAATTCCCCTCTTTTTAAAGAGGGGCTAGGGGAGATTAAATTTAAGGAAAAAATAAGGAAAAACAATGAAATTTACATCAGAGCATGAAGCATTACGCCGCACCACTCGCCAGTTTGTTGCAACAGAATTAGATCCTTTTATCCCTGAATGGGAAGCAGCAGGACGATTTCCGATCCATGAAGTATTTAAAAAGATGGCAGATTTAGGATTATTAGGAATTTGCAAACCTGAAGAAAATGGCGGTTTGGCTTTAGATTACTCTTACAATCTTGTGGTCGCAGAAGAGTTAGGACGTGCTGCATGTGGCGGCGTGCCTTTGGCAATTGGTGTGCAAACCGATATGGCAACACCTGCTTTGGCTCGTTTTGGTAGTAAAGAATTACGTGATGAATTTTTAACACCTGCGATTGCAGGGGAATATGTTGCTTCAATTGCTGTTTCAGAAGTTCATGCAGGTTCAGATGTTGCTGCAATTAAAACCACAGCCAAAAAAGATGGCGATGATTATGTGATTAACGGCAGTAAGATGTGGATCACCAATTCATTACAAGCCGATTTCTTTTGTCTATTGGCTAATACCTCTGATGATAAGCCACACGTCAATAAATCCATGATTATTGTCCCTGCAAAAACCAAAGGTATTTCATTTTCAGAACCTTTAAATAAATTAGGGATGCGATCAACAGTTACGGCTGAGGTTTATTTTGACAATGTTCGTGTACCACAGCGCAATTTAGTCGGCGCTGAAGGCATGGGCTTTATGATGCAAATGATGCAGTTCCAAGAAGAGCGTATGTGGGCTGCTGCAAATGCCATTGGTGGTTTAGAAAATGTGATTCAAAAAACCATTCAATACACCAAAGAGCGGACAACATTTGGTCAACCGCTCATCAATAATCAATATGTACATTTCCGCTTTGCCGAGTTGATGACAGAAGTAGAAGCTTTACGTGCATTGACTTATAGCGCATGTGAAATTCATCTTGAAGGTGGTAATGCAACTGAACTTGCGTCGATGGCAAAACTCAAAGCAGGGCGTTTAACCCGTGAAGTTGCAGACAGTTGCCTTCAGTATTGGGGTGGTAATGGTTTTATGTGGGATAACCCAGCTTCTCAGCTTTATCGTGATGGTCGTTTAGGTTCAATTGGTGGTGGAGCGGATGAAATCATGTTGGGCATTATTTGTAAGTTGATGGATATCCTTCCATCAAAACGCAATACAGTGGGAGGATGAAGATGACACTTTCACAATCACTGACTGCTCAACAATTTGATGACAGTCTTGAGCTTGAACAGCAAGGTAGCATTTTAACGGTTTGGCTAAATCGACCTGAAAGTCGAAATGCCATGAGTTTGAATATGGTCAAAGCGATTCGACAGGTATTCAAAAGTATTGAAAATGATATGTCAATACGGGCCGTGATTCTACGTGGTAAAGGTGGGCATTTCTGCGCAGGTGGTGACATCAAAGACATGGCGCAATTGCGTGGAGAAGCTTTAAGTGTTGGTAGCAATCAGCCTTATATCGACTTTAATCGTCAGTTTGGACATATGATTGAGCAAGTCGATCAAGCACCTCAAACCGTGGTTGCTATTCTTGAAGGAGCAGTACTGGGCGGTGGTTTTGGACTTGCATGTGTCTCTGATATTGCGATCAGTCGTGCAGATGCAAAATTTGGTTTACCTGAAACTGGTTTAGGCGTGATTCCTGCACAGATTGCACCTTTTGTAGTGAAGCGTATTGGTTTGACCCAAGCACGCCGTTTAGCTTTATTGGGAACACGTTTTGAAGGTGATACTGCATTGAAACTAGGTGTAGTACATGAAGTTGTCGAGAATGATGATGCTTTAAATGCATTATTGGAAGAAACCATTCAACAGATTAAACGTGCAGCACCGCATGCTTCTCGTGTCACAAAAGCCTTATTACATCGGACTTTGAATGAACCTTTACACGAGTTATTGGATGATGCTGCTCAGCAATTTGCCAATGCTGTCGGTGGTGAGGAAGGCGTAGAAGGAACAATGGCCTTTATTCAGAAACGTTTGCCAAATTGGAGTAACTAATCTTCTAAATTCTTTATTGAAAGAAAAAATCCCCCCTTTACATAAAGGCGGATTTAGGGAGATTTGTATAATGGTGAAAATATGAGTTTTTCAAAAGTTTTAGTTGCAAACCGTGGTGAAATTGCTGTTCGTGTGATGAAAACAGCCAAAGCAATGGGTTATCAAACGGTCGCTGTTTATTCCGATGCGGATCGCAACGCACGTCATGTACAAGTTGCGGATGAGGCGGTTTATATCGGCGCTTCGAAAGTATCTGAGTCCTATTTATCTATTCACAATATTATTGAAGCATGTAAAAAAACTGGGGCAGATGCTGTACATCCCGGATATGGTTTTCTTTCCGAAAATACTGATTTTGCAGCAGCTTGTGCTGAAAATGGTATTACTTTTATTGGGCCACCAGCTTCAGCGATTGAGTTAATGGGCAGTAAGCGTCTATCTAAAATTGCCATGATTCAAGCTGGTGTGCCTTGTATCCCTGGTTATGAAGGTGAGCAACAAGACATTAATTACTTGGCACAGCAGGCGGATAAAATTGGCTATCCATTAATGGTGAAAGCTTCCGCAGGTGGTGGTGGGCGAGGTATGCGTCTGGTTCATCAGACTTCAGATATTATCGAATCATTAAAAACAGCACGTTCTGAAGCTGAAAATGCATTTGGTTCAGGTGAGCTGATTTTAGAAAAGGCAGTGATTGCACCACGTCATGTCGAAATCCAAGTTTTTGGCGATACACATGGCAATTATGTTTACTTATTTGAGCGTGATTGTTCGATTCAACGTCGTCATCAAAAAGTTGTAGAAGAAGCGCCGTGTCCTGTGATGACAGAAAGTTTGCGTCAACAAATGGGGGAGGCCGCTGTTGCCGCAGCAAAATCATGTGCCTATGTTGGAGCAGGAACAGTTGAATTCTTATTGGATCAATCAGGTGAATTTTATTTCTTGGAAATGAATACTCGTTTACAGGTTGAACACCCTGTGACGGAACTGATCACAGGTTTAGATTTAGTTGAATGGCAGTTGCGTGTAGCCAATGGTGAAGTATTGCCCCTAAAACAATCTGAGCTCACATTGAATGGTCATGCAATAGAAGTCCGTTTATATGCAGAAGATCCACGTCAGGAGTTTTTGCCACAAACAGGTAAAGTGTTGCTTTGGCAAGCCGCAGAATTAACCAATGTTCGTATTGATGATGGCTTATTAGCACAGGATGAAATTAGTCCATTCTATGATCCGATGGTGGCTAAAGTCATTGCTTATGGTAAAACACGTCATGATGCAATTCGACTGTTAGCACGTGCGGTGGATGACTGTGTTTTATTGGGCGTAAATAGCAATAAACAATTTCTGGTGAATCTGTTAAGACATCCGATTATTGTTGCAGGGGATACCAATACTGCATTTATCCAAGAGCATTTTCAAACAGATAGTAGCCTGCATAAACAAACAGTATGTTTAGAATATCTTGCTGTTGCTGCTGCCATATTTAGCAATGCATCGAATAACAGCAGTTGGAATACGGGGATTGCTTGGCCATTGCCTTTAAAATTAAAAATGGAAGATCAACACATTCAAGTTGCAGCGAAGCGCATAGAAGATACCATTGAAGTGGAAGTGTGTGGACAAAAGCAGCAACTCACCATTATTCAAAATACACCGCAAACCTTAGTGTATGAAATTGATGGTGTTCGCCGTTCAATCCATTATGTATTGGATGGTCATAAGCTGTATTTAGATGCTGTAAATGGCAATGTCAGTATTGAAAATATGACCTATGCACCACCTGAAAGTGCTGAAGTCGCGGGTGATGGCAAGATTCGTGCACCTATGGATGGTGCAATTATCAATATCCTTGTCAATTCGGGCGATACTGTGACTAAGGGACAGACTTTATTGATTTTAGAAGCCATGAAGATTCAACAGCAGATTAAGTCTGATGTGGATGGTGTTGTTGATGAAATTATTGGACAAGTGGGGCAGCAAGTGAAAAAGCGTCAATTGGTATTGAATATTCAGGCTTGAGTAGTATGAATCAATTTCAATGATCATTTTGTGAAAGTGGATTTTATGTCCATAGCGCATGCATAGCCACACTTTGTATTTTTGTATTTAAGATTGAAATAGGTTTGCGTAGTTTTCAGAGATGAAAAGTGACAAAAATCTTCTGTTGGGTGAGAGGTACGTCCTGTATCCCCACCCAACGACGACATCCATGTCGTCTCATCATAGAACCACCATCTGGTTCAATAATATCAATCAATCATATAAAAAAATAAATGAGTTGAAATGATGGTCATTAGGTCGTGTGGTATTGAATACGCGTTTTGACTAACACTAGAAGTTTATCGAATTTATTTCTTCATTGGGATAATCCGTTTGTTGTTCCCTTGACACCATTTCTGTCTATTGTTATTTTTCGGCAATTCTTCTCATAGCACGATTCGTATGCCGATTGATGATGGCTTTGTTTATCAGCCACCTTTAGAACCACTGGATATTATTTTTGAAGATGACGATTTTATTGCCATCAATAAACCTGCGGGTTTACTTTCTGTACCAGGACGCTTAGTTGAACATCAAGACAGTGCATATTTTCGTGTATTAGAACTTTACCCAAATGCCAAGATTACCCATCGTTTGGATATGGCAACATCAGGTATTTTATTATTTGCCAAACATCGTGATGCTGAAGTCGCTGCGAGTAAGATGTTTCAGGCACGAACAATTCAGAAAAATTATATTGCTTTGGTACAAGGTCAGATTGCGATCAATGGTCAAGTCAATGTCCCATTAATTACAGATTGGGAAAATCGTCCTCGTCAAATTGTGCATTTTGAATTGGGTAAGCCTGCCCAAACGTTGTTCGAATGTTTAAGTTATGATGCGGTAAAGGATATTAGCCGAGTTTTACTGACACCAATTACAGGGCGTTCACATCAACTACGTGTGCATATGCAGTATATAGGTCATCCTATTGTACGAGACAAGCTTTATCATCCTGAACCGTTTAAAACTGATTTAACACGTATGGCGTTGCATGCAAGTTATTTGTCTTTTATGCAACCTTTTAGCAATCAACTGATTGAAATATTAAGTGAACCTGCATTTTAAATTTCTAGTTTTGAAATAGATTGAAGCGTATAAAAAAGCCTGCATATTTGCAGGCTTTTGATCATCTACTTTAGGGTGAGTAGAGGATTAAACTTGGTTGTTTACATCATCATTTTTTGTTTCACGAATCGCCAAGAAAGCAAGTAGTGAAAGAATCGATGCTGCTGTTAGGTAGTAACCTACAGCTTGCAAGCCATAAGCTGTTGCAAGTTTCGTTGCAATCAACGGTGCAAATGATGCGCCTAAAATACCAGCCAAGTTAAAGGTTAAAGCAGAACCTGTATAACGTACAGATGTCGGGAAAATTTCTGAAAGTACGGTACCAATTGGACCATAAGTCATTCCCATGAGTGCTAAACCGACACATAAGAATAAAAACACAATGAATGTGTTTCCAGACTCAAGCATGCTTGCAAAAACTAAACCGAAAAGCGCAGAAGCTACACAAACACCAATAGACGTTGCACGGCGACCAAATTTTTCAGCAAATATTGCTGAAAGTGGAATGAATGCGGCAAAACACAGTGTGGCAACGAGTTGCATTTCAAGAAATTCTGCACGGCTATAGCCTAATTTTGTTGTTCCCCAATTCAGAGCGAATACTGTGGTGAGATAAAAAACAACAAAGGTACATACCGCAGCGATTGTGCCTAAAAACAACATTTTATAATGCTTAGTCACAACTTCTTTAAAGGGAACATTCACTTCTTTTTGTTTATTTAAAACTTTTTGGAATGCAGGTGTTTCATGGAGTTTTAAACGAATCCATAAACCAACAATAACCAATGCAGCACTTGCTAGGAATGGAATACGCCAACCCCATTGCATAAAGTCTTGTTCAGACATGAATGCGCCAAGTGTTAAAAATGAACCTGTTGCTAAGATGAATCCAATAGGTGCACCTAATTGTGGAAACATACCATACCAAGCACGTTTGCCTTCAGGTGCATTTTCTGTTGCAAGGAGTACTGCACCAGACCATTCGCCACCTAGACCTAAACCTTGTCCTAAACGACAAAGTGCAAGCAGTAAAGGTGCTGCAATACCAATTTGTGCATAAGTTGGAAGCAAGCCAATACATACGGTTGAAACACCCATGGTGAGCAATGCTGCAACAAGAGTTGCTTTACGTCCAATACGATCACCTAAGTGACCAAAGACAGCAGCACCAATCGGACGTGCAATGAATGCGATCGCAAATGTTGCTAAAGACTGAATGATTGCAGTCGTAGGATCTGTACTTGCAGGGAAGAACAGATGTGGAAATATAAGTACGGCAGCAGTTGCGTAAATATAGAAATCAAAAAATTCGATTGTTGTTCCGACCAAACTTGCAAAAAGTACGCGAGTTTTAGAATTAGTCTGAACTTCAGAAGTAGCTGTAGTAGATGATGACGCCATGATGAACCTTACACTTTTAAAAGTAAAACGAATCTCTAAAGCGTAATCTTTTTAAAAAAGGCGTAATTTCTTAAAAAAACAACGAGATCAACCCAAATTCACTCATTCAGGGTCACTGAATTATGAGTACCTAGGACTAAATAACGTAAAGATAAATTGCAAGGAAATGTGATCCTGCCCCTATCAAAACAAAAACATGCCAAATTGCATGAGTATATCTTACTCTTTTTAAGGCATAAAACAATGCGCCAATCGTATAAGCTAAGCCACCAATGATCAATAATTTTAGTGCGCCCGGCTGTAAAAATCGTTGCATATCATCCATTACAAGGACTGCGAGCCACCCCATGACCAAGTATGCAATCAAAGAAATTTTTTCAAAACGATGAATGAATATTAACTTGAATAGTGTTCCAATTGCTGCAATAACCCAAAGCGCAATAAGTAAGTAGTGTGCTTTTGCAGTTGGAATCGCAATAGCCAAGAAAGGGGTATAGGTTCCTGCGATTAAATAATAAATTGCGGTATGATCGAGTTTTTTATACCACTGACGCTTTTTTTCATCGACTGAAAAGTGATAAATAGCAGAACTTGCAAACAATAAAATCATGCTCAGACCGTAAACGATGAGCCCGAAAAACTGCCAGCCATGTAAATAACTGCCTTTGATCAGCATAAAAATAGTTGCAATTGCAGCTAAAATAGCACCAAATGCATGGCTTAATGCATTAATCCGTTCTTCTAGTGGTGCGTAAATATGAATCAATTGATCTGTTGACATTAGCTTCAACTTATTAAAAATACATTTGTATAGTAATGCAGTTTTACCTTTAAAGTAAGACGTTTTAAAATAGCCTACTTAATGAATACGAGTTTTGATTATGTCAGCAGTAGTTTCCTTATCTGAACAGGAACAACAATTTTTTGATAGCGTACAACAAGCTATTGATAATCAAAACTTTGATCGTTTGATTCTAAGTCAATATAAAGGTGAATCCGCAGATTTAGAGAAGATGACCTTCCGAGTCATTCAACTACAAAATGAAACGGTTTTAAGCTGTTTGTACCATTATAAAACCAAGGATGTCACAAAAAACTATCCTTTAAATCAGGCTTTATCTACAATTCAAGAGCAAGCGGAATACTGTAAACAGGCGAATCTATTTACAATTGAAGCAGAAACTCAATTGAAGAAGAATAAAAAGAAGGCCATGTTGACGGTCAGTAAAACCAAGCCCAATATTAAAAATCCAAAAAATGAACAACAAGGACATGATCGAACTAAACATCGCTTTGTTGATCAAGATAGCTACTTCTTACAAGCACTGGGTGTTACTGATGCAGATGCGAAAATCATTCCAAGCATGGCACGTAAGTGGAAACAGATTAATAAATTTATAGAAATCTTTTCAGGTGCGTTAACGCATATTCAACAACAAGACAAAAATCATGCTTTAAAAGTCGTAGATTTCGGCTCAGGCAAAGGCTATCTCACTTTTGCTTTGTATGATTATCTCGCAAAAAATGCGCAAACTCCTGACGTTACAGGCGTAGAACTCAATGAAAATATGGTCAAGTTTTGCCAAGATGTCGCAACACGTTCAGAGTTTTCCCAATTGGACTTTTTCCAAGGTGATGTCAGAACCTACCATCCTGATCATTTAGATGTGATGATTGCGCTACATGCTTGTGATGTTGCGACTGATTTTGCGATTCATACGGGGATTCGCTTAAATGCTCAAATGATCATGTGTGCGCCGTGTTGTCATAAAGAATTACGTCCTCAAATGCAAAGCCCTAAAGTGTTACAACCGATGTTGCAATTTGGTATTCATGCAGGACAGCAAGCTGAAATGCTCACAGATACAATTCGTGCATTATTGCTAAAAGCTTATGGTTATGAAACCAAAGTCTTTGAATTTGTTGCTTTAGAACATACCAGTAAAAATAAGATGATTTTGGCAACCAAACGCAAAGACTTTGACGCACCCGATCAAGCTGTTTTGGATCAAATTCAAGCTTTAAAAGATATGTATGCTATTCAAAAACAATCTTTAGAGTTATTGTTAAATAATCAATGGGATCAACAAGATATTGGTTGTAAATGTTAATGGAAAAGCAAATGGCAGATTTTAAAATTCAATCAGGTGATTGGAATGAGTTAAAACAAGATGCTCAACTCATTCGTCGTAGCGTATTTATTCAAGAGCAAAATATTCCTGAAGATGAAGAATGGGATGATCAAGATCCAATTTCTTTGCATTTTGTCGTTTATGATCAAAATCAGGCGATTGGAACAGCACGGTTATTACAAAATAACAGTATTGGTCGTGTTGCTGTGCTCAAGCAATATCGTGGTGAAGGTATTGGCTTGTTATTGATGAAACAAATTATTCAAGTTGCAGAGCAACAAAAACGTGAATATTTAAAACTATCTGCGCAAGTATATGCGACTGGTTTTTATGAAAATTTAGGATTCATTGTTGAAGGTGACGAATATTTAGATTGTGGGATTCCACATATCGATATGAATATGTCATTGAGTGATTAAAAATAAAATTTAAGAGGAAAAATAATGAGGACGATTCAAGCAGTGTTATTCGATCTTGATCAAACACTGCTGGATCGAACCACATCGTTAAAACGGTTTTTAAATTGGCAGGTGGATTGTTTACAACTGGTTCCGAAATCAGAAAAAGAAAAATTCATTCAATGTTTTCTTGAGTTAGATGCCAATGGCACAGTTTGGAAAGATGTGGTGTATCGCCAACTTATTCAAAAATTTAAAATGGCGCAATTCAATACTCAAGAACTCGAACAACAATTATTAAGCAGTTATATCCAAGACTTTTATCAATTTTGTGTTGCTTTTGAGGGTGTAGATACAGTCATTCAGACCTTATTTGAAGCAGGTTATTTGCTGGGATTGATCTCGAATGGTAAAACACCTTTTCAGGAAAATAATTTTCAAGCCTTAGGTTTAAGTGAATATTTTTCATGTGTTTTAGTTTCTGAAGCCGTTGGATTACGGAAGCCTCAAGCTGAAATTTTCCAAATGGCATGTCAGCAAATGAATGTACTTCCTGAACAATGTGTCATGATCGGGGACAACGAAATTGCTGATATTCAAGGTGCTAAAAATATCGGTATGCAAACTATACTTTTTAATGCGGAACAGGAAATAAAGCTGACTCAAGCAGATGATCAAGTGCTGTGTTTTACGGAGATTCTTTCAATCATCTTAAAAACTTAAATTCATTTTTGTATTTCAAATGCTATTTTAAGAGATAAAACCAAACGGTAGAAAAACAAAAGCCGACGATTCGAGTGATGATAAATCGTCGGCCAAAATACTTCGTTAAATTTAGATTCAGGCTGCTATTCCAAATCTAGATGCAGAAGCATAAGTTTTAGGTCTCTCTAGGGAGGAAGGTCTCCAAATCTGTGCGGATGCCGTGCACAAGAGCTTGGTTGCTGCGACCTTATACTTATATAACGACACAAGTTTCAGATTGGTTGACAAGAAAGTTAAAAAAATTCAAATTTTTTTCTTATAATGTATTTTTAAAGTTTGGATAAATGTCGATGGTTTCGCTAAGCAAATATTTTTTATGGTTTTTTATCCTTTGTTTAGTGTTGACTGTGGTCATGGGATTAATCAGTTTAATTGTTCCTAATCAAATTGCAGGTATTCTTGTCGCATTTCCTTATTTAATCAGTATGATCATTGTGTTGCATCTATTTTTAAAACGTCAAAAAAGAGCGCCTACTGAACAAGAAAAGAAAAAATTCGCCATCGGCTTTAGTTTGATTTTTTGGGGCTATAATTTGGTGGGCTTAATTGGAGAAGTTTTATACTTTTCTCGACAAAATCCTGATGTTTTAACCAATTTTTTAGCAGGTATACAAAATATTCAATTCTTAATGATTTCTATTGTGATGTTACTCATGCTTGCGATTCCTTTGTACTTAATTACGTATTGGTTTTATGGCAAGCAAGCACAGCGTATGGCGATAAAAATGTTTGGAGCTTAATAGCTGATTGATATCCTATTTTAATTAAATACAAAAATAAAAGAGGAATAAATAATGACAACAGTTTTAGTGACAGGAGCGACAGGATTTATTGGCAGTCATTTGCTTGAATATTTATTGAAGAATGATTTTCACGTGATTGCTTATTCACGACAACAGAAAAATTCTTCGAATACTCAGTTGCAATGGATTCAAGATTTTTCTGAAATTGAAAAATTAGGCATCGATTATGTGGTGAATTTGGCAGGGGAAAGTATCGGCGAAGGACGCTGGTCAGAAAAACGTAAGCAACAATTGATTCAAAGTCGTGTTGAAACCACAGCCAAGTTGTATCAATACCTCAATCAATTTCAGATGAAACCCAAATGCATCGTTTCGACTTCTGCGATTGGGTTTTATGGTATTGATCCTGAAGAAAATTGGTCGGTTGAATGTGATGAAGCATCCCCATCGCAGAATATTTTTATGTCTGAACTGTGTCAAAAATGGGAAGCTGAGGCTTTAAGCCATTCTGATCAAAATACTAAAATCATGCGTTTAGCTGTTGTGTTTGGAAAAGGCGGTGGAATTTTGCCGCAAATGTTATTGCCAATAAAACTAAATCTGATTGGGAAAATTGGTACAGGTCGTCAACCGATGACTTGGGTACATGTCGATGATGTGATTCAAGCCATTTTATTTTTATTCAAAAGTGATTCTTCTCAGCAGATTTATAATGTGGCTGCACCTGATCATATTTCACAATTACAATTCGTCCAAATCGCTTCGCAAGTCTTAAAGCGTAAACCTTTGTTATTCCTGCCAAGTTTTGTGATGAAAATGCTGATGGGCGAACAATCTCAATTGGTTTTAAATGGACAGTTTGTGCAACCCAAAGCATTGTTGAAGCAGGGGTTTCAGTTTCAATATACGGAGTTGAGTAATGCTTTAAAGCAGATTGTGAGTGAATAAATGCTGTGATGCATCCTTATAACGAGAACATTAAAAAAGGATGCTCAAAAGACAATGGATATGACTCATTATCCAGCTTGTTTTAACCGGTCTGTAGAATATGCATGTGCATTGACCAAATGATCTTGTATGACCGTATCTTGATTTAACATGAGTTGTCTAAGCAATCGAGCTGATGCTGGCCCCATGCATAAACCATTACGGTAATGTCCAAAATTCGCCCAAAGGTTATTCAGATCGGGCATTTGTCCAATATAAGGAATACCTGTTGGTGAACTTGGGCGTAATCCAGCCCATTGTTTTACAATTGGAAAATTCCCCAGTTCAGGCACCATTTCTACACAAGCTTTATAAATATTTTGCTGTGTTTGTACACTTGGACGCTTATCAAAACCAATATTCTGCATACTTGAACCACAGACCACATGACCATCTATGCGGGGAATAAGATACATCACCTTATTCATACACATGGTCGGTAACCAATTTTCAGGGGTTTTAAATAACATCATTTGCCCTTGCACAGGTTCTACAGGGATCGAAAGTTGTAATTGTTCAGACCAACAATTTGACCATGCACCAGTGGCAATCACGAATTGATCTGCTTCAAAGTATTGTCCACTTGATGTTTGGATAGATTGAATATGTTGATTGTGAATATTAAACTTTTCAATCCAAGTATTTTCATACACTTCAACATTTGGATGTTGTTTGAGATAAGTGATTAATGATTTGAGTAGTCTTGGATTTCGTATATTGGCTAAATGTGGGAAATAGATTGCTTGTTGAAATTGTTTTGAAATATGAGGGTTAACGTGTTCGAGCTGCGCTCTTTTTAAATGTTCACAATGTTGCATTGGGTCTTGATATTGCTCTTTATAATGAAGCCCAATATCAAAATCATCCTCATCAAAAATCAGCATACCTGTTTCATGGATTTGAAAATCAATACCTGTTAAAGGATACAATTTTGTATTCCATTGTTGGTAAAGTTGCTTTCCATAGCGTGCAAGTTGATTCACTTCTTGAGGGTATCGCCATGGATACATTGCAGAAAGAATACCACCTCCTGCCCATGAGGCAGCATGTGCATGTCCAGCTTGTTGCTGGTCAAGAAGTGTGACTTTACAGCCTTGTTCTGCAAGTTCTAAGGCAGTGAGTAATCCGCTTACTCCTGCACCGATAATGGCGATATGCATGAAAATTTGTATCACTTTTCAAATTGGATTTAAATTGGTAATGTTCCAATTTAAAAATTAGAAAATAAATTACTGCCCCAAATATTGATTTGGAAGCATTTACCTTTGCGTAGGCAATCCCTTACTTTTCAGGGATGAAAAGTAACAAAAATCCTATGTTGAGTGGGAGGTTCGTCCTGAGCAATTTTAAAGCACTGCTTTGAAAGCAGTGCAAGGCTCCACTCAACGGTGGCATCCATGCCACCTACTGCGAATTAAATTCTGATTTGAATTTAATTTTTAAAGCATAAAACAGATGAGTTACTTCATTTCTTTTAATTGACGTGCTGCATGTTCAGCATAGTATGTCCAAATACCATCTGCACCTGCACGACGGAAGCACATCAATGACTCCATGATCACACTTTCAGATAACCAACCATTTTGGATTGCTGCTGCTAGCATGGCGTATTCACCACTGACCTGATAAACGAAAGTTGGTACGCCAAAAGTATCTTTGACTTCACGCACGATATCTAAATAAGGCATACCCGGTTTTACGATGACCATGTCCGCACCTTCTTGAATATCCAGTGCAATTTCATGTAAAGCTTCTGCACGGTTTCCCACATCCATTTGGTAGTTGTATTTATTCCCACCTTTAAGATTTGATGAAGAACCCACAGCATCGCGGAATGGACCATAGAAACTTGATGCATATTTTGCTGAATACGCCATGATACTGGTGTAGATATGACCGTGGCTTTCGAGTGCTTGGCGGATTGCGCCAATACGACCATCCATCATATCGCTTGGTGCAATGACATCTGCTCCAGCTTCTGCATGACTTAAAGCTTGTTTAATCAAACATTCAACAGTTTCATCATTCAGCACATAACCTGTTTCATCGATAATACCGTCTTGACCATGCGTGGTATAAGGGTCTAAAGCGCCGTCAGTAATGAGTACCATTTCTGGGAGTTCTTTTTTCAAAAGACGTAGCGTATTTTGCACTAAACCATCTTCATGCCACGCTGCTTCCGCTGTTAGACTCTTGTCTTCTTGTGGTGTTACTGGAAAGAGTGCAAGTTTAGAGACACCGAGTTCTAACAAGGTTTCTGCCTTTTTCAGTAATAAATCAGCAGATAAACGTTGTACATTTGGCATACTGGGTACATCTTGGGTTTGATTTTGCCCCGGAAGTACAAATACTGGATAAATGAGATGATCTGCCGTGAGCTGAGTTTCTCTTACCATCGCTCTAAGTTTGTCGTTTTTACGGATACGGCGCATACGCGTAGCAGGAAAAGCAGGACGATTGAACGTATAAGTCATAACAATCTCGTTATTCAGTATTAAACTAGGTCATAATTGTAGTCCTTTCATATTTTTTTTGGGGAAAAACTCAGGTTTTTTCTCAATGTTGGTTTCGAAATTATTATGAGTAATTCTTCTAAGACAGATTCTGCGCCAAGCGAATCGCAAAAAAAGTGGACTGGTAATTTACATTTAGGTGCGAAAGCGGACTTAAATGTCGTCCTAAATCAACTGACTAAAGCATTTAACGGTTCACCTTATTTTTCACACAATACAATGCAAATGCGTGTCGTGAATAATGAAATTGAGGGTTATATCGAAATGCAGCCTTTTTTAATTGGGAATGTTGCCTTTCAAATTTTACATGGCGGTGTTGCAGCAACCTTACTGGACAGTATCGGCGGGATTGTGGCAATGGGTGAGCTTTACAAACGAGCAGAACCAGATCAACTTCCAGATACTTTGAAGAAAGTTTCTCGACTAGCAACGGTTGATATGCGTGTTGACTATTTAGCCCCAGGTCGTGGTCAATATTTTATTGCCAAAGCGGAAACATTACGCATGGGTCGCAAAGGGTGCACCATGCGTATGACAATGGTAAACGATGAAGGTCTTGCTATTGCAACAGCAATTGCATCTTATGCTTATTAAATTAAGAAAGTGTACTGATTAGTACAGATTGTATGAATTATGTCAATATAAGCCATCAAAATGAGCATTTTGATGGCTTATTTTTTATGGAAAAGAAGTTTAATATCAATAGTCTTGATTGAAATTTGATAGATAAACTGGTGAGTAATATTTTTATTCTCATATCGTGATTTTTATCTGTAAAATTGACCGCCACAATTTTTAAAAAAATGGATTCACTCATTATCACGTATTCGCTTCATTTAATTTGTTTAAGTTGTGATTCAGCTTAAATGCTTAAACTCGGCCACAAAGATAGTGATAGAGTCCATAAAAGCTAGGAATATGCGATGACTGAAGCGCAAACGACGAATGCATCTCCCGATGAAGTACATGACTCTGAAACCGATTTAGGGCCACAGCAAAAACGTAAAAAAATGCTGAAAATATTTGCAATGCTTATTATTGCAGTCGCAATTCTGTATGCAATTTGGTTTTTTATCTTCGGTAATTCTGTAGATACAGATAATGCCTATGTGGGGGCTGAAACTGCTGAAATTACCTCTATGGTTAGTGGACAAGTAGAGAAAGTATTGGTCAGCGATACTCAGCAAGTCAAAAAAGGCGATGTTTTAGCAGTGATTGATCATCGTGATGCAAAAATTGCAGTTGCTCAAGCCGAAGCTGAATTGACCAAAGCAAAACGCCAATATACGCAAAGTTCCGCAAATAGCAGTTCATTGTCTTCACAAATTTTAGTCAGTGCTGATGATATTAATAGTGCTAAGGCGCAAGTGGCACAAGCTGAAGTGGCATATCAACAAGCGCAACAAGAGTTTGCACGTCGTCAGCAATTGAGTGCATCAGGTGCTATTTCTAAAGAAGAATTCACCAAATCACAAAGTGCTTTAAATAATGCCAAAGCCAATTTAGATGTAGCACATGCATCGCTTGCACAAGCTGAATCTAAGCGCAAAGCCGCACAAAGTAATTTAGATGCCAATGAAGCTTTGATTAAAGGTTCATCACAATCTTCTACACCAGATGTTTTGGTTGCTCAAGCTCGATTGGATCAAGCTTTATTAGACTTACAACGTACAGAAATCAAAGCACCTTTAGATGGTGTGGTTGCACGTCGTAGCATTCAAGTTGGACAACGCGTTGCACCTGGTTCTGTGTTGATGAAAATCGTTCCAGTTTCAGCGTTATATGTCGATGCAAACTTTAAAGAAAGCCAATTGAAGAACGTAAAAGTGGGGCAAAAAGCCACTTTAACTTCTGATTTATATGGTAAAGACGTTGAATATCATGGCACGGTAATTGGTTTTTCAGGCGGTACGGGTTCAGCATTTGCTTTAATTCCTGCACAAAATGCAACCGGGAATTGGATCAAAGTGGTTCAACGTTTACCAGTACGTATTCAACTAGATCCTAAAGAATTGGCTGAACATCCATTACGTGTTGGCTTATCCATGGAAGCAGAGGTCGATACCTCATCAGCGAAGTAATGGCCCATGAATAGCACAACTTTTCAAGGTGAGTTAAAGGGCGGTAAATTATTACTGGCTGCTTTTTTCCTTGCATTGGCAAACTTTATGGTCGTATTAGATATGACCATTGCCAATGTATCCGTTCCTCATATTACAGGAAGTTTGGCAGTTTCAAGTTCTCAAGGAACTTGGGTCATTACCTCTTACGCCGTAGCAGAAGCAATCTGTGTACCTTTAACAGGTTGGCTTGCTGGGCGCTTTGGTGCAGTGCGTGTTTTCACCATCAGTTTGATTGGTTTTACTGTATTTTCAATACTGTGCGGTTTATCCAATAGTTTAGCGATGCTGGTGATTTGTCGTATTGGACAAGGTTTATTCGGTGGCCCAATCATGCCACTGAGCCAAACCTTGCTCATGCGTATTTTCCCACCTGAAAAGCATTCTCAGGCGATGGGCATGTGGGCAATGACCACTGTGGTTGGTCCAATCCTAGGCCCAATTCTAGGAGGAACAATCAGTGATAATTTCTCTTGGCACTGGATTTTCTTCATTAACATTCCTGTGGGTGTGATTTGTGCATTGGGTGTAATGCGCTTGATGAAGGTAGCAGAAACACCGACAGCTAAACTTCCAATTGATACGATAGGATTAACACTTTTAATTGTATGGATTGGTGCACTTCAGTTGATGCTCGACCTCGGGCATGAACGAGATTGGTTTAATAACACCTTTATTTGCATACTTGCTGTGATCTTAGTGGTTGGATTTATTGCCTTTTTCATCTGGGAATATTATGAAAAACATCCAATCGTTAATATTCAGATTTTCCGCTATCGTGGTTTTACCATTGCAACCTTGTCCTTAGCGTTTGCCTTTGCGGCTTTCTTTGGCAGTATTGTTTTGATTCCACAATGGTTACAAATTAATTTGGGTTATACCGCTTCATGGGCAGGCTATCTAACGGCGACGATGGGCTTTGGTAGTTTATTGATGTCACCTATTGTGGCAAAAATGGCGACCAAATATGATCCTAGAGCATTAGCAAGCTTTGGTTTAATGATTTTAGGTTGTGTGACCTTGATGCGTTCTTTTTGGACGACAGATGCTGACTTTATGGCATTGGCTTTACCTCAAATTATTCAAGGTTTTGCTGTGCCACTGTTCTTTATTCCATTGTCAAATATTGCCTTGGGCGTGGTTCGTCCAGACGAGGTGGCTTCTGCTGCGGGTTTGATGAACTTTATGCGAACCATGGCAGGGGCGATTGGTGCTTCGGTTGCTGTCACCATTTGGGATGATCACGCTAAACTTGCACGTAGTGAGATTGTTTCCACTCTGCATGTAGAGGAAACACAACGAAGTTTGGTGAATAGTGGTTTTAGCCCCGAAATGGCTTTGGGTACGATTTCAAATTTAGTCGATAAAGAAGCTTTAACACTTTCAGTCAATCATGTGTTTTTGATTTTTGCGATGATCTTTATTTTCGCAGGTTTGATTATTTGGTTATGTCCTAAACCGAAAGGTAGTGTGGGTGCAGGGCATGCGCACTAAATTTTAATCTAAATTGAAAGCCTGCTGAAAAGTGGGCTTTTTTTATGATGATTTTCTACAAGAATTAAACTAATTTATATGTGTTTTTCTCTATTGATGGAGATCGGGGTATAATGAAACGATTGTGTACCGTTATGGGGAATATGTATGAAGTCTGAATTTCAGCAAGGAAAAATTAAGCAATACGATGCCGATCGAGGCTTTGGATTTATTGGTGGTGTTGAACAAGATATTTTCTTTCATATTTCTGATTTTCCGCTTGCAGATGGTGAGCCGAAGCGAAACGAAAGAGTTAAATTTATCGTTGTTGAAAATGATGGTAAGTTAAGAGCGATGAAAATTGAACGTGTTGAAGATCAATCCGCAAAGGCTAAAAAGACTAGAATTGTTGAAAACAATAAGTCGATTACCAATAATTTGTTGTCTAATTTTAGAAAGTGATCGGTGTAAATCCCTCTCAACTTCCTTTTTAAAAGCGAGGTTAGGAGAGGGATTACATAGAAGAATAAAAATGAAACCCTACAATAAAAACTTGAAACAACCCTCACGTGACCTTAGAAATAATATGACGGATGCAGAGTTGTTGCTTTGGAGAAGGTTACGCTCTAAACAAATTCATGGATTACAGTTTTATCGTCAAAAACCAATCTTAAATTATATCGTTGATTTTTACTGTCCATCTGCAAATTTGGTGATTGAGTGTGATGGTGGTCAGCATTATACGGAGGATGGTTTAGAAGCTGATCGAGTAAGGGATGAAGCTTTGGTTGGGCTTGGTTTGATGGTGTTGAGATTTGATAATTTACAGATTTTGAATGAGATTGATGGGGTAGTGGAGCAGATTTATTGTGTTGTTGAGCAAAGATTGGAACTTATCAAATTAGAATCCCCCTAAATCCCCCTTTACAAAGGGGGACTTCTCGCGAATTTAATGATGGAATTGATTCGCGGAGTTCCTCCCTTTTTTAAAGGAGGGGTAGGAGGGATTGATTCTTTTATAAATCATCTATTAATGAAAAATTTTCATCAACTTCTTTTAGGTTGTAGTAATCTGTTTGATATAAACCTGTATCACTATTAATGTATTGAACATAAAAAATAGGATTATGTGGCGTACTTTTTGACGGGCTTAAATAAAGGTCGAGAATTTCATTACAGTTAGGTTCTCTTCTAGCAATTTCAGCTAGTTTTTGCAAATATGGTGAATATTTTTCATATTCTTGTTCGGAAATTTTTATGGTGGAAAGATGCTCAGCTATTGGTGCAATTGAATATTTGTATTTTATATTAGTTGGAAATTTATCTTCTATCTGTTTTGCTTCAAGTTCAAAAGAATTAGGTTTTAAATGCATTTGAAAATACTTTATTCTACGCCCTTGTAAGGTTTTCATTGTTTTAGAAATTGTAGATTTTGGTGTTTTGAGACCAAAATATATGGCTTTTACAGCCCTATAGTCATAAGTATTTATACCTTGATTCTCCGTGACGATTCTTAATTCTTGTTCGTACTCCCACCTCTGCGATTTATAACCAAGCATTTTTTTAAT
>NZ_AFIE01000044.1 GCF_000214135.1 Acinetobacter sp. P8-3-8
GTATGAATGAGTTGTATTCAATGCAGGGAAGAATGTAGATCCTTAATACTAACGGAAAATTATTTTACTGAATTTTCATGTAAAGACTCATTTAATTGATCAATCACTGTCGTCCATTCACCATCAGAGTGTAGTTTTTCTTCTAAAAAATGACGTTGAGCATCAGTCCAAAAAATTGCTTGTGTTAAAAAAACATCTCCAGCTAGCTGATGGCTCTCTATGAATTTTGCAATTGCTTCTTCAGTAGAAGCTAAACCAAGCTGTTCAAATAATTTGGTCATTCTTGGACGTGTTTGAGTCATGTGCTTAGCCCACAAATTTATATTAGATCAAATTAAACATAACATGTTTATATTTAAACTAAAATATAAAAAATTAAATAGCTACTATTTTCTTAGACAAAATGATTACTACATTTCATAAATCAACCACCTACATAATTTGTTTGTTAAATGATCATTATTTTTCAATAAGATTATTTTAATAGTTAAAGATTTTAAATTTTAAAAATGACAAAAATGTAATTTTGAAGTCATCGCTCTGTTTCTGTCTCTCACTAATAATTGAAATATAAGAGGAGATGATGTGGTCTCATTAAATATAGATTTTATAAAGTCATCTCTAATGAACTAACGAATCAAGAGGAAACGTAAATGAAATTATTTCAAAATAAAATGACTGCTCTACGTAATGTTGTAGTAGCTGCAACGATGATTGTGGCTACTACAACTACGTTCGCTCATGTGAGTTTAGTGAGTGCGATTCCTGCGGAAAATGCATCTATCCTTAGTCAACCAAAGAACTTGACCCTTAACTTTGGTGCAGAGGTTATGTTGATGAATATTAAGTTACTGGATGCTCAGCGAAGAGATGTTCCTTTAAAATATAAAGTTACTCATGACTTAAAGAAATCCTTTGATGTCGCTCTTCCGAAACTGAAAAAAGGTAAATATACCGTTGTCTGGACAACAATGGGGAAAGATGGTCACAACATGAATGGTGAATATAGTTTCACTATCAAATCAACTAAATAAGAATTGATTACCTTTCAACATGTCAGTGAGGTGCTGGCATGTTGTTCTAGAATGGACAAAAATAATGATTTCTGAATATTGGATGTGGGCCACTTGGTTAACTAAGGTTATTTTATATTTAAGTGTAGCTTTTGTCGTTGGTGGAGCCTTTTGCTATTTTTTACTTAGACAATATCTTGAACTAAAAGAATCGATTCTTAAATATATTACAATTGGCGCTGGATTAGGCCTAATTTCCAGTACCTTGGGATTTTTTATTCTGATTGGTAGTTTTGCCAATACTGGTATTACAGGTATGGTGGACCCCACGTATATTAATATATTGGTTAATACTCCGACGGGGTATATATACGTTCTTCGTTCTATTAGTTTTGCTCTTTTACTTCTTCTCATGGTGGTTAAACTTAACAGGAACAAAGGTCATTTTTCTATAATTGAAAGTTCAATATTTTGTATTTTACTTATCCCGATTATTTTTAGTTTTTCCCAGCTCGGACATGTCGCTAATTTAACCTTACTTGCTCAAATTTTATTATCAATCCATATTCTAGTTATGTCGTTATGGATGGGGTCTTTATATCCGTTATGGAAAACCAGCCGGGAAATAAGTGGTTTACCTTTAAAAGATCGCATGCATGTATTTGGACGTATTGCTGCTTTCATTGTTGGGATATTAATCGCCTGTGGCGCTAGTGTAGCTCTTCTCTTAATTAAAGATTTTAATACCTTAATCAATACTGCATATGGCTATGGTTTCATGGTTAAAATGTTTTTTGTTATAAGTATTCTACTTTTAGCTGCCTTCAACAAATGGTATTTCACCCCGCGTCTTCAACATCCTAAATTCGCTAAACACCTTAGTCATGCCATTTTATTTGAGATGTTATTAGGTCTATCAATTCTATTAACAACAGGCTATATAACCACTGTCGTGGGTATTGAATAAGAGAATTTCAAAATAAGGGAATTGAGGAAATTTAACATTACTGCATTTATCTTTTGTAGCTGAGCAATAAAGTTTCTACTGGACTGTCAACTTACGACAATCAGAACAGTAAAATCGCATCATGAGGCATTATACATAAAGGTAGTCACCGGTTTTTAGCTTATCTTCAACCCATAACGGTCTCATCTATTCAGTTCACTACCATTGATTGAAATAACTAATCTTATAAATTTCAGAGTGATCGTAGATGACAAAAATGTCATTTTAAAGTCACATTAATGTTGGTTAAGTACTTTTACTGTAGTCATTAGAACACTCTTCTTTGGAATACTCTGAAGAAAACTGTAAGGTTGTAAACAGACCAAGTTACAGCGAGTAACTGATTCAGAAAAAGGCTGGTTGTATGGTGAAAGTTTAGAGTTACTGTTCTAATGTTTTAAACAAATGTTTTGTTAAAAAGGAGCAACATATGAAATTTCACATCGCTAATATGACTTGTGGTGGTTGTGCACGCGGCATTACTACCGCAATTAAAGAGCTCGACTCGAATGCTTCACTCGATATTGATTTACAAAACCGTATCGTTGAAATCAACACAACAGTGAGTCAGGATAAAGTCATTGCCACTCTCAGTGAGCGTGGATTTACAGCTGATCCTGCTTAATCTCTGTTAGAGTAACAGTGGGAATTCCTTACCACTTTTACTCTCTCTTATTTTCCTCATCGTACAGATAAAATCTGTACTTGCTTGCAATAAAAGTAGCCCCTGAATTCCCCATAATCTTGGTTCGAGCTGATCTTCGCATATAGAACTCAGCATATCTAAATGATAGAGATCGTATATGAGTACCGAAATGACTGATACGCCACACTACAGTGAAACATTAGAGATTGAGGGGATGACATGTGCTTCTTGTGTAGGCCGTGTGGAAAAAGCCTTAAAATCTCTTGAGGGTGTTGAATCGGCTCATGTAAATCTGGCTACCGAAAAAGCAGTCATTTATTCGCATCGTCCCCTTGATCGTTCTAGTTTAATTAAAGTTGTAGAAAAAGCTGGCTACGAAGTGGAAGCGCTGCAACCAATAGAGCTTACGATTGAGGGTATGTCATGTGCTTCTTGTGTAGGTCGAGTAGAAAAAGCCTTAAAATCTGTTGAGGGTGTGGAATCAGCACATGTAAATCTGGCTACTGAAAAAGCGACTATTCAGGCAAGCTCATCTGTCACTCGTGACGGCACTGTTGCAAATAGCCATTGATGATAAGCTAAATAGTTTTTTAGCTAAAGGTTCAGTGTATGAATCCCTTCCATGGTCGGCATTTTCAGGGCGAAATCATTCTTTGGGCTGTACGCTGGTATTGTAAATATGGCATCAGCTATCGTGAACTTCAGGAAATGCTTTCCGAACGTGGTGTGAATGTTAATCACACTACTATTTACCGTTGGGTTCAACGTTATGCTCCTGAAATAGAAAAACGCTTACGCTGGTATTGGCGTAATCCTACACATCTCGGCACATGGCATATTGATGAAACTTATGTAAAAGTGAATGGAAGATGGTCTTATCTGTATCGTGCAGTCGATCAACGTGGCTTTACCATTGATTTTTACCTTTCTTCTAGACGTAATACCAAATCAGCATATTGTTTTCTTGGAAAAATTTTAAATAATGTGAAGAAGTGGCAAATTCCACAAGTGATCAATACGGATAAAGCATCCACATATGGAGGTGCTTTATCACGGTTAAAACGGGAAGGAAAATGTCCACCAGACCTTGAGCACAGGCAGGTTAAGTACAAAAATAACGTGATCGAATGTGATCATGGCAAGCTAAAGCGGATTATCAGGGCCACCTTAGGATTCAAATCTATGAAAACGGCTTATGCCACAATTAAAGGTATTGAAGTCATGCGTGCACTACGTAAAGGACAAGCTTCATCATTTTATTATGGTCAGCCTCAGGGTGAAGTGTATCTGGTGAATAGAGTTTTCGGTCTCTAAGCACTTTTTAAAGGGAACATCATCGACTCAGATCCCTATTTGCAACAGTGCCCTGGTTACAGGGACAAGGTCAGTCAAACAACCTAACCTGTGGTTAGTGGGATATGGTGAATGGACTGGACCTGGTTCAGCAACTTTAGTGGGCGTTTCAAGGACAGCAAAAGCAACAGCTGAAGAAATTACTAAATTTTTAGCTTAAATTTTATGGGGTAGTTATTTATGAGCCTATAAAAATTAGTAGATCATTTATACTCCCCATTTAGAAAAACTTGCAGACCCTTTTAAAATTTGTAATCCTTGTTACTAAGGGTGTCTAGCTAGGCTAAGACAGGTGTTTGTTGTAGTCGGGCCGCTACAATACTGATAAAGAGCGCCTGTATGTTTAATTTCAAGATTTTTAATAAAGTCTCTGCAGAAGTATTGACCATCAAAAATGACCTTCAGCTTAATGCTGAGCTGCAATTAATTAATAAATATAAAACGGCCACTTCTGAAGATTATAAACAGGCTATTGTTTTGATCTTTAAAGAACGTGGCTATACACGTTTGGAAATAGGTCAATTACTTGGGGAGCTAAAAGCTTCATAAAATACCGATTAAACAAAGCTTGGTATAACATCCAGGCTTTATAAAAAAGTACCTAGCTGTTACCCTTGTCCTGATTTTTTACTCTAAAAAGTTCCTCCATCTTATGACGCTTACGCCACCTTAAGTTTATTTACCCTCTTAAATCTGTAAATAACTCATCTCTGTCTAGTGATGTGGTGTAGTCGCTTGTGTGTTGTATATATCACATCACTGGCCTATCTGAAAAATTAAAAAACAGGCTATGTTTATGTTATCTAATGTCCGAGAACAGTGGTTCTCTAACATCCGTGGGGATGTACTTGCCGGATTAGTCGTCGGTCTTGCACTCATCCCTGAAGCCATCGCATTTTCAATTATTGCAGGTGTAGATCCTAAAGTCGGTCTATACGCATCCTTCTGTATTGCTGTCGTGATTTCTTTCGTAGGTGGTCGTCCAGCAATGATTTCAGCTGCTACAGGGGCTATGGCACTGCTTATGGTCACATTGGTCAAAGAGCATGGGCTTGAATATCTGCTGGCAGCAACAATTCTGACAGGCATGATTCAGATATTGGCAGGCTATTTAAAGCTCGCCAAGTTAATGCGGTTCGTATCTAAATCTGTAGTTATTGGATTCGTAAATGCGTTAGCGATCTTAATTTTCATGGCTCAGTTACCAGAACTGATTAATGTGACCTGGCATGTATATGCTCTGGTTGCTTTAGGTCTGGCGATTATTTATCTCTTTCCTTTGGTTCCCAAATTAGGAAAATTACTCCCCTCTCCACTTGTCTGCATCATTGCGATCACATTACTGGCAATCGCTTTAGGAATTGATGTACGGACTGTGGGTGATATGGGGTCTTTACCTGACACACTTCCAATGTTTTTGATTCCAAATATTCCTTTGAATATTGAAACATTGATGATTATTTTGCCTTACTCGGTAGCACTGGCGGCTGTAGGTTTACTTGAATCGATGATGACAGCAACCATCGTGGATGAAATGACAGATACGCCAAGTGATAAATATCAGGAATGTAAGGGACAAGGGATTGCGAATATTGCTTCTGGCTTTATGGGTGGCATGGCCGGTTGTGCCATGATTGGTCAATCTATGATTAACGTAAAATCAGGCGGCCTTACACGCTTATCAACATTCTCTGCGGGTATTTTTCTTCTTATTCTGGTTGTATTTATTAGTGACTGGCTCAAAGTGATTCCAATGGCTGCATTGGTAGCGGTGATGATCATGGTCTCGATCAGTACCTTTGAATGGAGTTCTGTCACTCAGTTAAAAGATAATCCTAAGAGCAGTAATATCGTCATGATTGCGACCGTAATTGTAGTTGTTGCTACGCATAACCTGGCTCTAGGTGTATTAACGGGCGTATTGCTTTCAGCCTTATTCTTGGCGAATAAACTTGAAAATGATATCCAGGTAACAGCATCTTTTGAAGGAACAGCCCGTTTATATGATTTGAGAGGTCAGATCTTCTTTAGTTCTTCTGAAAAATTCATGCAAGGTTTTGACTTTAAAGAGGATGTAAAGGATGTGATTATTGATTTGACCCATTCTCACATTTGGGATGTAACATCAGTCGCCATGCTTGACTCTGTTGTCAGCAAATTCCAGAAAAACGGGCTTAAGGTTACTGTGCGTGGCTTAAATGAAGCCAGCTCTATCATGATTGATAAGTATGGAACACATTCCAGAATCTAAGTGCAGGAGATTCTACATTTATGTAGAATCTCTGGAGTGTTAATCTATTATGTTTTTCATTGGATTTGCTTTGGTCTATTGTGTACTAGCTAAAATCTACTCGAAGATATGGATGTAATATATAGTTTTTCCGACGTCAATAAACTCAACTATTTTGGATGTTAAAATAATCAATTATTTTTTAATACGAAAGGTTTTAAGATGAAATCAAAGAAAATACTCGCTCTTGCATTGGTGATGTCGTGTATAGCTGCTTTATCAGGCTGTAACACAACACCTGATAACAATAGTCAGTATACTAATGCAGTCGAGACTTCTCATAAAAATAGTCACAGTAATATTGCTAACCCCCAAGTTTTGGATATTAAGGGAAGTATTACTGGCTATGATACAAAGGAATATATATTCCATGCACAAGCTAATCAAGTACTAAGAGTAGTAAGACAAAATACATCAGACGATGTGGTATTAAATTTACTGTATCTTGGAAATAACAATAAAACTAGTGAACTCTCTGGTGATTTCCAAGTCCTGCCTTATACAGGGGATTATAAGCTTATCGTAAGCCAAACACGCAATGATGCCCGTAAGCATGCAAGCACCGAAATAAAATTTAATTTGAAAGCCTTTATCACTGACCAGCAGCAACCATCTAACCAGCAAAATTATGTCGTCAACTACAAGTGTGATAGCAACGAAAATCTAAGCGTAACCTACCACTTTAATAACCAAAAAACTAGTGCGACAGTGACTTACGATAATATTTCACAACAGCTAAACTTTGATGATCAATATAGTAAAAAAAATAATCCAGTATTCTCCAATAATAACTACTTACTGAGCGTAGGAACTATTAATGATGGCGTGTTTGGAGACTCAATGGTCTACTCTTTGTTAGATTTAAAAAAATCTAAAGGTGGCTACGCGTTATTGCAAAACTGTCAAAAATTATAAACGGTGGTCTCTATGCTGTTCAAGTTGGTTTTGAGTTTATAAATTAATACCTGTTTTGACTGGATTTAATATTTGAACCCAGTCAAAATTCTGTGTAACTGCTATTTGCTAACAGGAATCTCAATCTCTCACAGAGGTGGATCAGGAAATTTGAACAACACCTATAAGTGATATTTTGCTCCCCGAATGATGTTATAAACATCGATATAAGGAGTATTTTATGGCACGTAGACCAAGAAGAAATCATTCAAATGATTTTAAAGCTAAGGTAGCACTTGCTGCGATTAAAGCAGAAAAAACACTTGCTGAATTGAGTGCTGAATTTGATGTTCATCAAAACCAAATTATTGACTGGAAAAATCAACTGATTTCAGCTTCCTCGCAAGCTTTCGATCAATCAAAAGCTCCAACAGAACCATCCATCGATCTAAAAAAACTACATGCAAAAATCGGTGAGCAGGCATTAGAAATTGATTTTTTAGAAGGTGTGTTGAAGAAACTGGGCCGCTTCAACCACAAAAGTTAATCGACGACTCACTTCAGATTTCAGTATCTAAGCAAGCTAAGCTGCTGAAAGTCTCCCGTGGTTGTTATTACTATCGCCCAAAACCTGCGAGTGAATCAGATCTGAAGCTGATGCGCTGTATGGATGAGTCACATATGCAATACCCTTTTGCAGGTAGCCGTATGATGCGTGATTTATTGAATCGTCAAGGACATCATATAGGACGACGTCATACACGTACTTTAATGAAGAAAATGGGTATTCAGGCGTTATATTGCAAACCAAATCTAAGTCAGGCCAATCAAGCTCACCGTAAATATCCATATCTGCTCAAAGGATTGAATATTAAGAGGAGTAATCAAGTGTGGTCTACGGATATAACGTATATCCCTATGGCAAAAGGCTTTGTTTATTTATGTGCTGTGATTGATTGGCATAGCCGCAAGGTACTTGCGCATAGGGTATCGATTAGTATGGAGGTGGATTTTTGTATTTCGGCTTTAAATGAAGCGATTGAAAAATATGGATCACCTGAAATATTTAATACAGACCAAGGCAGTCAGTTTACCAGTGATGCATTTATTGAAGTGTTGAAATCAAATGACATTCAAATCAGCATGGATGGTAAACTTGCGCAGTATACTGCTCATAGGTTGATAATGTGATGGTTGAACGATTATGGCGGAGCGTTAAATATGAAGAGGTGTATCTCAAAGCTTATAGCAGTGTCACAGATGCGAAAAAGCAATTGAGTGCATATTTTGAATTTTATAATTTGAAACGGCCGCATTCGAGTCTGGACAAAATGACTCCAGATGAGTTTTACTATGACCAGCTACCACAACAAAATAAGGTAGCTTAACTAGAGCAGAATATCACTTATAAATAAGCTTTTAGTTGTTCAAACATGTGGGACCACCTCTATATCTAGGGACTTTAATGCATTGTCCTCTGTGCTTGTCTGATAGATTGCTTTTAGACCAGATGTAAAAGAGGTCTCAAATTCTTTCTGATAATAGATTAACTAATGCTTTTAATTCATCTCGTAATTGATTTAAGTTAGCAAACTCAATGTTCTTGGTAAGCTCTTTAGGAATCTTTTCTGCTTCAGCAGATAAGTCTCGCCCTTTATCTTTTAATGAAATAAGAACTCGTCTTTCATCATTAGGATCACGTGATCGATTAATTAGACCAGATGTCTCCATTCTTTTTAATAGTGGGGTTAATGTTCCACTATCAAGATGTAAAATTTGTCCAAGATCACCCACACTTACACAGTCTTTTTCCCACAAAACCAACATTACTAAATATTGAGGATAAGTAAGTCCGAGAGGTGTAAGAAAAGGGCGATAAGCTTTTACGATTAAATTAGATGCAGCATAAATAGGAAAACATAGTTGCTCATCTAAGCAAAGCTGATTCTTGGACATAACTTTTTATTTGGTATAGACAGTGGTAGACACCTGTATATTACCTCGAATAGCATTTGAATAAGGACATACTTGATGTGTTTGTTCCACTATTTTCTCTGCGTCAGCTTGTGAAATACCTGAAATCGTGACATCTAAGTGTACTGTCAAGGCAAATCCACCATAGCCATTAGCAACCATTCCAACAGTGCTCAGGACTTCTACATCGTTATCACGGATTTTATATTCTTTATTGCTACGAGTTACATGGATCACTGCATTTCCAAAGCATGCAGCATAGCCAGCTGCAAATAATTGCTCAGGATTCGTTGCATCACCTTTACCACCTAATTCTTTTGGTAAAGCCAATTTCAACTCTAGAATACCATCTTCGCTACGAATAGTTCCCGAACGCCCACCAACTGCTTTAACTTGAGTTGAATAGAGATTACTCATGTGTGTTACCTTAACTTAATTTAATTTAATTTAATTTAATTTGTACAAAATATAATTGCACACAATTTAAATTAGATCAAATATTTGTTCACTATTTCTTTCTATTAATTGGACTATCTTCTATATAGATATTAGGATAAAGATTCCGAATCCTTATCTATCTTTAAAATAGAAAACGCCCAATGAAACTCATTAGGCGTTTACTTAAAATAAGTGTCAGCTTATTTTAAGGCTAGAAAATCATCATCTTTTTTCTCAATCTCCTTGAGAAAAAATCAATCTTGCTATTTTAGCTTTTCACACCATCTTGTTCAATTTGTACTGCGGCTTGCCAGCTAGGTAGTTGGCTTAAACCTGCTACATAACGTTGGATATGGGGATAATTTCCACCTTGTCCCATATGATAAACTAAAGCATGTAGCCCAAAGCCCATCATAAAGTCAGCACCGGTTAAACGGTCTGCCACTAGAAATTCTTTATCTTTTAAATATTCATTTAAATGGCCAAATACTTTATCGAACTCAACTTGAGTATAATTTTCTAGAAATACCAACTTCGTGCCCTGCTTGGTTTCTATCGCATTAAACGTTTTTAATAAAAATGGCAGCATGGCAGAGCTTTCTGAGAAATGAATCCACTGTAGATAATCGACATAGGTAGGTTCATCCATATCTGGTCCTAAATGCGGCGCAAGTTTCTGAATTAATAACTCAACGATTGCGCCTGACTCTGCAATAACTTTGCCATCCCATTCCAATACTGGAGATTTCCCTAACGGATGGATGATTTTTAAAGATTCAGGTGCCAAATGCGTGCTTGAGTCACGATAATAGCGTTTCAACTCATAAGGCTGCTTGATTTCTTCAAGTAACCACAAAATGCGAAAAGAACGTGATTGATCTAAATGATGTAGTGTAATCATGATAATTCCTATTTTTTTAAATTTTTACAACCACTTTGCCAAAGTTTTCGCCTTTTAACATACCATTGAAAGCATTGATCGTGTTATCTAAACCTTGCACCATATGCTCTTTATATTTGATTTTTCCGTCTTTCAACCATTCGGACATTTGCTGATTGAATTCTGGATACTGACTGCCATAATCATCAAAAATAATAAAGCCTTGCATGCGAATACGCTTTCTTAAAAGGGTGGAAATAAAGCCCGGTAAACGGTCTGGCCCTTGTGCTTGCTCGGTAGCGTTATACTGGGAAACCACACCACACACCGGTACACGTGCCGTAGAGTTAAGCAATGGCCATACCGCATCAAACACTTTACCCCCTACATTCTCATAATAAATATCAATACCGTTGGGAACTGCTTGTTGTAATTGTTCTGCAAAATTTTCATCATGATGATTGATACAAGCATCGAAGCCGAGTTCTTCTACTGCATAACGACATTTTTCAGGCCCACCTGCGACGCCAACCACGCGACAACCTTTAATTTTGCCAATCTGTCCAACCGTAGCACCAACAGGTCCCGTTGCAGCTGCAACGACTAAAGTTTCACCGGCTTTAGGCTGACCAATGTCCAACAGCCCCATATAAGCAGTAAATCCTGGCATTCCCAAAATACCCAATGCCCAAGATGGATGTTCAGGTTGCATACCTAAGCTTTGACATGCAGTCCCATTAGAAATTGCGTAGCCCTGCCAGCCATTTCCGGAAAGAACCCACTCGCCTTCTTTGAATTTTGGGTTTTTAGAGGCCACCACTTGACTGACTGTTCCACCGACCATCACTTCGCCAATTTCAACCGGTGCTGCATATGAAGGAGCATCACTCATGCGACCACGCATATAAGGGTCGAGTGACAAGTAAATGGTTTTTAACAACATTTCGCCTTGTTTAAGTTGAGAAAGCTCAACTTGCTCAATTCGAAAATCGCTGTGTTTTGGCTCACCGACTGGCCGTTTAGCTAAAACGATGCGTTGGTTATTAATTGTGCTCACCTGTATAACTCCATGTTTTATATAGAAGTATTTCTATTGATAATCAAAACTGTCGATTAAAACGTCTTTACATCCATTGTAGATGAGTTATAATGAAAAGCAATACGACTGGTCTATTTTTTACAATAGAGTACACAATTAATATGAAGCTTACCCCTATTAAGAAGTCTGAAGCTAAGCGCTTACACATTCTTAACACCAGTTCAGACCTAATTTTGCATAAAGGTTTTACCGGTGTAGGATTACAAGAAATTTTACAAAGCTGCGAGATCCCTAAAGGCTCATTTTATCATTACTTCCAATCCAAGGAGTCTTTCGGCTGTGAATTGGTACAGTATTATGTAGATAATTACCAAGTCCGTTTAAATGAAGTATGGAGTAGTGATCAATCCGCTTATCAAAAGCTGATCGGGTATTTTAAATTATGGATTGAAGATCCTGAAACGCAGTGTGGTTGGGCAGATAGCTGTTTAATTGTGAAACTTGCCGCAGAAGTTGCCGACCTATCTGAAGATATGCGCTCCATTATGTCCGCTGGTGTCGATGATGTAATCCAACGGATTGCTGGGTTAATTGTTTTGGGAAAACAAGATCAGTCTATCCAAGCAGACACTGATGCCTCTACGTTGGCACAAGTGATTTACCAAATGTGGTTGGGTGCAGCATTACTGAGTAAGTTGCAAAAAGATAAAACACCATTACATCAAGCCCTGAGAGCGACTGAGTTTCTATTAAAAAGTGCAGAGTCTTAAAAAGATTATATTCAATATCAATTAGATAAGTAAAAAGTTGTGATAGCAGCCAAATGATTACTTATTAATGTGCTGCTATTACATCAACTTAGTATCAATGAGTATAGCGCACAATGAATTCTCCTTCTAAAGCCCTCCTGACTCGTATTTTAGTCGGATATTTAGGCTTATATCCCACACTATTACTGGTACTGACTTTATTAAAGCCAATTACTCAGCATCAAAGTTTCCCGATGATGGTGTTCATTGAAGTCATAGTATTAGTGCCCGTGACGCAACTCATTTCCTTTCCACTGGCGGGTTGGCTCATTACACAGCTAAAAAATCTTAAGAATTTATTTTAAGAAGAAATTGTGCTAGCAACAGCAATCCTAAGTCCTTATTTTGCCAACCACAAAGGTTGGCAAAATAACTCACTTAGTCAATATTAATCTGCGTAAGCTGGGTAATCAATATAGCCTTTTTCCGTCCCACCATACATACTGCTTGCATCTACTGCATTCAATGGCCAGCCATGGGCGAGACGATTGGGTAAATCTGGATTCGCAATAAATGGCCGTCCAAATGCAATTAAATCGGCCAGTCCTGCCTCTAAAATTCGAGTCCCTCTTTCTGCCGTATATCGACCTGCATAAATAATGCGACCACTGAAAGTGTCTCTGACATCTCGACGAAAATCATGAGGAAGTTCTGGTGCATTGTCCCAATCAGCTTCTGCAATCGATAAATAGGCAATCCCAACTTCTTCAAGTATCTTTATGGCCTCAATATAAGTCGCATGTGGATCTTCTTCAACCAACCCCATGTAAACACGATCTTCCTCTGTACTTTCAAATAGCGGGGCAAAACGCACTCCTAAACGATCTGCACCAACCACCTCGGCAACCGCCTGTACCACTTCACGTAAAAAACGCAAACGGTTGTTTAGTGATCCACCATATTCATCTTCACGGTGGTTACTATGTGCAGAGATAAATTGATTCACCAAATAACCATTTGCACAATGAATTTCAACCCCATCAAAACCGGCAGCCAAGGCATTGCGTGCAGCTTGAGCATAGAGTTGTACTAACTCTTTAACTTCTGCATTGCTTAAAGCACGTGGCATGGAGGGATCAGCTAAGGTCCCTGCATTGGGCCCCGTCTCAATAAAGACTTTAACATTGCTATCAGCCGCAATAGCCGAGGGTGCGACCGGTGCTGCATGATTGGGTTGCAAAGATGTATGTGAAACACGCCCAACATGCCAAAGTTGCGCAAAAATAATGCCTCCTTTAGCATGCACTGCTTCGGTCACTTTACGCCATCCAGTAATCTGTTCAGGGCTGTAAATACCAGGAGTCCAAGCATAGCCTTGACCACGTGGCTCGATTTGCGTACCTTCGGTGACCATAAATCCAGCCCCGGTACGCTGTTGATAATAGGTCGCCATCAACTCATTTGGAATATTCCCTGGCTGAGTACTGCGCGACCGCGTTAATGGTGGCAATACAATACGGTTTTGCAAAACATACGGGCCTAAGGTCAGGTTTTGAAAAAATTTGCTGGCTTTCATTTCATTGTTTCCAAGTGATCATGACCATAATTGATCTAAATTTTAAAAAAAATACCCCTCCTTCCTGCAACAGAAAAAATAAAGGGGTAAAAGGGTATTAGAGGCTAGGCTTTGGTTTTACTATCAGTAACATAAATCAGTTTATGATTAATAAATTCTTTGATACCAAGACCGATAAGTTCACGCCCATAACCAGAACGTTTGATTCCTCCAAAGGGAAGATTTGCATTGGAAAAAGCAGGTCGATTAACGAATACCATTCCACTCGAAATACGCTTAGCTACTTCAGCACCATGTTTTGTATCTTCTGTAAAGACCGACCCACCCAGACCAAAAGGCGAATCATTAGCTATATCAATTGCATCTGGTTCATCTTTAGCACGTAAAATCATTGAAACAGGACCAAAAAACTCCCAATAATACGCTGGATTTTCAGGGGTTAGATTAGTCAGGATAGTTGGTTGCACAAAAGCTCCTTGACTCGGCACTCTAGCTCCTACTTCAGTAGCAATAGCACCATGTATAACTGCTTGACGAATTTTCTCACGTACTTCTTCAGCAGCTGCCTGTGAGGATAGAGGTGCCAATGTAGTTTCTACATCAAAAGGATTCCCTGCTTTTAGTTGTGCAACACCTTCTGTATAGAGTGTTAAAAATTCATCATAAATTTCATCTACAACGATTATTCTTTTAGATGAAATACATACTTGACCTGCATTTGAATGACGGCCTTTTACTGCCCATTTTACAGTTTCTTTTAATACCGCATCACGCAGAACCACCAATGCATCTGCGCCTCCTAATTCCAATGTGGATTTTTTTAATGCCTGCCCTGCTTGGGAAGCAACAACAGAGCCTGCACCTTCTGAACCTGTTAACGCGACTCCATGTACGCGTGGATCATTCAAGATAGTCTTAATTTGCTGTCTTGTTGCAAAGATATTACTGAAAGTACCTACAGGAAGACCTGCATCTAACATCAATTTTTCAAAAGCTAAAGCACATTGTGGGACATTGGATGCATGTTTGAGAATCAATGTATTACCAGCTGCTAATTGCGGCGCCAAAATGCGTGCAATTTGATAATAAGGAAAGTTCCAAGGCTCAATAGCCAATATAATACCCAAGGGTTCATGAACTAGTGTTGCTTGCCCTTCATTAGGATCAAATGGTAACTGCTCATCAGCCAGTAAAGACTCTGCATTCTGAACGTAATATTCGAAAATACGTGCAGAAATTTCAACTTCTGCCAATGCTTCACTGGTGATTTTACCCATTTCAAGAGTAAGCAAACCTGCGTATCTATTCGCATCTGCACGCAGGAGATCAGCGGCACGTTGCAAAATCACACAACGCTCAGAAACCGATCGATCTTTCCAAGCCAAGAATGCTTGATGAGCGTTTGTGAGGATTTGTTCTACTTCTGTATCACTTGCAACAGGAAAGGTTTTTAGTACTTCACCGTTATAAGGATTAATAGATGCATAAGCCATATTATTTTCCAGATTTTGTAATCAAAAACATACTCTGATTAATTTTGTTACCACCCTATTAGAGTGCTTCTTCGATACCTTCGATCATAAAAACACGATAAGTCGCCCCTTTCAGACGATGTTGTAATGCTTCTTGGTAGGCAGGACTGTGATACCAGTCTCGCGCTGCCGCCATATCAGGAAAGCGTAGAATGACAGCTCCTTCAATTTCATTGCCTTCGAGCACTTCTAATTGACCATAAAAAGCCAATGCTGTTAACTCACGACCTTCACGAGCAAGTGGGGCTTTCTCTGCATATTGCACCAGTTGCTCAGAATCAGAAGTTTGCTCACGGGTAAATACCACATATGCAGACATTGACTACTCCTTATTTTAACAATTGAAGTAATGCTGTGGCGGTTGCAGCAGAAGAGGCGGGATTTTGTCCAGTAACCAGTAAGCCATCTACTTGGACATGCACTTGCCAATCACCCGCTTTAGAATAATGACCACCATTTTCTTTGAGCATGTCTTCGACCAAAAACGGTACAATTTCGGTCAACCCTACAACGGCCTCCTCAGTATTGGTAAAACCAGTCACAGATTTACCGCTGACTAAAGGCATTCCATTACTCTCTTTCACATGACGAAGAACACCCGGGGCATGACAAACTGCTGCAACTGGTTTTCCAAACTGAATCGCCTGTTCAATCAGAGCAATTGAAATCGGATCTTCTGCTAAATCCCACAATGGACCATGCCCGCCCGGATAAAACACTGCATCATAATCAGCAACAGAAATTTCGCTAAGTTTTTGCGTCTGTGCCAATGCTTGCATTGCAGTTGGATCCGCCTCAAAACGATGTGTGGTTTCAGTTTGTGCATCGGCTAAGTTACTTTTCGGATCGAGTGGTGGCTGCCCACCTTGAGGTGAAGCCAGCGTGACTTCAGCCCCGGAATCAATAAAGGTGTAATACGGTGCAGCAAGTTCTTCTAGCCAGAAACCTGTTTTCTCACCAGTATTGCCTAGTTGTGCATGTGAGGTCAGAACGAGTAAAATTTTCATATTATTTCTCTGATAATTTTTAGGATTGGGGGAGCATCGTTACATGATCACATGCCGTGTGGCGTGACCATGACAGATACGCTTGTTTAGAGGCTCGTCTCGAGAATTTGGCGACTGATCTCTAATGAAACATTTTTATGTTCACCTAACTGGGTCAGATTGTGTGATTCGAGTTGCGTAATGATGATCTCAATATCTGTCGCCCCCAATTGATAATCGCTAAGACGAGTTGGCAGTCCGAGTTGCTCAAAGAAGGTTCGAGTACGGGCAATGGCTGCATCAATACGTTGTTCTTCATCACCTTCGACAATCTGCCAGACACGAGTCGCATATTGTAGTAATTTTTCTCGCTTCTCTTGACGACGCACTTGTAGATTGGACGGCAACACAATGGCCAAGGTACGAGCATGATCAATACCATATAAAGCCGTGAGCTCATGTCCAATCAAATGGGTTGACCAATCTTGTGGTACACCAGCTCCAATTAGCCCATTCAGTGCCATGCTAGCAGCCCACATCAAATTCGCACGCGTGTCATAATCTGCTGAATCTTCCAAGATTTTCGGTCCAATCTCAATCAAAGTTTGCAATAGACCTTCGGCAAAACGATCTTGTACGTGTGCATTCACAGGGTGAGTTAAGTACTGTTCCATGACATGAATAAATGCATCGACCACGCCATTAGCCAACTGGCGCGTCGGCAAGCTAAAAGTTTTATTCGGATCAAGTACGGAAAATTGCGGAAAAACATAGGGACTGCTAAATGACAATTTGGCTTGGGTCGATTTTCGGGTAACTACCCCACCGTTGTTCATTTCTGAACCGGTTGCCGGAAGAGTGAGTACACTGGCAAAAGGCAAAGCTTGGCTAATTTGAGTGCCATGGGTTTCTAAAATTTCCCATGTATCACCTGCATAATTGACTGCTGCTGCAATAAATTTGGTGCCATCAATCACCGAGCCACCGCCGACAGCCATTAAGAAATCAAGCTTTTGTTCACGAATCAGTTCTACTGCTCTCATTAGGGTTTCATAGCTCGGATTCGGTTCGATTCCTCCGAATTCGTGAATTTCTCGTGTACCTAATGCTTCACGCACTTCAGCTAATGTGCCATTTTTACGGGCACTTTCGCCACCATACAGCATTAATACCCGTGCTTCTGCAGGCACATAGTCATTGATTTTGACAATCGTGTCGGCACCAAAAAGAATACGGGTTGGATTATAAAAGTCAAAATTCAGCATATTTTTATCCTCAAAAATCAGTTAATGATTTAAAAAACCACCGTTATTAATCGCGTCAACTATAAAAATTAATCCACACTGCGGTTTTTGCTGTGATCATGCAGCAACTATATACAAAAATAGACCAGTCGTCTATTTATATATAAATTAAAGAAGAAGGCACTGTTGCAAATAGAGATTTGAGTCGATGATGTTCCAATAAAATGGCTAATTAACGAGGTGCTTATTAGCAGTAAGCGATACCCTGAAGAATTCAAAATTGAAGCAGTAAAGCAAGTGACTGAAAAAGGTCATAGTGTGGCTGAAGTTGCCGCACGTTTAGGTACAACCACGCATAGTCTTTATGTCTGGATTAAACGTTATGATCCTCAACAGCCTAAAATCATAGAATCTGGTGATCCACTTGCAGAATTGGCAAAGCTAAAAATGTGTGAGAGTAAAAAATTATCATACTGGTTTACTCTCAACCCTTTGATTTTACGTAGTAAGACCTAAGCTAAAAAAATAAAGACTCATACTGAAGCAATCCAACATGACCTACTAAATTTTTTAGAGTAATAAAGTTTCATACTTATATGAAGCTTTAGGCTCAATGAGTTAATTTCATCTTATAAGTCTTATAAAAACTAAATAAACAAAAGATTACTTTGTAAGGGCTTTGTTGCACAAACCTATCTGTAAAGGCTTTTTCAGCGATATAATTTTCAAATGAAGAAGCCTGCACACAAAATCTACCGCACAACCAATTGGCCCGCATATAACCGAGCACTTATGAGTCGCGGAAATATTGCCATTTGGTTTGATCCTGCTACGCAATGGTATGCGCCATCAAAAGGCAAACAAGGGCGAAATCAAACCTACTCCGACGCAGCCATCCAATGCTGCTTAATGATTAAATCCTTATTCCGTCTGTCTTTACGTATGGTTACTGGCTTTGTGCAAAGTCTGATTAAACTTTGCGGATTAAATTGGACCGCACCAGATTACACCACGCTTTGTAGAAGACAAAAGCATATTGATATTGCAATCAGCTACCAAAAAAGTAGCGATGGGCTGCATCTACTCATGGACTCTACAGGCATGAAGTTTCTAGGTGAGGGCGAATGGAAGCGCAAGAAACATGGACCTGAATATCGTCGCCAATGGCGTAAACTTCATATTGGTATAGATGCTAAAACCCGACAAATACGAGCAGTTCAGCTTACAACCAATAATGTCAGTGATTCACAGGTGCTTGGTGATTTACTTAATCAGATTCCACAAGATGAGCAGATTGACTCTGTTTATACCGATGGAGCTTATGACACCAAGCAATGCCGTCAGGTCATTGCAGATCGGCAAGGGCATGCGGTGATTCCACCTAGAAAAAATGCGAAACCATGGAAAGATACAAAGAGTAGCTCGCTAGAGCGAAATGAATTACTTCGAACAGTTAAGCGTTTAGGCAGGACACTATGGAAAAAATGGTCAGGCTATCATCGGCGAAGTTTGGTTGAAACTAAGATGCATTGCATCAAATTATTAGGAGATAAACTCAGTGCAAGGAGTTTTGATAGCCAAGTGAATGAGATCCATGCACGTGTAGCAGTTCTTAACAGATTTACGGAATTAGGTCGACCACTTACCCAAGTTACGCCTTAAATTTGGCTCAATTAGGGGCGCTTTGCATTTCAAATCTTTGTGCAACAAAGCCGGTGGAACGTGAAATCCCTGAAATTTACAACGGTCTACTTGATCCCAAAGTGGGTTTAAAAGCTTTAGAAACAGTGTTCCACTAAGTTTTTAATATATAGCGATAAGAGCACCTTTATGTCGCCACTATTACATAGTTTAATTTAAGCAACGTTTGGATACATGAGTGTGGCAGGGATGCCACACGTTATCCATCATAATAGGGATGTTATGTATGGGTAACAAAGGCTTTTGCTTACTTTTGGCTTATCAAAAGTAAGGGTATTGCCTACACAAACACCTTTTATACTTTATTGAAAGTTGAGGCCGTGTACGCACCTAATTTTAAATTGGATAAAAAGAAAAATTAGATAAAACTTTATACGTCATTATTGGCGACGATATTCAGCTCCATGTTTCTTGCGTTTCCATTCGCCCTCACCTAGAAACTTCATCCCTGTAGAGTCTACGAGTAGATGCAGCCCATCGCTACTTTTTTGGTAGCTGATTGCAATATCAATATGCTTTTGTCTTCTACAAAGCGTACTGTAATCTGGTGCGGTCCAATTTAATCCGCAAAGTTTAATCAGACTTTGCACAAAGCCAGTGACCATACGTAAAGATAGACGGAATAAGGATTTAATCATTAAGCAGCATTGGATAGCTGCGTCGGAGTAGGTTTGATTTCGCCCTTGTTTGCCTTTTGATGGAGCATACCATTGCGTAGCAGGATCAAACCAAATGGCAATATTTCCGCGACTCATGAGTGCTCGGTTATATGCGGACCAATTGGTTGTGCGGTAGATTTTGTGTGTAGGCTTCTTCATTTGAAAATTATATCGCTGAAAAAGCCTGTACAGATAGGTTTGTGCAACAAAGCCCACCAGAGCGGCTTTTTATTGATTATTCATGTTCCACGCTTAAAATTCGAACAGTGTTTCATGATTTTTATAAGTTAAACTAAATTTAGTTGCTAATCCCAATAAGCTATTCACTAACTTGTAAATATCGGTATACCGCCTGACGACTAATCCCAAAAGCTTTCCCTAATGCCATTTTCGATGGATACTTCCCCTCCTTCCATGCTTGTCGTAAAGCTTCAGCTTGGTCAGGCTTTAGTTTATGCACCCGACCTTTGTACTTCCCCTGAGCAGAGGCGAGTTTTATTCCTTCCTTTTGCCGCTCTAAAATGATCTCACGTTCGAACTGTGCAAAAGCACCCATCATTTGAAGCATCAAATTATCCATCGGGGTGGATTCGGCTGTAAAAGTAATATTTTCTTTTACAAACTGGATGGCGATCCCTCGTTTGACCAGTTTATCTACTTCAGTGACCAAATCTTTTAGGCTTCGCGCAAAACGATCCATTGAATGTACAATCACCCTGTCCCCTTCCCGGACATAGTTCAACATTTCCTGAAATTTAGGTCGGTCAGTATTTTTACCTGAAGCACGGTCAACAAAAATCCGGTCGACCTCAATTCCTTCAAGTTGACGTCCAGTGTTTTGCTCGACAGAACTTACCCGGACATACCCTACTTTTTGGCCTTTCACTTTTTCACGCCCCAATTGGATAAAAATGAACAATTTCGTAAATTATAATTCTTTAACACTAAAGTTACATGTTACTTATGATTAAAAATCATTTAAATGATACATAATTTCATGAACTTTCAGATTGTAACTTTAGGGTATGCTCTAAATATACATATTTAAATAACGAGTTTTTTCTCACTCATAAGAATTTGCAAGAATATATATACATTTATTGACATTAAGTAATTTAAATAAAATCAATATATGTATTTGCATATATGTGGAAATACGTATATAAATATATCTGAGTTTCTAATAGCAGAGTCAGTCAAAATGTTCTCGACCATAAAGATTTATCACAATCCTGAGTGTGGTACATCAAGGAATACCTTAGCTTTAATTCAAAATGCAGGAATTGAACCAATCGTTATTGAATATCTAATTACCCCACCTTCGAAAGCAGAATTAATTGAACTTATTCGTAGTGCTGGTTTAAGTGTTAGAGAAGCAATTCGTAAAAATGTACCTCCATATTCTGATTTAGAAATTGTTCGGGAAGATTGGTCTGATGAACAGCTTTTAAATTTTATGCTTCAACATCCTATTTTGATTAACCGCCCATTCGTTGTTACGGATTTAGGTACACGTTTGTGTCGTCCTTCTGAAGTTGTTTTGGATATTCTCCCGTTTCCTCAGAAAGGCGCATTTAGCAAAGAAGATGGTGAAAAAATTATTGATGAAAATGGCCTAAGAATTAAATAGCACTTTCTCATCTCTTGAATGGAAAGAATGTGAAGGAGACTTATATGGATCAAGTTAATTTTTTAAATGCTTATCAGATGAAACACGTCTCAATATAGTGACATTAATTGTTGAAAATAAAGAACTATGTGTATGTGATTTGACTGAAAAACTACAACTCAGTCAACCTAAAATTTCAAGACATTTAGCCCTTTTACGTGCTTCAGGGCTACTTCAAGATCGCAGACAAGGCCAATGGGTTTACTACAGTATCAATCCAAAATTGGCCAACTGGTGTTATGAAATTTTAGATATTTTGAAGACGGTTCAATCTCAATCAAAGCTGGATGATCAACACCCCCTTTCTGTAAATAGTTATTGTGAGTAATTCAATGAAATTTTTATTTTTATGTACTGGAAATAGCTGCCGTAGCATTTTGTCTGAAGTTTTGTTTAATAGCCGAGCACCAGAAGGTTGGAAAGCCTATAGCGCTGGGAGTAAGCCTTCAGGTCAAGTTCACCCGCTAACTTTAGAAACCCTTGAAAACTTAGGGTTATCTACTGAAGGTTTATGGAGTAAAACGATTGATGACTGTGAACAGTACCAACCTGATGTTGTGATCACGGTATGTGACTCTGCTGCTCAAGAAGCCTGTCCACTTTATTTGGGTGGAGCAATCAAGGCACATTGGGGCCTAGCTGATCCTTCACACCTGGAAGTAAATAAAGAAGAAAAAATGAAAGCTTTTATGACCACTGTTGAACATATCAACCGTCGTTTAGATGCTTTATTTGCCCTAGATGTAAATAAACTTTCTCGTCCTGAACTCATTGCTGAAATCAATAAAAATTTCGAATGTTGAGTAAGAGATATGTCTGAAAAACGCTTATCCTTTTTAGATCGTAACCTGACGCTATGGATTTTTATTGCCATGGCTCTAGGTATTGCAATCGGAAACTTCTTTCCGCAAGCTTCTGTCGCACTCGATCAATTAAGTATCAACTCTGTGAATATTCCAATTGCAGTTGGTCTTATTCTGATGATGTATCCCCCCCTGGCAAAAGTGAACTATGCGACGTTGCCACAAGTATTTAAAGATAAAAAAACACTAACTTTATCTTTAATACAAAACTGGCTAATTGCCCCAGTACTGATGTTTGCTCTGGCTATTATATTTTTACATAGCTATCCCGAATATATGACTGGTGTCATCCTAATTGGTCTAGCTCGATGTATTGCCATGGTATTGGTTTGGAATGGCCTAGCTTGTGGTGATAATCAATATGTTGCAGCCTTAGTTGCCTTTAACAGTATCTTCCAGATTTTATTCTTCAGTACCTATGCCTGGTTATTCCTGACCTTCCTGCCACCTTATTTCGGTGTTGCTTCACAGGTCATTAATGTTGATTTCTGGACCATCACCCATGCTGTTCTGGTTTATCTTGGTATTCCATTTCTGTTGGGTTTCTTAACGCGTTGGATTCTGGTGAAACAAAAAGGGGTAGAGTGGTATGAAACTCAGTTTATTCCGAAAATCAGCCCGCTGAGTTTAATGGCTTTACTGTTCACGATTCTGGCCATGTTTAGCCTAAAAGGTGGTGATGTCGTGAGTCTTCCACTGGAAGTTTTACGAATCGCGGTTCCTTTAACCATTTACTTCGTTTTGATGTTCTTTATCAGCTTCTTCATGAGTAAATGGATGGGCAATGACTATCCTAAGACCACAGCAATCGCATTTACTGCAGCCGGGAATAATTTTGAATTATCACTGGCAGTCGCAATTGCCACTTTTGGTATCGCTTCACCTGTTGCTTTTACCACGATTATTGGTCCATTGGTCGAAGTTCCGGTGTTGATTGCCTTGGTGAGTGTTTCGCTCTGGCTGAGAAAAAAAGTTTTTAAAGAGGCCTAATTCTATGAATCTCCCAAACGTAGATCTTAATCTTCTTGAGCAACCGACTTTTGAAAAAGTTCAGGCAAAAGAACTTGCTCATCCCCCTCGCATTTTGCTCCTTTACGGCTCGAATCGAGAACGCTCTTACAGTCGCCTTGCCGTTCTTGAAGCCGGTCGAATCCTGGAGCATTTTGGGGCGGAAGTAAAAATCTTTCATCCTAAAGGGCTTCCTTTACCTGAAGATGCGGATACTGAGCATCCAAAAGTAAAAGAGTTGCATGAACTTTTAGCATGGTCAGAAGGCATGGTCTGGTGTTCACCTGAACGCCATGGTTCTATGAGTTCAATTTTTAAATCACAAATAGACTGGATTCCACTGGCAGGGGGTGCAATCCGTGCCACCCAAGGTAAAACTCTTGCCTTGATGCAAGTCAGTGGCGGATCACAGTCATTTAACAGCCTGAACCAGATGCGTATTTTGGGTCGTTGGATGCGGATGATCACCATTCCAAATCAGTCCTCAGTTCCAAAAGCATTCTTGGAATTCGAAGAAGATGGACGAATGAAACCTTCAGCTTTCTATGACCGGATTGTGGATGTGATGGAAGAGTTATTTAAGTTCACCCTACTGACCCGTGGTCAAAGCAAATACCTGACAGATCGTTATTCTGAACGTAAGGAATCGGCTGAAGAATTATCTAAACGTGTGAATCAGCGTAGTTTGTAAACGCTAGGTGATATTAAATGCAAAAGAGACATTCTAAATTAATTATTCTAGGTTCAGGCCCTGCGGGTTATAGCGCAGCTGTATATGCTGCACGTGCCAACTTAAAGCCAACGCTGATTGCCGGTTTACAGCTAGGTGGTCAGTTGACCACAACAACCGAAGTCGACAATTGGCCGGGTGACCCTGAAGGTCTAACTGGTCCTGCACTCATGGAACGTATGCAAGCGCATGCTGAACGCTTTGGTACTGACATTGTCTATGACCATATCAACGAAGTTGATTTAAGCGTTCGTCCATTCGTTCTAAAAGGTGATATGGAAGAGTTCACTTGTGATGCCCTGATTATTGCAACAGGTGCAACGGCTCAGTACTTAGGTCTTGAATCTGAAGCTGCATTTATGGGTCAAGGCGTAAGTGCCTGTGCAACCTGTGATGGTTTCTTCTACAAAAACCAAAAAGTTATGGTTGTCGGTGGTGGTAATACTGCGGTTGAAGAAGCCCTTTATCTATCCAACATTGCTTCACACGTGACTCTAGTTCACCGTCGTGACTCTTTGCGTTCAGAGAAAATTCTTCAAGATCATCTGTTCGAGAAAGAGAAAGAAGGTAAAATCAGCATCACTTGGAATCATCAAGTGGACGAAGTTCTTGGTGACAGAACGTCAGGTGTAACTGCAGTTCGCCTGCAATCTACCCAAGATGGCTCTAAACAAGATGTAGAAGTTACTGGCTTATTTGTTGCCATTGGTCATAAACCGAATAGCGGCATGTTTGAAGGTCAGTTGAACCTTCGTGATGGTTATATTCAGGTTCAAAGCGGTACGGCAGGTAATGCGACTGCTGCATCTGTTCCGGGTGTATTTGCTGCGGGTGATATTGCTGACAGCGTTTACCGTCAAGCGATTACTTCGGCAGGTTCAGGCTGTATGGCTGCACTTGATGCTGAAAAATATCTTGATAATCTGAATTGATGAGTAGGTTGTCATAATTGAAAAAGTGAATAAATGTAAAAACCCAGTCTTCATGATTGGGTTTTTGCACTAAAGAAATCAGATATAAAAAACAAAAGGGGAAAAGGCGTTGAACCAGAAACAGACGGAAACAGATGTCATCATTATAGGTGGTGGACAGGCTGCTTTATCTACTGCTTATTTTTTAAAGCGCAAGAAAATCCCATTCATTATATTGGATGAGC
>NZ_AFIE01000043.1 GCF_000214135.1 Acinetobacter sp. P8-3-8
GTAATCTATTCATTTTATTATGTTTAAAATATATGCGTCTTAAATTCTCAATAAGTTGCATACCGATAGGATGAAAATATTTAGAGTAATTATTCCAATTTATTGAATTGAAATGTAGTAGCTTTATTGAATGTTGATTTTCAAAACTAAAATTAATATTGATGTGAAATATGTAATTAAATTTAGTTGAATTTTACTGTTATATTTTGAATTTTTATAAAATGAATGATTCCGAATCAGAAACCTTTGTTCGTGCCTTGAAAAACTCTATAATGTGGCATCTTTTTGTGTGATGGAAATAAACTCTTGAGTATCATTGTTGCCTTGGATGCTAAAAGCCAATATGACGCATTAGCCATTGCTGATCAGCTTGACCCATCACTGTGCCGAGTAAAAGTAGGCAAAGAACTGTTTACACATGAAGGCCCATCAGTTGTTAAAGCTTTGCATAATCAAGGTTTTGAAGTTTTTCTTGATTTAAAATTTCATGATATTCCAAATACAACAGCGCAAGCGGTATGTGCAGCGGCTGATTTAGGGGTGTGGATGGTGAATGTTCATGCATCAGGCGGTCGTAAAATGATGGAAACCTGTGTAGAACGTTTAAAAGCTGGCAATTACAAAACACAACTCATTGCAGTGACCGTTTTAACATCGATGGGTCGTGAAGATTTACGTGATTTAGGGCTAGACATAGAACCATTTGAACAAGTGAAGCGTTTGGCTAAACTGACTCAAGACAGTGGCTTAGATGGGGTGGTGTGTTCTGCACAGGAAGCAAAAATGCTACGTCAAGATTTAGGTCAAAACTTTGCATTGGTTACACCAGGTATTCGTCCTGAAGGCTCTAATGCAGATGATCAAAAACGTATTGTGACACCTAAACAAGCAATGCTTGATGGGTCTACACATTTGGTGATTGGTCGTCCAATTACTCAATCTGCAAATCCAAGTCAAATGTTAAAAGATATTTTAGCAACCTTATAAATTGACGAAGTGAATTTTAAATAGAGTTTTTTTAAAGAATAGGGAATTAACCCTATTCTTTTTTTATTTAGATTTCATATTTTGAAGCTGATAATTTTATTTTAAAATTGAATAATTTAAAAAAGGAAGTGCCTTATAAAGCAGCCAAAATACTCACTGCAATAGGTGCTAATAATGAAAGTACAAAGCCACTCACCATGGCGTGCGGAATAAAGGCATTACCGCAGGCTTGTTTAACCATCGGTAAGGTCACATCCATCGCTGTCGCACCTGCTGAGGAGATCGCCGAGCGAGGATAACGCCAACCGACTAAGTACATCAACACAATCGCAAAAATTTCTCTAAATAAATCATTCATTAGAGCAACACTACCCAATTGAGCATTCTTTAATTCTGTAACGACAATACCTGTCATAGAGTAGAAGCCATAGCCTTGTGACAGCATTATCAAATCTTTAAGGCTAATACTTTGGATAAAGAATGAAATAAAGATTGCACCTAATAATGAGCCAATGATACAGGCAATCGGTACTAGCATGATTTTCCAATTGAGCCATGTACGATCCAGCGGTGAGTACGCAAGATCTAAACCAATCAAGAACATAAAAACCAGTAATAAATGCCAAGTGCTGACGTGCAAAGCGTAATTGAAAAGACTAAACAATTCAGCCAAAGCATAACCACTCGCAAGTGCAATAAAAGCATAGCTAATATTGATCAACGATTTTATAAGTAATTGTGCTGAAACTTTACCTTGAGAAGGCTGATAGCCAATCCCTCTAAAAACAGCATAACAGCAGAGAAATGCACCTATCGAAGTTGCAATCGAAATCATGATGGCATGACTAAGAATGATTGAAGGATTGCTTATGCTATGAATGGTTTGTGAGAATTCAATCGCTATGGCAATTAAAAGAATATAGGTAAAATAAGGGAGAATTTTAAGTGCAATGCTTTCTAGCCATTGTGGCAAACGTCTTGCCAACATGAAACCAATGAATAAGCAGAACAAAAGTTGAAAAATCAGCCAAAGAGATTGCATAAAAATATGTAGGTATGAAAATACCTACATATTATAGACAAAGTTTATGCAACACGGGATGTTTTATACTGGATTTGTTGATTGCCAAGTAATTGAAAATCGGCAGGATTCACTTTACGTGTCTTTAACCAATATTTCCAAGTATAGGTCGGCCAAAGTGCAAAGTTTTTGCCACCATCTTGTTGGTACCAACTGACACAACCTGATTGCCAAACTGTTCCTTCTAACATGTGTTGTACATCTTCATTGTATTGATCTTGAACTTCAGGCTTCACCACAATGGCTTGAGTTGAGGTTTTATTCACCATTTGCATGAGCTGTAAAATATAATTCACTTGTGATTCAATCATAAAAATCACAGAGTTATGTCCCAACACTGTATTTGGCCCAAGTAATTGAAATAGATTTGGAAAACCTTTCGTGCTAATACCTAAATAGCTTTCAGCACCATCTTTCCACGCTTGTTTCAGCTCAAGACCATTTTCGCCATAACATTGGAATGATTTTAGATAAATACGAGGATCTGTAATAAAACCAGTACCATAGATTAAGCAATCAATTGGTCGTTCTTCACCATTTTTAAAGATGATGCTATTTTCAGTCAGTTCTTGAATAGCATCAGTGATTAATTCAACGTTTTTACGATTAAAAGTTGGGTAATATTTATTCGAAATTAAAATACGTTTACAGCCCATAACATAGTCAGGTGTGAGTTTCTGCGCTGTATTTTTATCTTTCACTTGGAATTTAATAAATGCTTCTGCAAGTTTTTGACCATATTTCATGATCTGTGGTTGCACAATGGGCACAACACGGGATTCATTTGACCAATACAGACGGGCACGATGTAATTTTCTAAACCAGTCAAAACGACTAAATAATTTTTTATCTAATGTATTATAAGAACGTTCATCTCGTGGTATGACCCAAGCTGGAGTACGCTGTAATACATAGAGATTTTTTACTTTTTCTGCAATTTCAGGAATATATTGAATGGCGCTACCACCTGTACCAATAGACGCCACATTTTTATCATTTAAATTATATTGATGATCCCACTGCGATGAATGAAAAACTTCACCTTTGAATTTTTCGATCCCTTTGATTTTAGGTACTTGTGGTACATGCAAAGGCCCTGAGGCGAAAATAACAAACTGTGCGTGAATTTGCTGACCATTTTTTAACGTTAAATGCCAATTCAATGCATTTTCATCATAACGTGCTGTGACGACTTCCTGATTGAACTGAATATATTGTTTTAAGCTATATTCTTGGATCAAGTCTTGAATGTAGTCGAAAATTTCAGGAGCTTCAGCATAACGTTTTGACCAATCCAGTTTTGGTGCAAAAGATAATGAATACATGTGTGATTGCACGTCGCAGGCTGCGCCAGGGTATTGATTTTCACGCCAAGTTCCACCGACATCGTTGGCTTTTTCAAGAATAATAAAATCATGCATATTGGCCTGAATCAAGCGTATAGCGGTGGCTAAACCGCCAAAACCCGAACCAATGATTGCGACTTGAGTGCTTTGAATCTGTGCAGTTGTTGTTTGCGTTTTGCCCATTGTTATTAACTCAGCGTGCTTTAGTTTTGCCTAGGATAATTGAAATACATCTATAGAATAATGATTGCCTTGACATGAATATTGATATATTCGGCAATTTTCAAAAGCGCTTCTTTATAGTAAAAAGTTGTTGTAATGAATATTTGAAGACAAGATGAAACGATCAATACTCGGTTTGATGTACTTAATTCACGGTATGCGCAATGCAGGAATAGATGTAGATTCACGACTTGAGAGTATCGGAATTAAGGCAGATGCTTTAGATCCCAGTTCAATTATTCATCCAAGTTTAGAGTGGGATATCCAAAAAGTTATTGGTCAAGATGTAGCACCTGAAACAGGGTTATTCATTGGCAAACATTATTCACTGGCAGGCTATGGGCCTTTACTCATGTTGTTAGTGACTTGTAATACCATATATGAAGCGATTCAAAAAGGCATTCAATATCAAGGTTTAACCTATTTATATGGTGTGTTAGGGATTGAAAATAGTGAGCATCAAATCGCTTTAAGCTATCAACCTGTCGATCTAGATTCTGAAATGGGTTTATTGAGAGCGCAATGTGAAATATCAGGGACGTATAAGTTCTTAGATGATATTTATAAGATGATGGGTTTGACTGCACCAAGTGTGAGAATAGAATTACCATTTGCACAACCTCAAAATGCTGAAATATTGAAGCAATATCAAGACTATTATGGTTCAGACTTGCATTTTGGCTGTGACAAAGCCGCATTCTGGTTGAATCATGATGTGATGCAACTAAAAATACCTTCAGCAGACCCGATTACGCATCGTGTATATGAAGTGAAATGTATTGAGGAATTAGCGCGCTTAAATGCTGAAGAAGTGAAAGTGCCTGCATTGATTCAACGTGTAAATGATTATTTAGAATTGCAACAAGGTATCATTCCTTCCATGGCAGAAGTTGCTCAAGCTTTAAATTTGCCTGAAAGGACTTTGCGACATCAGTTACAACAATTGAATACCAGTTATAAACAAATTCGCGAGCAATTGATTAAACATAAAGCTTTGCGCTTAATTGAATATAAAGAATATTCAATTGAGGTGATTGCTGAATTGCTGGGTTATTCAGAACCTGCTGCATTTAATCATGCGTTTAAACGTTGGTTTGGGCAAAGCCCAAGACAATACGGTAAATAAATGAGGCACAACGATCTTATGAAAATCAGGTTTCGTTTTTTCATTGGAATTATGCCAAAGTTTTATTTATCGAAATTAAATATTCGATATACTCCCACTAGCCATTAAAAAGTACCTTTGCCATTATGTTAGTTCAAAATTCTACGCCCAATACTGCATTTGCTCCTGTATCACCCGCAGAACGTTATGCTAAAGCTTTATCTTCTGGACAATTTCTACCAGATGATGCCCAAGCGCATGCTGTGCACGAGTTAGACCGCGTATGGCAAGAGTTGATTAACCGTTATAAAGCGTCGAAAAAAGCATTTCGTCGTTTTAGACGTCAAACTGCACCACGTGGTGTCTATATGTGGGGTGGCGTAGGTCGTGGAAAAACATGGTTAATGGATCAGTTTTATGAGTCGATACCATTTCGTCGTAAAACCCGTATGCATTTCCATCATTTTATGCAATTTGTACATAAAGAATTAAATAAGCTGGCAGGGCAACGTAATCCACTTGATCTAGTGGCAGATCAAATTTATAAAGAAGCTGTGGTGATTTGCTTTGATGAGTTTTTTGTATCAAACGTAACTGATGCGATGATTATCAGTGACTTATTCCAAAAGCTATTTACTCGTGGAATCACGCTCGTTGCAACATCAAACATTGCACCAGACGGTTTATATAAAAATGGTATTCACCGTGATCGTTTCTTGCCAACCATTGAAATGGTCAATACACACTGTGTGGTTTTAAATGTCGATGCAGGTGTGGACTACCGTTTGCGTGTGCTCAAACAAGCTCAATTATTTAAAACACCGTTAAGTGATGACAATAAAGTGTGGATGGCGAAACGCTTCAATGCATTGACTAGCTCACAAACCATTTCAGAAGAACCGATTAACATCAATAATCGTGTGGTTGAAACCATTGGGCATACAGAAGATGTATTGTGGTGTGAATTTAGAGAACTTTGCATGAAGCCACGTAGTCCATCTGACTTTATTGAAATTGCCAATATTTACAATACAGTCCTCGTGAGCAATGTTCCGCATTTAACAGATACGCTTTCTGAAGGAACACGTCGTTTTATTTATTTGGTCGATGAGTTTTATGATCGTGGCGTGAAATTGCTTTTAACCTCAGAAGATTCAATTATTGATATCTATGAGGGTGAAAAATTGGCTTTTGAAATCGAAAGAACACGCTCTCGTTTGCTTGAAATGCAGTCTGATGATTATTTACAAGCGGAGCATCGTCTGATTAAAGATTCAAGTGAATTACAAGTGGTTGAATAAGTTTTATTAAAACAAGAAGCACTCGAATGAGTGCTTTTTTTGCTTTAAGAAAAGACAATAATTTTAAACATAATAATCAATTTGCTTTATCGACATTTAGTTATATTCATGGCTTAATCTTGGCACAAGGAAATAAAGTGTATTGTAAAAAATGGATCAATTAGCACTTATTCGGCACTTTAGTCTAATTTCGACATTTAAAAAACTTTATACACTGTAAAAAGCGATCCAAGTTGATGATATTGTCTCATTTTTAGTCATTATTTTTAAAATGAATGCTCGCATTTATTTCAATTAAAATGATCACTATTTAGCAATGTGATAATACTATTCAGCATGGTTTAAATCGGTATACTAGAAACTCTTGTTATAAAAAGTAGCAATATCAGGAAAGACAATGACTGCACGTATTCAGAAAGGCAAGTTAGCGATTGCTAAAGAACTTTACGATTTCATCGAAAATGAAGCACTACCAGGTTCTGGTTTAGACAGTGAAACTTACTGGAAAAACTTTGAGCAAGTTGTTGTCGATCTTAGCCCTAAGAATAAAGCGCTTTTAGCTAAGCGTGATGACATTCAGGCTAAAATTGATGAATGGCACCGTAATAATAAATTTGAGCTAGAAGCTTATAAAGCTTTTCTTAAAGAAATTGGCTACTTAGTACCAGAAGTAGAAGATTTTCAAATCAGCACAGAAAATGTAGATGAAGAGATCGCATTGTTGGCTGGTGCGCAATTGGTTGTACCTGTGCGTAATGCACGTTACTGCTTAAATGCTGCAAACGCTCGTTGGGGTTCGCTCTATGATGCACTTTACGGTTTTGATGTGATCCCAGAAGAAGGTGGCGCAGAAAAAGGTAAAGGTTATAACCCTGTTCGTGGCGAAAAAGTTGTTGCCTTTGCTAAAAACTTCTTAGATGAAACATTCCCATTGGCAAATGGTTCACATGCAGATGCAACTAAATATGCTATTGAAGGCAAAAAACTGGTTGTAACGTTAAAAGATGGTTCAACATCAACTTTAGCGAAAGAAGCAGAGTTTGTTGGTTTCAATGGTGAAGAATCTGCTCCAACAGAAATCGTTTTATTAAATAATGGTTTGCACGTCATCATCGAAATTGATGCGAATAGCCCAATTGGTAAAACAGATGCTGCTGGCGTTAAGGATTTAGTACTTGAAGCTGCTGTAACAACAATCCAAGATTTAGAAGATTCGATTGCTGCTGTAGATGCAGAAGAAAAAGTTGAAGGCTACCGTAACTGGTTAGGCTTGATGAAAGGTACTTTGGAAGAATCTATCGAGAAGAACGGTAAAACGGTTACTCGTACATTAAACAAAGACCGTACGCATAAAAACTTGATCGGTGGTGAAACTACGCTTCACGGTCGTTCATTGATGCTTCTTCGTAACGTTGGTCATTTAATGACAAATCCAGCGATCCTTGTAGATGGTCAAGAAATCTACGAAGGGATTATGGATGCGTTAATCACACCATTATTGTCTTTTGCAGACATTAAAGGCGAAAATACGATTAAGAACTCTCGTAAAGGTTCGATGTATATCGTGAAGCCAAAAATGCATGGTCCAGAAGAAGTTGCATTTGCCGTTGAATTATTTGAACGTGCAGAGCAAGCTTTAGGCTTACCAGCGAAGACTTTAAAAATTGGTATTATGGATGAAGAACGTCGTACATCTGTAAACTTGAAAAACTGTATTGCGCAAGCAAAAGATCGTACGATCTTCATTAATACAGGTTTCATGGATCGTACGGGCGATGAAATCCATACATTCATGGAAGCAGGTCCATTCGTTCGTAAAGGCGAAGTAAAGTCTCAAACTTGGTTCCCAGCGTACGAAAACCGTAACGTGATGGTTGGTCTTCAAGCGGGTCTACGTGGTAAAGCACAAATTGGTAAAGGTATGTGGCCTAAACCAGATATGCTTTTAGACATGTATAAAACCAAAATTGAACATCCTGAAGCTGGTGCAAGCTGTGCATGGGTTCCTTCACCATCTGGTGCTGTGATTCACGCAATTCATTATCACCAATGCAATGTTTCAGCACGTCAAAAAGAGTTGTTGCAAACTGAAGCCTTACCACTTGATGATTTGCTCACGCCTCCTTTAGCAACAGATACAAACTGGACTGAAGAAGAGAAGACCAAAGAACTTGAAAATAACCTTCAAGGTATCTTAGGTTATGTTGTTCGTTGGGTAGATCTTGGTGTAGGTTGTTCGAAAGTTCCAGATATCAACAACGTTGGTTTGATGGAAGATCGTGCAACCTTACGTATTTCTTCACAACACGTTGCAAACTGGTTACGTCACGGTATCGTAAGCAAAGAGCAAGTTGAAGAAGTTATGCAACGTATGGCGAAAATTGTGGATGAGCAAAATGCCAATGATCCAGAATATTCAGCTATGGCACCTGCATTTAACTGCTATGCATACCAAGCAGCGCATGATCTCGTATTTAAAGGTGCTGAACAGCCATCTGGTTATACAGAGCCGTTATTGCATGCTTACCGTTTAAAATTAAAAGGTTATACAGGTGATTAATTTCATCGTGTAACGCCAAAAAGCCTCTTCGGAGGCTTTTTGTTTTGTGGGACTTTATATTAATCGTAAAAATGTAATGATTTACATTGTTATGTAACGTCAGTTCGGGATAAATTTTGATGTAAGTTATTGAAAAGATAGATCAGGCACAGCGGAGTCTCACCGTTTAAAGTCAGATGCAAGAATTAACCCACTTCGTCTTGCACTTCGCTTGAAATATATTTCAATCTTGTTCAGGTTCGACCTGAGAGGTACTACCTCGCAAGGCTTTCGGGATGAGTGGCACTGCCACGCAAGGGCAAAACCTGAGCTGTGATTAAAGCAGCGCAAGAGTCGCCAACTCGACAGATACTATCGAGTACCTAATATATTGCAAAAACAATATATTTCAGATTTAGGCTTGCCTCGAATAATGCGACTGACGTTTCCGCGTATCATATAGCTGGGAACATATCTTATCCCGAACTCAGGTTATGCAAATGGATAGCTATACTGATTTAAAGTTCTTATTGCTGTAATTCTACCTGTGTCATTTCAATTGAAACTTGTCATTAGATCTCCTCGCATGAGAATAGAAATTTTGTTGAGCTAAGGTGGAGATTGCTCAAACAACTATAAATCTCTGCTACAATTTAAGAGAATCAATCTTTAAGTTGAATTATAAATGTCATCAATTCTTAAATTAGATGCATTGAAAAATGCCGAAGTTTCTAGCACGCCTTATCCTTTTTTTGTGGTTGAAAATGCATTGGCGGATAATGAAGTACAAGCGGTTATCCAAGATTTTCCAAAAATTGAACAGGGTGGAAGCTTTAACATTGAAGATGTTGAAATTAAACCAAATTTTGATCGTTTCTTAAAATCATTGGATACGCCAGAGTTTCGCCAAATTTTGACAGATAAGTTTGATGTGAATGTCATGGAGCATCCGATGATGATCACTTTACGTGGTTATTCTCGTCAAAAAGATGGTCGTATTCACAGTGATTCTAAAAGTAAGCTTTTAACCATCCTGATTTATTTAAATGAATCATGGGAAGCGCCGAATGGTCGTTTACGCATTTTAAATGATGATAAAGACATCAATAACTATGTTGCTGAAATTAATGCAGGCCCAGGTTCATTGGTTGCTTTTAAAGTAACAGATAATGGATGGCATGGTTATATTCCTTATGAAGGACAACGTCAGTCGATCCAAATTAATTTTTTAACCAGTGAAAAAGCCAATGCGAAGCATAAGTTTTTCCATGGTTTAAGTGCAAAAGTGAAAAAGATTTTTGGATGATTCATTGAAAAGAAGGTAAGTGTTGATTTACCTTCTTTTTAAAGTGCTTATCTAAACAAGCCTTTAATATTTAAAAATATTTTTATTGTATGTGTGCCAATTATAAACCGATTAGCGTAAATCAAGTTGAGCAACTTGGCTTGCCATTGATTCCTTTTGCCTATGAAGAAGAGATATTCCCAAGTTTTCAAACCCCATTGTTGTTTAGATCGAATCAAGGACTTGAATGGCGCTTGGTGAATTTTGGTTTAGTTCCAAAATGGGCAGAAGACAAAGAAGTCGCTAAACATACCTACAATGCACGTAATGAAACCGTTATGGAAAAACCAAGCTTTAGTGAAGCTTTTTCCAAATGCCAGTTTGGCGTGATTCCAGTAAGCGAGTTTTATGAGTCAAAATATATCAATGGAAAACCTCAACGCTGGGCAGTACGTCGTAAAGATGGTCAAGCTTTCTACATCGCAGCATTGTATGAAATCACGCGATTGAAAAGTGGTGAAATTGTGCGCTCAGCAACGATGCTGAGCATGGACGCCCACCATCACGAAATGATGAAAGATTTTCATGAACCCAGAACAGATAAGCGTTCTATCGTTGTAATCCCACAACATCGTTTAGAAGAATGGTTGACGTTGAAACAACCCAATATTTTGAGTTTTATTGAAGGCTTTCCTGTAGAGGAGTTTGAGTGTTTTTATTGTCCAAAACCAAGGCACAATAAAAACACTCGACAGATCAGCATCTTTGACTAATTTTTATTCTATTAATGAGAAAGATTTTTAAAAATATGCTTTAAACTTTCCATCATTTTTTCAATTTGTAATGGTGTTAAACCATCAAATGATTGTTCAAGTACAACACTCATCAAGTCATTAATCTTTTGAGTCATTTGTAGACCAGACTCAGTAAGCTTGACTCGAGTAATACGCGCATCGTGTTCACAAGAATAAGTTTCAACAAAACCTTCTTCTTTTAGTCGATACACAATTTTAGTGGTCGTCGACATTTTAGACACAATCATCTCTGACAGTTCTGAAACACTGGCATTTGGTCTCGCTTCCAAAGAGACCAATAAACGCCGTCTTGAATTGTCGACACCATATTTTTTTAAAACATGATCTACGTTCAATACGTATTGCGCATGTACTTGAGTAATCCAGTAATAAGGAAAACTTTCTATATTAAAATTTTCAGCAGAAGGCAAAAATTTTGAATACTTCTTAGTCATTAGGTAACCCTGATTTTTTGTAATTATAGCCAAACATAAGGCTTAATAATATTTTATTTTGAATAGTCGAATCAATACGTGATCAGCCGCTTAATATAAAAAAACAAGGAAAATCCATAAAATATAGATTTTCCTCGGAGTAAACCTAGGCGGTACTGTCCAGTAAAGACATCGTGTAACTGTCTTTAACTTGGTGAAACGCAACAATACTTTGAGCAAATTTAGTTGCTTCTTCTTGCAAGTGAGAATTTAGTACATAGCTATCTGATAGTTGTGCTGTCAGATCTGCATTTTCAAGAATAACATGGTAAGTCAGTTCTTGCTGATGATTCTCTTGCGTGACCACGACTTTGACCTGATGCTGCTCTTGAAACGCATCAAGATTGATATACGTTCCTAGATAGCTTGTATTTGCAATAGCCTTTGATGTCTTATTGAAAGTCAATGCATTTACACTTGTCATAGCGGTTAATCCTATTCACTTCTTGCGTGCTTTAAGGTTAATAAAAACGAAAGCGACTAAGTCAAATATTTGATGTTTAATCAATACTGACTGTGATCTTATTCTAATGAAAATTTGAGTGTATGAAACTTGGCTTTATGATAAAAAAATTCTGTCGCAATAGTCATAACTAGTGTAGGTTCATTTATTTGTTGTGTGAATATTGTTTTAAGAATATGAAAATAATCATTTTTAATATTGGTATAAATCTGCAAAGCAGAAGAGTGATACAACATTCCGTAAGTGTAATAAATCATTACAAAAATTAGGTGATTAATGGCTAAGAATATTTTTCATAAATATTATTAAGTATAGTTTAAATGTTGTTTGATCCGTTGCAATATATACTAATTTTCATAGTTAAACTTGTCATGGTCATTTTGGGCCATTTTTAGACTAAAGTTGAATAATTTTTTATAAGCAGCGATTATTTGTGCAAGCTTTGCTAAATTTATAAACTACTAAAATGTAAATTTTTCATGAAAAGTAATTACAAATCCAAGATATTGTGCATAATTAAAGTAATTTAGTTGAAAAGGCATCATTTATGGATCCGTCGCCGTGTAGGTTAAGCTTATTTTTGTCTTCTTTTTATAATAAAAAGCAGGAGATCTAATAATGGAATTTTTATTAGACCCTGGTATTTGGGTTGGCCTTTTAACCCTGATTGTTTTAGAAATTGTATTGGGGATTGATAACCTCGTCTTTATTGCCATTTTGGCAGATAAACTTCCTCCTGAGCAACGTGATAAAGCACGCATTATAGGCTTGTCTTTAGCTTTAGTGATGCGTTTAAGCTTATTGTCCGTCATTTCTTGGTTAGTGACTTTAACCAAACCTATAGTCGAATTCGCAGGGCTTTCATTTTCAGGGCGAGATTTAATTCTCTTATTTGGTGGATTATTCCTTGTTTACAAAGCAGTGACTGAACTGCATGAAAAAATGGAAGGCAAACCTGAAGTAAAAAGTTCGGGTTCTGTTGCCTATGCGAGCTTTTGGGCTGTTGTAGCACAAATTATCGTACTTGATGCAGTTTTCTCACTAGATTCAGTAATCACAGCAATCGGAATGGTTGACAATATTTATGTGATGATGGCAGCGGTGACTATTGCTGTGATTGTCATGTTGATTGCCTCTAAGCCATTAACCAGCTTTGTAAATAGACATCCTACAGTTGTGATTCTATGTTTAAGCTTCTTATTATTAATTGGCGTGAGTTTGATTGCCGAAGGTTTTGGTTTCCATATTCCAAAAGGATATATCTACTCAGGTATTGGTGTTGCGATCTTGATTGAAGCCTTCAATCAGTTCTCAAGTCGAAATGCTGAAAAACATGAATCTAAAATTCCTTTGCGTCATCGTACAGCAGATTCAATTCTCAAGATGATGGGAAGTAAATTAGATGCCGATTTATTGCAAACGCCTGAAGCCTTGGCTGCACAAAAAGCCTTTGGTGATGAAGAGCGTTATATGGTGGGTGGTGTATTAACCCTTGCTGAGCGTTCGGTTGCATCGATTATGACACCGAGAAATCAGATTTCATGGATCAATCTTGAAGATGATTCTGAAAGTATTCGTCAACAGATACTCGCAGTGCCACATAGCTTATTCCCAGTCTGTCGTGGGCAACTTGATAAAGTTGTGACTGTGGTACGAGCTAAAGAGTTAATTGATGCACTAGATGAACCAGAGCAATTACAGGCTTTATTAAAACGTCATCGTCCAATCTTTATTTTTGAAAAAATGAAAGTGATTGATGCGATTCACACCTTGAGAACTTCTAAAGGTTCTTTGGTTTTAGTGAGCAATGAGTTTGGTAATATTCAAGGTTTGATTTCGCCGCTCGATGTCTTTGAAGCGATTGCAGGTGAATTCCCAGATGCTGATGAGCAGTTGGAATTGGTCAAGTTGGATGATACCACTTGGAAGGCTTCTGGCATGTTAGATCTTTATCAACTTGAATTAGAGTTGGGTATGCTGGATTTGGTTCAAGAAGATTCAGGCTATTTTAGTGTTGCAGGTTTGATCTTGGATAAAACGCAAGGTGAAGCAAAAGTTGGTACGCAAATTGAGCAAGATGGAATCTGGTTTGAGGTTGTTGAGATGGATGAAAATCGAATTAAAACAGTCAAAATTACACGTCCTGAACAGTTCGCTTAAACTCGCAAAGCCGTGATATTCATCAGTGTAATGACATTCACAAGTTAAGTATAAAAATGCCTCATTGATTGAGGCATTTTTTATTTAAAGAATTTAATTAATTTAAAATTTTAAAAGCACAGCTTAATGATTAAACCTATGAGTGCAGAGATAGTAATCACTCTTAAAACACTTTGATTAAACTTGAATAATGCCAGTATGGAAAATAAGCAAATAAGTGCAGAAACATAATCGAATGAACCTGAAAAACCATTTGGCCATAAAACATGATAGCCAAAGAATAATGCTAAATTTAGAATAACTCCCACTACAGCAGCAGTAATTGCCGTCAATGGCGCAGTAAACTTAATTTGGTTATGCGTCGATTCTATCAATGGTCCACCAGCCAATATAAATACAAATGAAAATATAAAGGTAAACCATGTTACGATGATCGCACCCAATGCACCTGCAATAAATTGTGAGTCAGTTCCTAATAAACTATGACTATATGCGCCAATAAATCCAACAAAAGCCACCACCATAATCAAAGGTCCAGGTGTGCTTTCCCCAAGTGCCAATCCATCGATCATTTGAGTTGGGCTTAGCCAGTGATAATAATTAACAGCTCCCTGATATACATAGGGCAAAACAGCATAAGCACCACCAAAAGTCATTAAAGCAGCTTTAGTGAAAAACCATGCCATTTGCGTATAAGCATGATTCCAGCCAAAAATATAAAATAGCGTTATGAATGGAATGAACCACAATAGGGTGGCGATAATGACAATTTTGACAAGTCGAGACCATTTAAATACTGCATGTTCAGGGATAGGCGTATCATCATCGATGATGGCTTTACCGTAGGATTTACTACTCGATTGATGTGCTTGATTTGAAAACAGCTCAGGGTATTTTTTACTACTAAAATAACCTGTTAAAGCAGCAAGTAAAACAATAAGGGGGAATGGTATATTAAAAATAAAGATTGCGATAAATGCCAAAATGGCGATCAGCCATAGAAATTTATTCTTTAATGATTTACTTCCGATACGATAAGTTGCATGGAAGACAATTGCGGTTACAGCAGGTTTAATGCCGTAAAATAACCCTGCAATAATCGGAATATTACCAAACTTGATATACACCCAAGACAGCGTAATTAAAATAAACAATGAAGGCAGAACAAACAGAATGCCAGCAATTAATCCACCTTTAGTCTTATGCATTAACCAACCAATATAAGTAGCCAATTGCTGAGCTTCAGGCCCAGGCAAGAGCATGCAGTAGTTTAAGGCATGCATAAAACGTTTTTCAGAGATCCATTTTTTCTGTTCGACCAGTTCTTGGTGCATGACTGCAATTTGACCTGCTGGGCCACCAAAACTGATAAATCCAAGTTTGAACCAAAATAATACAGCGTGCCAAAAGTTGATATTTTCAAACTTACTTTCAACTTTATTTTCAATATTCTCGATATTTTCAATGTTTTTATTGTCTTCATTATTCATGTCTTTCTCCAAGTAGGTCAGCATATAGACCGTCAAAAATATGATTTGAAAGATTTAAAAGTTGATCATCATCTGTAATTGTTGTTTTAAGTCCATGCATTATTTTCTCAAATCCAACTGCTTCCGCAGGTTCATTGCCACCTACATCGAGGTAATGGACAATTTCAGCAATTTTATTTAAGGCAGGATTGTTTAGGTTAAAACTATGGATAAAGACCTCAAAGGTAACCAGTGAATCCATGTGGGTAAAACTTGCACCATCGAAGTCGAAGCCAATTACATCAGTAGGGCAGTTAGACGGAGAATCCAACCATTTAAATTGGGCAGATGAATCAATAAACTTTTGAATGAACCATGCTGATGCAAGTCGATCAATCCATGGGCGTTTGCGAGTTGCCCATACCTTATTTTGAAAATGTTCAATTTTTAGTGTCTGTAATATTTGCGAGCTAAATTGAGGTTCATCAATTTCACCCAATCGAGTAATGCTATATTCAAGCTTATTTAGTGCTTTAACTGATTGTTGTTGTATAGGCTGCGGAAAATAATCGATTTGAATTAAATGATTTAGGTTTTTCCTTAATTTCCTGATGTGTTTCAAATGCTCATTCTTTCTATTCACATCTAATTCATTTTCAATCTTTTTTAATTGATTTAAAAATTCTGAATATTCTTCACTATGATCAAATAATTTAAGTAAATCAATATTTTCAGGGCAGGTGCTATGGAAAATATAAGCCTTACCATTATCGCTTTGATGATCTTGTGCAATTTCTTCGAATTGATGTGCAACTGTTGATGGTAGTAAATACACGCCATCTCTCAATGTGGCTGCTCCACAATTTTTAATTGATCTCCATACTCGCATCCGTGTCGCAGTGCTTTGTGAGGGTAGACTTGAAATGAGTAAGGAGATATTCATGTTATTTATTCTACAAATTTTGTATTAAACATAACATATTTAAAATTTATAGATAGAATATAAAAGAATAAGGATAGTGATAAATATGAAAATCATGATTTAGATGGGCAGAAATTTTTCGTAAGCGTGGGGGTTTTTAATAAAAATTAGCGATAATTTAATGAATTGTTGTGACAAAAGGATTAAATGCTTTTGATGGTCAAAAATTGAAGATGTAAAAGGATTCAGCGCTTAAATTATTTCTACTTTTTATTTGATTTCATCATATGTGTATTTTGATCAAATGATAAGGAAATGGACTTCTAAAATAAAAAGAGCACTTAAACAGGATTACGTATTTAAGTGCTTAAAACAGAAAGTTTTAATTTAGAGTTTTAATTTAGAATAGTCTTGGTCATCAATGGCCATAAGTTTTGATGTGATTTTCTAAACATCAGCATATGTCCGATTGTTTTATGGCTATGCGCTTGAGGCTTAAGCTCAATCATATCGGTATTGGCATTTGGGTATAAGCGTAATAAGTCTTGGACATTGGCTTGGGTTGCAATTTCATCATCAGAAGACCAATACACAGTAATCGGGCATTGAATTTCTTGATGAAAATCTTCAAAAATGGTTTTACCAATTGCATTCATCACATAACCAGGTTTGCTACAAAATTGCGCCCATTGTTTTGCAACATTTTTTGGAAGATTTTCACCCATTCCAAGCATTTTTGTTGCGCCATAACCTTTAATTAAACTAGAAACAGGAAAGATCAGCTTAAACATAACCGGAGCCATACGTTTGGTTCGACCTTTTAAACCTTTAACATGTCCTGTTGAGCCTGAAATTGCAATCACCTGAGCAACTTTGTCATAATTCGGTACGATGCCAAGCAACTGTCCACCCGCACTGTGTCCGATTAAGACAACTTGTTCTTTCCCTGTTTTAGCAAGCAAAGTTTGAATTGCGGCAGGGATGTCTAACTGTCCCCAATCTTGAATACTGGCGTTGGATTGACGAATTGAACTGTGTAATGATTTCCCGATACCACGAAAATCAAAAACCATAACATCTAAATTTTGTTCTGTAAGCCATTCAATAAAGTCGTGATAAAAGCCTTGAGTAATTCCAGTTGCAGGGCAGACCAATACCGGTAGCTGCTGAGTTGGATGTTTCGCCTTGTAAAAACGTGCGCTTAAGCCATAGCCATCTGCGCAACTTATGGTTAAATTTTCAAAAGTATTCATAGTGAATCTACAACATTTAACATTTAAAGTTATGTTTACTTTAAATGAGTTCCAAAAAGAAACTTAAATAAAGTGTGACTAAAAAGTCATGATATTCAATTCTATTGAGTATCTTATATAAATAGGAAAATAAAATGGATATTGGGCTTTTGCCGATTTCAGTGAAATTAGCATTATTATTCAGTGGGATATATTTGTGGGTCGGCATGCTGACAGGCGTGTGGAAGTACTATCAAATTAGCCGCTCAGATCTAGCAAGAGCACATTATTATGTGGATATCGCGCATCGTAGTAGTTTGCTTTATGCACCTGCGACACTGATTTTAGCTGTTATGGCTTATTGTTCTGTATGGTCAGAAAATGTAAATTTTTTATTTGTAGCGATTAATCTAATCTTTTTTACCTTCTCAATTGTTAGTTATGTGGTGCATGGCTTTTTAAAAGATACAAGCAATCAATTCAAAGAACCACATCAATTAGGAAAAATGCAATTACCAAAAATTCTGATGCGTATGGCAATGGTTTTATTGGTGATTGGTGAAGTTGGTGCAACAGCAGGACTTTTATTGGGCATGTTTAAAGGATTGTTTTAATCAATATCAGAATGTTTAAGCAGTGGGTGGGTTGAATATTGAGTAATTTGAAGATTTTATGAATTAAATATTTGATTTTATTGTTTATGTTTTTAGTCTTTTATTTTTTTCATTAAAGATGGATGCTGTGCATCCATCTTTTATTCTGTAATTTTCGCAAGCTTACGTGATTTATGATCAACAACATCCCAAATATAGAAGGCAGCAGATACGATAAGTGCATAGGCAAAGAATTCAGGTTTTAAATTACCTTGAATCAGCCCATGAATAAATAGGGTAGCCAAGAGTGCCAACGTAGTGCTTAGATACGTGACCATTTTTTTGTTTGCCTTCAACGAATTAATGAAGACTTGCTTGTTGAAATGTATTGGTAACATCTCCATACCTCCTGTCTGCTCGACAAAAACCTAATTGTTTTGGTCTGGATTGGTTTATTTAGTTGTACCACATCTAATTATTATTTCAAGTGAAAATATGACTATTTTCATAAATAAATGTGACATATTTATGACAAAACATGAATAGTTTATTTATTTAAAAAATATGCTTAATAAATTTTAGATTATAGTAGGTTGTGCAATTTAAAAACGAGATCTAGTTATCATTCTAAAATACAATAAGTTTTTCATAGATGGAAGAGGACTAAGACAAAAGTTTATGATTTTAAAATAAAAAAATTGGCTCTGGCGTGTATTGGATGTGTAAATAAAAATGGTTATTTCACTACGCTATTTTTATTGTTCTATTTGTCTAAAAATTGATCGGTTTTTAAGGTTACTAATTTCCAAAGGCATAAAGCCTTTTAGAATATAAAGTAGTATTTGAATGAAAAGTGCCGTAAACAATAACAATCCGTTGGGTAAACTTGATAATTATTGATCACTCATAAAAGATGATTTGGGTAAAATCAAATTTTAAAGGCAGGTTAAAAAAGAATTATTTTTTAACTTTATCGATTACGACACAAATCATGAATACCACTAAAGACGGGATTAACCACGCTAAGTTTTGCTCATTCAACGGTAAGTTTTGGATCAACGCAGGCAAATTGTCTTTAAAGCTTGTGACTTTAATGCCTTCAATAATACCGAAAATAAATGAAACTGCTGTCACTGGTGCAATCACTAAAGACGGGTTGTTGAATTTTTTCCAGAAGAAACTGAGCACAATAACGACAATCGCTGGTGGATAAATAGCGCTTAAAACAGGAACTGAAAAAGCAATGAGCTTAGTTAGTCCTAGATTTGAAATCACCAATGAGAATAAAACCAAAACAACGACTAAAACCTTATAAGGAATTTTGAGTAATTCTGAAAAATATTCTGCACATGCGCAGGTTAGGCCAATCGCAGTCACCATACATGCAATAAAAATCAACGCAGTTAGGAATAATGAACCTAAGTCACCAAATGCATGTTGCACATAGGCATGTAGGATCACGGCACCATTTGCAGCATTCGGCGCAACATCATGACTACCTAAACCGAGTTTAAATAGGCTGAGATAGACGAGGGTTAAACCAACACCTGAAATTAAACTTGCGATCACAGCATATTTGGTCACTAATTTTTTGTCAGTTACACCACGAGAATGAATCGCATGAATAATGACAATACCAAAAACCAATGCACCTAAAGTATCCATGGTTAAGTAACCATTGACGAAACCTTCAGAAACAGGGCTAGTGACATAATTATTGATGGCAGGAGAGATTGAACCAGTTGGAATAGCAACAGCAGCAATACCTAAAATAGCCAGTGCAAAGATTTTTAATGGTGCAAGCACATGACCAACAGTATCGAGTAGTTTATTTGGATAAAGTGAAACTAAAGTCACAAAAGCAAAATAAACAATACTATAGATCAGGAGTGAAGTGCTGCTATCTCCGAAATAAGGAGAAAAACCGATTTCATAAGAAACAGTAGCAGTACGTGGGGTAGCAAATAAAGGCCCGACAGAAAGGTAACAAACGACAGTTAACATTAAACTGGCAACTTTACCCAAAGGTGAACTTAAAATTGCAATAGAACCTTCAGTTTTTGAAAGCGCCATGATGGTGAGTACAGGCAAGCCTACAGCAGTGATTAGAAAACCGAACGCAGCAAGCCATACATGTTCACCTGCTTGTTGAGCAACAATAGGTGGAAAGATAATATTACCTGCCCCAATAAATAAGGCAAAGGTCATGAACCCTAAAGCAATAATATCCTTTGTACGGAGATTAGTCATAAAGGAGAGGTTGGAGAAACAAAAACAGAGATTTTAGTAGAAAAGCACTATTTTTTGTATTTTATTTTATAAATATTATTCCAGAAGTTTATAAATTTTAACCAATTAGCAATATGAGTTATATTTATGTAGATGATTATTGGTTTAATTTAAATCATTATAGACTTTAGTAGGATTAAAAATAATAATTGCTATGTAAACTTTAAATTTCTTTTTCATTCCTCATTTTTTAGAAATAATGAGAATAAATTAACGGAGTAATTCTTTATCATTGATAAGAAAAAAACCATTCTCCGAATAAAAAGCTTATAATGTGTGCTCACAATTACAGGCAGATACGATGAAAGCTTCTACTATCACGATTAAAACTGAACAAGACCTTGAAAAATTACGAGTGTCTGGGCGTTTAGCTGCGCAAGTTTTAGAAATGATAGGTGAGCATGTCAAGCCCGGTGTAAGCACAGAATACTTAGATGATTTGTGTAATGATTTTATTGTCAATACTTTGAAAGTGATCCCTGCAAATGTGGGTTATTATGGTTATACCAAAACCACCTGTATTTCGCCGAATGAAGTGGTTTGTCATGGTATTCCTTCTCAAAGTATCGTTTTGAATGATGGCGACATTATCAATATTGATGTGGCGATTATTAAAGATGGATATTTTGGCGATACCAGTCGTATGTACTATGTTGGTAATGTAAAACCCGAAGCAAAGAAATTGGTAGAAACAACCTATCGAGCGATGGTCGCAGGTATTCATACAGTCAAACCCGGTGCAACATTGGGAGATGTCGGTGCTGCGATTCAACAGGTTGCTGAGCAAGAAGGTTATTCAATCGTTCGTGAATATTGTGGTCACGGAATTGGTAAGATTTATCATGAACAACCGAATGTTCTACATTATGGACAAGCAGGTCATGGTCTTATTCTTAAAAAAGGGATGGTGTTCACGATTGAACCAATGGTGAATGCAGGAAAGGCGAAAGTTAAAGAGCTTAAAGATGGTTGGACAGTTGTGACAGCTGATAAGTCTTTATCTGCGCAATGGGAACATATGATTGCGGTAACGGACACAGGCTTTGAGTTGTTGTCGCCATGGCCAGAAGGCACAGGCCATTATCCTGAAATTTAAGGCATCTAAGACTTTGGTCTAGAAATTATGACCCTGTACGGTTTTAATTGTTTTTTTATCTTATGTTTTTGTATGATTTATCACATTTTTTTTAAATTAATTTAGTTATTTTGCTCTATTTATGTGTGAAATATCGTGTTTAATCGTTTTTTTATATTTGTTTAAATAGTGAGCAGGCGATATGATCTTTTTCAGAATCTAGCTGTAGTTTCTACTTTATTTGAACTTATCTAAGTTTCCAAGCTTATCCATCTTAGGGTAAGCTTTTTTTTGCCTATCGTATTGGCACGCATTTAAAAGACAGCATGAAATAACTATTTATTACTGATATTACTTGGTTTTAGGCTTAACCAATTGGTCTACTAATTCGTCTATTTTAGTATCAGTACTGCGCCATTTATTTAAAGCTAATCCACCTTTACCTTTTAATTTGAATTCTGCTTCCGAAACGATTCGTCCTTGTTGTGAGAGGGTAAACTTTGCATAGGTCAAATATGTCACAAAATCCCATGAGCGTAATGCTGTGTAATTCATCGTCGTTTCACACATTACGGGTCTCGAATTTTCAGGATAAATTCGTGCATTAATATTGTATCGTGCAAAACTGCGAATAATGGATGGTTCGAAACCGCCGATGGTCACTTTTGAGTTATGAATAACACATATTTGTTTGACAGATTGAGGTTGAAATCCATCATTATTATTCACTTGAATTGAAGTGCAAGCATTCAGTGTTAAAACTAACATTGCAACTGCGAATAATTTCTGTTTCATAAGTTATGCATCACTTATTTTTAGTTCTAAAATTTAAAATAAATGACACCACAAATCCGAATAATAGCCCCCAGAATGCTGAACCAATACCAAAGAATTGCACACTTGAAGCACTAAATAGGAAGGTTAATAATGCTGCTTCACGATCTTTTACTTCATAGAAAGCAATCGCAATGTTGTGACTGATTGTACCGAAAAGGGCAATCCCTGCTAAAGCAACAATAAACAGATGAGGAAATGACATCAACAGACTCGTCAAGGTTGCTGCAAAAAGGCCCATTAAAATATAGAAAAATCCACAACTAATCCCTGCAATATAACGTTTAGAAGGATCAGGATGTACTTGATCATCTAAACTAACCGCAGCACTAATCGCTGCAATATTCACGGTATAGCATCCGAAAGGCGCCAAAAGTGCCTGTACAGTACCTGTCCAACCGATCAGTTGATTCACGTGTGGTTGATAACCATAGCTTTTAATCATGGCAATACCGGGTAAATATTGCGAAGCCATGTTGATCACAAATAACGGTAAAGCCAATCCAAATAGAGCTGACCATGTAAAATCAGGTGTCATCCATACCGGTTTCGCCAAGCTCCAATGTAAAACTGGGGTATGGAATTCCATAAATAGAGGGCAAATTAAAATGCCTGCAATAACTGTAATGACAATGCAATAACGTGCCCATAGACGCTTAGAAATAATATAGATGGCAAGCAAAGACAAAATAAATTGCCAATCATTTTGCATACTGGCAAATAAGGCGATACCGAATTTGAGTAAAACACCCGCAAGCATCGCACTGGTCAGACTTTGTGGAATGTAGGCAAGCACTTTTTCAAAGATGCCTAAAAATCCTAAGATCGCAGTCAATACACCACATACTAAAAAAGCACCAATTGCTTCATAAAGCGTATAGCCACTTGCCGTGGCGAGGATGAGTGCGAGCCCAGCCGTTGACCACGAGGTTGCTACAGGATATTTAAATTTCCAAGACAAAATCAGACCAGACAGACCAATGCCTAAACCCAGCGCCCAAAACCATGAGGTGATTTGCTCAGCAGTCGCACCGAGGAGCTGTGCGGCTTGGATCACCAAGACTGCTGAAACGCTGATACCGATTAAGAAGGTAATGAAGCCTGCAAATACAGCAGGTATAGAAAAGTCTTGGAGTAGTTTTTGCATGATCCCTAGCTTTCAAATTTGACTAAATGGTGGAAAGTTACACTAATCATCATACACTGATCGATTTGCTGCTTATACAGATAATCATGAGAACGTTCGATTTAAACATGAAATATTCTCATAATAATGATGAAAGCATTTTATATATTCTTAAAATATTTATTCATCATGCATGATTTATTTTACAAAAAGCTTTAAATAACTTGAATGTTCATCAAATTAGATTCGCATTCATTATCGAATTTTTAAATTCAATCAATGTGGTGAAATATTGACAATACAACGATTTACATTGTTGATGTTGCCAGTTTTAAGCCGAAACCACAAAACAGTAGCCCGACACATGCCACACCTATAGCGGCAACTTTATAACGTCGATTAAAAAAGCTAGCCAGTTTTATACCTGAAAAAATAAGAACGGTAAGATAAGCCATACTAATGAATTGTAAAATCACAGAAAGTATCGCAAAACTGATCGCAGGATATGGATATTTAGGATCTACAAATTGAACAAAAAAAGACAAGTAGAACATGATTGCTTTAGGATTGAGCAAACTAATGGTTAATGCTGTTCGAAAAGGATGGAATTGCTCAACAGTAGCTGGTTCTGAGTTTTCTGAATCTGAGTTTTCTGAAATTGTTTGAATATTCTGAGGTTTATTTATCCATGTTTTGACACTGGCTATCAGTAATCGAACACCTAGATATGAAAGATAAGCTGCACCTGTAATTTTTAGAATAATAAACAACCAAGGGAAGCTATGCAGTAACGATGCTGCGCCGAGCACTGTGCATAGGATGAGAATCAAATCTCCGACAAATACACCAAAAGCACCGATATAGCCTGTTTTGACCCCAAACCTAGAGGCAATGGACATCACATAAAGCGAATTTGGCCCCGGCAAAATCACGATGAAAATAGCCCCTAGGATATAAGTCGCAATATCGGTAATGCCAAACACGGAATACTCACTTGATCAAAAGGTATAAATAAAAAACCGAGTCAGTATCATAACAAACTCGGTTTTAAATTGTGAGCAATTTTAGTGCATAAATCCACAAAAATGCTGTGTTTAAAATGCGACTAAAACGTATTGATTCATCTATTCATCAAGCAATTCATCAATTAGCTGATTAATCCATAAAATCGGCTTCTAAGCCAAAAGATTGACGTAATAATAAAGCCAGTTGCTCACGTGCTTTGATAAAACCGTCAACTCCACCTTGTAACAATTGGAATGCCATCAAATCACCTTCTAATTGCTGTTTAAAGTCAGCTTTAGAAATTTCTTGGTAGGGCTGATCTTGATCATTCTCTGCGTGTTTATGCAATTGTGGTTCAACAACACGCTGATCTTGCTCAAGCTTTTCAAGCAAACCTGGTGCAACAGTGAGTAGGTCACAACCTGCAAGTGCAAGGACTTGATCTACACTACGGAAACTTGCACCCATCACTTCAGTTTTAATTTGATGCTGTTTGTAGTAGGCATAAATGTGCTTAACTGAAATCACGCCCGGATCTTTCTCAATCGGGTAGCTGTCTACATTTTCAGCTTTTTTATACCAATCTAAAATGCGTCCAACAAATGGAGAAATTAAAGTGACTTTGGCATCTGCACAGGCTTTGGCTTGGTGCATACCAAACAATAAGGTTAAATTACAATGAATACCTTCAGCTTCAAGTACTTTCGCGGCTTGAATGCCTTCCCATGTCGATGCAATTTTAATCAAAATACGATCTTGATCAATGCCATAGGCTTTATACAAAGCCAGTAATTCTTTGGCTTTGGCAATGGTTTCATCTGTATTATAAGAAAGTGCGGCATCAACTTCAGTTGAAACACGTCCTTCTATCAGTTTAAGAATTTCTACGCCGAGTTTTACCGTAAGAATATCAATGGTACGATCAACAAGTTGATCTAATTCATATCCTTCTTTCTTTGCTTGGTCGTAAGCATCTTCAATGAGTTCACGATTTTCAGGTTGTTGCGCTGCTGCTGTAATGAGAGAAGGGTTGGTTGTTGCGTCTAAAGGACGAAATTGTTGAATAGCGTTTAAATCACCTGTATCAGCAACAATAGTGGTTAAGCGTTTTAATTGATCTAATGCAGATTGTGTCATTGCCGTATGTTTCTTAGTTAAAATATTTGTGATTTATTTATAACACAATGTAAATTGAGCAAAAGTGTAAAATAGTCTGAATTCGATATTATTTTGTATGAATTCTTTGATTTCGGATGTGATTAATCAAAAAACGAGCAGCTAAACCCAGATTACTCTCTCTATTCCAGACAATATCGACAAAATATTCAAATTTTGGTGTGAAATCGAGCAAATCAAGAATTTTTAATTTTTTCCTCAATTCAGGATTTTCATTCAACATTTGTATTGGAAGAACGCCCCAACCTAAGTTTTTTAAGATTAGAGAGCAGGCTGAATGATGATTATCTGTCCGCCAATAATTCTTTGAATAGAGTAATTCAGGTTTTACTGTTCGATCCCGACTGGCGACAACGATTTGTCTGCTTTGTAATATTTGTTCAAAGCCGACTTGGGTATGTTGAGCCAAAGGATGATGAATTGCAGCAACAGGAACCAAGGTTTCTTTTTTAAACTCGACAAATTGTTCACGACTTTCTAAAAATTCACGTTCGAACATCAGTGCGAGTTGAGCACTTTGATTAATCAACATTTTCAATGCATCTTCTTGTGGTGCAGTAAAAATATTGATTTGTAAGGTTGGAAAGTGCTCTGCTAATAGCGCAACATATTCAGTCCAATCGGTATGAATCAGTTCAGAAACCACGACGATATTGAGCGCTGATTCTAAACCCTCACTGAGTGCAATGGCTTGTTGTTTCCATTGATTCATTTCAACCAGTAATTGTTCAGTTTTCTCATACAAAAAATGAGCTTGAGCTGTAGGAACTGGTTCACGACCGACACGGTTAAAAAGTTTCAGGTTTAAATCAATTTCTAAATTGGCTATCGACATACTGACAGCGGAAGGTACTTTTCCTAATTTGCGAGCAGCCGCAGAAAATGAACCCGTTTCCATTACTGTTTTAAAAATATTGAGCTGATCTTGATTGATATTCATGATTATTCCCAAATATGTTTGGCTTTATCTTTCAATAAAATTGAAAGAATCTAACTCGATTAATCAATATTATAAAAATATACTGCATCTGTCGAATCAATATCTTGCAAAAGTCAAAATGATCGAAAATTAAGATTGAGAGTCCCTTCTCCCTCTGGGAGAAGGTTAGGATGAGGGAGATTTATCATAT
>NZ_AFIE01000042.1 GCF_000214135.1 Acinetobacter sp. P8-3-8
AGAGATATAACCGAAGCTACATCCCCCGCTCGACTTGCATGTGTTAAGCCTGCCGCCAGCGTTCAATCTGAGCCATGATCAAACTCTTCAGTTAAAATCATTAGTGACTTAAGGTCACAATTCTGGCTCATCAATTTCCTGACAAATTCTCTCAAATAAACTTCGAGTAATTTAAACCTTTCAATCAATGATAATATTTCGATCGATCAATCAGTAAAAATCCACACAAGTTGTTCTTCATATTCTCTTAATGATCTTCTCAACACTTCGTCAGCATCAAGCTAGGTCGGCTATATTACTCTCAATCTCTTGAAAGTCAATCGGTAATGTTAATCTTTTTTCTAACAAATCATTCTTTAATCAATTCAATAAATTTCCTTTAGAAATCCATCTAAACCTTTCAAGCTATTGATTTATCATAAGTTTTATTTAACATCACCGCCGATGGATGTGCATTCTACAGCATTTCACATCCAACGCAACCCCCTTTTTACACTATTTGATTCGTCTGCATGTTTTTTCAACTAAATTCATTAAAAAATCATTTTTTTACCTATTTTTTGAGCATTTTTATAAAAAAATCCCGCCTGAGCGGGATTTTTTACGTTTTTATTTCAGCTTATTTGGCTTTATCAATAAACATTTGAGTGCTGTATTCTGATGTTGCAAGTTTATTTATCTTTTTCTGCCCCATTTGACCTGTTATGCCTTGCGTATATTTCAAAAATGCTTCTGCATAATCTAAACCGACATTCAAACGTCGATCTCCAGTAATTGTTTTGAGCGTCGCATAGTAATCACCACCATTCGCCAAAAAGTCGATGGTGATGACTTTATAGGTTTTACTTAGGTCAAGATTTTCATATTGTCCTAAAGCATTGCGTATTTGAATTTGATTTAAACGCTGTCCCTTGTCTTTTGTAAAATCAACATTCCAACGTAAACCACCTGTATATGGATAACTTCCTGTATTGTTTTGTGCAATCACACCATCTATTGCATCTTCTAACGTTGCTTTGACTTCTGTACCTGTCATGTCTAAACGTACTAAAGTGTTTTTAAAAGGAAGAACATTATAAATTTTGCCAACTGTTACATCACCAAGCCCCACATCTTCACGAACACCACCACCATTTTGGAACGAGATGTCTGCACCAAAGAAAGTTTTACCTTGTTGTAAAAATGCTTCTGCAATGATTTGTTGAATATCACCTCCATGTTGATCGACATGCGTATTTTTATTACAAACATCACCCAACGTTGAACGGTTTACATCTCTTTGCATTCCAGGTACACGACGTGAGCATAGATTATCCGTCGCTTGACCTACGATTTCTTGTGCAAATTTTTTCTTTTGTTCTGAATATGGTTTTAAGACATCTAATGTTTTTTGCAATGGTTCCACAACGGTAAATGGAACTTGATCTGTTTTAAATTGATTAAGTATTATTTGTTTTTCTGTTTCGGTGACTGTTTTTGCATCTTTTGCTGTACGTGTAAAGTTATTGCCAATTAACACATGTGGTGTCCCACTACAGCTTTCGATATTGCCGTTCTTATCAAATTGAACCTTCAAATCACCCACAATATAACTGTACTGCCAAGCTTGAACGACACAGACCGATTGACCATCTTTGTTTTTAAGTTGAGTCGGATAAGCACCTTCAGGTGTCATACCATATTTTTTAAGGCTATTTGGCCCAAGCAAGGTATGTGAGTCCCCACCAATAATGACATCGACATCCGTAAGTGATTTTGCCAATTGTTGATCTAAGTCATAGCCCACATGGGTTTGTAGAATAATATTTTTAATCCCTTGCGCTTTATATTGATCAATTTCTTTTTGTGCAGTTTCAATTTCACCTGTAAATAATGTATCAGCGTTCGGCTGTGAAGAGTTCTTGGTTTTTTTCGCCACAGTTAAACCAATAATGGCAAACTTTACGCCATCCTTTTCAAATACTTGTGATTTTTGAATACGATTGGTTTTATAAAGTGGCGAAGAAGCGCCAAAGGTGACATTGGCAGATAAAATTTTGGTTTTTTCTTTACATGGGCTTTGATCTAAGAAACCAATAAATTTCTTTAAACCATCATCTTTTGCATCAAACTCATGATTCCCTGGGGTGAACGTATCAAAGCAGACGGTATTCATCGCATCTGCATCAGCCTTGCCATCGCTTAAGTTATAGTACAGGTCGCCCGTCATTGCATCACCTGCATGAATTTTTAAAGCATTTTTCTTTTCTGTTGCAAGTTGATTAATTAAAGTCGCAACTCGAGCGAAACCACCACTCGCAACGCTGAACTCTTCGTCACCTGTTCCAACATTCATTTTAAATTTAATCGTTTCTTCATCTAAATGTGAATGGTGATCATTGATATGTAAGATATTAAGTTCTAAAGGTTTAGACTCAACAGCAGGTGTTGTTGTACTATTTTTATCATCATTACAAGCAACCAGCCCCAATAAAACAATTGTTAAAATTAATACTTGTTTTTTATTATTAATCAACATGATAAAACCAATAAATAATTAGAATAATATATAGTCTGCCTAATATTTATTTAAATTTTATGAATAGCGTCTCATTTTTTATATTTAGAATATTTGCCTGATAAATGCCTTACTAACGCCAGAATAAACACAACTTAGCTTAGAAGAGTAGAAAAGCACATGTCCTAAATACAGCTTATTTTTTAAATGCATTACATCACTCGTTTTAAATATGCTGTTTATAGATGTTTTATCTTTTGAATGTTCTTATCTGATAAATTCCAGCACAATTACCATAAATAAGAGATCTGGCGAACGCCTTTTTGATGAGCATTAGAATATTTATGCTCAAGCTTATAAAAATAAGATTGAACCGTATTCAAAAACAAAAGTGTAAATAAAATCACAAAAAATTCAATTTATATTGAATTACATCAATAAATTTTATATAAAATATGTATAATAATTTTTTACTTTCAAATTTTATTTGTTGCTGAGTAAATCATAACATTTTTATTTTTCAACACATTGAATTTTAAAGTAGATTTTATGATCAGTAGTGAATTATACAAATTAGCGACTAATAACATTATTTTTATCGGAAAATAGAGCAAAAACTCTACTATTGTCATATATTGAACAAAACACGATCAAATTAAAAACGTAAGTATAGGGAAATGCTATGAAAAATAAATTACTTATATGCGCTGTATTATTGTCGGGTATTCCTAGCTTGGCACAAGCAAAGCAAGATATATGTATTTTTGATTTAATGGGGAAAGCTGGCGAATCATACAAAACAATGGAGGAATGGGCTTTAGCTGCAAAAGAGTGGAATAGAGATATTCAACTGATCGCTTACCAAAATGAAGAGCTTGCTGATAAAGATTTTAAAAGTGGCAAATGCGATGCTGTGTATATGACAACTATGCGAGCACGCCAATATAATAAATTTGCTGGTTCAATTGATGCTCTTGGCGGTGTTCCAAATAATGCGATTGCACTCAAAGCCATCACTTTTGTATTAGACAAAAGAAATGCTAAACGTTTAAAAACCACGATTGATGGTGAAGAATTTGAAATTGGTGGCATTGGTCAAATTGGCCCTGCTTATATTTTTGTCAATGATCGTGCAATTAACAATCTTGAAAAGGCCCGGGGTAAAAAATTTGCTGTGCTTTCTTATGATAAAGCGCAAATTGCAATGGTTGAACGAGTTGGTGCGGTCCCTGTTCCATCAGATATTTCTAACTTCGTTAAAAAATTTAATAATGGTGAAGTTCCAATGGTTGGAGCGCCTGCCTATGCATTTAAGCCTTTGGAAATGGAAAAAGGGCTGGGCTCTAAAGGTGCGTTGATCAATTTCCCTGTACTTAATGTGACTATGGACCTTGTTTTTAGACCTCAAAAATTCCCTGCCACTTTTGGAGCTCAATCTAGAGCTTGGTTTGTCAAACAACTTCCTCGCCAATTTAATATGGTGAAACGTTTAGAAAGCACGATTCCAGCCAAATATCGTATGAATTTAAACAAAGCGGATGTTGAAAAATATCAGATGTTACTGCGTGAAGGACGTATAGATTTGACTAAACAAGGTGTTTACGACCCAACCATGATGTCTGTATTAAAAAGAGCACGTTGTACCGTAGACCGAACAAACTTTGAATGTTCTCTCGCTGGTGAATAAGCGCTGATGAATAGGAACCAGTAAATAGTAAAAGTTAATCACCGTTTAGTTTTTATTCTAAGTTTATTCAATACAATAAAAATCAGACAGAGGTGGCATCCTAAAACTGTCTGATTTTTATTTTTGAATTTTAAAAATGACTTAAAGTCAGTACGGCTTATTGAGCCGAAGGGTGTTGTACTGAATTCGGATCATTTGTTACTTGAGCGGGTTGTGATTGTTGCATATTTGCATCGCTTTCAGCCGCAGCGCCTTGTTGTACAGCATCTACTGTCGCAGATTGGGCCGATTGTTGATCACTCATCGTTGCTGTCTGTTGAGCAGTTTCAGGTGACTGTGTAGATTGATTTGAGGTACATGCAGTCGTCAGTACAGCAACACCAACAGATAAACCTAAAATAAGACCTAATTTTTTCATCGTATATTCCTTGCGAATTTAAAAATAACGGCAACAAACAATCGTGTTGTCGTGCTGCATATCATTCCTAATTTTTTTGCAAGAATCGTTATGACTTGGTTAGACTTTTAAGATATTGCCGTACAAGTTATGCAATTTTTATTAAATCAATCATTTATTTTTACCAATTTGCATTTTCATCTTAAAATGCTGTTTTTCATATTTTTTATCGTGCGATCTATGCATTGAGATGGAAAATAAGTAAAACTTAAAAATATATTTCTATATTAAAACACTCACATTACTTACATTGTGAATCATTCACTGACATTACAGATTAGCTTTTAGCTAAAACCGATCGATTCATAGAGGGTTACTTCAAAAACAATAAAAATAAAAGCGCACTAAACTGTCGAGGCAATTAAAACACAAACAGAATGCGACATGATCCGTTAAAAAATTAGGCTTAGTATCTAAGAATTAAAAATTGAAGTGCATATGATTTAAGCCATCTACATTCAAGTCACTCATTTCCTTTGCTATTTGGATTAAAGTCATTGCCCTTGCTTAAGCCATTTACCAAATCGTTCATTTTTTAACAATATTGCTATTTTTTTAATTGTATTAACACGTAAATATTCTTATCAATGACTTGAATTTTAATAACAAGCCCATACCTTTAGAATTATTCATGAATTAAACGATCATGGCAGTTCAGTACTAACGCAGTTAATCTGACGCCGAAAAGGACTGTACATGTTTAAAAACCCATTTAAACGGAGTAAATCAATGGCGACTGAGCATAACCAAGAAGCTCAAGATCTTCAAAACGAGCAAGCCGAACAGCAAACTCAAGCTGAAACAGAGCAAGCTGAAGTTACCGTTGAAGATTTACAAGCACAAATCCAAAAACTTGAAGAAAATTTAAAACTTGAAAAAGCACGTACAGCAAATGCTGTTTACGAAGCTCAAAAAAGTGTTGAACGTATTCAACGTGAATCTGAAAAACATAAAGATACCGTGCTCGAGAAATTTGCGAAAGAGCTTGTTGAATCCGTTGATAACCTAGAGCGTGCTATTCAAGCTGCAACCGAAGAAAGTCCTGTCGTTGAGGGCGTAAAGCTTACTTTAAAATCGTTACTCACGACTTTAGAGAAATTTGGTGTAGTCGAAGCTGATACAACAAATGGTTTTAATGCTGATCTTCACCAAGCCGTAGGTATCGACCCGAATGCCAAAGCCAATCAAATTGGTGCTGTTTTGCAAAAAGGTTATACCTTAAATGGTCGCCTGTTGCGCCCTGCAATGGTTATGGTTGGTCAATAATAGGAAACTAGAGCACCTTATATATTGCTCAAAATACAAAAATGAGTGCTTTTTAAAATATTTTCATGAATTTTCATCGCAAATGACTTGAAAAATTTCAAAAAGCTCTCATATCGGATAACAAGAAAATCCCTTTTAACTCACCTTTACTAAAGGGGAAATAGGGATTCAAAAAAATTTAGAGGAAACATGAATGGCTAAAATTATCGGTATTGACTTAGGTACAACTAACTCGTGTGTAGCAGTACTTGAGGGTGATAAAGTTAAAGTTATCGAAAACGCTGAAGGCGCTCGTACAACGCCATCGATTGTTGCGTATAAAGATGGCGAAATTTTGGTAGGTCAGTCTGCTAAACGTCAAGCAGTGACTAATCCTAAAAATACATTGTATGCGATCAAACGTTTAATCGGTCGTAAATACGAAGATGCAGCGGTACAAAAAGATATCGGTCTAGTACCTTACAAAATTATTAAAGCAGACAATGGCGATGCTTGGGTTGAAGTAAACGACAAGAAACTTGCACCCCAACAAGTTTCTGCAGAAATTCTGAAAAAAATGAAGAAAACTGCGGAAGACTATTTAGGTGAAACAGTTACAGAAGCGGTCATTACTGTTCCTGCTTACTTTAACGATGCGCAACGTCAAGCAACTAAAGATGCAGGTAAAATCGCAGGTTTAGATGTTAAACGTATTATCAACGAACCAACTGCTGCTGCACTTGCATTTGGTATGGATAAGAAAGAAGGCGATCGTAAAATTGCTGTTTACGACTTGGGTGGTGGTACTTTTGACGTATCAATCATCGAAATTGCTGACTTAGATGGCGACCAACAAATCGAAGTATTGTCTACAAATGGTGATACATTCCTAGGTGGTGAAGACTTTGATAATGCATTGATCGACTATTTAGTTGAAGAGTTCAAAAAAGAACAAAACTTCAACTTAAAACAAGATCCTCTTGCACTTCAACGTTTGAAAGAAGCAGCTGAAAAAGCGAAAATTGAGCTTTCTTCTGCAACTTCAACAGAAATTAACCTGCCATACATCACTGCGGATGCAACTGGTCCTAAACACTTAGTGATGAATGTGACTCGTGCAAAACTTGAAGGTTTAGTTGCTGACTTGGTTGCGCGTACTATTGAGCCTTGCCGTATTGCACTTAAAGATGCTGGTCTTTCGACTTCTGACATCTCTGATGTAATCTTGGTTGGTGGTCAATCACGTATGCCAATGGTTCAACAAAAAGTACAGGAATTCTTTGGTAAAGAACCTCGTAAAGATGTGAACCCTGATGAAGCTGTTGCAATCGGTGCTGCAATTCAAGGTGCGGTATTGTCTGGTGATAAAACAGATGTACTTTTACTTGACGTTACACCGTTAACTCTTGGTATTGAAACAATGGGTGGTGTTTTAACTGCAATCATTGAGAAAAATACAACGATTCCTGCGAAGAAATCTCAAGTATTCTCAACTGCTGCGGACAACCAACCTGCTGTAGACATTTCAGTTTACCAAGGTGAACGTAAAATGGCTCAACAAAACAAATTGTTGGGTAACTTCCAATTAGGCGATATTCCACCTGCTCCACGTGGTGTGCCGCAAATTGAAGTGTCATTTGACATCAATGCCGATGGTATCTTGAAAGTATCTGCAAAAGATAAGAGCACTGGTAAAGAGCAATCAATCCAGATTAAAGCAAACTCAGGTTTGTCTGATGCTGAAATCGAAGCAATGATCAAAGATGCTGAAGCAAATGCTGAAGAAGATCGTAAGTTTGAAGAGCTTGCTAAAGCACGTAACGAAGCTGATGCATTAGTTTCAAGCGCTCAAAAAGCAGTAAAAGATCTTGGCGAACAAGTGACTGCTGATGAAAAAACTGCAATTGAAACAGCGGTTTCTGAGCTTGAAGCAACTGCAAAAGACAATGATCTTGATGCGATTAAAGCGAAAACTGAAGCTTTACAAAACATCATCATGCCGATTACGCAACGTGCTTATGAAGCTGCTCAAGGTCAAGGCGGAGCTGAAGGTTTCGATCCGAACCAATTTGGTGGTGACGCTGGTCAACAACAAAAAGCGGATGATGGCGTTGTAGATGCTGAGTTCACTGAAGTTAAAGATGATAAAAAATAAGTTGATTTGATTCAGCTTGAAAGTAAAAAACCGTGCGAATGCACGGTTTTTTATTATCTAATTTTTAAAACATTTCACTAAAAAGATCGATGAACGCATTTAAATAAAAATAAATATGTTAATTTAGCTGGATAACAGGGTCGCATAATAAAAAGGCTTTCAATGAAAAACCAACCGATTGTTTCTCTTAATGTTTACTATACCTTGATCATTGCTCAATTGGTGCTACCTGTACTTGCGACTGCGATCGATATGTTCAGTACAGATCCTGAGTTGAGGCTGTTAGACAGAACCTTGTATATTGAACCGCAAGCTTGGGAAGGTATTTTTATTGCTATTGTTGCCATGACAGTATTGGTCATCACCTTTGGGCTATTTTTCCGTAAAGATTGGGCTAGAAAAGCTTATCTATATACATTCTTCCCTGCTTTTTTAGTCTATTTCATGCCTTATCTACACTGGTTTTATATGAGTAGTTTTGCTGCGATTTTCAATGATTTAGCTTTTGTCTGCTCAGGTGTTTTACTGATGATTTTTGTCACACCAGCTCTATACGAACCAATCTTTGAAAAAGACTAAGTTATGTATAAAGTATTGATTATCACGCTAGCGCTTTATCTGTTTTTAGAATTTTTATGCCATGGCTTTGCCCTATTTATGCGTAAATGTTTGGATAAAGCCGTTACACAAAACGAAAGAAAACCTTTATATCTTCAATTTATTCAACAAACCTTTTATCGCACCATGTTACTGGTTAGTATCATCTTAATGAACCATGTGTATAGTGAAGTTGCATGGTTTGCACAAAGTGACTGGATTCGTTTCACGTGGAGTATTACCGTTGCTCTGTTGATTGTACTCGTACTCTATGGGCTCAATGCTTTTATTATTCGCCAAATTATTTTAAAGCAACAACAATCCATCACAGCTGTATTTAAACAAAAAATCAGCTATATCATATTCCAGCCATTGGAATTTAGACATTTATATAGCACTCAAGATTATTTAAGTAAATCTATCTGGATCAATCGCTTACTCAGTATTATTGCCTTTATCTTATTATTTTTAGATGTGCAAATTTTATATAATGTGGCTCATTCATAAAAATTGCGATTGGATGAGTCATGATTTAACAAATACTTTTAAATAAATATATTTAAATCAATTAATTATAGCCTTATTCGAGCAATCAATTTCATTATAAGCTTGCGCTTCTACAAATTTCAGATAAATTATTCATAACAAAAATTATTTTTTAATTAAATCATGCGCTTTTGGTTAGTGGTTGCTTTGATTGTCTTTACAGCATATTTTTCGATTCAACGTATGATGTACCCTCAACTCAATCATAATTCTACAATTGATCGTATCACTCATCCGTTAGATACTCGTTTACGTTATCGTATTGGAGAGGTAGATCCTCGCTTTAATTTAAGCAAAAATCATGTCGAAGCGCTTGCACATCAGGCAGCAGATATTTGGCATTTAGGCACAATGAAAAGCTTATTTGTTTACGATCCAAATGCTCAACTCAGCATAAATTTGATCTACGATGACCGCCAAGCTGAGTCATCTGCTCGAAAGCAAGAAATGCGGATTTTGGAAAATACTCAACAATATACTCAAAATGAAAAACAAAAAATTGAACAAATACATGCAGAATTAGACCTTGCTAATCGTGAATTAGATATTCAAAAGATCAATTATCAAACCAAGGTGGATCAATACAACCAACTGGTGAATATGATTAATCAATCACAGCAGAACTTAAATCCGTCTGCAAGGCAGCAGCTTGATCAACAGAAAAACCAACTTCAATACGATCAAGATCAATTAAAACAACAGCTTGATACTTATAATCAAAAGGTCAATGAACTAAATCGTCAAGTAAATCAGCTCAACTCCATTAATCAACAATACAATCATTCTGTGGATCAATTTAATAACCGTTTTCAACCTAGACAATTTGATAAAGGTGTTTTTGATGGACAAAATATCAAAATTTATGAATTTGAATCCGATGATGATTTACGTGTGACCATTGCGCATGAGCTTGGTCATGCTTTAGGTTTAAAGCACAATGCTGATCCAAAAGCGTTGATGTATCCAATGATGAAAGAGCAAGATTTACAAAATTTTAAATTAACAGCAGCAGATTTAGTCATGCTAAACTCGAACAATAAATAACCATCACTATACTTTTTTACTTGTTAAAAAGTCCATTATTAATTTATGTATTTAAATGGCTTTAGACCCATTTTTGTTAAAAATCATGTTATTGTGAATAGATAACGCAATATATAAGGAGAAGGCTGTGAGTTATTATCATATTATTCTAGAAGTAAATGATCACATCAGCACGATTGAACAAACTCGTGATATCGAGATTTTTGATATCACTGAGCTTCAACCTTATCTCCATTCTATTTTGCTTCCCTATTTCAATGAACAAATGATTGAACTTGAAGATGATAATGTTGAATTTAAAGACATTCTTCATTTAGAAATTAAGCAGACATTATTGCCTATTCAACATTTGATTGAAGAAGAACAAAAGCAACTTCCGAGCGATACTGATGTGACCATTACCGCCTATGAGATTTTCAATGATCGTGATCATACGCAAGATGTCACGGCGGTTATATTAGATCTATTGGAAGCCGTTAAAATTGATCCTTCTGCGATTGAATAAATACTCAATGAGATTTAAATAAATCGAAATTAAAATCGTGTTTGAATAAAAAATATAGAAAAGGTCTGCTATTTGCAGACCTTTTTGATTAGATAAATCAATAATAAACAGTGATATGGACTCAGTTTTATCCTTAAGTATTCAAACTCGAAAATGAATGATCATTTTAAAATTTGCATTAAAATTATCTCGCTATAAAACTTATTGCATCATCTGTTTAGCCGCTTGATTTCTAAAAGCATTTAAAATTTGCTGCCCTGCTCTACCTGTTGGACTCAAACCTAATTTTATTTGCTCTTGCTGAATCGCTTGACGTGTTTTATCTCCGACCAAACCATCTGCATCACCAATTGCATAGCCTTTGCTTAATAAATAATTTTGAATTTCTCGACGTTCCGCACGAGAAGTACCAGCATCATCCGTTGGCCAAGCTGTTTGGAAATTTCCTTTACCTTGTAAACGATCTGATAAATGTGCAATAGCTAATGCATAACTTTCAGCCGCATTGTAGGCATAGATCGCATCAAAGTTTTTAAAGACTAAAAATGCTGGACCATTTTCACCCGCTGGCATCATCAAGCCCGCTTGAGTACTGTCAGATAAATTGCCTTGAATGATCGGTGTGCCATCTACACGAGTAAAACCACGATTTACCCACGAACTCAAAGATTTTTTATTACGGCGACTTTCGCCATTCACAGAAACACCTTGTGGAATTTGAACTTCAAACCCCCATGGCATACCCGTTTGCCAACCCCGCTTTTTCAAGAAATTCGCTGTCGATGCCAAGGCATCAGAAGTGCTTGAAACCAAGTCACGGCGACCATCTCCATCAAAATCTACAGCGAGCTCTTCATAAGTTGATGGCATAAATTGTGTATGACCAAATGCCCCTGCCCATGAGCCTTTTAGTTGCTCTTCTCTTAAATCACCACGTTGTAAAATACGCATCGTGGCAAAAAACTCACCTCGGAAATAACTTTGACGGCGACCTTCACAGCTCAATGTGCCTAAAGCTTGTAATAGAGGATATTTCCCTGAAATATCGCCAAAATTACTTTCAACACCCCATACAGCCACCACCGTTTCCGCAGGTACACCATAAGCAATTGCAACACGATTCAGCACATCACGGTGTTGTGCCAACATTTGGCGTCCTTTTGCCACGCGTTCATCATCGACTAAACCAGACAAATAATCCCAGATGGGTGTAGAAAACTCAGGTTGATAATCCAATTTACTGATGACCGAATAATCGGGGCTTAAATTTTGAGTATAGCGATCATAAGTCGTACCACTCACACCCGATGCCATGGCTTGAGAACGAAGATTGGCAAGACAACTTTGAAAATTAGAATTAGGTGAAAAAGTTGGATTCGCAGTTGTTGTAATTGTAGTGCCAGATGAAGGCTGACCATTGATGATCAATTCAGCATTGGCATGTGAAGCAGCCAATAAAGCAGATCCGCAAAGTAATGAGAAATAACGCATAATATCCACAAGTGCTTTTAAATTTAAATTATGTGAATACCATATCAGCCTGTGAATAAAATGACAGATGTAAAAACGTAAAATTTGAATTCATTTCCTTCATTTTAAATTCATATATTTTGATCCGTTTTAAATTTAAAAAATTTATCCACAAGCATCTGATTTATTATTTTTTAAATTCAAAAGTAACCTTTCAATTTTAAATTCAAAATAAACTTATACACAACCCACAATTATTCACGCTCACCATTTTAAATTCAAACATGAAAAAACATGTTTAAATAATCATTACTCATTGATATTGAATCATTATTTTAGAATTGAGCACTTAAGTTATTTCTAAGTACGGTTAGAATAATTTTTAAATTCAAAAATCATGACAGTTTAAATTTAAAGTTTTGAATTTAAACTTTCTTAGCTTTTTAAATTTAAACTTATTGTGGATAACATACATTTCGCTCTTCTTATTTTTTGAATTTAAAGATGTAAAATCGTTTTAAATTCATTTTTAAATTTAAAAATTTTTACATTTTAAACTGAAGCTTTTGCCTTATTTTTATATCAATTGTAGTTTTTTCATGCAAATTAACTTTTGATTTTTCGATTAACGGCGTATGGCAAAATCAAGGAGCGCCATGATACCGAAATTGAGGCAATAAAAAAGCGGTCAATTGATTGACCGCCTTTTTAACAAACAAAGCTGAGTTTAAATGCTCATATCTTCGCTGAGTGCCAATGGATTCGGTAAAATCTTCGCCAATTGACGACACAAAGTCGTTAATTCAGCACTGTCATTTGGCATAAGCGTGATATGACCGATCTTACGACCTTCACGTTCAGTTTTATTATAAAGGTGTAAATGTACACCATTTAAAGCCAAGACATCTTCGGATTTTGGATACTGACCAATGATATTGATCATCACCGTTGGACGTACAACTTCCGTTGAACCCAGTGGTAAACCTGCGACAGCACGAATATGATTTTCAAACTGTGAACACACTGCGCCTTCAATCGACCAATGACCTGAGTTGTGTACACGAGGTGCCATTTCATTGGCGTACAAGCCTTTGTCGGTGACAAATAGCTCGAGTGTCAATACACCCACATAGTTCAAATGATTGAGTAACCGTGTGATGTATTCTTGCGCCACAGGCTGTAAATCTGCGCTGTTTGGTGCAGGAACAATCGAATGCGAGAGAATACCGTGATGATGGTGGTTTTCGGCCAATGGCCAAGTTTTCACATCACCATCAATACCACGTACAGCAATAATTGATACTTCACGAGAGAAAGTCACAAAACTTTCTGCTATCAAAGTACCCGCAGGGCCAAGTTCTGCCCAAGCTTGGTCAATTTGATCTGCTGAGCGCAATACAAATTGACCTTTACCATCATAGCCACCCGTTGCCGTTTTTAAGACAATCGGTAAACCCAGTTCAATCACAGCAGCATTTAAACTTTCTAGCGAATCCACCGCTTTATACGGCGCAACAGGAATGTCTAATTCATCGAATAGTGCTTTTTCTGACAAACGATGTTGTGCAATAGCCAAAGCTTGACGTGGTGGATGTAAATCTTTTTGTTTAGTTAAAACATCGACATCTGCCAATGGTGTATTTTCAAACTCAAGGCTGAAAACATCTGCACTCGCAATAAAGTCTTGTAAGCCATTTTCAGCTTTACTTGAAAAGACTTGACCTAATATTGCAGATGGACAATCTGTATTGGCTTCAAAGAATGTACATTGAATATTCAACGGTAGCGCAGCTTGCGCCATCATACGGCCGAGTTGACCACCACCAAAAATACCGATGGTTTTATTCATAACCTGTGTCCCGTTTTAAACTTGGCTTTAAATTTGACCTGGAATATTATTACTTGCCACTTTATCCGTTTGTGCCGCACGGAAATCTGCAACATTTTTTGCGATTTCAGGACGTGTTAAACCGAGAATCTGTGCTGCCATGATTGCGGCATTGGTTGCCCCAGCAGGCCCAATCGCCAAAGTACCTACAGCAATACCTGCGGGCATTTGCACGATAGAAAGCAGTGAGTCTACACCATTGAGAATAGAAGATTTTACTGGAACGCCCAAGACTGGTAGATCTGTTTTAGCGGCACACATACCTGGTAAATGCGCTGCACCACCTGCACCTGCAATGATCACTTGAATACCACGTTCACGTGCTGTTTCTGCATATTCAAATAAGCGATCTGGCGTACGATGCGCAGAAACAACTTCAGCTTCAAAAGGGACACCAAGCTGTTTCAGCATATTGGCAGTGTTTTCGAGAGTCGCCCAATCCGATTGAGAACCCATGATAATTCCAACTAAAGGAGCGTCTTGTACAGCGGCCGCATTCATTGCAAATATTCCATAAACGAATGTAAGGAAGTTTAAATTCTGGTGAACCAGTCTTTAAATGAATATCAAGAAGCTCGCTATTATAGACTGATTTTTCATCTCACGAAAATTTAACAGACGCAGCAGGGCACTATTTTCAGTATTTTTTTTGGAAATAGGGAATACGCAACCGTTTTGAATTGATCATTGCGTTCTAAATACAAAATATACACAACCCATTAGACACAAACCTGCCCATAAATAATCAAGCTTAAACGGTTGTTTAAATAGAAAAATCATAAAAGGTACAAAGACCAATAAAGTAACAACTTCTTGGGTAATCTTCATTTGTCCCAATGACCAGCCATGTTGAGCCAATAATCGTGTCGCAGGAATCATAAAGCTGTATTCAAGCAGAGCAATAACCCAGCCAAATAAAATGGCTTGCCACAACGGTGCGCCGTGTAAAAATTTTAAATGTCCATACCATGCTAAAGTCATGAAGCAATTGGAGATAATGAGTAGTAGAAGAGGCAAAAGCATGGATAGAATTGTTTAAAATAAATTTGACTTGCTAAATTTAACAATTTTTAAAATCGAATAGTAAAATATCTGGTAAATTTCTTGAAATGGAAAAGGATAATTATGGATGCTAAATTTTTCTAAATTCTTTAAAAAAGTAACAGCTAAAAACATAAATTCTGACTTGCTTTTTCTTTCTGAACATTTAAGCCATAAAGGAAATCAAGAAATATTATTTGTAGAATATTTTGATGAAATCGTATTAGATTATTCATTAGAAAGTTTAAAATCATTTGAGAAATACTTAAGTAAAATCAAAATCTATTTTCAATCAAAGATAGATACTAAAATGAATGATTCAGAAAAAAATGAATTTATTACCCAATTTGTTAGCATAATCCTAAGAATAGGCGCATATGTTGGTGAAACATTACGTGAAAATGATAAAATAGTTGACTGGTATTGGATTATGTCCAAAGAAAAATGCATTTCAAATCCAATTTTGATCAATTCTGAAAATGCAAAAATACAAAAAGCTCCTGTTTTAACAAATGGATTTAAAATTATATTTCCTATGGATGCTGTTTCCGATCTAATTCTTAAACCGAACTACCAACTTAGTTTATATGACTATGCTAATACCTTATTATTAACCAACTCTCAAAATCGACTAGACTAGAAAGTTAAGATTTATTTTTTAGTAAGTACGAACTAGAAAAACTATCTTTTCCCCTTAACCCTTGCTATCGTTGCTTTCAAATCGAATTAATCACGACAACAGCACAACAAAAAGTGATGTGTCTAAAAAGCAGTGGAGTTAAAAAGAATGCATCTGCATATTCTGGGTATTTGTGGCACCTTTATGGGTTCATTGGCGCTATTGGCGCGTGATTTAGGACATAAGGTGACAGGTTCAGATGCGAACGTCTATCCACCGATGTCCACTCAGCTTGAAAATGCAGGCATTACCTTAATGCAAGGCTATGACCGTAGCCATTTACAACCTCATCCTGACCTTGTCATCGTAGGAAATGCTATGAAGCGAGGTATTGATGCTGTGGAATATATGTTAAATGAAGGTCTGCCTTACATTTCAGGCCCTCAATTCCTTGCAGATCACGTATTACAAGGTAAGCATGTACTCGGTGTGGCAGGAACACACGGTAAAACGACAACGACAACCATGTTGGCTTGGGTTTTGGATCAAGCAGGCTTAAATCCTGGTTTCTTAATCGGTGGTGTACCTTTAGGTTTTAGCGAAAGCGCACGCTTAGGCGGTGGAAAATACTTCTGTGTCGAAGCTGATGAATATGATTCTGCTTTCTTCGACAAGCGTTCTAAATTCGTGCATTACCATCCAAAAACTGCGATTTTAAATAATCTTGAATTTGATCATGCCGATATCTTTGATGATTTGGCAGCCATTCAAAAACAATTCCATCACTTAGTACGTACTATTCCAAGTGAAGGTCGCATCATTGCACCGATTACTGAAACGAATATAGATGAAGTTTTGGACATGGGCTGTTGGACACCTGTGGTACGTACTTCTCTTGAAGCCAATGATACTGCTGAAGTCTATGCGGAACAGCTTTCTGCTGATGGTTCGCATTTTAAAGTCTTACAACACGGCGTAGTAAAAGGCGAAGTGCAGTGGAACATGACAGGGCAGCATAGCGTTGCAAATGCTTTAGCGACCATTGCAGCAGCTGAGCATGTTGGTGTTTCGATTGAAACTGCATGTGAAGCTTTATCGAATTTTGGTGGTGTAAAACGCCGTATGGAATTGCTCGACACGGTTAATGGGATCGAAGTGTATGACGACTTTGCGCATCACCCAACAGCGATTGATACAACACTAGAAGGCGCGCGTAAACGTCTAGGTGAACGTAAACTATGGGCAATCATTGAGCCACGTTCAAACACTATGCGTATGGGTAGTCATAAAGATGGTTTGGCACATTCTGCACGTTTGGCAGATGAAGTGATTTGGTATCAACCTGAAGGTTTAGACTGGGATTTACAACCTGTTATTGATGCTGCACCGAATAAAGCTGTAGTCGCTCGCACACTGGACGATATCATCAACACTGTGGTTGCAGAAGCAGGTGAGGGTGATGCTGTGGTGATTATGTCGAATGGTGGTTTTGGTGGTTTACATCAAAAATTGCTTACAGCGTTGAAAGCAAAGTAAATTATTTTTGATAATAAAACCCGCTTAGTGCGGGTTTTTTTATAATGTTGCCCCAAGAATCAATAATTCATCTAAATTATTTTCTGTAATTTTTTTCATTACATCTGGTAGATAATTTAATAAATGTTGAAAAGTTAAGTTTTCAACTTTTTTAAAACCATGCTTATCTTCTAAGTACCCAATAATTTTATTTAATTCATCTGTGTCAATCTTCGTAATAGGATCTTCTAATTTATAAAGATGAAACCCTGAAAGATGTATAAACCTATTGCCGAATTCATACACATTATTCGCCCACCCTATATTGTTTGGAATAATTTTCTTCATATCCGCATCGCTTATTCTCTTATTCAAGCCCCAAACTCCTAAATCTACTGATTTTGTAATAATTATAATTTTTTCATTATTATCTTCTAAAGTATTTAGATAAGTAAGCCGCATTAATGTATCTAGCTCTTGTCTCAAGAGTCCTATACAAACGCCATATAATTGCTTATCAAATAACACTTCAAATGCTTCCGTGTTTTCTAATGTTCTTGCATTGATTTGTGCACTAAATTTTTCTAAATAATTCATCTTTCTATTCTCATATAATACTTTTTAAAATTAGACTAATAAAAGAAATCCAGACCGTAAAAAAACCCAATAATTTTGGGCTTCTTAATTCAAAACTAAGCCGCCACATCCGCAAAACTTTTCTCACGGCGAAACATGACATCTACATAAGAACATGTTGGTACAATTTTTAGATTTTTTTCACGTGCAAATTCAACCAAAGTATCTAACAATTGACGTGCTATTCCTTGCCCACGTAATGAATCATCGACCCATGTATGGTTGGCAATAATTTTATGCTCACCACTCCACACATAGCTGATTTCAGCGATGCGCTTGCCTTGCTCATTGTCTAAAAAGAATTCGCCATTTTTTTGATTATCTACATGTTGGAATTGCATAAACTTGATCTCTTGTTGCATTGATTATCTATACAATTCCACTCTAGCAAAGTGATTCTAAGATTTCAAAACATCATGTATCGATTGGTCTTTATCAAAAACTGACTTTGAAAAAGGGCATAACGGAATAATTTTCACGTTTTTACTACGTGCAAGCGCAACCGCTTGATCCAATAATTGACGTCCCACATTTTGTCCACGTAATTCATCTTCTACAATGGTATGGTCTATAATAAACATGCTATCACCCGCCCATGTATAGGCCATTTCAGCCAAATGATGACCTTCTTCACCTACATAAAATTCGCCTTTCTTTCCATTATCTTTATGCTTAATTTCTAACATTTTGTTTACTCTTATTTAAGTTATTTGGCCTATCAAAATCTCATAAAATAGATAAAAATATTGTTAAATTTTGTCTGATCGTTCAATACCGTCATGTCAATTAAAGCTTAACAACGCAACCCATTCAGCCTAAAATTTAATATTCGCTTTTTAAAATGATTGACCATGTCATCTTTGTCTCCCCAAAATTCTCCCGCCCAACCATCGCCCAGTGAAACTCAGCAATGGGTGAGTGTGATTAGCCTAGCTTTTGCTGCCTTTATTTTTAATACCACAGAATTTGTTCCCGTTGCGCTACTCAGTGATATTGGCAAAAGCTTCGCAATGCCTGCAACCGATGTCGGCATTATGATCACACTCTATGCTTGGGTCGTTGCACCAATTTCTCTACCGATCATGCTCTTGACCAAAAATATTGAACGACGTTTCTTATTGATTGTATTGTTCATGGTTTTTGTTGCCAGTCATGCTTTATCTTATGTGGCATGGAGCTTTGATGTATTGCTCATTAGTCGTATTGGCATTGCATTTTCACATGCTTTATTTTGGGCAATTACTGCATCTTTAGCCGTTCGGGTTGCACCAAAAGGTAAGGAATTTCAAGCTTTAGGCTTACTTGCAACGGGTACTGCTTTGGCAATGGTTTTAGGAATACCTTTTGGTCGTATGATTGGTGAATCTTATGGTTGGCGTAATACTTTTGGTTTGATCGCCCTAGGTGCAACAGTTGTATGTTTAATTCTCGCCAAAACTTTGCCTCGTTTACCCAGTGTCAATTCAGGCTCACTCAGTAGTTTAAAAGTGTTCTTAAAGCGCCCAAGTCTGTTGATTGTTTTCGCACTTACCGTTCTTGTGATCACAGCGCAATTTACGGCTTATAGTTATATTGAACCTTTTGCTTTAAATATTGCTCATTTTAGTTCATCACAAACCACAACTTTATTGTTGATTTATGGTGCTGCTGGATTTTTGGGTTCTTATTTATTTGGAAAATTTGGTCGGAAATATCCTCAATTACCCATCCCTTTAAGCAGTGCTATTCTTGCAGTGTCAATGTTATTACTGATCCCACTTTCTACTGATTTTACCAGTTTTAGTATTCTCAGTTTATTTTGGGGTATGGCAATTATTTGTTTTAGCTTAGCGCAACAAGCCAAAGCACTGAATTTGGCTGCTGATGCAACCGATGTTGCAATGGCTATTTATTCAGGTCTTTATAATGTGGGAATTGGTGGTGGTGCATTACTTGGTGGAATAGTCACAACACATTATGGGTTAAATAATATCGGTATCATTGGTGGCGTACTAGCTGTATTGGGTACAATTTTGGCGCTCATTTTAGTACAGCGTAAAGATTTTAATCCTAAATGATCAATGTTCTTTTTTATCGTTCTATAGATTGAAATCAGTTGTCGTTGCATTCATTTTCATGATGAAACAATGCTTTTTTGGAGTATTGAAACTACTTTGAAACTTTGTACTTCAATTAAAAAAGCAGTAATGCATACAAAATTTGCACAATTTTGATAAATATGTCATTCTTCACCTATATTAAGAAATGAATACATTTCTTTAACCAGTTTTCGAACAAGGGGAGTAGCCTCCTCCAGTCAGAGTATCGTCATTACGCTTTGTAAAAAGCCGGTACCTGAGCATCATCCCAACCAAGATGGTGTAGGCAAGACCTTGATCATGTTGATACAGATGTTTAATCATCTGGCAGCAGGTCAAGGTTTTTTTATGCCTGATTGCCAGATTTGGAGAATTTTATGGAATCTATTGGCAATCCATGGCTGTACTTAGCATTCTTTGCTATCGTCGCTGTCATGCTCATCATCGACTTTCTTGGCTTTAAACAAAAAGAAGGTGAAGAAGTCAAAATCAAAACGGCTGCTTATTGGAGTATTGCATGGGTTTCTATGGCAATGCTATTTGCAGGTGGTTTATGGCTTTATTTACAACAAACCGTGGGTGTTGCCGTTGCAAATACCAAAACCATGGAATATCTCGCAGGTTATTTACTTGAAAAATCCCTTGCGATTGATAACGTATTCGTCTGGTTAATGATCTTCGCTGCGTTTGCTATACCACCAGGTTTACAGCGTAAAATTTTGCTTTACGGCGTATTAGGCGCAATCGTTTTAAGAACAATCTTTATTTTTATTGGTGCATGGTTCGTACAAGAGTTTTCTTGGGTGCTTTATATTTTCGGTGCATTCCTTGTCTACACAGGTTTCAAATTCCTCAAAGGACAGGATGAAGAAGAAAGCAATATTGAAGACATGGCGATCCTAAAATGGTTACGTAAGCACATTCGTATCACACCAAATTTGGAAGGTAATAAATTCTTTGTTCGTCAAAATGGCTTACTTTGGGCTACACCATTATTCTTAGTTTTAATCTTGGTTGAAGCTTCAGATGTAATTTTTGCAGTGGACTCTATTCCTGCTATTTTCGCCGTAACCAGTGACCCATTCATTGTATTAACTGCAAACTTGATGGCGATTCTAGGCTTACGTGCAATGTTCTTCTTATTGGCTGGTTCTGCTTCAAAAATGCATTACTTACCGTATGGTCTAGGGATTATCTTAGTCTTTATCGGTTTTAAAATGCTCATGCTTGATGTATTCCATATGCCAATTTTGATTTCATTAGGTTTCATTGTTGTGGTATTGGCAATTACAGCATGGTTATCAATTCGTCATAATAAAAAACAAGAACTGAATTCATAACCCTCTCATTGTCAAATATTGCAATCAAAAAAGCCTTCCACACGGAAGGCTTTCTTAATGTGAACTAAGCATTTATCAAAATACTGCATGGTAATAACAACACAATAGAAAATATGATCTAAAACAATAACGTTATTCTTCTTCAGTTTCGACTATACGTAACTTTTGCCACTTTTCTAAAAACCGTTTCGATTGCACTCGTTGTATAAAGACGTCACGACTCACCAATCGATTATTCCAACGTAATTTAAGCTCAAACAAATCATTTAATTCAAACGGCGCAACAATCTCCAAATCACCATTTTCCAATAAACGCACAGCAATCGCCGTGGCAGTTTCCACCCAAACACTTAAAGCATCTAAAAGTGATGAATATTGAGCAATGGATTGACCTTGATCTGTCTTATACCACCTATGTACAAAGGCTTGATTCACAACATCCCATTCGTTTTCAGCAAATTGATGCTTCAATAATCCTGTTAAACGTTGTTGTTCAGCATGTTCATCTACAAGATCGTAGAAAATCACGTCTATCTCAGTATTTTCAATTTTATAATGTTGCCCATGTAAAACCGACCAGACTAAATTGCGAATAACGCCTGCGCTTAAATAAGCTTCTGTATTGATCTGTCTTAAATACATCAGTCTTTGCATTAAATCGTGCTGATTAAAAACAATCTGCTTCAATTTATACCGATAATCATATTGATCAAAATCAATATTTTGTGTCATTTTAATTGCACTCTTTTTTAATTTTCGCTAGGACTAAATATAGATTGCTATTGTTGATGAATTATAAGTATATTGATGATAATTACAGCAAAAAATACACTTTTAATAGCAATGATGGGGCAATCTAATGAAAAAATATAAAGGTACTACAGCAAAAAAAATCTTGGTCGTCAGTTTGCTCAGTTTATCCAGCGCAACGCTATATGCAGCTGATTCAACTGATCTTGCAAAAGAACTTTCAAACCCTGTTGCCAACTTGGTTAGCGTCCCTTTTCAATTCAATTTTGACGATAATATTGGGGCAGATGAAAATACTCAACGCTACCAACTGAATATCCAACCTGTTATTCCCATTGAACTGAATGAAAACTGGAATTTGATTTCACGTACAATTTTACCTGTAAATTATCAGACCTATAAAAATACAGATAAAAGTGATGATTGGGGGACAGGGGACATTGTTCAAAGCTTATTCTTTTCACCTGCAAATACGGGTTCAAGTGGTATCACATGGGGGGTAGGAACAGCAATGTTATTACCCACAGCCTCAGAAAAACTTTTAGGTGCAGATCAATATGGCTTAGGCCCTACAGCTGTTATTTTAAAACAAAGTGGCGGTTGGACATTGGGAACGTTAGCCAATCATCTTTGGGCTGTAGAGAATCACGGTGATGTGGAAGATGTGAATAGTACCTTTGTACAACCCTTTGTTTCTTATACTTATCCAAACACTGTGACACTAACACTGAACAGTGAAACCACCTATGACTGGAACATTAAAAAAGCAACAATCCCAGTAAATTTTACCGCGACTAAAATCATCAATATGGATGGTCAGCTGATCAGCGTAGGTGGTGGAGTGAAATATTGGGCACATGATACAGATGCAAGTCCGAAGGACTTTGGCGTTCGTCTCATTGCATCCTTTATTTTCCCTAAATAATATTCAACATTGTATGTTTTAACGATAACAGACATGATGTAAATAAAATGTCTGTTATCGGTTATAAGCTTTCTATTGTATTTATTGCACAAATATTTGCTGCTTGAAGTTATATGAACACGTTTGCTGGATTCTTTTTAGATGAAGCTGTAATAAATCTGTTGTTTTATTCATGCTAAACATCCCATGAATGTTATAATTCTGTCAGCTAGAATTTATGTTTTTCGAAATAGATTCATTTGGCTTTGAATATGTTTGTTATAAGACAGTTTTATCAGGAATATAATAAACAACATAAATGCGAATTCAACATCAAGCATATAAACAAAGCTACTGTGAATTAAATTGAATGATTATGGGATTGTATTAGGAAATTTTTATGAAAAAATTGTTATCCGTTACTTTAGGCGCACTCGTCATCGCTGGTTGTGCTTCAACGACTCCTGAATCGAAGACAAATGTACGTACATATGGTTTGTTAATCTGCCAACCAGATGAACTTTGTCCGATTGTTACTGTCATTAAAAATGAATCTCTTCAGGATGCAATCAAAATCCAAATCGCTTTAAACAGTATCAATCACAAATACGACATCAAAAAAGTTGTATTTAGTAATGGTGTAAAAAGTCTTTCATTTAATACCATCGGCCCAACTGAAATCGATTTTCAATTTGGTTCAAATCGATCTCGTAACAGCATCATCGTACCCAACAACATGATCCATGACCTGTCTATGGATCATAATATTTCTATGAATATCTATACAGATCAGGGCATGATTAGTCGCTATATTTTGAAAGACGGCGTTAAAGCGCCGATCGTTCAAGAACTGCAACAAGCGTATAAAAAATAATAGATATATCCTTTCGAAAGGAAAGCAGTTTTTAAATGCTTTCCTTTTAATTTTTATACATTTACCTTGTCAATATTGACTGAAAATTTTAACCAAATCTGTATTTTTATATAAATAATTCAAACTAACCAATCACATACTTAAGCATACACACGATATGCATGAAAATTGAAAAAATGATAAAACTGCTTACAGCGTCATTGGCATATTTCAGGTACAATCACTCGAAAAAAGTATAAATTGCAGGTTTTACATGTCTTCTGTTGCTCAGAAAACAGCGATTCGTGGTCGCTTTCTCGATATTCAAAATACCGTCCTACACGCATCTCAAATTTCAGATCAAGTTCGTTATATTGAAGATGCTTTACTCATCACAGAACAAGGCAAAATCATCTGGTTTGGTACTTGGGAAGAAGGGCAATCGCAGTTAAATGACAGCATCCAAGTAGATTATTATCCTGAACAATTAATCGTACCGGGTTTTATTGACACCCATATTCATTTCCCACAAACAGAGATGATCGGTGCATACGGCGAGCAATTATTAGAATGGCTCAATACCTATACATTTCCTACAGAAATGCAGTTTGCCAATAAAGACTATGCCGATGAGATTGCCCATTTTTTTGTCAATGAATTACTAAAAAATGGCACCACCACGGCTTTAGTTTTCTGTACAGTTCATCCTCAATCTGTCGATGCTTTGTTTGAAGCAGCAGAACGCCATCAAATGCGTTTAATCGCAGGTAAAGTGATGATGGATCGTCATGCACCTGATGCTCTTACAGACACGGCTGAGAGCGCATATTTAGACTCTAAAGCACTGATTGAGAAATGGCATGGCAAAGGACGGAATCTCTATGCGATCACTCCTCGCTTTGCTCCAACCTCTACACCTGAGCAGTTAGAAAGAGCAGGGCAGTTAAAAGCTGAATATCCTGATGTTTATGTGCATACACATCTGAGTGAAAATAAAAATGAAATTGCTTGGGTGAAAGAGTTATTTCCAAAGCAAGACGGTTATTTAGATGTTTATCATCATTATGGCTTAACAGGAGAGCGCTCTGTTTTTGCCCATTGCGTACACTTAGAAGAGCATGAGTGGCAATGTATGCATGATACCGATTCAGCGATTGCGTTCTGCCCAACTTCAAACTTGTTTCTCGGCAGTGGCTTATTCCCATTGAAAAAAACATGGGAAAAACAAGTCAAAGTCGGTTTAGGTACAGATATTGGTGCAGGGACATCGTTCTGTCAGTTACAAACCCTGAATGAAGCCTATAAAGTTCAACAGTTGCAAGGTGATAAATTGTCTGCATTTGAAGCCTTTTATCATGCAACGCTCGGTGGCGCAAAAGCCCTACATTTGGATGATCAATTGGGTAATTTCAATCTGGGTAAAGAAGCTGACTTTGTCGTCCTGAATTTGAAGGCAACAACTTTACAGCAATTGCGCCAAGAACGTGCTAAGAATATTGAAGATGCATTATTTGCCCTATTTACAATGGGAGATGATCGCAATATTCAAGCCACTTATGTTTATGGAAATAAAGTCTATGAGCAAAACAGCTAATCAGCATCAAAAAATAGGAAAATCCAAGAAAAAGATCATCTTAATCGGAGCGGTATTTGTCGTATGTGCACTGCTTTTAAAGAAAGATGCACATTAAATCGTTGCGAATTTACATTTTCCAATGCCAAAAAAGATGCATCTTGATCTGATATGTTTTAAAATTGACGCATATTTTAGGGTGTTGCTAGTCAACACCTTTTTTAATTTGTGAATTTGATGTTTTAGTTTTAGGTATTTCCCATGACTGTTGAAATGAAAGTGATGATTTCTGCCGAAGAAATTCATGCAAAAGTTCAGGAACTTGGTAAAAAAATTGATGCGCATTATGCCAATAGCGACAAAGAGCTGGTATTAATCGGTTTATTACGTGGTTCAGTCATCTTCATGGCAGATTTATGCCGTGCAATCACTAAGCAACATGAACTCGATTTCATGACGGTTTCAAGCTATGGTGGTGGAACAACTTCAAGCCGTGATGTTAAAATTTTAAAAGATTTAGACGGCGAAATTCATGGGAAAGACATTCTCATCATTGAGGATATTATCGACTCTGGTAATACCTTGAGCAAAGTCTTAGAAATATTAGAAACACGTCAACCGAATTCGATTGAATTATGTACTTTAGTCAGCAAACCTTCACGCCGTGAAATTGATTTGGATGTGAAATTTTTAGGTTTTGAAGTAGAAGACAAATTTATCGTGGGTTATGGCTTAGACTATGACCAAAAATATCGTCATGTTCCTTTCATTGGCGAAATAGGTTTGTAATCCAAAAGCTTCTGACTTTAGCTAAAAATCATTAAGCGACTTCGGTCGCTTTTTTTATATTTTCAATTTTGAGAAACGAACAAAAATCCAACAACTTGTAGCAGAGAAAAGCTTTTATTCTGAACATAAATATTCAAAGATAAACGTGGATTTAATTTTTAAACGCTTTTAACTCTAGATAAAATAAAGAAAAAGGAGAGATATTATGATGTCACTGATTGGTGCAATCATTATCGGTTTTTTTGCAGGTCTCATCGCACGTGCAATACACCCAGGGGATGATAAAGCAGGCTTTATCGTAACAGTCGCACTCGGAATCGTCGGTTCATTACTTGCAACCTATGGCGGGCAAATGCTTGGTTTATATCAAAAAGGTGCTTCAGCAGGCTTTATCGCATCGGTGATTGGGGCAATTATTGTGTTATTCATCTACAACATGATCGCTAAACGAACTTAATCTTTATTCACTTGAGGTTTTTATTGATCTTTCAATCCAGTTTAGCATCTCATTAAAAAGCACTGAAATTCAGTGCTTTTTCGTTTGGATCATTTTTACTGAATCGCTTTTTTGAATAATTTGAATAAATAGCAGTGTTCTATTTTAAAATAATTATAAACCTGACTGCTTCCAAATTTTCTCAATTTCTTCAGCAGGATATGCACCCATCACTTTATAACCATTTGAGAAAATAATGGCTGGTGTACCTTGCAAACCTAACTTCTTACCTAAAGCAAGGTTTCGCTCAATTGGAGTTTCACAATTGGCTGCGGCAGTCGGTTTAATCTCTTTTTGAAGTAAGTTTTTCCATGCATACTCACGGTTGGCCGAACACCAAACTTGCTTTGAAGGGATAATCGATTGGGTTTTGATCGGGTAAATAAACGTATAAATAGTAACGTCATTTAACTTGGCTAAATTCCCTTCAAGAGTCTTGCAATATGGGCAATTTGGGTCAGAAAAGATCGCAAGCTGTCGCTTTCCATTCCCCCTTACTGTTTTTACTGCATCATTCAAAGGTAAGCTTTTAAAGTCTACGCTGTTTTGTTTGACCACTAAATCTTTGGTTAAATTGTGCTGATCTTTCAGACGAATCATCGATCCAATGAACAGATGCTGCGCATCTTCATTCACATAGACAATTTGATTATCAAGTGTACCGCTATACAAGCCTTGCATTTCAGTGCTTTGTAAATTATTAATTTTTACATTGGGGTATTGTTGTAGCAACTTTGCTTTTACGCTATCCACATTGGCAAAACTGGCGCTGCACAGTCCTAAACTTAAACTCAAGGCAATCAATTGCTTTAACATATAGACTTAAAATTAAAAAATAACGAAGCGCATTAAAACACAATTTTTCTAAGTGCATGTTTGAAAACTGTTGCCTTTAATGCGTTTCACGTGGAACGAAATTGAACATAACGGGTTGATTAATTTCGACAGAAATATGTACCAATTCTTCATGAATGGACAATGCTTGACGCACCATATCTGCATTTAGATTTTTATCACGACTTTCTAAAACCAAAATGACTGAGAATTTACCCTTAGCAACTTTCCATACATGAATATCGGTTATTTTGGCTTGTATATGTAAACCTTCAATCACTTCACGTACTTCATCGACCACAGGATGGTCCATTTCTGCATCTAATAAGGTTCTTCCAGATTCTTTCATCAATCCCAATGACCATTTTCCAACAAGGATTGCACCAACGATACCTAATATCGCATCTAAGAAGTCCCAACCCAAAAACTTACCTGCAATCAATGCAATAATGGCTAAAACAGAAGTCAAAGCATCTGCAACCACATGTAAAAAAGCAGCTTTTTGATTTAAATCATGCACATGATGATCGCCGTGCTCATGCGAATGATGGTGATGGTGATGGTGATGGTGATGGTGATGGTGATGGTCATCGTGCAATAACCATGCACAAATCAAATTAATCGCCAAACCTAAAATAGCAATCAAAATCGCTTCATTATAATGAATTTGTACAGGGTGGAATAAACGCTCAATGGATTGAAAAGCCATAAATAAAGCCACAACCATCAATAGAATTGCGCTGCTATAACCCGCTAAAATTTCTATTTTCCATGTTCCAAAACTAAAGCGAACATCAGTCGCATAATGACGTGCGGCACGATACGCCACATAGGCCATACCCAAGGCAAGCATGTGTGAACTCATGTGCCAACCATCGGCAAGCAAAGCCATTGAATTAAAAATCCAACCACCTGCAATTTCAAAAAGCATCATTAGCCCAGTAAGTATTGTTGCCCACAATATTTTCTTTTGTGCCAATGGATTACCTTCATCAAACTGATGATTATGCGCTCGATTGATGGCTTTAAATTGCATGTGAATAGATCCTAATATACTCCTATAGAGTATATTATTTCATTTTCAAATATACTATAAGGGAGTATATTTTTTGGAGTTTGCTCATGGGTCATTTACATCAAAATAAAAAAGTCTTAAATCGTGTTAAACGACTACAAGGGCAAATGAATGCCATTGAAGAAGCATTAAATAATGAAGACAAATCATGTATTGATGTTTTACAACAAGTTGCAGCAATTAAAGGGGCTGTGAATGGTTTAATGAATGAATTAATTGAAGCTCATTTAAGAGAACATGTAATTTCTGACTCAACATCCCATGGAGATGAATTACAAACATTTATTCAATTATTAAAACGTTATGCATAATTTTATAACAAACAGTTAAAAATCAATTGACCTTATATTGATTAAGTTTTAATCTTTTTAAATTATCCAACTCCTCCATGCCAAACTCAATTCGCTAGAGCTTGGCTTTTTTTATGCGCAATCTTTATTTGCCTATACAGTTCAAAACTCATGAATCAGCAATCATGGCGACCATTTTTAATGATCAGCCTCGCCTTGTGCATTGGAACCATTGGTACGGCATTAGCTAGTCCTTTATATCCAATTTATCAACAACTTTGGCATCTACTCCCAAGCCAAATTACTTATATTTTTGTCGCCTACATGTTCGGCTGTTTGACTACTTTGTTGTTTTTAGGCCGTACCAGCAACAGCTTTGGTTTTATTCGAACGCTACAAATCGGCTTATTCTTTGCCATTATTGGTTTAACACTTTCTGTTTTTGCATCAAATACTTATTACTTAGGATTTGGACGTTTTATTATTGGTATTGCTTCTGGCCTAATCAGTACATCTGCAATGTTAGGTCTCATTTACACCATTCCAGACTCACACAAGCAGAATGCAGCACAACTGAGCTCTATTATTACCGTGATTGGTTTTGGTTTAGGCCCTTTGATAGGTGGAGCAATTGCACAATTTTCAGAACAACCACTGATTACACCATACCTACCCGTAATTTTTGCTGCGATTTTAAGTTTAATCGGGCTATTTTTTATTAAAACAGCATCTTTTGAAAAGCAACCATTTTCAGTGTCACCACATTTGGAATTACCTGAAGCACAATTTAAACCTTTGTTTTATATTACTAGTTTTAGTGCATTCTGTGCTTTTGGTTCTTTTAGTTTATTTGCATCCTTAGCACCATCCTTCATTAAAGATGTGATTCCTTGGCATGGGCCATTAGTCAGTGGGGCAACCATTGCCAGTATTTTAATGATTTCAGCTTCCGTGCAATGGCTAGCCAAATCATTCAATATGCACAAAATGTTAAATGTGGGTTTAATCTTCCTGATTGCAAGTTATGTGATTCTTTCGATCTGCATGATCATGCATTGGAGCTGGTTATTCTTTATCAGTGTCATTTGTGTCGGCATGGGGCATGGTTTAAGTTTGTTGGCTGCTTTTGCCTTAATTCATCATATGACCCATATAGAAAATCGTGCTGCTGTGGTTTCCACTTATTTGTTTATTGCTTATTTTGGTACTATTGTCCCTATTATTTCGGCAGGTTTTTTGTCAGATCACTTTGGTTTCATCGTCGGAATCCTTGGATTTTGCTTAGGTGTAGGCGTGTTGTGTATTTACTTATTGATCAAACATTTAAAGCTTAAAGAACGCTAAAAATAACAACTGAATAATAAAAAAATCAGC
>NZ_AFIE01000041.1 GCF_000214135.1 Acinetobacter sp. P8-3-8
AAAGAAAGCATTAAAATTAAAAAGAGATAAGAAAATAGAGCTAAGTTCGTATTTAAGATATATTTCAGATAGTAGCTATGGGGCAATATCAAGTTGCCTACGAGCATGCTTAAATGCTGTTCTTAAACCTTCTTCTAAGGTCGGATGATAAAATGGTTTTTGTAAAATATCATCGAGAGTGACTTCTTCTGAAATCATCCATGCTAATGAATGTGCCATATGTTCTGCTGATTCAATAAATAATTCTGCTCCAAGTAGCTTTCTTGTATTCTTATCGATATAGACTTCTACAGCACCCTTATTTTTACCCAAAACTAAAGCGCGTCCTTGTTTTTCATAAGATGCATATCCTGTTATGAATTCAGCCCCTAATTTAGTTAGGTTTGCATAATTGAGCCCAACCACTGCCATTTCAGGATTGGAAAATACAATTCCCAATGGAGTTAAGCTTTTTAAATTTAAGATCTGAGGAAAGTTTAAACAACTCGAAATTACTAATTTTCCTTCATTTGCTGCTTCATGTTGTAAAGGGGTTTGTGTAAATGCATCACCGATAATAAATATAGGCAAATTAGCAAGTTGTTTAGTTTCATTATTTACGGGTAATTTTTTTAGATCGGAGAAAGACGGATCTATATTCTCTAGATTTAATGTTTTTAAATTACTTTGACGGCCTGTGGCAGCTAGAATATATTCAACATGAATTTGTTTGGATTGACTATTTTCAATAAAGTTTATTTCAATATCATTGTCAATATTTTTAACTGAACTCGGTAATATTTCAAATTTGATATTTAATTCTTTACTAAGCTCTATTTGAGCAATTTCTTGAAGAAGAGGGCTACTGAGAACACCGACTTTTTTACTTCGCGCAAATACGGTTGTTTTCACGTCTAATCGTTGCATTGCCTGCGCAAGTTCAATTGCAATGACTCCACTTCCTATAATTGCAATTGATTTTGGTAGAGCTTCTAATTCGAAAATTTCATCAGAAGTAATGAGTCTATTTCCATTTTCTTCTTTCCATGCAGCTTCATAATTGGGTGTTGAACCTACAGCAATAATGAATGATTTGGCTGAATAGAATTGATTGTTGACCTCAATTGTATGGGGATTTATAAATTTTGCTTGTCCATTAATTTTATGTTTTGGATTCCAGCTATCAACATCTTTTAGTGTTGCTCGTGTAAAACGATCACGTAATTTTCTTACATGTTGCATTACATTTGAGGTATCTATTTCAGATTGAACTGTTAAACCGACCTCATCAGCATGCAAAATATCATGCATTCTATTGGCTGTGGAAATAAGAACTTTACTCGGCATACATCCGACACGTGCACAAGTTGTATTCCACGGACCATCATTGATAATTAAAATATTAGATGTGTATTTTATTGCTTCTTTGTAAGCACTAATCCCTGCAGTTCCTGCACCAATAATGATAATGTCGTACATGAGGGCTCCAAGTTAAGTTTAACTTAATATATTGAAAACTAATTATCAAACAAACATTTATATAAAGCATCTTTGTAAGTAATCTTTTAATCATATATTTATTTGAATAAAATTAAGTATTAGATTGCAAATTTTTGTAGTTTTGAGTACATTTCCTGTAAAAGCCATAAAAGTGTTTTTTAGGGTAATACATATACTAAATACAATGGATGCAGTCATGACATATTTTAAAAAATTAGGGGCACAGGTTACAGTTCTAGCTTCTTCTATAGCTTTAGTTGCCTGTGGTGGAGGCGGTGGCGGTTATTATGATGATCAAAATAGCAATAATAACAATAACACTGGAGGAAACGGTTCAACGACAGATACTAAAACAGTTGTTGAAAGTTTAAATCTTAGTTTACAAGATGCTAATGCGAAACCTATTGAAATTGCAAGTGATAATTCTAAAGTCTTAATTGCTGTGCAAGCATTAAATAGTGATAAAGGTGGTGTTGCAGCAAAGCTTGTTAATTTGTCAATTGCAGACAGTGATAAGTTAGGTGTGACCAGTAAAACGTCACAAGTAACAACAGGTGAAAATGGTGTTGCTGTATTTGAAGTGAATATTCCTACACTAAATACAGATTCTGGCAAAGTACAGCTTACTGTAAATGTAGATGGAACGACAATTAAACAGGTTTATACCTTAAATATTAAAAAACAAGTACGATTCAAAGTGAATATAACCTTAAAATTCAACAAGGTGTTGTTCTTAATTTGCCAAAGGGTTCGGCAAGTATCACAGCTCAAGTTACAGATAAAAATGGTGGTGTAAAGGCTAATCAAACTATTTCTTTGGCTTTACCTGCTGAGATGCAAGGCAAATTCTCAATTGCAAATGGTTCTAGCTTAACAACGGATAGTTCTGGAAATGCTGCATTTACGATTATGGCAAATTCGGATTTAACTGCTGAAGATATTTCTAAATTTGTCGCAACATCAATGGATTTGAACTTTAAACTAGTGGATGAGTTTAAGGCTGAAAGTCAGGCTAAAGCATCAATTACTTTTAAAGATGTTTCACAGATTGTTCAAAAGTTAGAAATTGTAACGGAAGATGCACCAATTGTTGCTCAAGGTGGGACAACTAAGGTTACTGTTGTCGCAAAGAATAGTAATGGTGATCTGCTAGCAAATAAGAAAGTTAAGTTATCTTTTACAGACAATAGTGCTGTATATGGCGTTAGCATTAATGCTCAAGAAGTAACTACAGATGCTAAGGGATATGCTGTCTTTACCCTTAAATCAGCATCTTCTTATCCAATTGCCTTGTCTCAACAAGGGGTTAATCTTAAAGCAACTTATGTTGATACAGCGGATATTTTTGCAACAGCAACTGTGAAAGTAACGACGGCAGATACAACTGCATCAAATGAACAAGCTTTACAACGTCTGGAAATAGGTTCTTCTTATAAAGTTAATGCCAAGGGTGATTCTGTTACGATTCGAGTCAAAGGTATTAATAACAAAGGTGAAAAAGCAACTCAAGGGAAAGTTAAGTTAACCTTAAACGCTGAAGCGCTTTCGAACGGTGTAGAGATCTTTGGTGGTGACAATACTTCAAACGTTGAACAAACTTTTGATAAAGATGGTTATGTTTTCTATACATTAAAAACCAATGCAAGCACACCTCAAGCAGTTGAGACTTTGGTGGGAGCTGGAATCACTGCAACATTTACAGCTGATAATAATGTAACGAACAGTATTAAAATTTCTGTTGAAAGTGAAGCTAAGTCTGAAGAAGCTTTAAGTTATCTTGCAATTGATCCCATTAATGCTGCATATGATTTTACAAAAGATCAAACCATTACGATTAAAGTAAAAGCAACAGGGATTAAAGGTAGTGCCTTAAAAGGTGAAACTGTAAATCTTACTTTTGCACAAGCATATTCAGTTGCTGAATTACAAAAATTAGGTTTGAGTTTAACCAGTTCTGCTGAAGCACTTACTGATGTGGCGGGTTATGCGACATTTACTTATCAATATAAAGCGAGTGGTAGTACTGAGCAAAAAGCACTTGTTGAGAATGGTGTTGGACTTATCGCTAAACCTACAAGTGGTGTTGGTACAGCAAGCACAGCTCATCTCAATTTTAAAGCACCAACTGCTCAAGGTGAAATTGATTTAGATTATTTAAATGTCGATATGCCTGGTGGCCTTATTTTAACTGCAAATAGTGAGAAACCTATTGCTGTAACTGTAAACGCTACGGGGACAGATGGTAAAATATTAGCCAATCAAAAAATTGCTATAGGTTTAAATGATGCTGCACTGAGTAATGGTGTAAGTCTTGCAACAGCTTCATCGCTTACGACAGATGCGACTGGTAAAGTTACGTTTAATCTTAATGTGAAAGCGAGTAATACAACTGAATTAGCAAACTTAATTGCAAATGGTATTACTGTTGCGGTTAAAGGTGTACGTAAAGATGGTTCAGTTTATACCGTTACACGTAAAGTTGAAGTTTCTCAGCCTGCTGTCGTTATTCCAGATTTAGCTGCTTTAAACTTAAGTTACGATGTTCAAACAGTATCTGTACTTGGTGGCGAAGTTCGTGTCAAAGTTATTGCAAAAGATGCTTCTGGTGCAATCATCCCGAATACTCCTGTAGCAATTGCACTTTCAAGTTTAGCGGGATCAAGAGTTTCTCTATCTGATTCGACTGTAACTACGAACAGTAAAGGTGAAGCAGAGTTTACTGTGAAAGTTGCGGAAGGCGCTTATGACGCAAATTTAATTAAGAATGGTATTACTTTTGCTGTTGTTGGTAACAATTTAAATAATGGGGATCGTATTCAACAGACAGGTACGATTCAGGTTGCTATTCCTAAAGATTCTGTCAATTTACGTCTAACTGCTGATAAAAAAGAATTGGAATTTGGTAAGAGCTATCAAGTACAAGTTGCAGTTAAGGATGAGCTTGGGGCAAACACGGGATATCCTGTTAATTTAACGTTAAACCAAGAAGCATATGATGCTGGCATTCGATTAAGTGCGGATTCAGTTGTAACAACTGCAAATGGTCAAGTTCCTGTCACGATTATTGTTCCAAAAGAAGTTTCAAGTGCGGCTAAGCAAGCTTTACTTAATTTAGGTCCGAATGCGATTCAAATAAAGGGAGCTATTAAGAATCCTAAAGGTGAAGTTCTTGAATCTACATTAGCATTTAGTGTTTTTGATGCAGTAAATCCGAATCACTTAACGATTGGAACATCTAAAACCAATCTTAGCATCAATGGTGATAAGTCAATTGTAACCGTTCAGCTATTAGACAGTAACGGTCTGCCAGTTAAAAATGAAAATGTAACTTTAGCTGCAAATAATGCTGCAACATTAATCATTGGTACTCCTGGTGGTGGGCACTCTACAAATACAAGTGAGCCTCAAACGGTAACTACAGATTCTAATGGTAATGCTTATTTCTCTGTTGAGATAGATCCAGCGACTGTGGATGGCGATTTGCTCATCGCAAGTGGTATTGAGCTTACTGCAAGTAATACCAATGCAAATGGTGCAATGACTACACAGATTTATCGTTTAAGTGCGTATAAGCCTTCACCTGTAATCACAACCCCTCAACCGGCTCGTTATAATTTAAGAATTGAATCAAATAAGCCAACTGTAAATGTGCGTAATGATTTGGCTGATGTAACTGTAACATTGGTAGATCAGAGTGGTGGCGGTGTTGCGAATAAATACGTAAATCTTAGTATTGAGGATTTTGCTCGTAATGGTGCAATTATTGTTGGTGCATCTGGTCTTACAACAGACCAAAATGGACAAGCCGTATTTAAAGTTAAGATTGATGAAAATGCACGTAATCCTGGATATACTGCTACTGCGTTTGATCTAGATAACTTAAATTTAACAGCTAAATTCAGTGAAACTGGTTATCTTGATGCACAGCAAGTTTCTCGTATTGATGTTGTACAGTCTGCGGTACAAAATCCAATTGCTTCAATCGTAATCGGTGTAAATCCTACAGAAACCGGCACATCTACAGATGGTGTCTATTACACGCGTAATCTTTCGGTTAGTGTTGTGGACTTTGATGGTAAGCCTTTGGCAAACCAAAAAGTTGAAATGGATATTGCACCGCGCTCTTATGAGAAGGGTAGTTATATTTGGGCTTTAGCTCCTGTTCCTGGTTCTAATCCAGTTGCAAAATGGGTGGGGCCAGCGCAAGCATATTATAATTTAAACAATTCGAATGTTTATTTAAATAATGGTATCCCAACCAATAATAATGGAACACCTACGGATAATACTGATGACTTCCCTGAGCCTACAGTATCCAATCCTTTTATTACTTGCCCTGTAAACCCTTCATTTACTGCTATTTCAAATGCTGAAGTAACTAATATTCCAGTAAAAGTTCCAACCTTCTTAGGACAAGGTTCAACAGCAACTTATACGACGGATTCTGAAGGTAAATTTGATTTTGTTATTCGTTATCCGAAGATTTATGCACAATGGTTGAATATTCAAATTGGTGCATCTTCTCAAGTAGCGACTTTACCATTTAGAACGACTTATAATTTAGGTTTATCTTCTGTATCAAGTGACTATAGTACAGATGGAACATATGGCCCTAATTTAAATAGTCCATATGGTATAAACACGACTACATGTCCTTAATTTTTATCTAAAAAACAGCGCCTCGGCGCTGTTTTTTTATTTGATCGAAGTCCCCATACTCACTCCGACTGTCGGTCTGACATTCATGGAGCTACAAGCAGAAAGAAATATGCAAGATAGAACTAAAATACTGATAATTTTCATAAATAAACCCATACTAAATTTAAACTCATTGTAATTGTTTGAATAAATCTAAGCTGTAAAGAATTATAAAATTTAGTCATTAAATGAAAAAAGCACCCATAAATATGGATGCTTTGCGTATTTCTGGTTTGGATCAATCGTCCAGTAAATCCATTTGTTTTGCAATTTGATATAAATTATTTGAACGATTACCTGTGCGGCAAAACATCAGTACTGGTTTAGGCAATTCATTGAAATGATTAGCAAAGGTTCTTACATCAACTTCAGTGATCTGACCAGCAACCACAGGCTGATAAACATAATCTAAACCAGCAGCACGTGCAGCCTCTTCAATTTGAGCGCTTGTAGGTTGTTCAGGGCCACCTTCCAGATCTGGACGGTTATTAATTACAGATTTAAAACCCTTTTCAACCACTTGAGGAATATGTTCAGGATTAATTTGACCTGCAAAGCCTACAATTTCACTCATTTCGTCACTCCAATATGATTTAAAATCGAATATGCTATACATAATAGCATTAAGCTCAGAAGTGAGTTTAAATGGCATAAGATTTATAAAAGAAAATATCAATAAGATAACGCAATGGAGCGCATATGTTCGAATATACAGTTGAACCACTGTATATCCCAATTGGACAAGAGGTCATTGCTGCAGATTTTTATCGACCAAAAAATATAAAAAAACCACCTGTGATTATTATGGCACATGGGTTTGCCGCTTTAAGGCAATTTAGATTAGTAGCCTATGCACAGAAGTTTGCCCAAGCAGGTTATGCTGTTGTTTTATTTGATTATCGTTTCTGGGGTGGTAGTACAGGTTCGCCACGAGAATTAGTTTCTTTGAAGATGCAGTTAGAAGACTGGCGAACTGTGATTGCTTATGTCGCTAATCAAAAGAAAATTAATCATCGTAAGATCGTTTTATGGGGAACTTCCCTCAGCGGTGGATATGTTTTAAATCTAGCCAATGAGTTGAAAAGCATTCAAGCCATTATGGTTCAAGTGCCATTCGTAGATGGTGCAGAAACAGCAAAATTATTCCCAATCCAACAGTTACCTAAAGCATTAAAACTGTCTAGTCAGGATTATATGGGGGCAAAAGTGGGGATGCTGCCGAAAAAATTGCCTGTAGTGCATCCGTTTGATTTGTGTTTTATTCCAACCCAAGAGAGTTACAATGGCTATATGTCGATTGTAAATCCAGATTATTTTTGGAGTGGTGAAGTTCCTGCACGTGTTTTTTTCAATTTAATGCGTTTTAGACCGATCCAGACGGTAAGAAGTATTAACATTCCTGTTTTGTTTATTGCTTCTAAAAAAGACAGCTTTATCCCCATTGAGTCTAGTCGTGAAACAGCGACCAATATTGCACCTTTTGTACAATATTATGAATGGGATATGGCACATTTTGATATTTATCATGGGAAATGGTTGGAAAAAGCCATTTCGACCCAATTAGAATTCTTACATCAACATATTGGAGTGAGCTAGATGATTATTGTATGTCCATCATGTGGCGCTAAAAACCGTGTTCCTGAAGATAAATTAACGGCTCAACCGAGCTGTGGGCAGTGTCATCAAAATTTAATTCCACTGGCTCCAATTGAGTTAAATGAACAAAACTTTAGCAATTTTGTGAGTAATAGTGATTTACCGATCATCATTGACCTATGGGCGGAGTGGTGTGGCCCATGTAAGATGATGGCACCACATTTTGCTGAAGTTGCGAAAAGCAACCCAAAGGTTGTTTTTGCCAAGATTGATACAGAAGCAAATCCACGTTTAAGTAGTGCTTTTAATATTCGTAGTATTCCGACATTGGTTTTGATGAATAAAACCACCGAAGTTGCTAGAATAAGCGGTGCTTTACGTGCTAACCAATTACAAGAATGGTTAGATCAACAATTGAATGCCCTTAAATAAATTCACGGGCTCGGAGTTATTGTGTCAGATTCTCATGTAAAACCAGAAGGTACACTGTCTTTACAAACCATTGCTATGCCAGCAGATACCAACTGGAGTGGTGATGTTTTTGGTGGTTGGATCGTTTCACAAATGGATTTGGCGGGGGCGATTCACGCAGAGCGTTTTAGTAAAGGACGTTGTGCAACTATTTCAATTAATCAGATGACTTTCTTGGTTCCTGTGAAAGTGGGTGATGTGATTACTTGTTATACCAAAATTTTGAAAGTCGGTAATACTTCAATTCAAATGCAAATTGAAGTATGGGATAGTCATGATAGTTCACGTGCTCCGAAGCGCGTAACAGAAGGGGTATTTACTTTTGTTGCCGTGGATGTTGCTGGGAATAAACGTCAAATTCCAGAAGATGTGAAACAAAAATATTTAGCTTCGCAAAGTGCTTAATTCACTATCTGTATTTGATAAAAAAATCCCAATATTGATTGGGATTTTTTATGTCTATTTTTGAGTCATTCTCAAAACATTGTATTGGTATTTGCGCTGGGTTCAGGAACATCTTGCTGAACATCCCAGTGTTCGACAATTTTACCATTTTCAACTCGGAAAATATCAACTACTGCAACGCCACGATCTTGTGCATTTTCAGTTGAATGCACATGTAAAAAGACTAAATCACCTTCTGCAACAGCACGTTTGATCACACTTTTTGCTTCTTTATTTTCTTGGAAATATTGGGTGAAATAATTTACAAAAGGTACTTTCCCATCTGGAACATGCGGATTATGTTGAATATATTGTTCGCCAATATATCGATCTGCATATGCTTTAACTTGATGTTTTAAGAATACGCCTTCGTAAAAATCGGTCACAATCTTTTTATTTTGTTCAGCTTGTTGAACCATCGAAATGGCATTTAAGGTTTGGTTGTTTACAGCCGTAGCAGATTGCTGAGGGTTCTGACTACATGCGGTCATAAGCACAGGTAAAATAAGTAAACCCGAAATTAAGCATTTTTTGAAAGTGAGTTTAGGCATGATTATTCTCAAGATGATTGTTTTAAGAACACCATCTTGAGAGATATCACAATGATTTTACAGTGTATTATCGTCACTGAATTTCAGTATTTTAGTAAATTTTGAACTTACTCAAAAGTAAGTTTTATTTACATTTATTTCTTTTTCAGGTGTGATTTTGAAATCCATGCCCAAAGCATTTCACATTGAATCGGTTCTTGTCCTGACTCATCTGTGACTGTTACTGCAACAAGGGTTTCACCTTTTTCAGTTTCTTGCATCATTTTACGTTGTTCATCGGTCAATGTAGCAACCGCAGTTAAACCACCTTTTGAAGGGCGTTTAAATTGAATATTCATGTTCTTGATGAGTACGATGCAAGAATCTGGAATATTCATGCCTGTCACGAAACCTGTTGCAGTTTCAGCAACAAGTGCCATTGCACAGGCATGTGCTTGACCAATATGGTTTTGCATATTTTTGTTATTTTCGAGTTTAACTTCGACACGACTATGCGTCACTTCGACATAACGTAGTTTTGCAGTGCCTACCATAGGGACGACACGACCAAAAGCTTTGCTTAGCAAGGTACTCTGAATTCCTTTTGGAAATTTAGACGTTGCTTTAACGATTTTAGATAAACGATTGGTCTGAGTCATATTTCAACCTATAGCAATGAAGACCTTAGTCCTTGAAGTTGTTAAATTGTAAAGGCACACCAAATTGCTGTTCTTTTAGAAAAGCCATCACTTGTTGCAAAGTATCGCGTTTTTTATCAGTCACACGAATTTTGTCGCCTTGAATAGATGATTGCACTTTGACACCACTTTCTTTAATGGCTTTGTTAATTTTTTTTGCAGTATCAGAGTCAAGACCATCTTTAAGTTTAATGATTTGTATCACATTTTTACCTGATGCTGTCATTTTTTGTGGATCAAGCGCTTGGATATCAATTTTACGTTTAAAGAAATGATTTTCAAGCATGCTATAAACCTGCTCACATTGGAAATCACTTTCTGTAGAAATTTTAATTTCTTTATTTTTTTCATTAATTTCGATAGAAACGTCCTGACCACGGAAGTCAAATCGAGTTGCAATCTCTTTTTGCGTGTTTTGAACTGCGTGATTTACTTCAAAAATCTCTAATTCTGAAACAATATCGAACGATGGCATAGTTTAGACCTTTACAAATGGAAAGAATATCTGAGATGCTAGGGATGTTTTCTTCATTTGCCAAGTGTTGTTTACATCAAAGGAGTGCACAATGATCCGTAAACAAGAAATTACAACATTTGAGTTCCCAGAAAATGCAATTATCTGGGATGTTCGTGACGCAAAAGCCTATGCTGAAGGTCATATCAAAGGTGCTGTAAATCAGCCTATTGATAGTTTAGATGCAGCAAGCTTGACTCAAGTGAATTCGGATCAGTCCATTTACATCCTATGTGGTGGTGGTAGTAAAGCGCCTCGCGCTGCTGAAAAACTTGAGGGTTTCGACAGCTCCCGTGACTACGTCGTTTTAATGGGTGGTACTCGTGCTGCACGTGATGCTGGTTTGCCATTAGAGCAAGATTCGTAAAAAAAGCGCCGAAAGGCGCTTTTTTATTGAATAAAAATTTTGAATGAACTTATTTGGGGGAGAGTTAGATTTAGCTGTTTAAGCTACTCAGTGATTTATGGTCTTGGCGGTTTATAATATGGCTTTTTTTCTTTTACTTTCTTTTGAAAGCGTTTGGGACTCAGTTTATTGAGTAACTCTTGTGGAATCGGGCAGGCTTCATTTAAAACCAATGCTGTGAGTACGTCATTACATAATGGCGCAAATAAAAAACCTTTAGAGCCTAAACCTGAAAACGTATAGATTTCCTGCTGATCATCCAGTTTTCCCAATATAGGAAAGTAATCTAAAGTTTGGGCGCGTACAGAAGCTCGACCTTGCCATTCTTCGGCTGGTGCTAAGGATTTTGCATAATCTGGGAAGACACTGTGGATAAGATTGTAGTTATGCACATGGTCTTCGATCAAAACGTCATCATCATCGCGATTTGGATAAAATGATGCGCCGAGAATGAGCTGCTGATCATTCAGTTGCATGCAATAACCACCATAGCTATAAGCCGATTCAGTATTTAAAGCATGATCTTGGTTATTGACCCAACTGACTTGTCCTCGAATAGGTTTGAGAGTCGGGAAATCTTTAAAAAACCGTTTACTTTCTTTGGCACAACAGATAATCACATGATCGAAAATACCAAGAGGATTTTGTTGAACATCATTAATTTCTAAACGCTGATAAGTATTTTGTTGAATATTTTCAATTTCAGCCTGCTTAAATGTGATTAGAGGATGTTCTAAGATCTGATCTCTCAATAAATGTGGGTAAATTGAACCTGCTTGAGTCAGTTGTAAACTTTCAAAAGTTGTTTCGATTTCTAATTCATTCGCTGTTTGTGCTTTGAGTAAATCTTGTGGATATTGCTGAGCAAGTTGTAGCAATTCATCTGGATTTTTAAGTGCCAATTGATTGACAGCAATCGGTCGGAAGGCTTTAAATTTTTGATAATAATTCAATGCATGTTGCCATGCCAAAGTCATTAAATGTTCAGCACTTTGTTCAATCGGACTGAGTTTCGGATTGAGTAAGGCAAGTGGATTTCCAGATGCACCCGCCAAAGGTTCTAATTGGTCATAAATCGTGACTTGGTGTCCTCGTTGAGCAAAACCCCATGCACAGCTTAAACCCGCAATTCCAGCCCCTACAATCGCAATTTGACGTTGTTTAAAATCAGTAGTGTGAATTAATTCAGTTTTTTTTTGAATTGAATCTGTTAAAAGATCGAAATCATTTTCAGACAGGTTATTTTCTAACTGCTCAGGAGCATTCCAAATGGCTTTTAACATTTCACGTTTATGACCAAAACCACGAGGACGTGAAATAGAAATACCATGTTGTTTTAAGCCACGTTTTAAAACACCCGCAACACTAAACGAGGCAAAAGTTGTTCTATAAGCTGAAAGACGAACAATATTATTTAAAACATTTTCTTCCCACATATCTGGATTGCAAGACGGTGCAAAACCATCCAAAAACCATGCATTGATTGAATGTGTTTTAGGCATGACAGGAAAAATATCGTGCGCATCGCCCAACCACAGATCAATGGAAAAACGTTCATTTGGGAAATTTAAGCGATGACAACCTGCAATAGGTAAAGGATATTGTTCAATGAGTTGGTCGGCTAAAGGTTTTAATTCAGTCCAAACATTTAAAGCACGAATCAAATCATTTTTATTTAAAGGAAATTTTTCTACGCTGATCGCATGTAAATGGCTGTGGTTATTCGGGCGAACTTGTTGCCAGAGTTGCCAGAGTGCCAAAATATTTAAACCTGTACCAAAGCCTGTTTCACCCACGCTGAAATATTCGAAGTCTTGTAAGTCAGCCAAACGTGTGGATAGGTCATTGCCATTTAAAAAAACATGGCGAGTTTCAAGTAAGCCATTGTCTTTAGAAAAGTAAACATCACCAAATTGTTTGGAAATAGGAACTTCAATTCCATCAATACTTTGCCAATCTAAATCGGCTGTTTGAATGGCTTTTGACAATGCTATGAATCCTAAATGTAGAAAAGAATAGAAAATAGAATATGAAATAAGAAGGGAAACGTCAGCGGCTTACCACTGACGACGACGTTTGGTATAAATATAACTGGCGATTAGAAAGCCCAAAAGTACGCCGACAGCAATGGTTGCCGCGCCGTATAAAAACATTTGTGCACTTTGTTCGCTTTGTAAAACTTGAACTTGAACGCCCAAATTATCGTTCTTTAATTGCAGTTCTTGGTTTTGTGATAATGCTTCAAGATTGGCTTTCTCAAGCTGTTGTAAACGAGTCGCTTGATCTTTGACTAAGGCTTTAACTTTCGCTTCTTGTGAAGCCTTTTCTTTGACAATTTGTTCGGCAGTTAATGGTTTATTTTCTTGCACCAATGCCTGTGCTTGAATATTAGAATTGGCCCCAGCAACCGCAGAAATGATACTTGGCTTAGGTGGTGCGACAACAGCTGGATTCGTTGGGGAAGCTTGCGTTGCAGTCGTTGTTTGAGTTGCAGGGGCAGTTGTTGGAGCGGGCTCAGCCGATACTGTTGGTAAAAGTATGGAAGAACTGAGTAAAGTAAAACCAAGTAAGCTTTGGACTACAACGCGCATCTTGTTATCCTTTAGGCAATGCTTTATTGAATGGTTTAACATCAATATGACCATAGATCCCTTCTTTTAAGAAAGGTTCTTCTTGTAACCATTCATCCAAGGCTTCACGACTTTCAAAGTCAAGAATCATGGTGCTTCCATAAAAACCTGCTTGTGGATTTTCACGATCTTTTGGCATTGCTCCAGCAACGATAACACGTCCTTCAGCATCTAATTTTTCTAAACGTGCTAAATGTTGTGGACGCACTGCAAGACGTTTTTCTACTGTACCCTCATTGTCGGTACACGTAATTAAGAATAAAGGCATTTCACTTCTCTAATCGGCTAAACACATTATTCGTCAGTAGACTTAAAGTGTTTACGCAAAATAATAAACTGGATAATGATAAAGGAAAACATCACGATCATGTCACCAAATGCTGTAAATTCGCCCCAATATTTTCCACCAGCGAATAAAAAAGCAAAGAAAACATGTAAGCAAGACATCACAATAAACATTGCAGCCCACGCGAAGTTAAGATTTTTCCAACCTTTTTCAGTTAAATCTAAGACTGGACCAAATAATCTTTGAATGAGCGGTTTTTTATCCTTACCAAAATAAGGCGAAAGAAGAAATGCACCTGCAAAAGCTAAATTCAAGATTGCTGCTTTAAGGCGAATGTAGAAATCATCACTCAGCATTAAAGTGATTCCACCAAAGATCACAGTCATAAATAAAACAAACCACTGTTGTTTATCTAAACGGAATTTTTGGAAAACAAATAAAGCACCGTAAACAACTAACATTGAAATAATGAGACCAGTTGTTGCGACTAGAATATTATTGTTGTTTACGCCACCTGCCGATCCGATCAGTTGTAATAATGGATGATCAGTATTTTTAGGATCGACCGTTTTATACAAATAAAAGAAAATTATGAGGGGCACAAAGTCTAAGAGTGCTTTCATGTTAAAGTATCTAGTCTGTTCAAGTGAATGGGATAGTATAAAAGATGCAAGGCGTAGATTTACATACTCACAGTAATATTTCTGATGGAACTATGACTCCCGAGTTATTGGTGCAGGCTGCGCTTGAAAAAGGCATCCATACGCTTGCATTGACGGACCACGATAGCATGGATGGCTTAATACAAGCTGAACAAGTTGCAAAAAATCAACCAATTCAAATTATTTCTGGTGTAGAAATTTCCAGCCAGTGGTCTAGACCTTCAATCAAGAAGAGTTATGGGGTGCATATTGTGGCACTCAATATGCAAAACCATGAGCCTTTACAACGGCTTTTAGCTGAACAAAAAAAAATCCGTGCAGAACGTGCGAAACAGATCTGTGACTTACTTATCCCTTTAATTCATCAGGATATTTATGCAGATGTTGTGGCAAAGGTGGATGGTGAACCTGACCGTATTACTCGTACCCATATTGCCAAAACCTTAGTGGAAAAGGGAATGGTACAGCGTCCTCAGCAAGCTTTTGATAAATATATTAAAGAAGGCAAAAAAGCCTATGTGAAATTTGATGGTCTAGGTTTAGCTGAAACGATTCAAGTGATTCATGATAGTCAAGGCTTTGCAGTATTAGCGCATCCAACGCGTTATGACTTATCAGCGACCAATATTCGCTATTTGATTGAACTATTTGCTCAACATGGTGGTGATGCAATTGAATTGCCGCCTGCAATAGAATCTACTTCGACTCGTCAAATGGTGGATCGTTTGATTGAACAGTTTAATTTAAAGGTTTCTGTTGGAAGTGATTTTCATGGTGATAATATGCCTTGGATTAAATTAGGCAGTATTCCACGAGTAAAAGAAGGGCAAGTGGGTATTTGGGAAAGTTTTGTTATTTAAAATTTTCTTCTTTTTGTTTATTACTCTCATCCTCTGTCCTAAATGGAGAGAGGATGAGAGTAATTTTTAATAAGTTCTAAATTTACAATAAATTATGATCCTGCGCCTGAATCGGTGGCGGGGTTGGTTTTCCTAAAGTACCCAATAGCTCAATTTCGATCATACGTACCATTGAATCTAAAGGTAAATCATTACTTTGTGTACCAAAAGGTTCTTCAATTTCAGTGCTTAAAGCATCTAGCCCAAGAAACGTATAAGCTAAAATGCCCACCAATAATGGCGTCGCTAAACCCAATAAAGAGCCTAAGCTAAATGGCAACATAAAACAGAAAAAATACACAGTACGATTTAACAAAACTGAATAAGCAAAAGGTAAAGGCGTGGTTGCAATTCGATCACAACCTGTTTGAACCAAACTTAACTCATTTACATGCTCATTCAGTTGCGTATAAATAATATCGGAAATTTCACCTTCTTTAAGTGCTTGCATAAGCTCCCATTGAATCAAACTGAGCGTGTATTGTGGTGCATTGGCTTGTTGATACAATTGGGTGATGGCTTGCTGACTCATGCCACTGGTTTCGATTAAAGCATCAGGTGTAGCGGTTTGATGGCGTAGACGATCTCTTAAAACATTTGCATAAACAATAACATGTTGAATGATGCGTTCACGACGACCTTGTGGGAAAATACGGCAATCACGATCAAAATGGCGTGCATTGGCAATCAACATACCCCAAAGTTTACGTGCTTCCCACCAACGGTCATAACATGCGGTATTTTTAAATCCTAAAAAAATAGACAGTACAACACCAATTAAAGTGAATCCCACTAAAGGAAGTTCAGGAAAGCGATAGATATCCGTATATTCAATTCCACCAACGATGGCAGAAATCAGCATCACAAAGCCGAGTGGCGGCAAAACTTTGGGTAAAATTGTGCCTCGCCATGAGAATAGTAGTTTAAAGGTGTCGTTTTGCTCGCGGACAATCATGTTTTTGAGTCTATAATTTTTTAGTGATCTTCACTGCTTCATTCGGACTTGTCAATAACAATCGCAGGGAAAGTCTTCGATTTGATCAAGCCATGCTCTGCAAAGGAATAACTGCGTTCAGAAGCGATAATCATATGATCCAATAACTCTATTTCAAGCAGTTGACAGGCCTTTAAAATTTCTTGGGTTAAGTTGTAATCTTCACGTGAAGGATTTGCTAATCCTTTAGGGTGATTATGTGCGATGACAATATAGGTTGCATGTTTTTGAATGGCATAGCGCAACAGTTGGTTGATCGAAATATTACAATAATTGATTGAACCAAAAAATAATTTTTTAAAACTGAGTTTACGTAATTGGCTATCCAAACATAGCACGGCGAACACTTCCTGATTTTCTCCAATTAACTCATATCTTAAATAATCTCGAATTAAATCTGAACGACTTAGATCTAAGCCTTGATCTAAATGATGTTTTAAATAACGTCGGCCTAACTCTTTCACTGCCATGAGCTGTGAATACTTGGTATCACCAATACCATGAAATTGTCTTAATTCATCCAGTGATGCATCAAAAACGGCATTTAAATGACCAAAGTGTTGGATGAGAAGACGTGCTAATTCAACAGCAGAATGTTGTCTTGAGCCTGATCTTAGAAATATCGCCAATAGTTCTGCATCAGATAAGCTCTCCGCACCTTGTAAGAGCAAACGTTCACGAGGGCGTTCTTGTTCAGGCCATTGCTTGATGGAATGGTTACTGTTGGAAGTAGGTGCTGGTTTTGAGGTTGAATGATTCATTATTCTTCACATTTATAATTTATTTTACTTTTGCTTTTTCTCCCTTGCAGCGCTTGGGAGATGCGCTATTTAATGATATTGTGAGCGCCACTGCAATAGAAAGGTGGCCTGATCGTGAGTTTCGATCTCAGTGTATTTTCTAATAAAAACATTATTCTCGCTGTTACGGGTGGTATCGCTGCCTATAAAAGTGCAATTTTGGTACGCCGTTTAAAAGACTATGGCTTTAATGTCCGTGTGGTCATGACCAAAGGCGCACAGTCTTTTGTCACGCCACTTACATTTCAAGCGTTGTCTGGAAATTCAGTGCATACCGAATTATTAGACCCTGAAGCAGAAGCTGGGATGGGGCACATCGAATTAGCACGGTGGGCAGATTTAATTCTAGTTGCACCAGCAAGCTGTAACACCATTGCCAAGTTTGCAACGGGTCTGGCGGATGATTTACTCAGCACTTTATATTTAGCGACCAAAGCGCCTGTGTGGGTTGCACCTGCAATGAATCAGCAGATGTGGGCAGCCAAAGCAACACAACGTAATTTAAATACATTGGTTGAAGATGGTGTACATGTGATTATGCCTGGTGCAGGTTCGCAAGCATGCGGTGATGTAGGTTTAGGGCGTATGCCTGAACCTGAGGATTTGGCAGAACAAGTCAAAAATTATTTTCATCAAGCACAACGTGCAATTGCTGAAAAATTTGGCTTACTGGCAGGGAAACGTGTGGTAATCACTGCGGGACCAACACGTGAAGCCATTGATCCTGTACGTTATATTTCAAACCACAGTACTGGGAAAATGGGTTTTGCGATTGCAGCGGCATGTTATAGCGCAGGTGCAAAAGTTACCTTATTAGCAGGGCCTGTAAGTTTAGAAACACCTAATGGTGTACGTCGTATCAATGTATCTTCAGCGATTAAAATGCTCGATGAAAGTATGCATCAGCTTGAAGAAGGCTGTGATATTTTCATCGCAACAGCTGCCGTGGCGGATTATCGTGTGGCGGAAGTTTCAGAGCATAAAATCAAGAAAGCAGGCGATGAGCTGAACGTTTCACTTGTGAAAAACCCTGATATTGTGGCGACGATTGCACAACAAGATAAACGCCCATTCATGGTTGGTTTTGCAGCAGAAACACGTAATGTTGAAGAATATGCTGCTGGGAAATTAGTGGCGAAAAAATTGGATATGATTGCGTGTAATGATGTTTCTCGTGCAGATATTGGTTTTGCTTCGGATCAAAATGCAATGGTCGTGTTCTTTGCTGAGCAATATCAAATGGAAAAGCGTGATTTGGAGAAAGCATCTAAACAGGATATTGCACAACAATTGGTTGAAGCGATTCATGACGCTTTGCACCATGAAATTGAGCCTGTTTAAGCATTTAAATCTAAAAGATTTAATGAATATAGGGTATGTACTGCCGTATTTAATATTGAAAAGTTTAAGTTAATTTGTGTAGGCAATCTTTAACTTTTGCAGGATCAAAAGTTACAAAAATCCTTTATTGAGCGAGAAGTACGTCCTGTACCTCCGCTCAACGGCGACATCTATGCCGCTTAACGCGATAGCATCACCGTGTTTTTAGTTGATGAAAAAAATAATTTCATTGTATTTAGTTAATTTGAAAGAAATATTGGTGTAAATTAATTTTACAGATTGATATTACTTGAGAGATTGAAGTAATGAAAATGCAACGAATTCGTTGCATTTTTTAATTGCTATTCTTTGCCGTTTTAAACTATGTTTAACACTGAAAATGGATAATAAACCCTAATCTACAATAGCCACAGTTTTAAAGGATGATCACGATGATCAAAAAAACTTTAGCCACCGTTATGCTCGTTTCTGCATTCACGATGAGTTCAATGAGTTTTGCAGCAGACTTAGAACAAAACATGAAAACGCTAGGCAAAAACTACAAAGCGTTTAATCAAACCACCAATGCGGCCGATGCGAATAAAGCCCTAGACAATATGCGAGCTGCTGCAACAGATGCAAAAAAAGTGAAGTTAAAAGGTCGTGGTGATGCAAGTGCGCCAACATCTACACAATTGTTTGATCAATTGATTGCACAGATTGATAAGACACAAGCTTTAGTGAAAGGTGGTCATTTAGATCATGCCAAGATGGAAGGTAAAAAGATCGCTGAGATTCGTGATCAGGGCCATAAGATTTATCATTGATTGTGAATATTCGTGTTTTAAGAACCGCATAGATTTGCGGTTTTTTGTTATTTAATCTCCATATCATCTATAAATTCAAAGCCTCTACATATTTTCAAATGGCTTGATTGATGATGTGAATAGCGCATGATCTGGATTTCATTTCAAACATTCTATTGCTAGGCTAATGATTCACAGTAGATAAATAGGTATATCAATATGCAAAAGCAATTACAATTTGAACGCATCGCTCAAGCAATTGAATATATTCAGCAAAATTTTAAGGATCAGCCTAATTTAGATGAAGTAGCTGCACATGTTCATTTAAGTCCTGCACATTTTCAACGCTTATTTACTGAATGGGCTGGAACGAGTCCAAAGAAATTTTTGCAATTTATTAGCTTACAACATGCCAAGAAAATTCTTGAACATGATCATTCAATTTTAGATGCTACATTTGATACAGGCTTATCAAGTTCAAGTCGTTTGCATGATTTGTTTATTCAAATCGAAGGAATGACACCTGCTGAATATAAAAATGGTGGTGCGCAATTGGTTATCGAATATCGTTTTGCAGAAACTTTATTTGGACAGGTTTTCATTGCGTCTACTCAAAAGGGAATTTGTGCAATTACCTTTGCAGACCATAAAGATCTAGCATTACAACAACTTGTTGCAAAATTTCCCAATGCTCAGTTCGTTGAAGGTGAAAATGATTTGCAAAACAATGCATTGTCTGCGTTTAACGTACATGTAAATTCACATGAGCAGGCATTACCGAAAATAAAACTCCATTTAAAAGGAACGGATTTTCAGCTAAAAGTTTGGGAAAGTTTATTGAAAATTCCAGCGGGACAATTAGTCAGTTATGGTGATTTAGCTGAGCAGATCGGCAATGCCAAAGCTTCTCGTGCTGTAGGCACAGCCATTGGCAGTAATCCAGTTGCATTCTTGATCCCATGCCATCGTGTGATTCAGGCGACAGGTGCTTTAGGTGAATATCATTGGGGACGTCATCGTAAAACTGCAATGATTGGCTGGGAAGTAGGGCATTGTTATGAGTAAATCTGAGCAAAAATCATCACAGATCAGTTTAGATTTATGTCATCCACAAATCCATGCAAATACAAATCTGTTACCCCAAGATGGTACGGTGAATTATTACGGTAAAATTTTTGATGAGATCACAGCCAATTATTATTTAGAACGATTGTTGGCGACAATTGCATGGCAACATGATCAAGCCATTATTTTTGGAAAAACCATTACTACGAAAAGAAAAGTGGCTTGGTATGGCGATCAAGCATTTGAGTATACCTATTCGAATACGCAAAAATATGCGCTCGCTTGGACAGCTGAATTATTAGAACTGAAAGCAATCATTGAACAAAAAACGGGTGAAAGTTTTAATTCGTGTTTACTCAATCTTTACCATACGGGTGCTGAAGGTATGGCTTGGCATAGTGATGGAGAAACGGATTTAAAGAAGAATGGTGCAATTGCTTCCTTGAGTTTTGGTGCGGAACGTAAATTTTCTTTTAAACATAAGCAAAGTAAGGAAAAAGTTGAAATTTTCTTAGCGCATGGCAGTTTACTAGTGATGAAAGATGTGACTCAAACGTATTGGTTACATCGTTTAGCGCCGACAAAAAAGGTATTTACCGCACGTGTTAATCTGACCTTTAGAACGATTGTTGAGTAGGAGAATAAAAGATAAATTCACGATTTCGTACTAAAATTGAGAACACTTTCCATCCGTAATAAAAAAGACCGCATAAAGCGGTCTTTTCAAACTTAATCTCAGATTGAGAATCTAAGAAATTAAGCTTGACCTTCAGCAGCAGTGGCCTGAGCACGCTCCATATTTGCTTCGAACTCTGCATCAAAATTGATTGGAGTAAGTAGCAATTGAGGGAAACTACCTTTAGTCACAAGTTCATTCACCGCTTCACGAAGGAAAGGGAATAAAATATTTGGGCAATAAGCACCTAAGATGTAAGGAAGGCGATCTTCTTCGATACCATCGATCAAGAAAATACCTGCTTGTGTTACATCTACGATAAATGCTGTATCACCAGCATTATTCGCTTGAACAACAACTTTTAAAGATACTTCGAAATGCGTGTCATCAATTTTTTCAGCAGCAGAAGACAAGTTGATGTTCAACTCAGGTTGCCATTCTTTTGTAAAAACTTGAGCCCCAGGTACTTCAAAAGATAAATCTTTAGCGTAAATACGTTCTAAAGCAAGTTGTGGTTGAGCTTGTTGTTCTTCACTCATTATTTATTCCTTCAATTTTTCGTGTGTTAACCAAGTAATTCGTCGAGTTTGCCATCTTTTTCTAAAGCATAAAGCTGGTCAAAACCGCCAATGAATTGATCATTGATAAAAATTTGTGGCACTGTGCGGTGTCGGGTTTTTTGCATCAGCTCAACCTTTACTTCTGGTGCTTCTTGATCGAGATTGATTTCGGTAAAAGCAACCCCTTTACGCTCAAGTAGAGATTTTGCACGTACGCAATATGGGCAGAAAGTTGTTGAATAAACTTTTACTTCAGCGGTCATGTTGAACTCCTTTAGCTTATTTCTTAGCTTTAACTAATGGCAAGCCTTGAGCTTTCCAATTGCTAATACCACCATCAAGACGGTAACTATCCGCATGACCAACCTGTTGCAATGCTGTACCTGCAACTTGACCTAAGTTACAGATAAACACGATTGGACGGTCTGCAGCTTTTAACTCTTCAATATGACTTGAAATTTGGCTATATGGAATATTACGGCTACCGCTGATATGACCTTCACGGAAATCTTTAGCATCACGTAAATCAACAAGCATGGCATTTTTAGCTTTGACTAAAATACCCAATGATTGTGGTGAAATTTTACGACCATTACGTTGTCCTTCAAAAATAAAGAACAAAACAATGAGTACCCCTAAAATACCAAATAAGAAGGGGTGATTCCCCATAAACTCAAGCCAGCGTTCCACAAGTCACCTAATTACAATCAAAAATTGTGTCGAGTATAGCGTATATATATGGTGATCAAAATCACCGCTTCAAGGTTAGATCTAAAGAAATTTAACTTTTTTGTTGCGCATCAGTGATTTCTTCAATTAATCGCAAATAACTGTCCAATCGTCTGGCTAAAATATCGCCATTTTCAACGGCACTTTTAAGCGCACATTGTTTTTCATGAGTATGTGTACAATTTCGATACTGGCAATGCCCTAAGAAATTGCCAATATCAGGAAAGCCTGCATCGATTTTTTCTAAATCTAAATGCCAAAGTCCAAATTCACGAATTCCGGGAGAATCAATCAACGCACCATTTTCCCCAAAACGAATTAAACGTGTAGAAGTGGTGGTGTGTTGTCCTAATGCTGAGTTTTCAGAAATAATATTGGTTTTTTGTGCTGCGTCTGGAACAATGATATTAATCAATGAACTTTTACCTACACCTGATTGACCGACAAAGGCAACCGTTTCATTGTCTAAACGTTGTGCTAATTCACTCAGATCACCTTCAGCTTGGGTGATTAAAACTTCATAACCTAAATCTTGATATTCTTTCAGCAAAGCTAAAATTGGATCATTTTCTTTGAGTAAATCAGATTTATTCAATACCAATAAAACAGGAATATCGGCATCTGCACACGCCACTAAATAGCGATCAATTAAAGTCGGTGCAGGTTCAGGTAAAGCAGCAAAAACAATCACAATCAGGCTAATATTTGCAGCCACAGGTTTAACTTTATGATAACGATCAGGTCGGGTCAAAAGCGAAGTACGCGGATGAATCGCCGTAATAATGCCTAAACCTGTATTTGGGTCAGCTTGCCATTTGACCCTATCGCCAGTTACCAATAATTCTAAATTGGTACGCGTATGACAACGCCATACACTACCCACTTCAATCGGTTTCCAAAAAGGTTCAGGTTCGCCAGTTTTGACTTGTGGTTTTTCAGGATGATGACTTGGAGTTGAAAGTGCTTGTACTTCGAGTTGTCGTCCATAATGTTGAACAACAAGACCTTCAAGGTCATTTGACGTGTCGATTTCTTCTTGACGTGTTTTGTGTTGTTTCTGAATGCGACGTTGTTGCTGTTCAGTTAAACGACGTTTACGAATTAAAGCCATTCATATCCTAAAAAACCATGCATATTGAAAGGCAAAAATAACATGATGGGCGAATGAATTACAGCGAAGATGCTAGAAATTTGCTACTATTCTTATTTTATAACCGAATAAGATTGCATTATATGAGCAGCACCGCTGATACCCGCCTCATTTGGATCGACCTTGAAATGACAGGTCTGGATACAGATAACGATAAGATCATTGAGATTGCAACCATTGTAACCGATGATCATTTAAATATCTTAGCGGAAGGGCCAGTACTTGCTGTGCATCAGTCTGATTTAATTCTAAATGCAATGGATGAGTGGAATACCAAACAACATGGTCAATCAGGTCTGATTGAACGTGTACGTCGTAGTAAACTCACTGCACAAGATGCTGAGCAGCAAACCATCGAGTTTTTGAAAAAATGGGTGAATCCAAAAACTTCACCAATGTGCGGTAACTCGATCTGCCAAGACCGCCGTTTTATGCATCGTTTAATGCCTGAACTTGAACAATTTTTCCATTATCGTAATTTGGATGTATCTTCTGTAAAAGAGTTAGCAAAACGCTGGCGTCCTGAAATTATGAGTGGTTTAAAGAAAAATGCTTCGCATTTGGCTATGGATGATATTCGTGATTCGATTGCAGAACTCAAATATTATCGTCAGTATTTTTTTATTACGAATCAAGATTGATAATTAAGCTTTAATTTAATTATTTTTAAATGACTAGGGTCTGTTGACATTTCATAAATGGATTGCGTTGTAAGCTAAAATTGAGCAGACGAGGAATGAAACGAAGAGAATAGCGAGACTATTTTCAAGTTTCATAACGAAGGCTGAGATAATTTTAGCCACAACCCTTCGGGACTAGAGTGTTTTTTGACGCTACGTTGTTGTGAACTACTTATTTAGAATGACTAAATTTCGTATTTCACGCCTAGTATCGTCTAAAAAACACTCATAGTCGCAAACATAGACGAATTGTCAACAGACCCTAATGTCAGTGTATAAAGAGGCTTGATTAGCCTCTTTTTTAATCACTTTTCATTTTGCATTTTTAAGTTATACTCATTCCAATGATTTTTTATGATGCGTTACAAAAAATAGCAAGCAATTCAAATTGTTTGCACATAAAACGTTTTAATATCCTTTTATATTTGAATTATTACAAAGAGATTGACTATGCAAAGTAATAACCCAATTTTAACGCGTGCGGAAACGTATGCGGATTATGCAGAACCTATGACCGTACAAGGTGCAATTCAAAAATCAGTTTTATTGACTGTGATTGCAGCTGTACTTGGTTTAGGGATTTTTTTCTATAGTTTTAGTACCTTAAATATTGGTATTGCCTACGCTGCTGCAATGGTTGGTGCAATTGGTGGCTTGATTTTGGCGTTAATTACCACTTTTAAACCGAATACTGCACGTGTTTTAGCAATCCCTTATGCTTTCTTTGAAGGCGCATTTTTGGGTGGTATATCTGTTATTTTCCAAATGAAATTTCCAGGTGTGCCATTACAAGCCCTGTTAGCAACATTTGTAACCACTTTGGTAATGTTTGGGCTATATCGATTCCAAATTATTCGTGCGACTGAGAAATTTAAATCAGTTGTGATGTCTGCGACAATTGCCATCGCATTGGTTTTTGTGGTGCAGTTTGTGATGCGTTTAGCCTTTGGTTCAAGCATTCCTTTCATCTTTGAAAGTAACTGGTTAGGTCTTGGTTTTGCTGCATTTGTTGCTGTTATTGCTTCACTTAACTTGATTCTTGATTTTGATTTAATTGAATCTGCTGCGGCACAACGTGCGCCTAAAGCCTTTGAATGGTTGTGTGGTATTGCGTTATTGGCAACTTTGGTTTGGATGTATTATTCATTCATGCGCTTATTTAGCTTGCTTCAGGGCGATGATTAATTTGAGTGAATCCATTCAAATCTAAGTAAAACAAAAATCGCGCTCATTGGCGCGATTTTTTATTATTTCGTAAACTTTCGAAAAAAGATGCATTATGCAATTTTGTTCTGTGCAAAGTCTTGGCATTATGCATGCAAACATTATCAAGTGAGAATTTCATGGCACAAGGACTATTGGCAGGTAAGCGCTTTTTAATTGCTGGCGTTGCGAGTAAATTATCCATTGCATTTGGTATTGCTCAGGCATTACACCGTGAAGGTGCAGAACTTGCATTTACTTATCCAAATGAAAAATTAAAAAAACGTGTTGATGAATTTGCAGAACAATTCGGTTCACAATTGGTCTTTCCTTGCGATGTTGCAAATGATGCTGACATTGACAATGCTTTTGTTGAATTAGCAAAACATTGGGACGGTTTAGATGGTGTTGTGCATTCAATTGGTTTTGCGCCAGCGCATACCCTTGATGGTGATTTTACTGATGTGACTGACCGTGAAGGCTTTAAAGTTGCACATGATATTAGCGCATATAGCTTTGTCGCAATGGCACGTGCTGCAAAACCGTTATTGATTGCACGTCAAGGTTGTTTGCTAACATTGACTTATCAAGGTTCAGAATCTGTAATGCCAAACTACAACGTTATGGGTATGGCAAAAGCATCATTAGAAGCGGGTGTACGTTATTTGGCTTCAAGCCTAGGTGCTGAAGGTATTCGTGTAAACGCAATTTCAGCAGGGCCGATCCGTACTTTGGCTGCTTCTGGTATTAAATCATTCCGTAAAATGTTAGATGCCAATGAAAAAATTGCGCCATTAAAACGTAATGTGACGATTGAAGATGTCGGTAATGCTGCGTTATTCCTTTGCTCACCATGGGCAAATGGTATTACGGGTGAAATTCTTTATGTCGACGCTGGTTTCAATACTGTGGGTATGAGCCAATCGATGATGGATAGTGAATAAGTTTTTATACTAATTATTCTAAATTCCGCATAAAAAAGCCCTTAATAGGGCTTTTTTTGCGTTTTAAGATCGTTACTTAATTGGACTTCCGCCTAAAGCTTGCATCAACACTACATATGCATTGTATTGGCTTTGCTTAGTTTGAACTAAGGCTAGACGTGCATTACGTGTGGTTTCTTGAGCATCCAATAAATTCTTTAACGCTATTGCACCATTGCGATAACGTACTTCTGTTAAACGCTCCGTTTTATCAGCAAGCTCTAAATTTTTTTGTTGAAAAGCAACTTGCTTGTCTAATTCACTACGATTCGACAGTGCATTTTCAGTATCTGCAAAGGCTTGATATAAAGTATTACGATACTGAACAATGGCTTTCTCATAGTCCAATTCACTGATTTTGATATCTTTCTTCATATCGTTATATTGAAGAAAAGGCAGGCTTAGACTCGCGCCTAAAGTCAGCGCAGGATTTTTCAATAAATTGGTCAAAGAAGTGCTGGTCGAGCCTAAACTTCCAGTTAAGCTGATCGAAGGGTAGTAACTGGCTTTGGTTGCATCTTTCGATGCTAAAGATTCACGTAAGCGCAATTCAGCCGCACGTAAGTCAGGGCGACGTGACAAAATCTCCGCAGGTAAGCCAGCAGCAATATTCGGCAGGCTAATTCGTGGTAAACGCTGAGGTTCCTGAATATTCAACTGTTGCACGGGGATTTGTAATAGCACCGCTAAAGCAGTACGTGTTTCAACTCGTTGTTGCTCAATTTGGCTTAAACTGGCTTTTTGGCTTTGCACCGATTGCTCAGCCTGCGTCAAGTCTAAACCTGAAACAGCGCCTGCACGATATTGTGTGCGTACCAGTTCATAGGTCTTTTGTGTTGCCGCCAAGCTTTGTTGCGCCGTGCTGTAGCGTTCATTCAAATAGCCCAATTGCCAATATAAATTTGCAGTTGTTCCAATTAAAGTCTGTCCCGTAGCTTGCAAATCTTGCTCAGTGGCTAAAGACTCCCATTTTGCAGCTTCAGTTTGACGTGCCAGTTTGCCAAATAAATCTAATTCATAACTGACGCCCGCATTTACAGATACACCTTTGGCAGCATCATCACCCGAATTTAGATCAAAACTATGTCCTGTCGATACACCTGAGCTGACACGTGGCCCTTGCTGATCACGTGCCAAACCAGCTTTTAAGCGTGCAGTTTGTAAATTGATTCCTGCAACAGCTAAATCTGCATTGCGTTGAATCACTTGATCAACCAATTGATTCAATTGAGTATCACCAAACAACGTCCACCACTGATCTGCATAGAGTTCCGCTTGAATTTGCTGAGATTTCGCATTGTCATAAGCAAAACTATTCGGTGTTTGTACGGTAGGTGCTTGGTAAGGTGTTTTAACCACAGCCGCACAGCCAACCAATGAGCTTCCAAGAATGAGGGCAGTTGCAAGTTTTGTTAAATTCATTTGCATGAATATTTTCCTTATTCTTTGATTATTCACGGGACAATGCATCGACAGGATTGAGCTGTGCTGCATTACGTGCAGGAATAAATCCAAACACCACACCAATTAAGGTAGAACATACAAATGCTGCAATGATCGATGTCGTTGAATAGGCCATTTGAAATGAGCCTTTGGCAATTTGGCTGATCAACTGACCAATACCCAAAGAGAGCAGAACCCCTAAAATACCGCCTAAGATACACACCAAAATGGCTTCAATGAGAAACTGTTGCAATATATCGCTTTGGCGAGCACCGACAGCCATACGCACACCAATTTCTTGAGTACGTTCAGTCACAGAAACCAACATGATATTCATCACACCAATACCTCCCACCACCAGTGAAATCACTGCAATTGCAGAAACCAGCAAAGTCATTGTTTGAGTAGTTTGTTCAATCGTTTCACGGATACTGTCTGAGTTTTGGGTAAAGACGTCTTGAGCGCCATGACGTTGTTCAAGTAAAGCAAGAATGGCATTTTCAGCAACAGCAGTTGGATACTCATCTTTTACTCGGACAATAATACTTCGTACATTGGCTTGACCTAACATACGGCTCATCACGGTTGAATAGGGTAAATACACATTCAGACTGTCAGAATTTCCCATCATGCCTTGCTGTGCATCTACAACACCAATGATGCGGCTCGGAACACTACCCAGTAAAATCACTTGTCCAAGCGGATCAGTACCATCACTAAAGAAGGTTTTTTTAGTATTTGAATCAATCACAACGTCTTGAGCACGTTGAGTCACGCTTTGTTTATCAAAAGCTTGTCCTGATGCAAAGGTTAAACCTTTTACATTGAAGAAGTCGCTACTTACACCATTGACAGTGGCTGAAGCTTCAATTTCTTTAAAACGTGCTGTGACACTACTATTTACAGTTGGGCTGACAGCTTCAACATAGGGTTGTTCAGACAATGCATCGGCATCGGAAGGAACCAGTGTTTTAAACTGTGCTGTTTTAGAATTATCACCAAAGCCACGACCTTGGAATACCGTAATGGTATTGGTTCCTAAGCTGCTGATATTTTTAAGGATCTGCTTTTGCGAACCATTGCCTAGTGCAACGACTGAAACTACAGAAGCAATACCAATAATAATACCGAGCATGGTTAAAAATGTTCGCATACGATGCGCATTCATAGCCAATAATGCCATGCGGAAAGCTTCAGCAAAACGATCTAATGCAGAACGCCATTTCGATGATTTTTTACGACTCGACTTTAGCTCACCATCTGCAACGATATCAATTTCATCATCATGTTCAGGTGTATTCGGACGGTCTGAAATAATATTCCCATCACTGATCTCAATAATACGTGTCGCATTTTTAGCAACATTCATATCATGGGTGACGAGAATGATGGTATGACCTTTGGCATTGAGTTCACGTAAAATACGCATCACTTCAACACCACTGTTTTTATCCAATGCACCTGTGGGTTCATCGGCAAGAATAACATCGCCGCCGTTCATCAAAGCACGCGCAATCGAGACACGTTGCTGCTGACCACCTGAAAGTTGATTCGGACGGTTTTGGGTTTTTTCGCCTAAACCTAAATCACTCAATATTTCATGTGCACGTTTTTGTCTTACAGTGGGGTCCATGCCTGCATAAATCGCTGGAACTTCAACATTTCCAGCAGCATTTAAATCACCCAATAAATGATAGCGCTGGAAAATAAAACCAAAATATTCACGACGTAGTTGTGCGAGTTCATCTGGTTCAAGCTCACGGGTTTCTCGACCATTGACTTGATAGCTACCCGAAGTGGGTTGGTCTAAACACCCCAAAATATTCATTAATGTTGATTTACCAGAGCCTGACTGCCCAACAATAGCAACCAGTTCACCTGCGTAAATTTTTAAATTAATACTTTTTAAAATCTGAATCGTAGATTCGCCCGCAGGGAATTCACGAATCAGATTATTCACCTCTAATAGAGGTTGATCAATCTGATGATTATGATCCATGCTTAAAATCTCATTCCGCCACGATTGCTACGCTTAGCAGCATCATTCGATGTATCAGAGCCATCTGCTAAAATGACTTGCTCACCTTCATTTAAACCACGAAGTATTTGTGCAGTGACACGATTGTTTAGCCCAACGAGGACTTGTTTACGTTGAGTTGTGTTATCTGCTTGTAGGACACGAACGACTGCAACAGATGCTTTACTTTGATCAACAAGTGTTTTTTCATCGGCTGTCAGTTGTAGGCGTACAGGGCGTTCGTTGCTGTTAGCGCCATTTTTATTACTTTGACTTTTTTGTGTTCCACTCGATTGCGTTGTACTTGTTGAAGCATTCGCATTCTTATTGCCTGAACGTTGCGCACGATTTGAACTTTGTAATGCTGCTGCTGGGATGGTCAGTGCATTTTTTGCTTCCGCTAAGATAATGTAAACCTGAGCCGTCATATCGATACGTAATTTGCCATCATCATTTGGGACATCAAACAGGGCATTATAATAAATCGCTGTACTTGAAGAAGATGAAGAGCTATTTGAAGTTTCAGTATTGATCGATTCAGGTGCAGGCTCTACTTGACGCAAAGTTGCATAACGTTTTTTCTCACTATCACCCAAAGTGGTGAAATATACTTTCTGACCTTCTTCAACTTTCATGACATCGGCTTCAGAAATCTGTGCTTTGATGGTCATGGTGTCTAATTTTGCTAATTTCACAATCGTCGGTGCGCTTTGATTTGCGTTTACGGTTTGACCTTCTTCAGTCACAATCGCAACTACTGTTCCATCCATTGGCGCAACAATACGGGTATATCCTAAATCTTCTTTTGCGGTTGCTTGGGTTAAACGTGATTGTTCAATTTGTGCATTCATTGCCACAATATCTGCTTGTGCTGTTTTAAATGCTGCTAAAGCGCTTTCATATTCGGCTTTTGATGTTGCATCTTGAGCAAACATATTCTTTTGGCGGTTATATTCTGCTTCAGCTTTGGCCAATGTCGCTTGCTTAGTTGCCAACTGAGCTTGTTGATTTTTAATATTGGCTTCAGTGGTTTTTAATTCATTTTCCTGACGGACTGAATCAATTTGTGCAATCAGTTGACCTTGTTTCACTTGATCACCTAATTTCACATACATCTTTTTGACCTGACCAGAAACCTGTGCACCGACGCTCACCATCTTAGTTGCTTCTAAGTCACCTGTTGCAAGGACAGAATCTTCGATGTCTCCACGACTGACTTCTGCTGTAATGTATTGAGGTTGTTCATTTTTAGGTTTCAGTATAAACCAAGAGATGGTTGCAATAATGGCAACACAGACCGCTATTAGAATGGCTTTTGCAGGTTTTATTTTTGGCATAGCGATAAAATGGATGATTTGAAAATTGATCAAATTATAATGATGAATTAAGGATAAAGCGTGAATTTTTTAAATAAATAGAAATGATACTTATTTTCTGTATGAAGCTTAAATATTTGTAATACCTAAGCTTAAGTGTTGATAAATAATGTTTTCCCACACAGTTCGGCAATGCACTGCTGAATCAAATGTTCAGGGTTTTCTTTGCTTAATCCTTTAATTGCAGCATCAATACGCAACAAAAGCTGAGGCCAATTCAAGAAGTTACGTGGGTTTAAACGTCTAAGTGCTTGTTGATAATGAGAAACTTTGGTTTTCCAAATTCCCAATTGAAGTGCATTTTGCGGTTGTTCATATAACTGCATCAAAAGACGCATTTCTTTACTGATCGTCCACAGAATTAAACTATTCGGTTCACCAGATTCGACCAAATACTGAAAAATTTTAATCGATAATGCTAAATTTTCAGAAAGTAATGCATCACTCAAATCAAAAGTGCTATAGCGAGATTGATCTTGTAAACATTGTTGTAAGTGTTCAATTTCAATCTGTTTTAAATCTGGGAATGTATCAGCGACCCGCATCAAGCTATTTTTGGCTGCCAAAAGATTATGTTCATGGTGCTGTTCTAACCATGTCCATGCATCCTGATTCAATTGAACTCCCAATTGATCAGCTTCTACAGACAAAATCCGTTGGCGATCTTGCGGATAATTCGCAGTCAATGAAACCACGACACCATTGGCTTCAACAGTTTGGAAAAAGCTCGACTTTAAACTGGCAGAATCCTGTTTAGGCATCACAACCAAAAGCAAATTATGTTCATTATGTTGAATATATTGCTTGAGTTGTTTGAGTCCATTGGCATCGGGTTTGATATTACCATGGACTTCAATTGCTAAATTTTGCGAAAAAAGAGACAGGCTATTCAGTGCATTAAATACATTTTTCCAGTCAGAAACACTATTTAAATCATAGCGCTGTCTTTCAATTTCATGGGATACCCAGCTTTTACGAAAGGCATCTAAAACATTTTGTTCTAAAAGTGGTTCTTGACCATATAAAATCCAAGCTCCACGAGCTTCATCTACTCTTTTTAAGGCTTGTAAATAGTCAAGTTTCATACTGAACTTATTGCGCCGCAGGTTGAATATTGGTGGTTTTTGCTTTTGGTAGACGATTTGCTGCAATTTGGCGCGTCATTTGTTGAGCAATATCATCAATCAAGATTTGGCTTAAATAGTTATACTGCTGGTCATCGGTGTTTACAGTAGCAACATCATATTGATAACTACGTGACGCTGTTAATGTACGTGGTTCAGTGATCGGATGCCCTTGTCTATCTTCAATTTGGAAAGTCACGGTAAGACGTAATAAAGTTTCAACCAACTTACCATTCAATTCATGGCGAACAGGCTTATAGTCCAGTACACGGAGTACATAAGCATCATTGGCATTACTGAGTTGTACCCCAGTTGCAGCCAAATAAACACTCAGTTTTCTTTCGAGATCTTCTGTATTTTCAGGAAGCTGTAAATTCAATTTGGTATAGACCAAAGGCGTTGCTTGCGCATTGGTGCCCTTTAAGTGAAAACCACAGCCGACTAAGCCCGCACTTAGACCCAGCGTTAATACAACTGCGGCAACACGTTGAACTAAATGCATGTTTTGTCCTCTTTGGTATTCCAAAAGTCAGGGAATACTTATTTAAAATTCACCACATTTTAGAATCAAAGCCCGCTGAATGACAACGGGCTTTGTTTGGGTTTTGTTTATTGCATTTAGTCCC
>NZ_AFIE01000040.1 GCF_000214135.1 Acinetobacter sp. P8-3-8
CTTTGGTAAAGAGGGGAACACTCGTGAATTCTATGCGGTATTGAATCCAAGGTACTCCCTCCTTTTTCAAAGGAGGGTTGGGGTGGATTAAAAATGCTTAACTGACTGGCATTATGCATCTAAAGGCTTTTCTATCTGTAAAATAGAATCTTACATTTGAGATTGGATATAATTTTGTAAACCAATCAATTCGATCAAACGTAATTGCTTTTCAAGCCAATAGGTATGATCTTCTTCTGTATCGTTCATTTGCTGACGTAACATATCACGTGTCACGTAATCGCCTTTTTCTTCACAGAGCTTAACGCCTTGCGCTAACTTTTCACGAACATGATACTCAAGCGCCAAATCTGCTTTTAAACAAGTCACCACATCTTCGCCAGTCACGATATCATCACGATTCATATTTGGTGTGCCTTCTAGGAATAGCACACGGCGAATCAAAGCATCTGCATGCGATGCTTCTTCTTGCATTTCATGGTCAATACGTTCGAAAATTTTACTTAAACCCCAATCTTCGTACATACGAGAATGGATTAAATATTGATCACGAGCAGCCAGTTCACCACCGATCAACATATTGAGATAATCTACAACTTCTGGATTGCCACGCATTTCAAAAACTCCAAACCCTTTTCAGCTATTATGGACAAATTTTATGAATATTGCAAAAAATAATATTCGTAAGCTTATGATTTTTATAAAATTAAAATGAGAAACATACGCATTTGCAATTCAGATTCGCTATTTTCCATATAAAAAATAACCTCTTGCGAAAACTTATCTATTTCTGAAAGCTTTTTTTCATTGGAAATGTGATCTGATTCATTTTGTAACCATTAAAAATGCTTCTTATTTCGATACAGTTATTTGATATTTTGTTCTTTATGCAATGAACTGTCACTCATACCAACTGATTCGCTTTATATTGATGATAATATTTAAAGACATTGTCAAACTTAATATTTATGATAGTGAATATTAAAATTAAAAGGAAAAAATGATGCCCCAAGGAAATACATCAGCACCAATTCTAGTTACTGGTGCGACTGGCTATATTGCAAGTTGGGTGATTCGTAAACTACTCGAACAAGGTTATACCGTTCACGCGACTGTTCGTGATTTAAATAAAAAACAAAGCTTTGCACATTTAGAAAAAATTGCACAAGAAACCTCAGGAACATTGACGTTATTTAAGGCGAACTTGCTAGAAAATGGTTCATTTGATGAAGCCATGCAAGGCTGCGAAATCGTATTGCATATGGCATCCCCTTTTGTCGTGACCAACTATAAAGATGCTGTCAAAGACATTATCGAACCTGCGGTTTTAGGAACAGAAAATGTTCTCAACAGTGTCAATAAAACTGAGTCTGTAAAACGTGTCATTGTGACTTCAAGTATTGCGTCTACTTATGGTGATGCAATTGATATTTTAGAAACTGAAGAAAATCAATTTGATGAATCACATTGGAATACGACCAGTTCTACAACACACCAACCTTATCCATACTCGAAAGTCATGGCTGAACGCAAAGCTTGGGAGATGGCAGATGCACAGGACCGCTGGACTTTGGTTTGCGTTAACCCTGCTTTAGTTCTCGGCCCTTCCCTAACTGCTACAACGCAATCCGGTAGTGTTGAAGTATTAGAACAATTTGCCAATGGTATGACTCTATTTGGTGTTCCGCCAATGTGGAATGGTATCGTCGATGTCCGTGATGTTGCAGATGCACATATCCTTGCTGCTTTTAATGAAAATGCATCGGGTCGCTATATTATCAGCGGTGGTTCACTCAGCTTATTGGAAATGGGGAAAATTTTACGTCAGCATTTTGGACAAAAATTTCCTTTCCCACGTAACCAAGTGCCAAAAAGAATGTTTAAGCTGCTTGGCCCTGCTTTCGGTTATTCACGTGATTTTATTGAAAAAAATATGGGTTACCCGATTATTTTCAATGCAGATAAAAGTAAGCAAGAACTCGGCGTCACTTATCGCAATATTGAAACCAGTTTGGTCGAACACTTCCAACAGCTTTTAGATGATGGCGTGGTGAAAAAGTATATTTAATTGCTTAAATAATTAACATTGGGTTTTCTGTAAGACTACTCAGAAAACCCAATGTTATACTTTTTAAAATGTAAATTTACTGATCAATGAACCGCATAAAACGTTTTAAATGTACAAATTCAGTCTACCGATTCGACCAAATCGAACCCACTTCTGCATGCCGCATACGCGTCTGCGCTTGTTGAAAAAAGCGTAAAAAAGCCAATGCAAAAATAATCGCAGAAACATCAATCCACCATAAAGAACCAGATGAAGCCCATAGACCAATATTGGGTATACATAATGCAAAAATTGAAGTGATGGGCAATAAAAACAATATGATAGCAATAGCGAGTAATATTTGAGGCAAGGCTTTAGCTGCACCAATAATAAAAACATATACGATACAAAGGACGAAAACAAAGTAATAGCTATACATAAACAATGCATTGATACTTAGTAATTCGGGATAAACAACATAAGCCCAACGCCCGATAAGCATACTGCTGAATATCGCTAAAACACAGCCTAAACATGTACCTACGGTTAAATTTGCAATCAACCTCACATCTTTACGCTGTTGCGGTGCTGGAAGATTTGGATTTTTCTGCCGCTTAATTCTCGATTCAATCCACAAAATATTACCTGAGTAGAATAAGAATGCCCCACCAATGCCTAAGACCACATATAACCAACGGGTAATATCACCACCATAATTTCCAAAATGTAGACTAAACATGGACTTAATCACTTTATCCATGGCTGAACTATGTGTATTGAGATTATTGGTATTGTAGGGTTGATCTTGATAAGGATTAAACGACATCACATCAAAATGATCACCTCGCAACATCTGATCAGGACTATATAAACTTGCCCGTGCAGATGCTTTTGCAGGTTGATCTAAATTGTTAAAACTTATTGAAGCAACTTCATAGCCTTGAGCTTGCTGTTGAATTCGAGTCAATATTTTTTCTACATCCAATTTCGGTGCAGGATCTGCGATACGTACCGCAGGTGGACGCTCAAACATCGGTTTCCCTTTAGACACCAATTGCCCAATGGCATCATAAAATAGATCATGGAATGCAAAAATGATGACTGTCACACTAATCAGAATATGAAAAGGCAAGCTGGTAATCCCAACAACATTATGTGCATCTAACCAAAAACGCTTTTTATTTTTACCTTTACGAATGGCAAAATAATCTTTGACCAAAGTCGGTAGCAATACAATCAAACCCGTCATTAAGGCGAGAAAATACAATACTGAAACCACGCCCATGACATAAACACCAACGGTATGGTGTCCTATTGTTCCCGGAACTCCTGCCGTTTCATGTAATTGCTCAATCAACCAGCCAAGTTTTGATAGGTTTTCTTGTTCAACATGTAATTTCCCGTCTGATTTAAATGTTGCAAGCATCGTATTTTGATTGGTGTCAAAATCATGATCATCTTGCCCATGCTCATCAACAGCTTTCCATTGCATCGGCGCATAATGAAACTCTTTAGAATTTAAATTAATTCGAAAACTTTTGTGTGCTTCTGGGTATTGCTGTTGAACTTGTGCGACCAAGGCATTGTATTGGTTTGACTGAATCGCAGAGAGGCTTTGTTGTGGTGGCGTTGCCCATTTACTCAAATCATGCTGAAACATGCTCAATCCACCTGCGAAAAAGCAGATGAATAATAAAATCCCCGCTGTAATTCCAACCCAAGTGTGTAGCTCTTTGGCAAGGCGAAGAATGTCGGTGCGTACTTTCATTGAATTATCCTCTCAAGCAAAAAACGAGGCTATACGCAATAAAATTAAGCCCACAATAAATCAAAATCGCTTGCCAACCTTTGGGAATAAAATAGGCAAGGAAAAATATAGGTAACCAAATCCATGGAATAGACCACAGTCCAAACTGTGGTGCTAAACCTTTTTCAAGGTATTGAAAACCACATAGCGTAATCAATGCAGCACATGCAATTGCAAAACTTAATCCGAGTACCAAGCCTGCAAAAGTTTTACTCCACCAATCAGGCTGAATCTTTTGCTGACTTAGAAACTTCATGAGGACTGTACCTTTTGAATAATGGGATAAAAGGAATAAATGACCAAACGACCAGCATCGTCATTAGCCACATAAAAACGGCAACCAATTTTGGGAGTTGCAATAGAAAAATTGGCAGTGCCAAAACAACTAAAAAAATACCTAAATAATAAAAAGTTTTTGTTAAAGACTGCTTCAATAGGTTCTGATTTGAATGACTACAATAGATCAGTAAACTGCCTGTAAAACACAATAAGAAAGCTAAAAGCTTCATCGCTATACCCAAATTTAAATAGGATCGTTCTGCATCTGTACTTATTAAAAAAAGCGTAAAAGAAAAAGCCTATTGCAAAACAATAGGCTTAAAGCACAATTAGAAATCGAAAGTTACACCGACTTTATAAGTACGTGCAGCACCAATTAATGCATAGTTAGAATTGAATGCGCCTTCCCAATATTTCTTGTTGGTCACATTATCGACATTGGCAAGGAAAGTTGTATTCACACCGCCAAGTTTGGTTTGATAGCGTGCACCAAGATCAACAATGGTGTAATCAGGTAGTTCTAATGAATTATCGTCATTTAAATATTGCTCGCTCACATAGCTTGCACGTGCATTGACATTTAAACCTTCAATTTTAGGTACGCTGTAATCTAAACCCAAAGAAGCAGTGAAGTCTGGTACGCCATAAACCTTTTTACCTTGATGAGTAGCAGACTTTGTCAGCTCAGCATCAATATATGCCAAATTGCCCATCACACTTAAATTGTCAATCAGATTGCCCGAGAATGACCATTCCACGCCACGAGAACGTGATTCCGCACCATCAGTGGTGATTTGCGTAAAAGCAGGATGACTTGAATCAGAATAAGGTGACACCAATAGTCCAGGCTTTTCAATTTGATAAATTGCCAATGTATGTAGCCATGAACCTAATTGGTATTTACTTCCTATTTCATATTGTTTGGTTTGATACGGTGCAAAAGTTTTACCTGCATTTGGATCAACTTTTTCTAAAGTTGCATCGACTGTTGCACCTTCAGATAAGCCTTCAACATAGCTCGTATAAAACGATAAATTCTCACCAAATGGTTTTACAACAATCCCTAAACTTGGACATACTTTATGCTCACTATAACCTGTCTTTTTGACTAAATTTTTAGTATCAATATCCTGATAACGTGCACCTAAAATAAGTTGCAACTTATCATCAAGCATAGAAACTTGATCTGTTAGGGTATAGCTCACATATTCATTATCACCATAAGGTATGATTTCTGGATAAGTATCAGGCATGGTTCCTGTTGTAGTCGGATGGTACAAATTGGTGGTAAAAGTTTTCTGAGTAGCCCCCTTATGCTGCGTATATTGTCTGGTTAAATAGTCAGCTCTCAAACCTAATGTATGTTGAATTGATCCTGTTTTAAACTTCGTTTCAAAACCAGCATTTGCAGCAGTATTATGTTCTTCTGAACCCACTCGATAGTATTGTGATGATGCACTACCATCGGTTTTATTCACAATCATACGTGTGCCAAACAAATGCCCATCATATGATTTTTCTACATAGCCAATTCCTGCAAATGTTTTGAAATCTGGTGTAAATTTATATTCTCCAGATAATCCAACAAATTGACTTTCTGTATTACCTTCCAAGTTAGAGAAATAGTTACTGTCCCCTTTAGGCGCAGAAATCACTTGATTAATACTGTTCCTTCCGCCCATCGCCACCATCGCAGGTGAGCCACCCTTACGGTTTTCACGAATTGCATAAGAATCAAAATTAATCTTCAATTTATCTGTGGTGTAATCTGCTGCAATTGCACCTAGAGCTTGACGATCATTCATCCCATCAATGAAATGCTCACCATCGGCATACGATCCATTGACACGAACTCCAAATTGCTTTTGATCTCCAAAACGACGTGAAACATCGAAACCAGATTTATAGTAACTATCATCTTCAAAAGACGTAGAAATACGTGTCAACTCTTTATCGGCACGTTTAGAGTTCGCAATAATCACCCCGCCCACACTGCCTGTTGGTGCAACACCTGCGACCAAAGCATTTGGCCCTTTTAAAACGGTCACGGACTCTAAAAAGTCTGTAGGCATACGACCATACGGAGTGACGCCATAAAAACCGTTATAGTTCATATCTTCATGATTTACATCAAAACCACGAAGTTTGAAATTTTCATTTAAATGTCCCTGATTGGTTGTAGTTCTAATACTTGCATCATTCTTTAGCACTTCACCAATCGTTGAAGCTTGTTGTTGTTCAATGAGTTTATCGGTATAGGTTGTAACAGTAAAAGGCGTATCAATTGTTGCTTTTTCACCTAAAGCACCTAAATTTGATTGATCCGCAATACGCCCATCTGCATGATCAGACTGTTTTTCAGCATTGACTAAAATCGTAGGTAAAGTTGTAATTTCAGTATTTGCCCAAACGGTTGATGTTGTCGCCCCACTGAAAATCACAACTGAAATAGAGTTCATTAAAATCGTTTTGGAGAATTTTTTCATAACATTAAAATATAATAATTAACAAATGATAATGATTATTATATACATTATTAGCATTGTTAAATATTGTAATTATAAATATGCTTTTGAAGTTTAATGGTTAATTCCAATAAATGAGAATTATTATCAATTGATAATAAAATCTAATGACTCTACTTTTGAGTTAATTTTCACTAAAATAAAAAAAGCAAAGACATCAAATCTTTGCTTTTAAATGCTTATCTAAAATACAAAAATGCTTTAAATATAAGCGATGAATTACATCTGCCCATATTCCTGCATTAATTGCAAAAATGCTTGCTCATCTAATACATTTACACCCAGCTTCTCTGCTTTTTCAAGCTTAGAACCTGCTTTTTCACCAGCAACGACACACTTGGTTTTACTTGAAACACTACCACTGACACGAGCACCCAGCGCTTGTAACATCTGTGTTGCATCATCACGTCCCATCGTTGCCAATGTTCCAGTAATCACCCAACTTTCACCATTTAACGGCTGACGCGTCGGAGCAATCGGTGCATCCCAATGAATGCCTGCTGCAAGTAATCGATCAATGACTTCGAGGTTATGTGGTGCTTGGAAAAAGTCGACGATCCATTCAGCAGTAATATCGCCCACATCTGGGGTTTTTTTCAATGCTTCCAAATCCGCATGACGAATTGCATCTAAAGTCTGGAAGGAATTGGCAAGCATACGTGCTGTCGTTTCACCTACACCACGGATTCCCAAAGCATAGATAAAAGCAGCTAAAGTAGTTTTTTTGCTATTTTCAATTGCATCAAATAAGTTCTGAACTGATTTCTCACCCATTTTTTCAATGGTTAATAGCTGCTCACGATGTTCATGCAGATGGTAAATATCTGCTACATCCTTGAGTAAATCTAAATGTAAAAGTGATTCTACCCAACGATCACCCAAGCCCTCAATATCCAAGGCTTTACGTGATACAAAGTGACGAATCGCTTCAATACGTTGTGCTGAGCAATATAAACCACCTGAACAACGTGCCAATGCTTCGCCTTCTGGCATCACCACAGGTGAAGAACATACAGGACAATTTTCAGGTAAATGCACTTCTGTGACATCATTTGGACGAAACTCTAACCAAACTTTTTCGACTTTTGGAATCACATCGCCACTGCGATAAACACTGACTGTATCTCCAACACGAACGTCTAAACGGTGAATTTCACCAATATTGTGCAAAGTTACATTCGAAACAGTTACGCCTCCAACAGCGACAGGATTCAAGCGTGCTACAGGTGTTAAAGTCCCTGTACGCCCAACTTGCCAGTCGATATTTTCTACAGTCGTTAATGCAGCCACTGCTGGGAATTTATAAGCGGTTGCCCAACGTGGTTCACGACTTAGAAAGCCTAACTTTTGTTGTTGTTGTAGATCATCAACTTTAACCACCATGCCATCAATTTCAACGGCCAAATCAGGACGTTCACGATTGATTTGCTCATATTTTTCTTGAACGTCTTGAATGCTGTCACAAATAAAATGACGCTCACCGACAGCAAAACCAAAATTGGTTAACCATTCTAAACTTGCTGACATCGAGGTAATGCCATGATTTGGCTCACACTGCGCAATACCATAAGCATAGAACGCTAAAGGACGTGAAGCTGCGATACTTGGGTCTAATTGACGTAAACTGCCTGCTGCTGCATTACGCGGGTTCGCAAAAGTTTTTTCGCCTTTGCCTTCATTTTCAAGGTTAAGTTTTTCAAAACCTGCTTTAGGCATCAACACTTCACCACGTACTTCTAATAAACGTGGGACTTCAACTTTGTCTGAAGATAAAACTTTAGGTAAGTTACGAATGGTTTTGACATTTTGGGTAATGACTTCGCCTGTTTCGCCATCCCCACGGGTCACGCCACGAATCAATTCACCATTTTCATACCAAAGCGAAATGGCTAAACCATCAAATTTAAGTTCAACATCGTACTCAATCTTTTGGTTAGGTAAACGTTCTTCAATACGACGTGCAAAAGCAAACAATTCTTCTTGATTGAATACGTTGCCCAAAGACAGCATCGGTACAGTATGAGTAATGGTTTCAAATTTTGATAATGCTTTTCCACCAACTTTATTGGTTGGGCTATCCGCTTGTACTGAATCAGGATGTTGCTGTTCTAAAGCTTTGAGTTGATGAAATAACTGATCGTATTCACTGTCTTCAATTGTGGGTTGATCCATCACATAATAGGCATGATTATGCTTTGCAATCAGTTGAATCAGTTGACGCATTTGCGCCACGACAGCATTATTTTCCATAAATCATTTCACCATATAAAAGGGCGGAAATCCGCCCAAAATTTTGTATCTATTATAAAACAATTCTAAGATTAGTTGACACTTATCATAGATTAAGCTTCTTGCCCTGAGCGATAATCAATCGCGGTATGACGCCAATGTTCTTTTAACTGTGGTGTAAATTCAAGATTATTTTCATCATAAACTGTCCCATCAATTTCACGTGCAATTAAGCCTGCGATACTCACCATAGTATCAAAGCCTTTTTGCACATTTGGATGAGGTAAAGCCAAGAAGAATGCCAAACCTTGTACTTGTTCAGTTGACAATGATTCTAAATCAAAACCTTCAGGGCCATTATCTGTGACACGTAAGACTGAGAATAAAAGCGGGCTTTCTTCTTCAGGATTTTCATAACGATGAAAACACATCAACTCACCAAAACGTAATCCATATTTTAAAAGCACTTTTAACGTTTTATCACCAGATAATGCTTTACGTGGATTTGGATAAACATTCAGTGCAATAATACTTTCAGCGTTTGACAACACACATTCATCATCATGGCGTTGTTGTTGATTTAAATGGACATCCAAGATACTACTTTCTTCATCAAACTCTTTGATTTCAGCAGTTTCTACATGTTCTTTTAATTGAAATGCTTCAACTTTATCAACAGGTTTACTTTCCTCAGCAACAACCGATGATTGCTCATTTTCAGAAGATTGAGTGTCGGTATCTGTTAATAAATCCGTTGATGAAACGGCTGCATCCTGAACATGCTCAGTCGAAGTTACCACTGTTTCTGCTGATTCAGTTTGCTCTTCAGTTTTGCCTAAATGACTTAAAGATGAATGCTCAAGCTTAGTTTCACCTTTCTCTACAGCTTCAACTGAAAGTTGTTGCGATTTTTCTTCTGCCACTTCAACAGCATCAAGCGCATTTAAACTCGGTTCAACACGTGCTTTGTCTTCAGGCAAGCGATCAGCTTGTAATTGGTCACGTACATGACGTGGAATCACAGGCTGATTACATTCTTCATTGATATGTAATTCAGATTCTAACGATGGTGCAGCATCATTTGGTTTTCGTAGCACCATTCTTAAACCCACTAAGATGATGATTACTGCAACAACAATCCCAACAATTGTGGTGACTTCCATACTACGACTCCGCGGCTAAACCGTATTCTCTTGCCTCTTCCAAATTCACAGTGACGAGTTTTGATGTTCCTGGTTCTGGCATCGTCACGCCCAGCAAATCGGTTGCCATCGTCATTGCAACTTTATTATGTGTAATGTAAATGAATTGAACCTGATCAGAAAGCTCTTTTACCAAATTACAAAACCGACCGACGTTTGCATCGTCTAATGGTGCATCAACTTCATCCAAAACACAGAATGGCGCAGGATTTAAACGGAAGATTGCAAATACCAAAGCCAAAGCAGTCAAAGCTTTTTCACCACCTGACAATAACGCCAATGAGCTATTTTTCTTTCCAGGTGGGCGAGCCATCAGTTTAACACCAGACTGCCAATCATCTTCAAGACTTAAACTTGCCTCACCACCATCAAAAACTTTAGGGAATAACACTTTTAGTTCATTATTAACCCGATCAAAAGTCCCCATGAACAGTTTTTTGGTTTCTTGGTCAATACTTTTCATGGCATCTTTGAGTTGCTCAACCGTATTTTCCAAATCCTGCATTTGGTGGGTTAATTCATCAAAACGTTTAGACACTTCTTCATATTCTTCCGAAGCCGCCAAATTCACAGCACCTAATTTTTCAAATTGGCGTTGTGCTTTTTCAAACTTTTCTTGGTGAGATGGTAAATCAATCACCACACCTTGCTTAATCGCTGCATTCATCTCTCTAAGTTGATCTGAATAATGTTGCAAATCAGATTTTGCAGATTGCCATGAAAGACGCTTTTCTTCTAACTTGGTGCGTAATTGCTCATCATTTTGTTGATGTAAATGACGCATTTCCGTTAGCTTTTGCTGTTTTGATTGAATGTTATTCAATTCAACTTGCCATTCACTCCACGTCTTTTGCAGCTTTTCAGTTTGTAGCGCTTGCTCAGAATATTGCGATTCTAAACTTGGCAATTCCAATTGAATTGGATCTACAAACTTTTTAGCTTGTTCCATTTGCGCCAAAATTTGTTGATATTGCGCTTTGGTAAATGTGACATCTTTTTCAAGCAATTCAATTTGTTGCTTATTTTGCTCTGCTAAGCGACGAGTCGTTTCAAAATCTTGCTGTTTGAGTTGCAACTGTTGTTGTTGTTCCTCAACCTGCTCATTTAACTCATCCAATTTATATTGTAAGGTTTTAAATTCAGGTAGATTTTGCTCAAGCTTGAGAATAACTGAATGCATATCAATTTCAAGATCATCTTTCTGCATTGCATCTTCTTCAAGCTGCTCATCTAATTGTTGCAATTGACTGTTTAATTGAACTTTTTGGACTTCAAAAGCTTGAGCAGCACTTTGTTGTTTGGCAATTTGTACATCAAACTGCTGTAACAATTTTTGCTGATTTTTTAAAGCGTCTTGGTCTGCTTGAATTTGCTTTTGTAAATCGCTAATTTGCTGGTTGAAACTTGGCAATAAAGCATCTGCTTCAATCAATTTAGGTTGTAAATCAGCAAGTTGTTGTTCAATTTCTTCCAAGCGAATTCGATGGCTGAGTGCGCCTTGTGCAGCTTGGCTCGATTCATCAAAAAACAGACCAATCACCCAATCTTGACCAAGATGATAACCATCAAGTGTCAGAATACTTTGTCCATTGTTCAACTGGCTTTGTAAAGTTAATGCATGGCTCAGCGTTTCAGCAACGGCAACTTGATTCCACAATGAATATTGTGGGGAATCAATCCAATCTGCCAAACATGGCAGTTGATTGAATTGAATTTTATCCAAAGAAGACGAAACTTTGAGCTGACGTGCCATGCTTTCTGCAAAGTCTGCTTGTTCATCAATAATTTGAGCAGAGAGCCATTTGGCTAAAAACTTTTCAACTAAATGCGCATGTGTCTTGCCCTGCTCATTCAGTTTGAGCACTTGCATCAATTGCACAGCATTGTGATCTGTTTTTACAACACTTTTCGCCATCAATTGGTTTAAGTTCTTTTGTTCAGACTGCAATACTTGTAATTCAGATTTTAAATTGGAAATCTGAATTTTTTGTTGATTCATCTGTTCTTGAACTTGTTCCAGTTCAGCTTTTGATTCAAACAACTTTTGTTCTAACTGCGCAATCACATCTTGAGCCGAAGCTTTATTTTGCTCCAATTGCGTTAAATCTTCAGTTTGGAATTGATTTTGAATCTGTGTTGCTTGGGTCTTTAAGGTATCTTTTTGCTGTTCAATTCGTGCAACATTCTTTGCAAGTTGCTCAATCTGCGATTGCATCTGTGCTTTTTGCTGTTGCTGTTTTTCAACTTGCACTTTAACTTGTTCATACTGTTGCTGTGCTTGAAGTTGTTGCGCTTTTATATCCGTAAAAGCCTGACTACGTTGTTGTGTATCTGCTTCAGAACATTGTAGATTTTCAGACTGTTGTTCCAATTGCGTTTGCAAAGTTTCCAATTGCAATTCCATCAATTGAATTTTTTCTTTGTTTTGAATTTTTTGCTGTTCTAACTGCCCCAAAGCTTCTGAATTTTGTTGGAATAGAGTCTGCTTTTGCTCCAAAGTCATTTTCAATTCAGAAAGTTTCTTTTCAGCTTGTTGCCATTCATTTTGCAAAGGCGTCGATTGCTGAATCAAACGTTGGAACAACTCATTGGTCGACGTTAAATCATGCTCCAATGTACTCATATCTGAACGTACTAACTTGAAATGTTCTCCAAGTTGATCCATTTCAACCGTATATTCTTCTTGTAAACGACTACTGCGCTCACATTGGAAAGAGAGAATTTCAATTTTTAAAGTACGAATTTCAGTTTCTAAAGTTTTATATTGAACGGCCGTTTCAGACTGACGTTTTAAGGTTTTAAGCTGTGATTTTAATTCAGAAGCAATATCTTCAAGGCGGTCTAAATTTTGAGTGGTATGCTCAAGATGTTGCAAAGTTTCTCGACGGCGTGCTTGATAGCGTGATACGCCAGCAGCTTCTTCAATAAATACTCGCATTTCTTCAGGTTTTGCATCAACCAAACGGTTAATCATACCCTGTTCGATAATGGCGTAAGAGCGAGGCCCTAAACCCGTCCCAAGAAAAATATCGGTAATATCACGGCGTCGGCACTTGGTTCCATTGAGGAAATATTCAGACTTTCCATCACGATTAACCTGACGGCGTACAGCGAGTTCTGCATAAGCATTGTATGCACCACCCAATTTGCCATAAGTATTTTCAAAGCGTAGTTCTACACTTGCCATTCCCACAGGTTTACGTTTTGCCGTTCCTGTAAAAATAACATCCTGCATGCTTCCACCACGTAACTGGCGGGCACTCGACTCTCCCATCACCCAACGAATGGCATCAATCACATTGGATTTACCACAACCATTAGGGCCAACCACCGCTGTGCGGTTATCTTTGAATTGTAATGTCGTACTATCGGCAAAAGATTTAAAGCCAGAAAGTTTTAAGCTGCTTAAACGCATAATGTCCTAATTACTTATCAACGCCACTTAGCGGCGCGATCTCCGCGCCCAAGCAAGTTCGATTTGTTTCATTCGTGTCAGAGATTCCAACACTAAGTTACGCAAGTGTCGACAAAAATCTTCCATAAATAAAGTAGCTTGTTGTGATTTTCGGATTAAAATTGCATCAATCACTAACTTGAGTAATTCTAAAGCTTCTTGAAGCTCACGTCTTGAAGTATTTAAGGTTAAAAAATAACTTCTGCGCAATGATGGTAACAACTCTTTATAAAATTTCATCAAGTATGGATTGCCGACCATTGCTTGCTGTTCAGCTAAGAATTGAAAAACGCCATCATAAAATTTTTCAGTATTGCCTTGTTTGACCTGTTCAACCAAATGATTGAGCAATTGTTGAATCGCTTCTGCTTCATGGTTACGCCATGTCTCACTCATTCGCTGTACAATTTGCCCCAATAACAAGGCACTGGTATCAAACAAAGCGCGTACTTGCTGGGCTGACATTTCAGAAACAATTGCACCACGACGAGGAAAAATTTCGATTAAATGAGTTCTTTCCAAAAGCAAAAGGGCTTCTCGTACCGAGCCTCGACTGACATCCAGTTCTTTGGCGATACGTAGTTCTTGTATTCGTTCCCCTTCAACCAATTCGCCACTAATGATTTGTTCACTAATATGCTTCGCGATTTGTTCTGAAAGGCTTTCTACTTCTTCCAAAGGCATAGGATTCCCGTATTGGCTTTATTATTTTTGGACAATGTCATTTGTCATTGTTTTCATTTTTAACTGATTTGAAAAGTTAAATTCTATGACATTGTCCGACAATTTTAATGCATTTTAAGTCAACTCAAGTTTCATAAATAGTACCGTTGATCGGATACTATTTTACAATTCCCTGATAAATAAAATAAAGACCGACAACTGTGAGTAAACATGCAAAGCATTTTTTCAGCATGGCTGGAGAGAGTGCATGCGCTACCTTTGCACCTAATTTGGCTGTGATAAAGCTCATAATACTGATGCCCAGAAAAGCATAAATATGTACATAGCCTACCGCATTTTTAATTTCAATATGTTCCTGTAAACCAAAGAACATAAAACCTAAAGCACCCGCAATTGCAATGGGTAAACCGCAAGCTGCTGACGTAGCAACAGCTTTTTGCATCACCACACCATTTTTATTCAAATACGGTACGGTTAAACTTCCGCCGCCGATTCCAAAGATTGCAGAAGCAACGCCAATCCCACCACCAGCAAGCATTTGCATAGATCGAGATGGTAATTGCTTTGATTCGTCTACTTTGACATTGGCGCCTTTAAACATTCTAAATGCAACCCAAATGGCAAAAACTCCGATGATTAACTGCAAATGCTGTCCTGATAGAATATCTGCAATACCCGCACCTAAAAATGAACCGATGACTAAACCCGGTGCTAAATTTTTAAATACATTCCACAGTACCGCCCCTTTTTTATGATGCGCAGTCACTGAACTAATGGAGGTCACAATAATGGTCGCAAGTGAAGTTCCCAAAGCCATATGCATAATGACAGACGGGTCATAACCCATATGCGTAAATACAACATAGAGAATTGGTATAATAATTAACCCACCACCTACACCAAATAGGCCTGCGGCAAATCCTGCGATTGCACCAATACCTAAATATATGATTAACTCCATAAATGTTCCTCCATTTTCTCAGATTCAACATGGATTTAGAGACTCGTCATCTTAGACAACTTTTAACACAAGCAAATCAGCTCCCCGAAGTGCTGCTTTTGAAACAGACTACGGCATCGACCAATGATGATGTGCGAGAGATTGCGCTCAGCGGAATAAAGACAATTTTGGTCTGTAGTGAAACTCAGACTCAAGGGCGAGGTCAGCATCAAAGGGAATGGGTATCCCCTAGCGGTAATATTTATTTAAGCACATTGCTTGAGACACGAACACCCTTAGATGGTCGTCTAGCGCTTGAAATTGCTTTAAATATCTTACAAATACCAACTTTTAAAAATCTCGCTAATTTACAGATCAAATGGCCAAATGATTTATATAGCGATCAAGGCAAGTGGGGAGGGATTTTAGTTGAACCTATTTCTCCGAATCAAGCCATTATAGGTGTTGGGATAAATCTTCTGCCTATTTCAGAGGAACAAATCAGCCAACAAGCCACTTCTGTGGTTCAATTGGGTGTGCAATACCCCAATCGAATTCAAATGATCAGCGAGTTATATTTAGCTATTCAACAAGCAGGTCAATGGTTTAGTCATGGTTGCTATAATCTTGCGGCACGGTTTAACCATTATGCTGCCTTTATGGATCGGAATGTCCATTTCGAACAAATGAATGACTCGGTTGAAGGAATTTTCAAAGGCATCCATGATGATGGTTCGGTGAATTTGTTGACACAACAAGGTTTTGTAAATGTCTACCAAGGACGTTTGCGTTTAGTGGCTGAATAAGACAGTACCAAGAAGATTAGGCAAGACAATGAAAGCACTTTGGTTAGATATCGGAAACACCCGTCTTAAATATTGGATCACTCAAGATGATCAAATCATCGAACAAGCGGCTGAGTTACACTTACAATCCCCTTCCGATCTGCTACTCGGTCTAATTCAACATTTCCGCAGTTTAGGATTGGATAAAGTTGGAATTTCATCTGTTCAAGATAAAACCAATAATGAACGCATTGTCAAAATCTTAAAAATGCTTGATGTTCCAGTGAGCTTTGCCAAAGTACATGCAGAATATGCAGGTTTACGTTGTGGCTATGACCATATCGAACAGCTTGGTATAGACCGTTGGTTGCAGGTTTTAGCTGTTGCAAAAGCAAATGAGGATTTGTGCGTCGTCAGTTGTGGTACAGCATTAACCATTGATTTAACGCAAGGTTTACAGCATCTTGGTGGCTATATTTTACCAAATCTGTACTTACAACGTGACTCTCTAATTCAAAAGACCAAAGGGATTAAAATCCCAGATGCAGCTTTTGCAGAATTAACACCTGGGCGTAACACCATTGACGCTGTACATCATGGCATCCTACTCGGATTAATCAGTACAATTCGACAAGTGATGCAACAATCCCCACGAAAATTGGTATTAACAGGGGGCGATGCACCCTTATTTGCGCAATTTCTTGAAGAGTTTCATCCGATCATTTGCTCTGATTTACTTTTACAAGGATTACAAATTTATTTAGCTCAAGAAAGTGCATAAAATCTAAAATTGCTTCCATGCACCATTAAAATAGTGAAGAAGTCTGCACAAAGCTCACCCGAGCAGGCTTCAACAAAACTTTTACTTTTTCCCACAGTTGTGGAAATTCTTTAAACCCATCTTGGCCTCGGAATTGCCCTGCTTGTTTGACCTCAAACATTTGTGCATTTAACAAATGCCCCAGTTCGATACTTACAGGTGCAGGAATATTCAGATCATTATTGGATAAAAATAGAAAACGTTGTTCAATATTGCTCCTCAGGACTTCATCAACAATCTGAATATGTTGAATAAACTGATTATACTCAGGTTTAGCGCTTAACTGTTTATGGAAAGCTGAAATAACAAAAAGTGCTTTTACCTGTTGCCCTTGCTGTAAATGTGCTGAAAGTAAATCGAGTGTTGATAAAGCACCAAACTCATGTGCGATGAAAATACTGTCTTGATCACATTGAATTTGATGTTGAATCAAGGTTTGTTTGCATTGTATATAATCTGGATTTTCAGGACAGGGTAAAGGAATCTGAGTACACTCAGCTCCATTTTCAATAATTTTACCTTCTAGCCATGTATACCAATGGTTTTGAGAGGACGAGGTCTTTCCGTAAATGATGTAAACTTTCATTATTTTCTTCTTATCAATATAAATATAAAAAATCAGACTCATCAAATGATGAGTTTATTAAGTTAAATTAAATCTACACGATCAATATTTGCAAATAATTTAACATTAATTAAACAATATATTGATCAAATCACAATATTTGTATTATTCATTTATTAAATTTACATAATAAAAAAGATGCCGAAGCATCTTTTTTTACTCATAAATCAAACTGATCTATTATTTTTTATCATTATTTCCAAACAATGGTCCCATACCGCCACCACCGCCGAATTGTTTTTGCATGCCGCCTAATGAACGCATCATTTTTGCCATACCAGATGGATTGGCAAATTTTTTCATCATTTTCGCCATTTGCGCATGTTGTTTGATGAGTTTGTTCACTTCCACAACATCCATACCACAACCCGCTGCAATACGTTTTTTACGGCTAGGATTCATCAAGTCTGGGTTACGGCGTTCTTTAATGGTCATCGATTGGATAATCGCTTCCATTTTCTTGACTTGTTTTTCAGGATTCGCTTGTGCAATTGCATCTTGAATACCTGAATTACTCATGCCAGGCAACTTATCCAAGAAGCCCATCATGCCGCCCATCTTATTCATTTGTTCAAATTGCATCAGCATATCTTCAAAGTTGAAGCTTCCGCCTTTTTGCAATTTTTTCGCCATTTTTTCGGCTTTTTCTTTGTCGATTTTACGTTCAACTTCTTCGACTAAAGAAAGTACGTCACCCATACCTAAGATACGTTGTGCAACACGCTCAGGATGGAATGGCTCTAAGGCATCGAGCTTTTCACCCATACCTAGGAATTTGATTGGTTTACCTGTGATTGCACGTACAGAAAGCGCCGCACCACCACGCGCATCACCATCAGTCTTGGTGAGAATCACACCAGTCAAAGGTAATGCATCATTGAATGCTTTTGCAGTATTTGCCGCATCCTGACCTGTCATCGCATCGACAACAAATAAAGTTTCAGTCGGGTTAATCGCAGCATGTAATGCTTTGATTTCGTCCATCATGTCATCATCGACATGCAAACGACCTGCTGTATCGACAATCAAGACATCATTGAAGTTGATCTTCGCTTGACCAATCGCACGTTGTGCAATTTTGATTGGGTCTTCAGACGCATCAGATTCGATAAAATCAACGCCAACTTCCGCTGCAACTGTTTGTAGCTGCTTGATCGCTGCTGGACGATAAACGTCGGCAGAAACCATGGCTACTTTTTTCTTTTGACGCTCTTTTAAGAAGCGAGCAAGTTTTGCAGCAGTTGTGGTTTTACCCGCACCTTGCAAGCCTGCTAAAAGCACAACAACTGGAGGTTTCGCAGCCAAATCAAGACTTTCATTCGCCGCACCCATCATCTTCGTGAGTTCGTCATAGACGATTTTCACGAAAGCTTGACCAGGTGATAGCTGAGTCATCACTTCTTGACCTAATGCCTCTTCCTTAACTTTCGCAATAAACTCACGAGTTACAGGTAAGGCAACATCTGCTTCAAGAAGTGCCATACGTACTTCACGTAACGTATCTTTAATATTGTCTTCGGTTAGCTGCCCTGAGCCAGTAACATTTCTTAAACTCTGCGTGAGTCGTTCTGTTAAGGTATCAAACATTGCAAAATCCGCTTAAAATAGCTAGTAGCAAAAAAATCTTTCTTAAAATAGAAAATTTATGCCCAAGATGCTATAGGATACTGTAGTTCACATGGAATTTATATCTTATAACATGAATATTCATCATCCTGAAAAAGGTTTGACATGATTAGCCTACCCTTGGTTTATACGATTTTAGCATTAATTGCCTATACCTCTTCATTTTGGTATCTGTTTATGCACTTAATGTCAAAACGTCCTGCAAATCCATGGTTTATTGGTGTCATGTCAGGTTTAGGACTGATCTTACATGCAAGTGTACTGTATAACGATGTGGTTACACCACAAGGGATTAACTATGACGTCTTTAATTTGATGTCATTTACTTCTGCTTTGATGTTATTACTGAGTATGCTGTACAGTACTTATCGTCCTGTATTGTCTTTGAATTTAATTGGGATTCCTGTTGCTGCATTTGGTTTGATATTAGGTTTTTGTTTTAGTAAACCGAACCAATTTATGGAACAGCATTCTTTTGGTTTAGACATTCATATTATTTTGTCATTGTCTGCTTATGCTGTTTTATTGATGGCAACTATCCAAGCAGTATTAATTTGGTTTCAAAACCGTGAACTGAAAAAGAAGCAGAAAAAACGTATTTGGGTCAATTTCTTACCTGCCTATCAAGCAATGGAATCATTGTTATTTGATATGTTAATGACGGGCTTTTTACTCCTCACCGTTGCGCTAGGTTTTGGCTTCTTCACCATTGATAATTTCTTTGCGCAACATTTGGCACATAAAACTGCGTTTAGTATTGTGTCTTGGTTTGTTTATGGTGCTTTGCTGATCGGTCATTATAAATTTGGTTGGCGTGGTCAAAAAGCCATTCGTTTTACCATCATTGGATTCTTTTTATTGGCAATTGGATTTATTGGTTCTAAATTTGTATTGGAAATGATTTTGGGTAGGTAAAATGTAACATTACTTAGCTTAAATTGAGAAAATCCAATAAATATGTGAATTTCTCAAAAGACTGTTGCAGACAAATACATCACAAAAAAGATGTTAATCATTCAATACCTTAAATTAATTTTAATATTGCCTTAGAGAATGCTTTTAAGGCACCAACCTTTCCTCCAAACACGTAACCTATATTCTAATTTTTCTAAAACCCGATAAATAGAATAATCTCTATCCTATTCATAAACAAAATAAAAAATATTTATGAATATTCAAAATAAGTTTAAGCATATAAGAAATTGCTTGTATTTTTCCAATAATTTTAAATTTGAATAAAATCACATAATTTTATGGTTTTGCAAATTTTCACTTGAAAAAATTCATTTAAAGTATATTTTAGAGTAATTACTCTAAAATAGAAAATCCTATGAACACACAACAAGCACTTCAAATAAAATCCTTTGATGATCAATATATTACCGAGTTATTTGCGCAACAATTACCTGTTTCACTTGCATTAAGGCAGAGTAATACTCAACAACGTATTGAAAAATTAAAGAAATTTCAAAAAGAATTACTGAAACGAAGATCACAATTTTATAGTGCATTTCAAGCTGACTTTAATAAACCAAACATTGAAGTCGAACTGACTGAGCTATTAACCGTGATTGATGAAATTCGTCATGCGATCCAACATTTAAATGAATGGATGGCACCAGTCAAAGTGGCAACTACGATTTCCACTTTAGGTTCATCCAGTCATATGCAGTATCAACCCAAAGGTCGTTGTCTCATTTTAGGGCCTTGGAACTATCCATTAAATACCGTATTGTGCCCGCTTGTTTCTGCTGTAGCAGCAGGAAATACCGTCATCATTAAACCGTCGGAATTTGTACCCGCAGTCAATAAAGTCATGATTGATCTGATTGAAGCTGTCTTTGATCCAAATGAAGTTGCGGTTGTAACGGGCGATCAACACATTGCAACAACCTTACTGGCCTTACCTTTTAATCATATCTTTTTTACAGGTTCGCCGACGATTGGCAAAGTTGTTATGCGTGCTGCGGCTGAAAACCTAAGCTCTATAACACTTGAGCTTGGCGGAAAGTCTCCAGTGATTATTGATGAAAGTGCCAATATTTCAGATGCGGCTTCTACGATTTGGTGGGGTAAGTTGATCAATGCAGGACAATCCTGTATTGCTCCAGACTATTGTTTTGTACATAAAAGTGTCTATTCAGCTTTTATCGAAAAAAGTAAAGAAATCATTACCAAACGTTTTGGAGAGCAACCTGAAAGTCGTAGAACCAGCCCAGACTTGGCACGTATTATTTCAGAGCGGCACTTTGATCGTATTGAAGCCCTGATTAATGATGCTGTAGATAAAGGTGCTAAAACAGTGATCGGGGGAACAGGTGATCGTGCAGAGCGTTTTATTGATCCGACAATGCTAATCGACCTCCCTGCGGATGCCATCATTCTCAAAGAAGAAATTTTTGGACCTGTTTTACCAATATTGGTTTATGAACATATTGATGAAGTCATTCATTATATCAATCAACGTGACAAGCCTTTAGCGATGTATGTATGGAGTCGCCAACAGTCACAGATTGAACATATTTTGTTAAATACGAGCTCGGGCAGTGTTTGTGTGAATGATTGTATGACGCAATATGCGCAAAACAATTTACCTTTTGGAGGAGTTAATAACTCAGGTCTGGGTAATTCGCATGGTTTTTTTGGTTTTAGGGCTTTCTCACATGAACGTGCTGTACTTACAGGACAGATTCAGCTGAAACGTCCCTTTGTTGTCCCACCTTATAACTTCGTGAAACTTAAAGCAGCACAGTTATTATCCAACACCTTAGCAAAATCAAGCTAAGTCCCGAAACTGGATATCTTATTAGGATAAACCTATGTCTAATGATATGTTTATCCTTTTTATTGCGTGTAAAAATTAACAATGAGGTCGCTACTATTAAATAGGCACATAGATTAATGTCGACAAAAAAACTCTTTGATTTATTATTTAGTTTAAACTACTTACAATGAATATTAATACTTAAACCTATTAGTTAAAAATATAAATTATAAAAATTTAAAATAAACCTTACTTTCTTAAATTAAAAAAGTAAGGTTTTATAATTATGGAACCATTATTTTAACATCATCACGATTTTCAGTAAAAAATATTCCTTCTTCTGTTTTTAACGTAATCTTTTTATCATCCCATTTCTCTAAAACTGCAACGACCAGATAGGTATCCTTAATACGCCAATATAAAAATGTTTTAGGTGGTGTATTTAAATATACTAAATCATTATCAGATAAATATTCTGCTTTCATTTTATTCACCCTCAGTTTTTTGATTAATTTTTTGTTTCAAATTAACTCTACACGCTACGACTTTCTCCTTATTACTATCAGCATTTGTTAAACACTCATGATATGTCGTGGCTAAGCCATATATATACATACCTGATAGTGCTGTTTGATTATTCTGAATAATTTTAGGTCTTAAAATTAGAGCCTGTGCAGCAAGCTGATTCGTTTCTGCTACCTTTTGCTCTTTTTCTGCAACCGCCGTAACAATCCCAAAGATTTTTTCAAATAGAGGAGCTTGGTTTTCATATGTTCCATTTGCTGTACTCAAACACATTTGGTACATCAAATCACGAGCCAATAATACAGCTGAGGAACGACCATTAAGTTGTAAAACACTGGTAGCTGAATTTACACCACCTTCCAACTTAGATTCTTCTTTTAATACGCCATTTTGATCTAATGTAAAACCAGCTTTACCGCTTGACCCGAAAAGATCAGCTCTTGCAACATCGGGCATAGGTTGATCACAAATATATATTTTTCCATCTCCTCCTTTAATATTATGTGACAACCGTAAATCTATCGGAATGCTTGTTTTTTTATCATTCAAACTATTTGGATCATTAACAACTAAAGCTCTTTTTTGAGTAACCAAATTAGTTGTACAAGCAGTTAAAAATAAAACACAGCAAGTACAAATAATATTTTTTATTATCTTTCTCATTTAAAACTCCTTTTTTTAAATATTATTAAAATAATTTATTCTCCTTATACATTATCTCGTTTTATTCTAATCCTAATTTTTAATTAAAAAACATCTCAATAATTAAGTTTTATTTACAAAATATTTCTAAAAAATTTCACTAATATAATAATTTATTATTATATTTAAATTCAGAATTACTATTATTAAAACATTTTACAACAACTTAAATTTAGATATCTTATAGATTTACTAGACATATAACTCAAAAAAACGTAATAACGCTGTTTTTATTTAAACAGGCAAAAATTGTGAAACTCATCCTTGCACCTATGGAAGGCTTAACCGATCCCATCATGCGTGATGTACTCACGTCTGTAGGAAGCTTTGACTGGTGTGTGACAGAGTTTATTCGTGTGACCGATTCAGTCTTACCCGATCATGTCTATCACAACTATTGCCCTGAATTAAATACCGATGGCAAAACTGCTGCGGGAACGCCAGTGCATGTGCAATTTTTAGGAAATAATCCTGACATGCTCGCTGCCAATGCCGTTCGAGCTGTCGAACTTGGCGCCCCTGCAATTGATATGAATTTTGGCTGCCCTGCAAAAACAGTTAACCGTCACCGTGGTGGTTCTGTTCTTTTAGATGAACCAGAAGTCGTTTATGAATTGGTGAAGGCTGTTCGTGATGCCGTACCTACACATATTCCTGTTTCAGCTAAAATGCGCTTAGGCTATATGGATCGAAACTTCACTATGGAAAATGCGCTTGCGATTGAAGATGCAGGCGCTGCTTGGGTCACTGTGCATGCACGTACCAAAGCTGATGGTTATACACCTCCTGCTTTTTGGGATACCCTACAACCGATTCGTGAAAAGCTAAAAATCAATGTCATTGCCAATGGTGAAATTTGGACCAATGCTGATGCAAAACAATGTCAACTTGAATCAGGTTGTGAAGACTTGATGATTGGTCGTGGTGCAGTGACTACGCCTGATTTAACTCAATGTATTCGTCAAAATACCGACCAGCCACTGATCACTTGGAATGAGTTATTAGGTTTACAGATTCGTTTCTTAAATGGTACTTATAAAAAAGAAATGAATATGGTCGGACGCTATAAGCAGTGGCTTGGCATGATGTCAAAGCATTATCCCGAAGCCAAAGCTTTATGGAATGAAGTCAAACGACTTAAAAAAATTGATGAAGTGCTCGAACAATTAAAAGCATAAATCAATTTAACTTTTAATGAGCATGATCTGAATCTATTTCAAGAATTGCCTGAATTTCTTCAGGTTGAAATTCTTTAGACAATTCTGACGTTGGGTTTAGCACCAGTGTTGCACCTTGTGTCATTTCAAAGAATTGTCTGGTATTGATTGTCATATATTCCACATCACCACCTAGGTCATTTTGAATGATTTCTAGCGATAAAAAGAAAGGGATTGCCTTATCACCTTCTTCTGTCTCTAAAACTCTAAATTGCAATGTATGATCAATACTTTGCACGCCTAAGCAGTAAACATCTGACATTAAAAGTTTTTCAATAAAATCGGGAATTAATTCATAGTTTGTTTGTGTATCAATAAATAGTTGTTCTAGATTCGACATATTTTTATCTTCTGTGAATTGTTAATTTTAAAAATAAATTTCAGCTACACAATTATAGTATTAGATTAATTTTTATTAAATAAAAACTTTAAATCAAGCTCCAATAAACTTCATAGCTTTATGAGGAATATAAATGACTTATCGCTTAATTTAAGCGTAAAGCCATCAAATGACATATAAAATTAAAAGATTATTAAGCAAATTTCAAAAGAAGGTGCTGTTTTAACATCACCCACAAATCAAGACCAACTTAATAATCAAACAATTGACCACAAAATAGCTTGACGATTTTAAGCAACTTTTTGTTTAAGTTTTACTTGCTGAGCAACTTTTAAAATGGTGATCAATCCACTTAAAGTAAATGCCAACATTAAAATTCCCATATTAAACAATTGATTCCAAACCAAGAAATTCAAAATCACACCACCAATAAGCCCACATGCAAACTGCATACTTCCCATAATCGCACTGGCGGTTCCAGCCCTTGCACCCTGCTCGGACATTGCCAAAGCCATGGCATTCGGGCCAGTAAAACCTATTCCAGAAACCGTCATAAACAATCCAAGCATGACTAAAGTTAATGGTGCAGTCGCCAGTAGCCCTGCGATGACAATAATCAAAGCACCAGTCACCTGAATCAGACCACCTATTTTTAAGCGGTTAATCACAGAAACTTTATTGGCTAAACGCTTATTCAAGGACGATAAGATAATAATACCAAAGGCATTAAAACCAAATGCAAAGGCAAACTGTTGCTGAGATAAGTGATAACCATCCATCAACACTGCCGATGCCGAGCTGATATAACAGAACAAAGCTGCACCCGTAAAACACCCTGCCATCATTGGAAAGCGAAAACTCTGATCTTTTAGAATAGCCGCATATAAAATAAAGACTTGTTTGACATTCAAATTCAATCTGCGCTGAGGTTCAAGCGTTTCTTTAAATAAAAAATGCACACACAATAAACAAATTAAACCGACCAAAGACAGCGCAATAAAAACACCATGCCAACTAAAAAAATGCAGAATTGCAGCACCAATCGTTGGGGCTAGAATTGGTGCAATCCCCATCACGATCATCATACTGGCAAAGGCTTGTGCAGAACTTTGCACATCCAAACAATCACGAATCGCTGCGCGAGCCATGACCACACCTACACAACCACCCAGTGCTTGTAAAATACGTGCGGCAATCAAAGACCAATGATCGGGAGCAATCACACATAGCAAACTCGCGAATGTATAAAGTGCCATGCCAAAATACAGGGGCTTTTTCCGTCCAATACGGTCGCTGATTGGACCATAGATCAACTGCCCAATGGCTAAACCTAAAAAATAAGCAGGTAAAGTATTGGCAATTTGTTGTGTCGAAACATTAAAATCTTGCGCCATTTCGGGTAATGCTGGCAAATACATATCAATGGATAATGGCCCCAAAGATGTAAATAGCGCCAAAAGCATAATCCAACCAGTAGAATACTGTTGTCTAGCGTTTTTTTCAGACATAGATCATTTATAATTGCATACGAAGATTGCAGACAAGTTTACACTGTCCGATGTATGATTTGTCATCGACAACAGTGAAAAATCACATAAATTCTCGTATCGTGATCTTTTTCATAACATCTATTGATTAAATAAGGATTTCCTTTGAAGACTTGGTTGTTAAAACTGCTGAAAACCACCTATAACACAAGTTTTATGTACAACTTGCGAATGATCATTGCCTTCTCAGGTACAGCTTTTGTCCCTTATTTTATGGGAAATCAATTGATGACTATTCCTTTGACCTTAGGTGTGCTTGCCGCAGGTTTAAGTGATATCGATGATCGCTTTTCAGTCCGTCTTCAAAATCTGTTGTACACCTATATTGGTTTTTTTATTACCGCAACGTCCGTTACCCTGCTTTTTCCTTACCCGATTATCTTTGCAATAGGATTGATTGTATCTTGTATCGGCTGGATTTTATTGGGCTCTTTAGGGCGTCGTTATGCCACGATTTCTTACGGATGTCTGGTGATTTCTGTATATTCAATGCTCGGTGTACATATATTTGATCAATGGTATATGCAGCCGAGTTTATTGGTCATTGGTGCCGCTTGGTACGGCCTCATTTCAACCATTAGTTTTCTACTGTTTCCAGTTCGCCAAGTCCAAGACAAGTTATCGCAATGTTATGCAGCGCTCGGTGATTTTCTATTTTCAAAGTCAAATTTGTTTGATGTTGATATGACTGCAAGCAGCTACCAACAAAGTATGATTAGTTTGTCCTTGGAAAATGGTCAATTGATTACTATTTTCAACGAGATGCGTACAGCTCTACTTACCCGTTTAAAAGGTGATAGAGGTCAACGTGATACGCGTCGTAGCTTACAGTATTATTTTGTTGCCCAAGATATTCATGAACGTGCCGATTCTGCACATATTGATTATCAAAAATTAGCTAAACTATTTGAACACAGCGATATTTTATTTCGCTTTCAGCGTGTGCTGTCATTACAAGGTAAAGCATGTAAAGACCTAAGCGATAATATTCTGCATCGCACCACTTATCGACATAATACTCGTTTTGAACATGCTTTTAAAAATCTACGCTCGTCTTTAGACAAATTAAAACAAGAAGAAAAATATGATCTAATTTGGATCAATGCATTGTTTTCACTGTACCAAAATCTGAAATCCATTGATGCACAGTTACGCAATCTCGAAACTGAACGTCATATTACCTCTGACCAAAGTAAACATATTGAGCACCAACTTAAAGATGATGATCTAAAAGGTTGGGATGATATTGTGATTCGGATTAAACAAAATTTAACCCCTGAATCTGTTCTGTTTAGACATGCGATTCGTGTATCAATTGTGCTTTTCATTGGTTATGTTTTTATTCAAATGACCAATATTGAATATGGTTACTGGATTCTACTAACTGCACTCTTTGTCAGCCAGCCTAATTTTAATGCCACGAAACGTCGATTACGTTTAAGAATTATCGGTACGCTTGCTGGCATTATTTTAGGCTATGCGATTTTATACTTTGTGCCATCCATCGAAGGGCAATTGTTATTACTGGTACTCAGTGGTGTATTGTTCTTCGACTTACGCAGTAAACAGTATGCACAAGCCACTGCATTCGTCACGATTTTAGCCTTAATTAATTTTAATCTTGATGGGCTAGGTTTTGATGCAGGTCTGCCTCGCATGATTGATACCATCATTGGCTGTGCTTTAGCATGGTTTGGTGTGAGTTTTATTTTCCCAGACTGGAAATTCCGTCGCCTACCAAGAACAATCCAACGTTCATTCGAAGCACAATGTAATTATTTAGCTGAAGTCGTGAATCAATATCATCATGGTCGAAACAATGCTTTGAATTATCGAATTGTTCGTCGCGCTGCACATAATACCGATGCAGATGTTGCTTCTTTGATTTCAACTTTAGCCACTGAACCTGATTTTGATCCAAGTCAAAAGAGTTTGGCATTTGAATTTTTGTGTTTAAATCATACATTTATTAGCTATATTGCTGCTTTGGGTGCGCATCGGGCGCAAATTCAAGATCAAGAAATCTTAAATTTGATGGATCAAGCTTTAGATGATATTCGTGGTGCTTTATTAAGAGATGAAACACCTGATTTGACTGCACATAATATGTTGCAGAACATTCGGACTCGTTTAAATCAGTCTGAACTTGATCAGTCTAAATCTTTGATTATTCTTCAACAATTATCGCTTATGTTTAGTATTTTAGACCAATTAAGGACATTAAAACAAAATTTAAGCCATGCACGTGATGAACATTCAACTGAATTGGCTTCTTTATAAATGTGTATAAAATTTGCTTCGTTATTTGGTACAATACGCGCACTAAATCTGAGGATTTAGTGCTAAACTCTGACTAGATTTATACACACTACTGACACTATGACTGCCAAGAATATTTACGCTTATACTTTACAACCTGTTCCGTACGAAGTTTCGGAAGCTGAACAACGTAGCGCTCAACTCGCAATTTGGCGTAGTACCAATAAAATTGGAATGAAAACTTGGGCGATTATAGGCGTAGTTGTAGCGCTGGCTTTGTTGGGTCTTATTTTCATTAAGAATTATTCAACCATTATTTTCTGGGTATTGCTTGCAGGTGTAGCGATTTACTTACTTGTCCGTAAATTCGGTCTTGAATGGTATGTCAAACGCAAAATGAATGAATTTCCAGTTCAGGAAATTAAAGGCATCAAACTGGGTGTACAACCAAGTGGTATTGTTATGCGTCAACAAATGGGCGCACAAGAAGGTGTTGGAACCATCGGTTGGAATGATATTTACGAATGGTATAATACACCTGAATTCATGCTGGTTAACTTCAAAGTGAAAGGTCAACAAGGCGCTTATATCCTTCCTAAACGTATGGATAGTCGTAACTTCCCTTTTGCAACTGTGCGTAAACATCTACAAGAAGTTGTTGGCGATGCTAAAACGCTATAAAAGTTAATTTTTCTAAAAAACCTCCAATCGTGGAGGTTTTTTTATATTTCACTACAAAACTTTAATAAAAATGATAATGAGAATAAATATTATCTGCAAAATCCATCTTATCTGCTAAATCTTCAGCTATAATTTGCCAATCAAAATTACATTTCCTCTTCCACGACCATGTTTAAAAAGACATTTTTCCAAATACATTGGTTCTTAGGGATTACAGCAGGATTAATCCTTTCCATTATGGGGGTTACTGGTGCTATTTATTCTTATGAACAACCTATTCAAAAATGGTTAAATCCAGCGAGTTTTACTGTTCAAGTTGAAAATAGAGCAAAACTGACACCTGCTGAAATTTATCAACATTTCCAGACAGAAAGTCCAGAAACCAAAATCAACAGTATTACCATTGCAAAAGCACCTGATGAATCTTCTAGCATCAATATCGTGAAAGAAGGTGCGCGCAAAGGTTATACCATGATGATTAACCCATACACAGCGCAAGTTTTACCCGAGGTCAAAGGCAAAGCATTTTTCCAATTTGTACAACAGTTACATCGTAATTTGACGGCTGGCGAAGTCGGTAAGCAAATTACTGGTGCAAGTACATTGATGCTGATTTTCTTTGTATTGAGCGGTTTGTATTTACGTTGGCCGAAAAAGCATTCTTTTAAACAATGGTTTGTGATTAAACCTAAACTTAAAGGGCGTAACTTCCTTTGGGATTTACATGCTGTTGTTGGAACTTGGGTGGTTATTTTCTACTTAATCCTTGCCTGCACAGGTTTATATTGGTCTTATGACTGGTGGCGCAATGGTATGTTCAAGGTATTGGGGGTAGAAAGACCTCAACCTGAAATGCAAGCTGGACGTGGTGAAGTAAATCAACGCCCGCAAGGCAATCGTGCAGAAGGACAACGTGATGCTGGAAACCGTGGCGAAGGTCGTGGTGATTCTGCACGTGGCGAAAAGCAACCTAATGGTGATAATTCAAATCGTGGTGAGCAAATCGGTGCTGAAAGTCGAGAGCGCGGTGTTGAAGGCCGAGAACGTGGCGACAAACAAGGTTTAAAACCTGAGCAAATTCAATTAGCACTCACGCAAACATGGAGTGGCTTTAACACTCAGATTAAACGTGACTACTCTGCCCTCACCGTTTCTATTCCTAAAAAAGCGGATGGTAAAGTTGAAGTTTCTTTTGTGGATGCAATTCCTCAACATGAACGTGCTCGTAACAAAGCAGTTTATAATTATCAAAGTGCTCAACTCGAAAAAATAGAATTATACGAAGATAAAAAGCTCAATGAGAAAATCATGAGTAGCATGCTTCCTGTGCACCGTGGCAGTTTCTTTGGCCCTATTTATCAGTTCATTGTCATGCTTGCTGCATTGGCGATGCCATTATTCTTTGTTACAGGTTGGATGCTTTATTTAAAACGTCGTAAACAAAAAAAGCTGACTTTAGCAGCCAAACAAACGACTTCCGCGGTACAAATTGATCCAAATGCAACACCTTGGCTAATCACTTATGCATCTCAAACAGGTGTGTCTGAACAATTGGCTTGGCGTACATCAAGTAGTTTACAAGAGGCACATCAACCAACAACAGTAAAAGCAGTACAGCAATTAACAGTTGATGATTTAAGACAAGCCAAACAAATTCTTTTTGTTGCAAGTACTTATGGTACTGGTGACTCTCCAGACCTTGCATCAAGTTTTGAGAAAAAGCTCATGGCACAGTCATTGGATCTTGCTCATTTAAAATATGCTGTTTTGGCATTGGGCTCGCAAGACTATCCGGATTCTTACTGTAGTTTTGGACATCGTATTGATCAGTGGTTAAAGCAATCTGGCGCTCAGCAATTATTCGCAACCATTGAAGTGAATAATGCCAATAATGACGATATTCAAAAGTGGAATACAGCCTTAGCACAAGCTACGCATCTTGAACTTAAAGGCATGTCGATTGAAAAAACCTTTGATCAATGGAAACTCACGAAACGTGAATTATTAAATCCAAACAGTATGGGTGCGCCTGCCTTTAATATTGAACTTCAAGCGCCTTATGATGCCAATTGGCAAGCTGGTGATATTGCCGAGATTCAAACAGGTAACAGTGCAGATCGTATTCAATTATTTTTGGATCAACAGCAAATTCAAGCTGAAACACCAGTAGCTTCATTGAATCAAACCATTCAACAAGCACTCTGGGATCGTGATTTGACTGTAGCAGTGACATCATTTTCAAGTATGGAAGATTTACTTGAACAATTACCTACCCTGCCGACACGTGAATATTCAATTGCCAGTATTCCAACACAGCAAGTTTTACGTTTGGTCATTCGTCAGCAACGCAATGAACAGGGTGAGCTTGGACTCGGTTCAGGTTGGCTCACAGAACATATTGCATTACGTGATCAAGTTTCTTTGCGGATTCGAACCAATGAGTCCTTCCATTTAATTTCAGATAATCGTCCTATTATTTGTATTGGTAATGGTACGGGGATCGCTGGGCTCATGAGTTTAATCCATGCCCGTGTTCGTTTGGATTACACAGATAATTGGCTTATTTTTGGTGAACGCCAACAAGCCAATGACTTTTTCTTTAAAGACACTGTTCAAGCTTGGCAAAACACAGCAATGCTTAAACGTATTGATTTAGCTTTTTCACGAGATCAGGCTGAAAAAATCTATGTACACCATAAGTTACGTGATCATGCTGAAGCGCTAAAAGCTTGGGTAGAGAATGATGCCGTGATTTATGTCTGTGGTAGTATTCAAGGTATGGCGAGTGATGTAGAACAAGCCTTAGTTGATATCCTAGGGCAAAGTACCGTAGATCAATTGCGTTTAGATGGTCGTTATCGTCGTGATGTTTATTAATTGTTTTTAAATACATTTTTAATCAACTTATCGATTTAATAACCAAATAACCAATAGACCGAGCCAAAGTGCTCGGTCTATTCTTTTAAGCCTCACCTTTTCAGCGCTGCTTTTAGTCCTGCTTTTTAGTTTTGACTTTAAGACTAGAATGTTTTGAAAATATGATTTCTTTACAAATCATCATGTGGTTTCAGTTTAAAATAATAAAATAGTTAAATACCTTTAGATTCATATGAATAAAAACAAGTTATTGCGATCGATCCTTTTTATCCTCGGTTTTTTACTTTTTCTTGATGGATTCATTCTCATTTTATATAAAAAAATCCACTTGGGAACAATCTTACCACTGTTGATCGGTTTGGTTTTCTGTGTGACTGCATTATGGATTAAACAAATTTCTAATTTTTTAGCGCAGCATTCAACATTAAAAAAGATTTGGTCTTTTGGTTGGATCGCTTTTGGAATTTGGTTGATTAGCCTATTTGCATTTTTTACTTATATTCAGCTTAAATCCAGTCAAAATCAGCAAATTGAAAATGTTGAAGCGATTATTGTATTAGGTAGCGGTATCAGCCAAGGTAAAGCATCTCCTACACTAGCGAAGCGTTTAGACACCGCTGGTGAAATTGCAAAACAGCAACCGCAGACATTGATTATTGTCAGTGGTGGGCTGGATTATGGTGAAGTAAAAACTGAAGCTGAAATCATGTCTAGCTATTTACAACAGTATGCACAGATTCAAGAAAAACGTATTCTGCAAGAAAATCAAAGCACCAGTACCGATTTAAACCTGAAAAATAGCCAAAAGATTTTAACAGCGCATAAACTTGGCTTAAATTCTAAAATTGCGATTGTGACCAGTGATTTCCACACGCTTCGCGCAGGTGCAATTGCCCACAAACAAGGCTATAGCAACTTTATCACTGTCGGCGCTGAAACACCGATTTCTACGCGCTATAACGCATGGTTGAGAGAATATTTTGCCTACATCAGCGGATGGGTATTCGGTGAGTATTAAAACTCACCTGAGTTTAAAATGGTGAACAATAAATAGTTTCACTACATTTTATTGATACGAATCTTACGAGGTAAAGGTAGATTCACATTATTTCGAAACAGTTCAGGCTGGGTTGTATAAAGTTGATATAAATAATTTTTCATATCAATTAAAAACTTACTTCCTGCAACCAATACATTTTGCCCTTCGGGCGTTAAATTGATGGATAATAAAGTATTATTTTCAATAATAAATGGAATCATTTGGTCTAAAAAAGGGATTAAATCAATCTCTTGGAGTGTATAACGACTCCAATTATCTTTAATTAATAACTGAGCTAAACTTTTACTTTGCCAAACAGCTAAAGATTGCTGACCTGTCGGCGTTGAACACAATGCCCAACCTTCATCATAAAGTGCATATAACTTAGTTTGAGAGACAATCGTTTCTACAAAAATTTTATATTGATCAATTGCTTGAGCTGGCCCTTTCTGAATCGAAGAAGCTGCTTTACGTTGATAAGGATTTCTCATATTGATGTTTAATTTTTAAAATAATTATAGTGTGATTGTATAGAAATATATTGAATGAATAAAGAGATAGAATATGGTGGGCGCTGACGGGATCGAACCGCCGACATTCTGCTTGTAAGGCAGACGCTCTACCAACTGAGCTAAGCGCCCTGAGGATAGCTATAAAGTGCGTTAAGAATATTAGAGAGATCTAAAATACGCTGAAACTTTATAAACTTAATTTTCTAATTGTCTTGATCTCAGGAATCA
>NZ_AFIE01000039.1 GCF_000214135.1 Acinetobacter sp. P8-3-8
GATCTATGATAGTTTTATCGTGTTAGATAATGGACGTATAGATAAAGTCTATTTGAAAATGAATAATGCTGTTAAAATAAACAGCATAAAAATAGATGGAAAAATAACGGAAACGCAATTTAAAAAGAAATTTTCACCATTTATTTTTAATTTAGAACCACATGTTTATGGTATCGAAACACCTAAAGATTCAAACAATTCGGTAACTTTTTACTTTAAAAATGGTCACTTGAATGATTACCAGTTTAATTTTGATGATTGTTAATACGTTAATACAATGAATATATAAGGGAGTAGTGGCATGATGAAGTTTATCTTTTTGATTCTAATTATTGTCACGCTCTATATTTTATGGAGCAGGATTGCTCAGCATAAAATAAATACGTCTATGCAAGATAAAGCATTAGCACAACAACGACAAATTGAGTCTGAAGGTGATGAGCTGCCTGAAAAATCGAAAGCCATTAAACAAATACTTGATGCTGAAAGAGTAAAGCCAACTGAGCTTGTCGAACCAGTCACTGCAAAAGTAGCTGTTGAAGAAATTCCAATGACTGAACAAGATCAACGGCTTTTTGATGAAGTCGCACAATTGTTTTTTGACAAGGCAATTCAGGTCAAGGACATTAATCAAGCGGGACAAATCCAACAAGCGTTTTTAAATAAAATGCCGATGAATACCCAAAGCCAAAGTGGCAGTTTTGACTTCGGTGAATGGTCAATTTTTTGGAGTTATCACGATCAATCACTTGAATATTATGTCGGACGTTATGGTGTATTCTATGCTCACGTAGATCGTGATGGGGTAGAGCATAAGGCTGAATTTAAAGATCGTTATTGATTTCTTGAACCATTTTCAAACACGAATTTTAGCCGTAAATATATCTAATCCATAAATTTAAGATTGAAGTGCCTGCAAAATTCTTATTTTAATTTGATCAAGATAGAACGTATCATTATTCAATCTATACATTAAAATAACACCTTCATAATCAGCAACACTGATTTTAGCTAAAATTTGCGCAGAGTCTTCGTCAAGCTGATGACGAAATAATTGATAGAAAGTCTGTTGCCAATCCTGAAAGATTTCACGTATTTTTTGCTCAACTTCATTTGAAATATTGAACGATTCTAAAGATAGAATGCCAACGAGACAGCCTTTAATTTCATAACTAAAAAATTGTACAGCACGTTCATGCATTTGATTAAATTCATCGACAGGATTGATATCTTCAGCGTAGGCGATAGCAAATAGATATTCTTTTAAATACAAATGTGTATGCTCTAAAACTTTAAGCAATAACGCTTCTTTATTAGGATAGTAGTAATAAAATGCGGCCTTACTGAGCCCACATGCTTTCGCCAGCATGTCCATGCTGGTTCCTGCATAACCATGCGCTTTAAACTGTAAAGCACAGAGATTGAGAATCTGTTCAGGTGTTAATTTTTGTGGACGCATTTTGACCTTGATGTTCTCAATGAGTGATTAAATCTTCAAAAGTATTGAGCATTTTATCCCAAATAGGTTCAGAACCTTTACGGAAATAGCCCATATGACCAATGTGTTTTAAACCAAACTCATCGGCAGAAATATTGATGAAATGCATAGGTGCTTGACGGTAATGTTGCATAAATGCATAACGTGAATTAGGCAAAGCCCAATCATCATCTAATGCTGCAACAGCATAAATAGGGGTTTTAACTTGAGCATATTGCTCATGTAATTGTTGTTGCTCAGGGTCAGCAAAGAAATAGGTTGGATGTTTACACCATTTGCGCCATTGTTGATAAACCCCTTTAGGAAGGTCAGCACCCATATTGAGTTTGCTCCAAGGTAAATATCCTGTTGCTGCAACTATTGGTGGAAAGACAATATTCCAGATCACTTGGACTTTAATTTTTTCTTTAAAGGGCATATAGCCATGCCAGCCTGCACCAGTGCCGAAACAATACATTGCAGTGACTTTATGATGATTTGGAGTGAGACCTAAAGCTTGACCTCCGTAAGAGTGCCCAACGAGAAATAGTGATAAATCATCTTGTTCGAGATAGTCAATTGCAGCGGCTAAGTCTAATTTCCCCCAATCCAAATAAGACATGTGAAAACCTTTTAAGGTTTTTGGTGCTGATTGACTCACGCCTCGGTAATCGAAAGTAAAAACTTGATAGCCCAGTTGTGCCGCATATTCAGAGAAACGACGATAAAATCCTTGTGGCACACCTGTCGCACATGCAAGTACAATTTGAGCTTTAATAAAGTTTTTAGGTGTGTATAAGGTTCCAACCAATGGATAATCATCCAATGCTTTAAACGCAATGATTTCAGTATTAAAAGCTTGTGTATTGAAGTGCTGTGTATCCGTTTGTTGTTTCAGGTTTTGCATCGTCATTTCTCTTACATTTATTAAATTAGGTTTTGAGTTGAACTCTTTATCTCCTTTTTTATTTACCTTTAAATTTAGGCGTTCTTCGTTCTAACATTGCCATGACACCTTCTCGCGCATCTTCCGAAGCAAGTAAGGGACTGAGTAAACTTTGTAGGTTGCTGAATGCGACTTCAGGGCTATGTAAAAAAGCTTGGTGAGCTGAATGCAATGTCGCTTGCACTGCAAGAGGTGCTGCTTGAGCAATACGTTCTGCCAACTCAATCGCACGGATCAACTGATTATTTCCTTCAATAACTTCGGTGACTAAATTCATTTCATAAGCAGTTTGCGCATAGAATAAATCCCCAGTCAGCACATATTTCATTGCTTTTACCCAACCTGCTGCTTGAACAAAACGCACAGTAGCACCACCAAAAGGTAAAATTCCACGTTGTACTTCGATTTGGGTAAATTGTGTATTTTCATTGGCAATCACAAGATCGGAATTCAGCATCAATTCAATTCCAGCGGTATAGCAGTAACCTTGTACAGCGGTCACGAGGGGTTTGGTGCGTTGACGACCGACAGTTCCCCAAGGATTGACCACCTCATCAGAAAAATTAAATACACCTTCAGCGAGTTTAGGTTGTAACTCGACTAAGTCTAGTCCTGCCGTGAAATGTTCACCGTGTGCAAAAACCACAGCACAGCGTAGTTCTGGATTGTCTTCATATTCGGTTAAGGCGAGTGATAAATCATGAATCATATGACTATCAAAAGCATTGCGTTTTTCTGCTCGATCCAATCCAATTAAAAAAATATGACCACGGATTTCTCGACTGACTTTTCCTTGATTGCTCGACATTATTATTCCCTCTTTGGTTATTATTTATATTTTTAAACGATCGTTAGAAAACTGTCAAATGAATCAATATGACTGGATTGTTCATCGTTGTATAGCATATTGAAAGAAATCTTGATTTGAGGATATTTACTTCAATATGTTGCTTTGATGATCGTTTGGTATTGAGCGTAATTAAATTGAACAGGGTTTTTATCTGATTGGGTTGGATTATTCATTGTTATACTTGCATTCGTTGGGTATTTTTTCATAATAAGCACTTCTTTTAAGTTGTAGCCTCATTATGTCACCACTAGAAATATTCGCCGTGATCATTAGCATTATTGGTGTTGCGCTCACCATTAAACGGAATATGTGGTGTTGGCTATTTAACTTTGTTGCTTTTATTTTATACGCGTATTTATTCTTCAAATTTAAGCTATATGGTGAAACAATTTTGCAGTTTTTCTTTATGGTTGTGAATTTTTACGGTTTCTATCACTGGTTGAAAGGCAAACAACAAGACCATGAAATTCGTATTGAACCGATTGCTGTAAAAACTGTGATATTTCAAATGATTCTAGCTGCTGTCGGAGGCTTGGTCTTTGGTTTATCGTTACACTATTTTACCGATGCTGCTTTGCCGATGTTAGATTCTCAATTGGCTGCATTTAGTTTATTGGCAACGTATTGGACCAGTCGTAAACATATTGCCACTTGGGTGCTTTGGGTTTTTGTCGATATTATTTATGTTGGGATGTTCATTTACAAAGATTTATTTTTAACTGCAGGTTTATATGCTGCTTTTGTTGGAATGGCGGCTTTTGGTTGGTGGCAGTGGCAACAGGTGAAAAAGAAACAGCAAAATAAGGTATTTAATGGGATTTAACAGACAGAAGAATAGATGCCATGATGATTGATTTTATTGAAATACAAAAACAAAAGTTTGATCTCGTTGTACAGAAAATCGTGGCAGAACCTCAAAAATATGTGGATTTTGATTCTGTTTCTGACTTTTATAAATCCACTTGGCTGGATGATTTCCCAAAGGGAACGGTTTGGACAGTATCAGGTTTAGATGATGGAGCCGAAGAATTTGATATATACATTGAATTTCGCAATCATTATTTATTGATTAGTATTCATAGTTTCCAAGAGAAAATAAAGCTATCGCATGGCATAAAATAACAAAAACAAGTCGTACACAGTCAATCAAAAATTGAAATTAAAATATATAGTGGAACTTAACTAAACGTTATTCAAAATCATTGAGGGAACGTTTATGGACAACAAAAATGTAAAAAGGGTTTTATATGGCGCATCAATTTACTGTAAATGCAACGATATCAGGCGTATCACTCAATGATTTCAAAAGATTAGCAGCAGATACTTCGTTGCATGAAGCTGTATGCAAAAGGATTCCTGGTGAAAATTTAGAAATTGTGGAATCTAAAATTGAAGGGAATACTTATACTTTACGTCGTGCGTACAATTTAGACGTCAATATCCCAGACATCGCAAAAAAACTTTTAAAAGATGCATTTCGATTAAAGCGTTCAGATATTACCAATTTAGAAGCAATGACGTCTAAGGTAGAATTAGGTGCAAATTTACCACTTACTGCGAGTTGTAACCGTTCTGTGACAGGTGATGACAACCAAGTGAATATTAAACTGGATTGGGATGTGAAAGTTAAAGTCCCATTGATTGGTGGTTTACTTGAAAAACATGCTGAAGGTGAGATTCGTAAATTCACAGATTTAGAAATTGAAATTATTGAAGATGAATTAAAGAAAAATTTAGCAAACCAAGGCTAAATCATCGTCTGATCAAAAACAGCAAAGCTATGAATCGCTTTGCTGTTTTTTTTGTAGTTTTGAAAAAATATAAAAATAAATAAAAACAACATAAATTGTTATTAATCAATTTGTTATATATAAATAAAAATGTAATAAATCAATGAAATGATGCTTAAAATATGTCTACACAACTCAGCATTCAAAGTACAACAAATAATCGCTGCATTTAGAATATTTTTCTTTCATAATGAATCTCCAAATCAATATTGAAGCCTTGCTAAATAAAAATATTGAATGAGAAGGATATGACGTAAATATTTAATTTATTATGAAGTTAATATTGTAAATAACTAAAATATTATAATACATGCAGAATCGTATTTTCTTAAACTGTAAAGGTATTGTAATGATAATATTAGAATATCTATTTTTTGATAATTGAAAACATTCTTAGCATTTGAATCCATCTTTACTTATACTAAAGGCTAATAATTAAACCAATGGTGAAACTTGACAGATGTTATGAATCAAACGTATAAAGTGATAACCGTGTCATATTTATTATAATTATTGTGACTTATTTATTTAAATCCACTTTAGCAATGATATTAAAAAATAAGTTTCCCAAGCTAACACGAGATGAGTATATCGAGTAATTATTTCCCATGAAGCCTCATTTTCTTAAAATACTAAAAGACGAATATTCAAAATTCATGAAAGACAGTGTCATCATGAATTGGAGTAATGTCAATAAAAGTATTTTAGCATTTAGCTTATGTGCGGTGATTACAATACTTTGGATTGTATGGTGGTTGGTTTGTGTTAGACGACCAGAACTTCAAATTTGGATTAATTTAGAATTTTACCCAAACCTTATGACAGCATACTGTCTGTCGATGTTTGGTTATTTCATCGCAATTATCGCTGCTCATCTATTAAGGAATAATCTTTTTGTTGAAAAATATATTCCATATTTCACAACGTGTTATGTAGGTTTAACACTTATATATGGGGCATATTGTACAGGTATTATTAGTTTCGCCTCTATCGCAAGTTTTGTGAGTTTAGTGACCGTTGGTTTAGTTCTTTTTAAACCTAGAGAGGTGTATATCGCAGTCATTCCTGTAACTATTTTTATTGGGATTTGTGGATATTTGAGCGCTATTGATCAAATTGCGTATGCACCTATTTATAGTCAGACATTGCAAGAATTACCCTTACATAATAATAAATTTTGGGTATCTAGTATGCTGTATTTCTATATTCCTATTTTCTTATTTAGCATTATTTTATTTATTATATTGTTGATTCAATGGAAATATAGGGAAGAACATATCGATAGAATGGGCAAGATTGATCCATTAACTTTGGTTTATAACCGACGTAGTATCAGTGAGTTTTTAACTACAAATCATGAACAGAAACAGCAATATGTAATAGTTTTACTCGATATTGACCATTTTAAACGTGTGAATGATACCTATGGGCATGATATTGGTGATCAGGTATTGAAACAAGTTGCAGAAATATTGGCGAACAATATTCGACAAGAAGATTATGTCGGACGTTTTGGTGGTGAAGAATTTATTTTTATTCTCAACAATATCGAATTGAAACAAGCTTTCGACATTGCAGAACGATGCCGAGCTGAAATTGAAAATCATCATATCTATTTAAATAACATTGATAAAATTATTGTCACAGCAAGTTTTGGTATTTCTATGCCATCTGAAACAGATAATTTAAACAAAGAAGAGTTTGTTCGCCAAGCTGACCAAGCCTTATATTTTGCAAAGTTAAGTGGGCGCAATCAGGTCAGACAATTTGCAGAGTTGAGTTAAAGAATCTGAATTGCTTTTCGGCTGAGTTGTGCTAAGACACGTCTATAAAAGCTGAACATAACCCATGCTATAAGCTTAACTTTAATCATTTTGAACTAAATACGCGTTTTGTAGGGTCTTAAATCTTAGAATAAAAATAGTGATGTATTTTTATGAGGATTGGTTTTTATAGATTGTTCATATTTGATCAGTTTTATTCTATGCTCAATCAAAACAACAGCTTAACATCTAAGCACTAGATGTATGACTGACTGTTGAAAGAGCATTTTTACATTTTATTCAGTGCAAGTTAAATTTTCTTCCACTTGATATTTTCATCACTGAAATTGATTAAGAAAGAAACACCTGTTTCATCTCCCACAAGATAAGATGATGGATTGGTCATCAAGATCTTTAATAAAGTTCCTGCTTCGATCTTGATGGGCTCTAAATCATCTTTTTCTAATCTTACTGGTTCAAGTAATTCAATCACATCCATTTCCATTGTTAACTAATTGTTTGTAAAACATTCAAATTTAATTATTACATAATAAAACCCTACTTATGTTGAATTTAGTCTGTAAATTGAAATTTTTTGTATTGAGGTAAAATGATTCTGAATTATTAAACTGTAATTGGCTAAATCAGAACTGGTTAAACTGTCACTGGAAGAATGATAACAGACCACATCATAACAATATCGCGCCAGCTCCTGCACCAAATACCATTAACCAAACTGGGTGTACATTTTTGAATAAGCTTAAACAAATTGTCAAAGCAACAATCACAATCAACAGAATATTTTGTGCAGAAGCTTGTGCAATAATCCAAGCGCTAACCAATACCAATCCAACTGTAATCGGTTTTAAAGCCTTTTCAAATATGGCTCTAAGAGGATTATCTTTAAAGTTATTCCAGAATTTTAGTGCATAAATAGTGATAATTGAAGATGGCCCAAACTTCGCAAATGAAGTCACAATCAAGCCCATTGGTCCAGCAACATGCCAACCGATTAAAGGAACAATCATCATATTGGGGCCAGGCGCTGCTTGTGCAATTGCAAACATCGAGCTGAATTGTTCGGCACTCATCCAGTGATGTACAGTAACAACCTGATGTTGCATTTCAGGCAAAATCGCATTTCCGCCGCCAAAAGCCAATAAAGACAATTGAGTAAAAACCAGTGTGAGTGCTAAAAGTATATACATGCAGTTTTACTCCTGATTCATTTGGCGTTATTCATTTGGTGTTGTTTGAATGTTAAAACCATCATGTTGATTGCAACTAAAATCAGTAAGGTCAGTACCAAAGGTAATTTGATCAATAACATGAAAATGATGGTTAATACGATGGTGAAGTAGGTCAATTTGCTTTTCATTAAAGGTTTAAGCATTTTAAAGCCAGTCGCAAACAGTAACCCTGCGGCAGCGGCGGCTAGTCCCTGAATGATATGTTGTACGAGTGGAATATTCTGAAAATTTGCATAAAGCTGATACAGCGAAATAACAATAATAGTTGGAGCAAGCATTAAACCAAAGACAGCACTCATTGCGCCTTTTAGCCCTGCAAAATCATAGCCAATTGCAACGGCCATATTGACAATATTACCACCTGGTAGGATCTGACAAACCCCTAATAAATCAGTAAATTGTTCTGATGTTAGCCACTTCTGATCTTCTACAATCAAACGATGTGCCAGTGGTAAGACTCCACCGAAGCCCATCAAACCGAGTTTCATAAAGCCTAAAAATAATGTTTTGCAATTGGGGATTTCCAGTTGTTGCTCCAATAAAATTGCTTCAGTATTCATTTAGACCTCTTTCAATTGCATTTCCACTTGGCTTGAGTTTGATTATCTGCTTGTTGAGATATAATGAAAAATGCTATTTTTGCTGTTATCTATATCAAAAAAGTATGCTTAAGGTAGAGTGATGATCGATATTCATAAACTCAAAGCGTTTGTAGCGGTGGTAGAGGAAAGCAATATTTCTCGTGCAGCTGTGCGACTCAATATGCAACAACCGCCTCTTACAAGAATGATTAAAACTTTAGAAAATGAATTATCGACAGATTTATTGAAACGCTTACCACGAGGTGTTGAGGTTACGGAAGCAGGAAAAGCTTTATATCAAGAGGCTTTAACTATCCTTGCACATGCGCAAGCCATTCCAAAACGTGTGCAAAATATTTCTATGGGTTTGGAAGGGCAGATCAATATTGGCTTTACCAATTCGGTAGGTTTACATCCTTTTTTACCTGAATTGTTGCGTAATTTCCGTGAAGCATTTTCTGCGGTTTCAATTCATTTGGAAGAAGATGGAAGCAGTTCGCTGATTGACTCTATTCTGAATGATAAAAATGACATCGTGTTTTTACGGAAGCCTGCACCGATTGGTTTTGGGCTGACAAGTTTGCATGTTCTAGATGAACCTCTCATTGTTGCTTTACCGAATAATCATCCTTTGGCAAATCAAATAGACGCCATTCATATTCTAGATTTAGAAGCTTATGATTTTGTCCTTTATCGACGTTTAGCAGGGCAAGACTTGTTTGATAATATTTTAGCCAGTTGTTATCAGGCTGGGTTTAGTCCCAAAATTGTGCAAGAAGCTCCTCGTTTGACCTCTAGTTTAAATTTGATTGCAGCAGGGATTGGTTTGTCGATTGTACCTGCGTCTATTCGTGATTTTTGGAATAAGCAAATTGTCTATAAAGATCTAAAAGCAGATACGCCGTGTATTGCCCCGATTTATGCCGTGTATAAACACAATACAGCCAATATACGTTTGGCACATATACTTCGTTTATTAGCATGATGCTATCAGTTCAAGAGATTTAGATTTCTGTATTTTTTATTAAAAAATATACAATTCAGCTTGCTTTGGCTTAATTGTTGCTGTTATTTATAACAGATTGATTTTCAATTTATTTAGCTAAGTTAAGAGCAGTAATTTAAGCTTGATTAGTCAATCATAATTAAATGGTTGTTCAAATTTAATGATGTGAAAAATTGCATTTTCGCAACAGATTAAATTTGCTTAAAAGTACAAGATTGAAAATTAACTTCATACGTTTAAAAATTAAAATAGAGGATAGATCTTTGAAACTCGGATTCATAAAAAGTGTTTTAGCAATAGCAATCATGTCTGCATCTGCGTCACTATGGGCAACAACGGCAGTACAGCCTGTACAAACCGCATCATCGGCAGAACAAGTTCAAAAAAAATCAGGTATAGAAAAACAATATTTTGACTCAAGTATCAGTGAAAAAGATGATTTTTATGACCATGTAAATGGATTATGGTTAAAAAATACCGCAATTCCTGCTGATAAATCACGTTGGGGAACGTTTGATATTTTACATGAAGCATCAGTAGATCAGTTGCATGATATTGTTGATGAGTTATCCAAACAAAAATCGGCAGAAGGAAGTGCTGAACAAAAAGTAGCAAATTTATATGCCAATTTTATGGATGAAAAAAATATTGAAGCATTGGGAATAAAGCCAATCCAAACTGAAATTTCAAATGTTGATGCATTAAAAAATAAACAACAATTGGCACAATTGGCAGCGCATTTTTCTAGAATTGGTGTTACCAGTCCATTTGATGTCGGTATTGAACAGGACATGAAAGATGCTACGCAAATGCGTGCTGTAATTGGGCAAAGTGGTTTAGGTCTTCCAGATCGTGATTATTACTTAAAAGATGATGCAAAATTCAAAAAAATCCGTTCGCAATATGTCGCTTATATTGAAAAAACCTTAATACTGGCAGGTGACAAACAGGCATCACAACATGCTAAAGATATTTTAAAACTAGAAACTCAAATCGCAAAAGCGCAATGGAGCAATGTCCAAAATCGTGATGTGCAGAAACTCTATAACATTTACAAAACAGAAGACTTAGCCAAACTGAGTCCAAAAACGAATTGGCAAGCTTATCTACAAGGGCTTGGTTTAACCGATAAGATTCAAGACATTCAAGTGGTTCAACCAAGCTATTTTAAAGCGCTTAGTTCAATTGTAGAAAACAACAGTTTAGATACATGGAAAGCTTATTATAAATTTCACTTAGTCAGTGATTTTTCACCTTTACTCAGTCAAGCTTTTGTCGATAACAGCTTTAATTTTTATAGTTATCAGCTTAGAGAAGTGAAAGAACAAAAACCACGTTGGAAACGTGGGGTACAGCTTGTTGATGGTACTCTCGGTGAAAGCTTAGGTCAGATTTATGTGAAAAAGCATTTTTCTGCTGAGAAAAAGCAGCGCATGGAACAACTGGTTCAAAACTTAATGAAGGCTTATCAACAAAGTATTGATGATTTGGATTGGATGAGTCCAGCGACCAAGGTTGAGGCACAAAAGAAATTAGCCAGTTTTGCTGTAAAAATTGGCTATCCAAATAAATGGCGAGATTATTCAGCTTTAGAGATTAAAAATAATGATTTAGTTGGAAATGTCATCCGTTCACGTGAGTTTGAACATCAATATGCATTAAATAAATTGGGTAAACCCGTGGATCGTGATGAATGGGGGATGACACCTCAAACCATCAACGCATATTACAATGCACCTCTAAACGAAATCGTTTTCCCTGCTGCTATTTTACAACCGCCATTTTTTGACATGGATGCGGATGATGCTACGAACTACGGGGCAATCGGTGCGATTATTGGTCATGAAATCAGCCATGGTTTTGATGACCAAGGTAGCGAGTTTGATGATGTAGGTAATATGAAAAACTGGTGGACAGACGAAGATCGTAAGAAATTTAAAGAGAAGACAGCGGTTCTAGTGCAACAGTACAGCGCTTATGAGCCTGTAAAGGGCTACCATGTCGATGGTGAACTAACTTTAGGTGAAAATATTGCTGATAACTCAGGACTTGCGATTGCTTATAAAGCTTATGAATTGTCTTTAAACGGTAAACCTGCACCAGTTTTAGACGGCTTTACAGGTGAGCAACGTTTTTACTTAGGCTGGGCTCAAGCATGGCGCTCAAAAATTACAGATGCATTGCAAATTGAATACATTAAAAGAGATACACATTCTCCTGATAAAGTTCGTGGCAATGCGACATTGCTGAATCAAGCGCCGTTTTATGATGCTTTTAAAATAAAACAAGGCGATAAAATGTATTTACCAGCCAATAAACGCGTCACAATCTGGTAAGCGATTTAGTTTCTGATTCATTCTTTTTTACCGAATTTTAGCTCAGGTTAAAATTCGGTTTTTTATTTATCAGCATTATCATCGTTTAAAAAACACAACTTAGATTTTAGTATTTTTAACTTTGTTTAATTGAACCACGAATTGTGGTGATTTATGTGCTATTGTCGATATTTAATTTTGATAAATGGATAATAAAATCAATATATTAAGTTTGTTATTTTGGTCGATTTCATATATTTTCATTTAAAAAATATAATTGAGAATTGTGAAGTGAATTTCAAAACATTGCTGTTGTTGGGTGGGGTTGGTTTTGTTTTGCATGGCTGCGCCAGTATGAATGGATTAACAGCAGAATCATTTAATCAGTACACTTCGCCTCAAGAAGTGATTGATAAAAAGAATATCAATGACAATAACAGTTCAGGGAAAGAATATGTCTATTATTGGGGACCGCAGCAAGGCGAGAAGGAAATTCAATCTTTATTACCTAAGCAGTATTTAAGTCGTTTCTGTGTAGCCAAAGGTGGAAAATTTGCGTTGGTACAAAAAAGTTCAATGAGCTTAGTGAAAGATATTTGGTCAAAAAAATTACTCAATACCTATAGCAGTGTGAAACAAGGCATCGGGGCATATCAATGTAAGCAAACAGATGGTCAATATTGGTATGTATCGATTGAACCTATTTCCGAACGTAAGTTAGATCATACGGAAACACGAGTGGTTTATTTACAAACCAAGCTTGTGTCTTTGGATGATGTAAAAAAACTGAATGCTAAAACGGTTACGACCCAAGTGACAGCAGAGAAAAAAACGAATGTAAATAATTCTAAGAATACAATTGCAAGTAAAACGCCACCTGTAAAAGTGGTTGAAGAAAAAAAACCTATTGTTGCACCTATTGAAGAGGAAAAAGAGAAGCCTCAAGCTGAGAAAGTTGTATTGTCACCGCAACTTCAACAGATGCAATTGTATGCTTCTGCACGTAAAGATTTAGGGCGAGGGCAGAACCAAATCAACGCATGTAACAATGCCGAACGAGCGTATGGTTATGGACGTTTACGTGGTGCAAGTGGAATCAATGTCTATGCAGAGTCAGGTGTTTTGGTTGCAAAATGTTTAACCAGTGTGCCGAGTTATAGCCGTCGTTTTTCCAATCCGCAAGATCGGGCTAAGCGTATTTTACAAAATCTATCCACCAATCAGAATCATGCTGTCGCCAAATATATGCTTAAACAGATGAATTAATGATTTATGTCATTGTATTTAAAAGTAAATGATGAGTGACCAGTAGCCATTTTATTGTACTGGTCTAAATTTATATGCTTTTATTTATATTGGAATCATGGAGATTCGTTTACAGAGTCATAACAGGTGATTCATCTGGTTTCATGATACAAAGAAAATAATTTTTGAATTAGAAGTTCGCCTATGACACGCTCAGCTTTTTCGCCTATTGGTCAGCGATTTTCTCGTGGCGTACAGTCTGTCTGTATCGCTGTGGCTTTGCTTGGAACAACGCAGTTTGCGACAGCAGGGCAAACAGTAGATCAACTCAGTGACTGCTTGGTTAAGGCCACGACAGCAACAGATAAAACCACAGTGTTGCAATGGACTTTTTCTGCTTTATCAACGCATCCTGATTTAAAAGCTTTTAGTAATATTACAGATCAACAACGAGATCAGTTAGATCAAAAGTTTGCTCAGGTTTTACAGCGTGTGATTGTGGAGCAATGTGCGACTCAAACCAAAGCGGTGATTCAGGCTGAAGGGTTACAGGCGGTCGGTGATAGTTTTCAGGAGCTAGGACGTAGCACAGGTGAAAATATTATTCAGAATCCGCAAGTGAAACAGCAGTTACAGGGTGTGATTCGTTATGTGGATTTGAATAAATTGGTCACGACTTTTTTAACCCCTGATATTTTTAATAAATTGGGTATTACTCGATAATTTTTGATACTGCTTTACACAAAACCCTCTCCTTGATTTAGTTGAGGGTTTTGTTTTTTATTTTTCTTTATCAATGTGTTGCATTATAAAAATTTAAAATCGGGGTTGCTAAGTTTTGATTAGCTTTGTCTAAAGTAAGGTGAATATTCACAAAGTTAAAATCGCCGTCATCTCTATATTTGGCAATACCATGTGCCTTGTTATTCAAGTTTGGAATTTGATAACTAAAAAATGCAGTGGTTTTAGAGGGATAAACTAACTTGAGTTTTTTATTGAGATCTTTATAACCGCCATATTCATTATCAAGGCTTTGTTTTAATAAGTCTGGAAAATACAAGGTTGCATTCGGTAAGCCACAACCCACACAGAACGATGAGTCATAGGCTGTAATCGCTTCTTTTTGATTTGGGCTCATCATCAGAACTGAGCTTGTACCATTGGCGCCTGTTGCCGCTGAGATATCTGTCCAATGTCTTGGAACAAGGATATAACCAAGACTTGGAATTGCAACGAGTTTGAGTTTTTCAGCCTGTCTGGGATCAAGTTTAAAATTGAAGGAACAATTACTTTTTGTACAAGGCTCAGTATTTTTAAGCAAACCATCTTCAGCAGGGTTTTCTACCGTTACGCCGTATGCAGGAATTTTGACTTGGTTGGAAAATGTTGCCTGTCCAATAGGATAGAGTTGATTGGCTTTGTTTCTTTGCGCTTGTGTATTTGAAAATTGTGGAAAAGTTGGTTTAAAGGTTTCTACGTTTTGGGCATGTGTAATTGGTGTGAATACAGCTAAGGGTAGAATAAGATTGAATATTTGCTTTTTCCTTTTTAGAATGCGCTGACTTTGATGGTATAAAAATAACATATTGGTGAAGTTTGGAGATATGAAATTTATTAAAAGCCAGATGTAGACTTGAATAATATGATTTGTTAAGTGGATTAAGAGGGCAGTGATTATTTCACTCTTATTCACGAACTAAAATAAATTGCTAAAAAACAATTTATACGTATAATTAATTATATGATACGTATAGGAGTATACTCATGCAAGCGAAGTTAACGCTCTCGATTGATAAAAATGTAATTGAACGAGCAAAGCATTATGCACAGCAACATCAGCAAAGTGTTTCTAGTTTGGTTGAGGCTTATTTAGATCGTATCTCAGCTCAAGCGAATAGGGCAAATGAGATCCAAGCTCCAATTACAGAACATTTAATTGGGATGTTCGCTGCACAGGACAATGGTCGGGATTATAAAGAATTACTTGCAGATATACGTATGGAAAAGCATCTATGAGTGAGCGTATTTTTGTTGATTCTGATGTGATTTTAGATGTTGCTTTAGCACGTCAGCCCTTTGTTGAGGCTAGTCAACAGGTTTTAGCTTTATGCGAGAATGGTGCTTTTACAGGTTGTATTTCTTCCAACAGTGTCGCCAATATTTACTATATTTTGCGTAAGTTGGGTGGGGATGAGAAAGCCCGTATATTTATTAAACAGCTTCTAAAATTTTTAGTCATTATTCCTGTTGATCATGTAGGAATGAGCAAAGCTTTAGATTCTAAATTTACTGACTTTGAAGATGCTATTCAGCATTTCGCAGCTTTAAGTTTCTGCTGTACTGCGATTGTTACTCGAAATGTTCAGGATTATAAGTTTGCTGAGTTGAATGTGGTGTTGCCGAGTGTTTTTGTGGGGTGATTTAAATAAATTGGTCACGACTTTTTAATGCCTGATATTTTAGGAAAGTTTAGGCTTTTGGACACCCCCTTACCCACAAATATTTCTAGATAAATATCAATATCTTGCATATTTATTTTTGAGATACTCATAAACATCATGGGTTTAAGTTGCTGTTGTAACATAGCATTTTCGCCCAAAAATGTATTTTTCACAGCTCATTGCATGGAATTTTGTATTATTTGGGCTAAAAAATCAAAAATACAGCTTAAATTTCATTTTCCTTCCCATAGTAAATTTTAAACTTACACGTTTTATATCATGTACTTAAAGACTTATGGGTAAGGGAATGAGTTTAAGTTTTTCTGCATCTTTTACATTGAGTTTAAAGTTGAATGTGCAATTGTTTTTGGTACAAGGGGCAGTATTTTTTAACAGTCCATCTTCGACAGGGTTTTCTACCGTTACGCCGTATGCGGGAATTTTGACTTGGTTGGAAAATGTTGCCTGTCCAATGGGATAGAGTTGATTGGCTTTGTTTCTTTGTGCTTGTGTATTTGAAAATTGTGGAAAAGTTGGCTTAAAGGTTTCTATGTTTTGAGCATGTGTCATTGGGTGAATACAGCTAAGGGTAGAATAAGACTGAATATTTTCTTTTTCATTTTTAGAATACGCTGACTTCGATGGTATAAAAATAACATATTGGTGAAGTTTGGGGGAGTTGGTATATGTTATTGATGGTAGAAGTTTTATCGTAAATCCCCCACAAAAATAGGGAATCACCTTACATCTTTATGTTTATTCTGTGAATATTATCAATGAAATCAGTTAATTTTTTATTTGTGTGTAAGGGGATGAGGTTAGGTGTTATCTGTATTTTAATATCATTTTTAATGAAGCATAGGAGCATTTAGGATTAATTCAGTAATAAATATAATAGTGTAACTAATTAGAATTATGTTTTTTGATGTATTATTACATTGAATAAAATCTTTAGCTTATTGATGATGAAAGAATTTATAAAGAAGCATAAAACTATTAGTTGTATATTAGGAATACTGGGAACAATTATTCTTGGTGGTTTAGGCAGTGGCGTTTGGGAGATACTATTAAAACCTATATTAAGTTTTCTGAGCAATGGCGTTATTAATTTCTTAGTAGATACCTCGACTAGTTTTAGCAATGAAATATATCAAAGTATTTCTATGCGGAGTTTGGATAGATTTCAAGCTAAAACATATAGTTTAATAGTTACATTTCTTGGCTTAATAACCATACTAATATGTTTATTACTTTTCACCAAAGTTAAGAGAAAGTTAGATGAAGAACGGGATGGTATAAATGAATTCGAAAAAGATAAAAATTGGCCTTTAAGAAATCATAAAAATTTTTATATCTTTATGACCTTTTATTTTTTTCTCGGTTGTATTCCTTTTTTTATTTATACATATGATGGTATTAAAACAAATTTCATTGCAAAAAAAGTTATAGCTTTTGAATATCTATTGAAGGTTAATGGTGATGTTTTAACAGATATTGAGCTTAAAAAAATTGAATCGGAATTTGCTCAAATTAGAAATGCTGAGGACTATCAAAAAATCATGATAGATTTAAAAGAAATAGCAGACCAAAACAATAAGCATATAAATAAAAACCCGCTCTAAAGCGGGTTTTCTTTTAAAATGAGATCAGCTTAATCAATCAATTTCTTCATCAATTCATTCACTTGCGCAGGGTTGGCTTTACCTTTTGCAGCTTTCATGACTTGACCAACGAGACCATTAAAGGCTTTTTCTTTACCAGACTTGTACTCTTCGACCATTTTTTCATTGGCTGCAAGTACATCTTTAATAATCGCTTCAATCGCACCTGTATCGGTTTCTTGCTTTAAGCCTTTCTCAGTAATAATGTCATCCGCAGATTTTCCTTCTGCTTCCCACATAAAGCCAAACACTTGCTTAGCAATTTTGCCGTTAATGGTGTTATCAACAATACGTGCGATCATGCCACCCAATTGCTCAGCAGAAACAGGCGAGTCTTGAAGTTCTAAGCTGGCTTTATTTAAAGCACCTGAGAATTCACCCATCACCCAGTTTGCAGCAACCTTACCTTGAGCAGCACCGCCAGCAGCAACCACAACAGCTTCATAGAAATCAGCCATTTCACGAGAAAGCGTCAACACATGTGCATCATACTCAGTCACTGCAAAGTCAGCGATAAAACGAGCACGGCGTGCTTTCGGCAACTCAGGAAGCGCAGCCCGAGCCGCTTCAACTTGTTCATTTGAAATGATAACAGGAAGCAAGTCAGGATCTGGGAAGTAACGGTAGTCGTTCGCTTCTTCTTTTGAGCGCATCGAACGCGTTTCCATCTTCACTGTATCGAACAAACGTGTTTCTTGGTCGATCTTGCCACCATCTTCCAAAATGTCCATTTGACGTTCAATTTCAACATTGATCGCTTGTTCGATGAAACGGAAAGAGTTGATGTTTTTCAATTCACAACGTGTACCAAATGCATCGCCCGGACGACGTAAAGACACGTTACAGTCACAACGGAAAGAACCTTCTGCCATGTTACCGTCAGAAATCCCCAACCAACGCACTAAAGTGTGAATCGCTTTGATATAAGCCAAAGCTTCTTCCACAGAACGCATATCAGGCTCAGAGACGATTTCCAGTAAAGGCGTACCTGCACGGTTTAAATCAATACCCGACATCCCTTCGAATTGATCGTGAATCGATTTACCTGCATCTTCCTCTAAATGCGCACGTGTGACGCCTATACGCTTCACTGTGCCATCTTCAAGCTGAATGTCGATATGACCCAAGCCAACAATCGGATTGTCCATTTGGCTAATCTGATAGCCTTTAGGCGAATCAGGATAGAAATAGTTCTTACGAGCAAAGACAGAAGCCTGATCGATATAAGCATCGATACCTAAACCAAAACGAATCGCAAGATCAACGACTTCTTTATTTAATACAGGAAGAACCCCCGGCATTGCCAAATCAACAAGGCTGGCTTGCGTATTTGGATCTTGACCAAAAGTGGTTGAAGAACCTGAGAAAATTTTAGAATTGGTCATCAACTGCGTGTGGATCTCAATCCCGATAACGACTTCCCATCCATCAATCAAGTTTGATTTAGGTGCTTTTTGCGCTGTTTTTGAGGCATTAGTCATTTATACGTTCTCCTCAGCAATTGCCGCACGTTTAGTATGCCAATCCGTATTTTGTTGATATTGATGAACAATAGATAACAATTGAGATTCTGACCAATAGTTACCAATCAACTGCAAACCTACAGGAAGTTGATTTGCATCAAAACCAACAGGTGCATTGATCGCTGGCAGACCTGCCAAGTTCACCGCAAGGGTATAAATATCGCCTAAATACATTTCAGTCGGGCTAAGATTTGCACCGATTTTGTAAGCTGTGGTCGGTGCAGATGGCGCAGCGATGACATCAACATTTTCAAATGCTTTTAAGAAATCTTGTTGGATTAAACGACGTACTTTTTGTGCTTTGACATAATAAGCATCGTAATATCCCGCAGAAAGTGCATAAGTACCAATCAAGATACGACGTTGCACTTCTGCACCAAAACCTTCTGAACGAGAGCGTTTATACAGGTCTAAAATATCGGTTGGGTTTTCACAACGGTAACCATAACGCACGCCGTCATAACGTGACAGGTTCGATGAAGCTTCAGCAGGCGCAATCAAATAATACGTTGGCACATAGGCTTCAGTCATGTTGAGATCAATCTCAACCAAGGTTGCACCCATCTCTTGCAATTTTTTTAATGATTCTTCAACACGCGCTTTAACGTCAGCATCTAAACCTTGAACATTAAAATATTGTTTAGGAATACCAATACGTAAACCTTTGACTGCTGTTGCATTTAAATTTGCAACATAATCATCGACTGCTTTATCTACAGAAGTTGAATCTTTAGCATCATGTCCTGCAATGGTGTTCATCAAGAATGCACAATCTTCAGCAGAACGTGCCATTGGGCCACCTTGGTCAAGTGACGATGCGAATGCGATCATCCCGAAACGTGATACACGACCATAGGTTGGTTTTAAGCCTGTTAAGCCACAGAATGAAGCAGGTTGACGAATCGAACCGCCCGTATCTGTACCTGTTGCAATAGGGGCTAAATCCGCAGCAACCACAGCCGCTGAACCACCTGATGAACCACCCGGAACATGTTCTAAGTTCCATGGGTTTTTAGTCGCACCATAGAATGAACTTTCAGAGGTTGAACCCATTGCGAATTCATCCATGTTCACTTTACCTAAAGTGACCAAGCCTGCTTCTTTGGTTTTAGCAACGACAGTTGCGTCATAAGGTGAGATAAAATTATCCAGCATTTTTGAACCGGCAGAAGTGCGAATCCCTTGGGTACAGAAAATATCTTTATGTGCAATTGGAACACCAGTCAATATGCCTGCTGTACCAGATTTGAGTAAGTTATCTGCCGCATCTGCTTGAGCGAGGGCTTGTTCAGCAGTTACCGTTACATACGATTGAACACGGCCATCGATTTTTGCAATACGGTCTAAATAGTGTTGAGTCAATTCACGAGATGAAAACTGAGCAGTTTTTAAGCCTTCAGTCATTTCACGAATCGATAAACGGTGTAAATCAGTCATGAGTACAATTCTTTACGATTAATTTTATAAATAAGTTTATTTGGTTGAATATTATTCAATCACACGAGGTACAAGGTATAAGCCGTCTTGTGTAGCAGGGGCTATAGCTTGATATTGTTCGCGATGATTGGTTTCTGTCACAACATCAGGGCGAAGTGGCTGCGGATGATCAAATGGGCTTTTAAGTGGCTCAACACCTTCGGTATCAATACCTTTTAATGTTTCCATCATCCCCAAGATTTTATTTAAACTTTGAGCATATTCAGCAGATTGCGTATCATTCAACGACAATCGAGCAAGATTGGCGATCTGCGATACTGTTTGTGCATTTAACTCTGCAGTGTGCTGAGCATCTGAAGTTGACATGATGTCTCACCTAATTAGTTTCAAAAAAATTCAAAATATCGTGCGTTATAATAAGCGATTGACTTGTTCAAATCATCACATTTAGTTAAAGTTGCCATCTTGCGTCCACATAAAGTTTAAACTGAGAACGACCCGTGATTCTAAAACGACTAATTGGCTTGTTTTCGCCAGATCTTGCCATTGATTTAGGTACTGCAAACACACTTATTTATGCACCAGGAAAGGGCATTATATTAAATGAACCGACAGTTGTGGCAATTCGCCATAGTGGTTCGGCGAAAATTGTTGCAGCTGTAGGTTTAGACGCTAAGCAAATGCTTGGTCGTACGCCTGCAAACATTTCTGCAATCCGTCCGATGAAGGATGGTGTGATTGCAGATTTTGAAGTCACTGAAACTATGTTGCACCAATTTTTAGATAAAGTGAACGAAAAACGTTTATTTCCACCTGCACCTCGTGTAGTGGTTTGCGTACCGTGTAAATCAACTTTGGTAGAACGTCGTGCAATTCGTGAAGCTGTATTTAATGCAGGTGCACGTGATGTACGTTTGATTGAAGAACCAATGGCTGCTGCAATTGGTGCAGGTATGCCAGTTGAGCAAGCTTGTGGTTCAATGGTTGTAGACGTTGGTGGTGGTACAACTGAAATTGCCATCATTTCGTTACAAGGTTGTGTGTACGCAGATTCTTTACGTATCGGCGGTGATGTATTTGATGAACAAATCATTAACTATGTACGTAAAGCACATGGTTGCGTGATTGGTGAAACAACTGCGGAAACCATCAAAAAAGAAGTGGGTATGGCGATTTCTGATGGTAAAACTTTAGAAATTGAAGTTCGTGGTCGTAACCTTGCTGAAGGTGTGCCTCGCGCTATTACTGTAACTTCTGATGAAATCACGCAAGCCATTTCTGATCCATTACAAAGTATTGTTTCAGCAGTAAAATCTGCATTAGAACAAACACCTCCTGAACTATCTTCAGATATCGCAGAGCGTGGTATCGTGTTGACAGGTGGTGGCGCATTACTGCGTAATTTAGACAAATTACTTGCGCAAGAAACAGGTTTACCTGTTGTTGTTGCTGAAGATCCTTTAACTTGTGTGACTCGTGGTGGTGGTAAAGTCTTAGAATTCTTTGACAATCCAAACCATGATATGCTTTTTGTAGGCTAAACTTTCGTAGATTAAGTTTAAGGACGAGGCGGTGCAACCGAATCTCTTTTCAAGACAACCGCCATCTTTTCGCTCGTTCATCATTGCGGTCATCACTTGCTTGGTAGTGCTGTTTTTTAACTGGCGCATGCCTCAAGTGATCCAACCTGCAAGAGATGTCTTGTATGCGGCGTATAACCCGATTTATGCCTTAGCAAGTTATCCTGTATTGTCGAAAGAATGGCTCAATCAGCAAACCAAATCTGAAGCACAATTGCGTCGTGAAAATACTGCGATGCAAGCGGAATTGCTTCAAGCGCAAGTGCGTCTGCAAAAACTCTCTGAACTTTCAGCTGAAAATGCACGTTTACGTGGTTTACTTGATACGCCGTTAATCATTGATGGTCGTATGGAAATTGCTGAAGTGATTGGGACGGATGCCGATCCTTTACGTCACATCATTATCATTAACCGTGGTTCTGCCAATCAAATCAAAGTGGGTCAAACTGTTTTAGATGATAAAGGGATCATGGGGCAAGTGATCAGTGTTTATCCACACAGTAGTCGTATTATGTTACTTTCTGATAAAGAACATTCTTTATCTGTACGTTTAGAAAGTTCAGGTATGCGAGCGATTGTGACGGGTACAGGTGATTTAGGTCGTTTGAAAATGGAATACGTTCCAACCAGTGCCAATATCAAAGTAGGCGATAAAGTCTATAGCTCTGGTTTAGGACAACATTTTCCAGCGGGTTATCTAGTGGGTTCAGTCTCTAAAGTGATGCGCCATAATACAGGTGAGTTCGCTCAAATTGATGTTGTACCTGCCGCACAGTTGGCTGGTGGTCATCATGTGGTGGTATTATTTTCTGATTCCTTAGCGATGGAGCAGCCAAATGTTGATCGCTAAAAAGTTACGCTCAGAAAAACAACGTAAAGACCCGTTATTCATTATTGTCGTTTCAATTATTATTTGTTCGATTCTAGTCGTTTACCCAATGTCTTATGTGTTTGCGGGTTGGCGACCAGTATACATGTTTATGATCATGCTTTTTTGGGTGCTTTGTCAGCCAACATGGTGTGGTGTCTGGTTTGCATTTACTATGGGTTTATTTACAGACCTGTTGCTAGATGCACCTTTGGGCATGAATGCGTTAAGTTATGTTCTGATTGCTTTTTTGACCCGTTATTTTATTCGTGAAAGACGTGTGCTGACCTTTAGTAATCTTTGGATTATCAGCATGTTTGCCATTTTGGCTCATTTGGTTTTTACTTTTATGGGGCAGATAATGGCAGGTGTGCATTTTTCGTTTGCACGGCATTGGCAACCTTTAGTGTCTAGTATTTTATGCTGGCCTATTTTCTATTATTTATTGAGAAGATGGCGCATTTAATTTTAGCTTCGAGTTCACCTCGACGAAAAGAATTGTTGTCACAGGTCGGATTAAATTTTGAAATCTGTAGTCCTGATATTGATGAATCTGTTTTAGAACATGAGCTGATTGATCAGTATGTAGAGCGATTAGCGGTACAAAAAGCTCAAGCTGTCTTGGGCTTGCATCCTGAAAGTATAGTGATTGCTGCGGATACAAGTTTAGTTTTTGCAGATCAAATTATTGGTAAGCCAGAATCTAAGCAACATGCATTTGATATTTGGACATTATTGTCAGGTCAAAAGCATGAAGTGCTGACAGGTGTTTGTGTTGCAAATGCCAAACAATTATTGAGTGTTGTGGTTCGTACTGAGGTTGAGTTCCAATTTTTAGGCTCAAAGGATATGGAAGAATATTGGGCGACAGGGGAACCTATAGGTAAAGCTGGTGGATATGCGATTCAAGGCTTTGCTGCAAAGTATGTTAAACATATTAATGGTAGCTATAGTAATGTTGTAGGACTACCATTGCATGAAACAATACAGTTACTCGATCAAATACAGCAGGGCAGTTGAAGCACTAAATTAACTGCGAAAAAGAATTTTTATAATGTTTTGAGTTTTGTTATGTCTGACGAGTTATTGATTAACGTCACGCCTATGGAATGTCGCGTGGCCTTAATTCAAAATGGTACGGTCAATGAATTATTTGTTGAACGTACTGTTAAGCGTGGGTTGGTAGGTAATATTTACAAAGGGAAAGTTGTACGTGTGCTTCCGGGTATGCAAGCTGCTTTTGTGGATATTGGCTTATCTCGTACTGCATTTTTACATATTAATGATATGGTTTGGACACGTAACCAACCCACACCGAATGTTTTTGAATTATTACAACCGGGGCAAATTCTCACTGTTCAAGTCATGAAAGATATGCTTGGAACAAAGGGGGCTCGTTTAAGTACTGATCTTTCTATTCCTTCTCGTTATTTGGTATTGATGCCTTATGGTCATCATATTGGCGTTTCACAACGTATTGAATCAGAAGAAGAACGCGACCGGTTACGTTCGATGATTGAGCGTATTCAAGCAGAGCATAAGCTACCGGGTTCAGTGATTGTACGTACGGCTGCTGAAGGAATTGAAGAAGCAGCGATTGCACAAGACATGGCTTATCTAGCAAAGCTGTGGCAATACATTCAAGATAAACAAAAAAGTGTGATTGTTCCTTCTTTAATTTTTGAAGAATTGCCTTTGCCGCAACGTGTGATTCGTGATTTGGCAAATGAAGATACTGCTAAAATTTCAGTTGATTCACGTGAAATTCACGCCAAGTTAGCAGAATTTGTCTGCGAATTTGTACCCAGCATGACCAATCGCCTGATTCATTATCCGGGCGAGCGTCCAATTTTTGATTTGTATAATGTTGAAGAAGATATTCAACGTGCATTGCAAACCCGTGTTGCTTTGAAGTCTGGTGGTTATCTGATGATTGATCAGACTGAAGCCATGACGACCATTGATGTCAATACAGGTTCCTATGTCGGTGGGCGTACGCTTGAAGACACAGTCTTTAAAACCAATATGGAAGCAACACAGGTCATTGCCCGCCAACTGAGATTGCGAAACTTAGGCGGTATTATCATTATTGACTTCATTGATATGCAAGAAGCGCAGCATCGTGAAGAAGTCATGAATCAGTTTGATAAAATGCTTGAACGCGATCATGCGAAAACGAAGATTACCCAAGTTTCAGAGCTGGGTTTAGTTGAAATGACACGTAAGCGTACACGTGAGTCACTTGAGCATCTGCTTTGTGAGTCATGTCCTGCTTGTCAGGGACGTGGTTATATTAAAACTGCAGAGACAGTATGTTACGAAATTTTTCGAGAAATCCTCAGATATGCTCGAGCTTATGAATCTCAGAGTGGCTTTACTGTCGTTGCACATCCTTCTGTGATTGATCGTCTTTTAACCGCAGAAGCGCCAGCAGTCGCAGATTTAGAGCATTTCGTGCATCGCGTGATTAAATTCCAAGTTGAAAATTTATATACGCAAGAGCAATACGATATCATTTTAAGTTGAAATTGTAACAGAATATCGTTAAACAGTTGTTACATCTGAAATTTTACTTTGTGCTTTGATTTCACAATACTAGACATAAAGGTAGCCAAAGACATTTCTCCCTTTAAATCGTCTTAGCAAGTGAGGTTAAAATGAGCGTAAGTGAACAAATAATAAAAAGCGGTATTAAACATGTATTAGAGTCACAGCCTAAAAATACATGTGTAATGTTGGATGATGATGGTAAAGAAGTAAACATCACCAAAGATATGGTGGTGAATGTTTGTCATCAGCTTCTAAGACAATGCCGTAATGTTAAAAATTAAGGGGCCAATTGAAGCCCCTTAATTTTTTCCAAAACGTGTTCTTTTGAGGACACGTTTTTATTTTGAATTGATTTCAATAATGACATATTTAAAACAGCTTCTCTTTTCATTCGGTTCTTACAAATATCAAGTAATCTTCTTATTTCTGAATGAGAAAAGCAAAAGCAGAGAAGAAGAAAAGCAGAGAGTAAGAAAATAAAAGAGAGCTGAAAATAAGACGAGTGAAGAAATTTAGGGTTTTGCCCAATCCTCCTTTGAAAGGAAGATTAGGCATGCTCAAATCAAGGCATTAAGTCTTTAAGCAGGTTTTTGTATGTCAGTTGAGTCTACAATCACAGGTTTTGAGCGTGTAGCTGTTTTTGCAGGCTCAGCATCTGTTGTTTTTTCGACAACATTACTGATTTCAGGATTCTTTTCAGCAATCAGTTGTTCAAATTTCTGAATTTCATTTTCCAAATGCGTCAGTAAGTTCTGCAATTTTGGTAATGATTTACGGCAACCTGTTAGGCCAACTTCCAATTTATCTAAATAACTGGTCATGGTGATATTCAGCGCTTGTCCATCAAGAACAATCGAAGCTGGGTAGAGTGCATCTAGCTTTGCACCATTCCAATACAGAGGTTCACGAGGACCTGGAACATTAGAAATAATCACATTGAAAGCTTGGCGTTTAGGCATCATTCCAGAAGCAATATTTAAACCAGCCAAACCATAAACAAAAGCACTGTAATTCAAAATCTGATCTGAATTCATGCGTTTAAAACGAGTTTTTGAATTCTGCACACTACGACGAATGATTTCTAAACGTTCTTCAGGGTGCGCTTTATGCGTGCCTAGATTCGCAAGAATCATGGTGATACGGTTACTCATATCTGAGTCGTCATCACGCAATGACGCAGGAACCATCGCAATCAGTGGTTTTTTCGGTAAAGCATCTTGAGTAATTAAGTAATCACGTAATGCACCTGAGCAGACAGCTAAGACGACATCATTAATGGTGACGCCCAAAGCCTTAGAAATATTTCTAAAACGATCGAGCTCAAAAGATTGTGCTGCAAAACGACGTGAAGAACTTACACGTTGATTAAATAAGCTACTTGGTGCTTGGAAACTCGATACATAATCAGGATTTTTCCCCATTTCTTTAAAAACGGTTTGGAAAAGCTCTTGCGTTACTTTAGGTGCAGCTTCAATTTGACCTTTCAATGTATTGAGTATTTTCTTCACTTTACCGAGTTTAGGTTCTTTAAAGCGCTGAGAACGTTTACCTTCAACGCACCAAGGTGGAATAATGGTTTTGGCATTTGGATCTTTTGAGAATGATTTTTCAACCAAACGCATACCTGCCACGCCATCAATCATGGCGTGGTGGATTTTAAAGTACATGGCAAAACGATTGCCTTCAATGCCTTCAATGATATGACAAGTCCAAAGCGGTTTTGCACGGTCAATCAAGGCACTATGTTCTTGTGAAATATAAACCAATAATTCACGGATACGTCCCGGATGGGGAAGTGCAATATGACGGAAATGATGGTCTATATCGAAATCTTCATCTTCATCCCAAAAAAAACCATTCAAAAGGTTATTAAAGGGCGGAACAGGAATACATTTTGAATTACGAATATCTGCAACTAAATCTTGAATAAAAGTAGAAGGAGCGTGTTCTGGGATCTCAAATAAGAATAATCCACCAACATGCATCGGTTGTTGCCGTTTCTCTAAATTAAGAAAAATAAAATCGATTGGGTGTAATGGGCGCATAATTTTAGATTGCCTCACTGCAATTTATACAACAACTCGTGTCTGAGCGTTGTGTTGTTAGAATTATAAAACTTAACTTGAAGTATAAAACGATTTCGTTGCTAAAATCCAAGCATTTCGATGAATGATAGGTCTAGAAAAAAGTCACCAAATGTAGTGACTTTTTTCTGGAAATAGACAGTTAACTTTATTTTAAATTGCCAGCGTGCAAGCCACATTCCTTATGTGTTGCTTCTTCCCACCACCAGCGACCTTCACGTTCATGTTGATTGGGTAATACAGCGCGGGTACAAGGTTCACATCCGATTGAAATAAAGCCTTTTTCATGTAAAGGATTGTAAGGAATTTCCATCATGCGGATGTAGTTCCAAACATCTGCACTAGACCAATTTGCTAGCGGATTATATTTGATGAGTTGTTTACCTTCCCCAGAAAACCCCGGATCAGCCTGAATAACTGGAATTTCAGTACGTGTACCTGGACTTTGATCTTTACGTTGTCCTGTAATCCAACCATCCAAAGTCGCTAGTTTTTTGCGTAAAGGCTGTACTTTGCGGATTCCACAACATTCTTTGTGATCATCTTGATAAAAACTAAATAGACCTTTTTCATTGACCAGTTGTTGTACGGCTGCTGCTTCAGGAAAACAGATTTCAATTTGAATGCCGTAATGTTTACGTACAGTTTCCAAAAATTGATATGTTTCAGGGTGTAAACGTCCTGTATCTAAGCTAAATACACGAAATGGTTTACCAAGATTATGTGCCATATCAATCAAAACAACATCTTCAGCACCTGAAAAAGAAATAGCAATTTCACCTTGTTGTGAGAGTGCGAGTTCTAATATTTCAGATGGAGATTTTTCGGCGTATTCAGCAGCAAGTGCATCAACAAGATCAATGGTTGGAATAGTGGTCATATCTGCTCCTGGCAGTTAGCTTGAAGCTATGTTTTATGTAGACTTTATCCGAGTAAATTTAACATTATCCAATGCAGATAAAATAAAAAATGACTTGGTCTCAGAAAACAATCTTTTGAAATTCATTTTATTTTAAAGTAAATGAAATAAACTGCTTAGCAGATTAATTAGAATACTTATGAAGAAAATAGATTTATGTGACTCAAACTTATTTGATCTTAAACCAAAAACTCCTTGCTACATATTCTGTCTATTCAGTAGATTGCATTAAAATTTATTCTGAATAGGCGTTATCTTGGTAAATCAGCAATGAAAAATGAATTGGCGCAGAAACTTTCCGTCATCTTTAAAACTTTAATGCTATGATAGCGCCAAAATTTTAAACTGACATTTGGGAGAACCCATGGAAATCGTATGTCTTGATCTTGAGGGTGTATTGGTACCAGAAATCTGGATCAATTTTGCTAAAAAAACAGGTATCAAAGAATTAGAAGCAACAACACGTGATATTCCAGACTACGATGTGTTGATGACTCAACGTTTGAATATTCTTAAACAACATGGTTTGGGTTTAAATGATATTCAAGCTGTGATTGCAGACATGGGGCCATTTCCAGGTGCGAAAGAGTTTGTTGAATGGGTTCGCACACATTTTCAATTGATTATTCTTTCTGACACATTCTATGAGTTTGCTCATCCGTTGATGAAGCAATTGGGTTGGCCAACGATTTTCTGTCACAAGTTGGAAACAGATGAAAATGGTATGATCACAGCGTATAAATTACGCCAACCTGATCAAAAGCGTGAAGCAGTAAAAGCATTACATGGTTTAAATTATCGTGTGATCGCAGCAGGGGATTCTTATAACGATACAACCATGTTGGGTGAAGCAGATCAAGGTTTCTTATTCGATGCACCTGAAAATGTAATTCGTGAATTCCCGCAATTTCCACCAATTCATGGTTATGAAGCTTTGAAAGAAGCGATTCGTAATGCTTCTGTGCGCGATATTCCTGCATAATTTGTAGAATAGTAAATGTAAAAAAGACGCTTCATGCGTCTTTTTTATTGCGTTGTATAAAGTTCCTTCTCTTTTACCATATATAGCTCAGGGAGAAGCTTAGGATGAGGGCGGTTTATAAGCCAAAGTAATTTTGTAGAGCTTCTACAATGCCCCTCGAATTAACGGATAAGCATTGTCCAATAAAAGCTTTTGCGCTGATGCATTGGGGTGAATCAAATCTTTTTGCATTAAGTTTTTATTCCCTGCAATACCATTCATAAAGAAGGGATGCATTTTGACTTTATATTGCTGGCTTAAAACTTGGTAATTATTCTCAAACGCTTTGCTATACGCTGTTCCGTAGTTTGGCGGTATTTTCATTCCCAATAAAACCACTTTTGCTTTAGTTTTTTGGCTTTGTTGAATCAGTTGTGCTAGGTTTTTCTGAATCATTTGAGGTGGTTGACCACGTAAACCGTCATTCCCGCCCAACTCAATCACCACAACATCAGGTTTATACGTTTGTAATAATTTCGGTAATCGTGCTAAAGCACCACTTGTGGTTTCACCACTGGCACTGGCATTTACAACCTTATGTAGTTTAGGAAATTGTTGATCTAAGCGATGCTGTAATAATGCGACCCAACCTTGTTGTGGGTTTAGACCATAACCTGCACTCAAGCTGTCACCTAAAATCATAACGGTTTTTGCAAAACTACTAACGGGTAACAGACAGATCATGCTAAAAATTAAACAATGAATAAAATTTTTGATCATTTTCAAATTTAACCATTTTTTGATTTGCATAATAGGGTACTTGTAAGATGTCTAAGGTTCAGGGTGATTTAACTTCTTCCATCATGCCACAGGTGATCATTGCTGCACAGCAACTGACACAAAAGATAGAATTACCGCATCAAACACTTACAATTTTTGAAAATTTAAATCTCAATATTTATACAGGCGAGCAAGTCGCGATTACAGGACGTTCAGGTTCTGGAAAATCGACTTTGTTGGGTATTCTCGCCACATTGGATCAAGCCAGTTCGGGGCAACTTACAGTTTGTGCTGAATCGATTGAGCAGCTCAATGAAGAACAACGTGCTTTAGTTCGACTGAAGTATATTGGTTTTGTTTTTCAATCATTTCAATTGCTTCCACATTTATCTGCGCTTGAAAATGTAATGTTGCCACTGCGGATACAAAAAGATTTTAACTATAGTGAAGCTGAACAGAAGTCTTTAAAGTTATTGGCAAAAGTAGGATTAGAGCGTCAAAGCCATCAAACGCCGAAAGTACTGTCAGGTGGTGAGCAGCAACGTGTTGCAATCGCTAGAGCACTTATTTCTGACCCTAAAATCATTTTTGCAGATGAACCTACAGGTAATCTTGATGAGCATACAGCGCATGAAATAGAACAATTACTTTTTGATTTAAATCGAGAATTAGGTACAACGCTAGTTTTGGTGACACATGATCTACAACTGGCTGCCCAGTGCCAACGTCATTATGAGTTGAAAGATGGCATATTGATTGAACATTCACAATTCACTCAGACAGGTGAGGTTGTGTAATGTTTACTTTATTTAAGCCATTATTCAGGCAAAGTTTTGCAACTTCAGGTATTTATTTACTGATTATTGCTTTAAGTTTGGCGATTAGTGCAACAACAGCACTCAAGTTTAGTAATGATCAAGTGCAACAAGCTGTAACTTTGCAAGCTGCCAAAATGCAAGCGGCTGATTTAGTCTTGAGTGATAATTATCCCATTGAGCAACAATGGTTAAAACAAGCTGATCAGCTCAAACTTAAGCAATCTCAAGTCATCATGTTTGGTTCTATGGCTTCAACCCATGATCAATTTGTCATGGTAAATGTGAAAGCGATTGATCAAGCTTTTCCATTGCGAGGCGAATTAAAAGTTTTACCTAATCAAAAATTACCAAGTGGTGGGATTTGGTTAAGTAAACGTGCGCAAGAATTGTTAAAACTCAAAGTAGGTGATGCTGTTCAAATTGCTGATGGTCAGTTTAAAGTGGCAGGCATTATTGCGCATGATTCTAACCAAGAACTTGGTTTTTCAGCATTTTCGCCTACGGTGATAATTTCTCAGGCTGATGTTGCAAAAACCAATGCTGTTCAAATTGGGAGTCGTATTGAATATCGGTTATTGATGGCGGGTGATTCACAAGCCGTGGCTGAATATCAGCGTGTATTTAAAGCCTTTAAACAACAGGAAAAAACGAATCATACAAAAGATTCTGTAAAACGACCTGAAAAGAATCCAGCGGTACAACAAAATGGTCATCAATTAAGTGATCAATCAGGTGATCACTCAGGTGATCACTCAGGCAATCAGCAAAGCAATAGTGCTCAAACGGATCAATCCACTCAAGCCATGCAAAATGTAGAATCAGACTTGGAGGATCAAACCAGTTTAAGACTACGCAATGCCAATGATGGAAATTCTCGTTTATTAAAACCGATTGAAAATTTAGATATTTTCTTACAATTGGCAAATATACTGACCATTTTACTCTGTGGGTTAGCGATTGCATTAACCAGTCAACGTTATGTACAGCAAAACCAAGATCATATTGCTTTGATGCGTTGTATGGGCGCAACCAAACAGCAAATTTTCCAAACCTATTTGGGATTGCTGGTTGTCGTCATTCTCATCGCCATTGTGATTGGCAGTATTTTAGGGCTGGTTTTAGGTTATTCCTTACTTCAATTGATGTTGCAGATGATTCCAAACCTTGAATTAAGTTTTTCTGCATTTGAAATGTTGCTTGGCCCATTACCGATTGCTATTTTCACCAGTGCTATTGTTTTGATTGGTTTTATTTTCCCAAGTTTATGGCAATTGCTCAGCACACCACCAATTCGAGTGATTCGTCAGCAAGAAAAATCAGCACGTTCAATATTGTGGATGATGTCTGCAGGATTAGTTAGTTTGATTATTTTTAGTTTGGTTTTAACTGAAAATGTCATCCTGACCACATTGGTTATGGGTTCAGTCATTGTATTAACAGGCTTGTTATATTCAATGGTGTGGTTGATTTTAAAAACTTTAAAATCAATGAGAAATCAGCTTTCTGCTTATGTGCGAACGCCTTCACAAACAGCATTACAAATCACAGCCTTAGCTTTGGGTTTAAGCTTAATTACAGTCTTGGCAGTATTACGAACCGATTTATTAGAGCGTTGGCAACAACAACTGCCTGAAGGAACACCAAATCAATTCATTTATGGACTACCACCTTTCGAACTGGATGCATTTAAACAACAACTTGAACAGCAACATTGGAAGAGTTCGCCGTTATATCCCAATGTGAGAGGGCGATTATTGGAGAAAAATGGTCAAGCTTTTTCAGCAGAGTTGATTAAACAAAGCAACTCATTGCGACGTGAACTAAATTTGACACAAACTGATCAATATCCACCTGACAATGTAATTGTTGCAGGAGATGCCAAATTAACTAAAGTTGGGCAGGTTTCTATCGAAGCTAAATTAGCTGAAGAATTAGGGATTAAAATTGGTGATCATTTAACATTTAGCTTACCTGAAGGCCGCTTACAGGCGCAGGTGGTAAATTTGAGAACGGTAGAGTGGCAAAGTTTTAGTCCTAACTTTTTCTTTATTTTTGCGCCGAATACTTTAGATGAAAATGCAGGCAGTTATTTGGGCAGTTTTTATGTCCCACCTGCTGAAAAAGTCAAAATGGTCAGCTTGATTCAGCAATTTTCCAATACTGTATTTATTGATGTGTCTTTGATCTTTGATGAGATTAAGCGTTTAGTCACCGTACTGGTACAAATTATCACGGTGCTTGCAGTATTGGTGAGTCTTTCAGGCTTTTTAGTGCTGATTGCTTGTATTAATTTGTTGATGGATGAACGTAAACGAGAAGTCGCTTTGATGCGTTCTTTTGGCAGTTCTAAACGTCAGTTAAAGAATATGATGAGTCTTGAAATCGGTTTTATTGGTTTATTGGCAGGAATCGTTTCATGTTTCTTTGCCGAAGTGATTAGTGCGATTGCGAGTTATCGCATGGACATGGTTGTACAGTTGCATTGGGAAATTTGGATCATTTTACCTGTGTTGATGGCGTTATTGTGTGCATTGATTGGTCGTTACCGTCTGAGTTATTTGTCGGAAATTCCGCCTTTACAAAGTTTGCGGGAGTTGAATTGATGTTGAAATTTGGTAGATTCATAAATTAATCATTTCAATATGGCTGTATTAAATTGTAAAAAATACTGAAACGATATTTATGTGGCCCAGGATAAAGTCAAAAATTTAAAGCTTATAGGAATACAGTTATGCAGTGGATTCTGTTAGAGTTTTTCCCAGAATTCTTATTATTCTTCGCTAAGTTTAAGAATAAATTTACAAGTACAAAAAGCTTACTCCTTTACCCTATATTATTTATTTTTCTTATATTTTTTTACTTGAATGCATTGGGAGTGATCTATTATTTGGTAGCGTTGTTTATCTTTGTAGCACTGGTATTTTTTGTGAATGAAAAGGATTATGGTGATTTAAATCATCTTCCGCACTTTGTGAAAATAGATGGTGGAATGGATGTTTGTTATTTCAAGACTAAACTTAAATTTATTGATTTACATGGTAAAGTGATTCACATTGAATTACCGCAGAGCCATTTGCCAATAGAAATTATTTTTAGTGAAACTGCACCAGTGAAATTTAAATTTAATCACCAAGTGATCAAAGGAATATCTTTAGATCATGTAAGTATAATAATGAAAAGAATAATA
>NZ_AFIE01000038.1 GCF_000214135.1 Acinetobacter sp. P8-3-8
AAACCCTCCTTTATTAAAGGAGGGCTAGGGAGGATTTAAAAATTAATTAGTGACGGAAATGACGCATGCCAGTAAAGACCATTGCAATCCCTGCTTCATCAGCAGCAGCAATGGTTTCTTCATCACGCATTGAACCACCCGGTTGAATAATACATTTAATGCCTGCTTTTGCAGCATTATCAATACCATCACGGAACGGGAAGAATGCATCAGAAGCCATTACAGCACCTTCAACAACTAAACCTGCATGTTCAGCTTTAATTGCAGCAATACGAGCAGAGTTGACACGGCTCATTTGACCTGCGCCTACACCAATCGTTTGACGGCCTTTTGCATAAACAATCGCATTCGACTTCACGTATTTTGCAACTTTCCAAGCAAAGATTAAGTCATCAATTTCTGCATCTGTTGGAGCGCGTTTAGTCACGACTTTAAGATCATCTTTAGTGATCATGCCTAAATCTTGGTCTTGAACCAATAAACCGCCATTCACACGTTTATAATCGTATTGAGTTGCACGTTCATCAATTGCTGGTAATTCACCACACACTAAAACACGTACATTTTTCTTCGCGCCAGTTACTTCAAGTACGCCATCTGCAATACTTGGTGCAATAATCACTTCAACGAATTGACGATCAACAATTGCTTGTGCAGTTGCAACATCTAACTCACGGTTAAATGCAATGATGCCGCCGAAAGCAGACTCTGGGTCTGTTGCATAAGCAAGATCATAAGCGACTTGAATACCATCTAAAGAAACAGCCACGCCACATGGGTTCGCATGTTTAACAATGACACACGCTGGTTTAGCAAATGATTTTACACATTCAAGTGCTGCATCAGTATCTGCGATGTTGTTATAAGAAAGCTCTTTACCTTGAAGCTGTTTCGCAGTTGAAACAGATGCTTCAGTCGCTGTGCTTTCTACATAGAAAGCTGCAGATTGGTGCGGGTTTTCGCCATAGCGTAAATCTTGTACTTTATTCAATTGCGTATTGAAAGTACGCGGGAATTTGTCAGCTTGACCTTCTTCTTTACCTACACGAGCACCTAAATAAGAAGCAATCATACCGTCATACTGTGCAGTATGTTCAAATGCTTTAACGGCTAAGTCAAAACGAGTTTCGTATGACAATGTACCATTTGCTTTTAATTCGTTAATCACTGTTGCGTAATCTGTAGCATTAACCACAATACCAACAGATGCATGGTTTTTCGCAGCTGCACGAACCATTGTTGGACCACCGATATCGATATTCTCGATTGCATCGGCAAGTGAACAGTTCGGTTTTGCTACCGTTTCTGCAAATGGATATAGGTTAACAACAACTAAATCGATCGCATCGATGTTGTGTTCAGCCATCACAGCTTCATCTAGACCACGGCGAGCTAAGATACCACCATGAATTTTCGGATGTAGTGTTTTTACACGTCCATCCATCATCTCAGGAAAACCAGTATGCTCTGAAACTTCAACTACAGATACATTGTTGTCTTTAAGCAACTTATATGTACCACCAGTAGATAAAATTTCTACCCCAAGAGCTACAAGGTTCTGGGCAAATTCAACGATCCCAGTTTTATCGGAAACAGAGATTAAAGCGCGTTTCATAGTCATGATCTTCATCAACAGTTTTTAAGTCTAGAGATTTAAACAAATAGGCAAAACGTAGGTAAAAAAAATGCCCACGTAAGTCGTGAGCATTTTATCATTTATTCACTCATTAAACCGTGAGCTTTCAACTTTTTACGTAAAGTACCGCGGTTGAGTCCTAGAATCTCAGCGGCGCGAGTTTGATTGCCTCGCGTGTATTCTAGAACTACAGATAAAAGAGGTTTCTCCATTTCTGCTAACACCATGTCGTACACTTGTGATGGTTGTTCACCTTGCAATTGTGCAAAATAGTGACGAACTGCGCGATCTACGTGGATACGAAGAGCGACATCAGATTGTGCAGTAAAAATAGGAGATTTGCTATTCATGCGAGTTAATCCGAAAAATCTATAATCACTTGGGTAAAGTGATAAATGTGGTCTAAAAAATACTGAGCTTCGTCTTAGATCCTAAAACGGTTGGCTCTAAAACAGAAACAATTAGCTTGCCACAGCTTACACAATTGAGCGAAAAATAAGCGTAACAATAGATTAATATTTGTTACTGAACGCCTCAAAACAAAAAACATCCCTGATGCGCTGAATTTATTATAAAGCACATAAAAAAGATTGTATTTTTTGTGAAAAATTGCGAGGAGTTTGTGGCACAAAGCTTTCGTGGCGCACATGATACCATTGTCTAAGAAAAAATGAGCAAGAAAACTACATTTTTTTTCATTTTTTTATAGATTTTTTCAATCTTAAGGGTGAATTACTTCTAATTGGTAGCTATCAAATGTATTTCTGGACGCTGTAACAATAAATTTAAACGGGTAGGGGCTATCTTTGGGAATACGTTTAATGCCAATGAGACTTTCAATCAGATATTCATCAGGCGTGATGATATAAGTCACTACAACTTTATCATGTGCTTTGAGTAATACTTTTATTAAAGGTAATTCTAAGCTTTTAGAATATTCATTGTTGAGTTGCCCCCTAAATTGCGTTTGTTGACTATCAATCACGGTTACTTTTAGTTTGCTAATCACAATATGTTTATAACGTTGATCAGCAGTATCACAATTCAATATCGAACAGGTTTGCGTAAAAATACGGTTGATTAAAGGATAACGATCGGTCAGGCTAGGATTAAACCACACGATTTGAAAAAGCAAGATTGCTAGTAATGCAATATTAATGAATCCCCATGAAGCATAGTAAAACTTGGTTCGCGGATTTTTTTCCTGACGAGCAGAATCCTTGATGCCTTGAGATAAGTTTAAACTGGGAATACTGTGAAGAGGTTCATTATTAAAGTAATTGAGATTATTTAAGTAGGTTCTCAAATCAATATTAGAGTTTTCTACTTTACGATCAAAAATATCTAAAATATGTGTTTCGGTTTGATGATTTAACGATGTTGATGTAAATGTCTGCGGTGTACCATTTATAGGTATCGTTACTTGATTCGTGTCTGTTTGCTTAGAAGAATCATAATTCTGTAGATTAACTTGTAGGTTTAACAACGCATTAAAATTCGTCCCACATTTAGGACAACAAACCATACCCTGAGCAACAGTTAGCTGTGTAACTGATACTTTGTAGATTGTTTGACAATTCGGGCAGCGGGTTTGTTTCTCTGTCATAGATGCTTATATTTCACAAATTAATACTTTTGACGTGATCCTGAAATTCGACACCAATTTTCATCACGCTTCTCAACTTCTACTATATCAAAAAATTCAGAATAAACATTAGAAACATCAGTCACTTGCTCTTCAATTACACCTGCAAGTGCGAACTCACCCTCAGATTTAATTAAAGTTGAGAATTCAGCCGCAAGCGCCATAAGTGGGCCTGCAAGAATATTGGCTACAAACACATCAGCTTTTTGACCAGCAAGCTCCTGATTAAACTCTTCAGGCAATCCGACATAGAGACGATCTAATACTCCATTAAGCTCTGCATTTTGTTGAGTTGCTAAAACGGCTTGTGGGTCAATATCAGTGGCATAGACTTTTTGAGCGCCTAAAAGTAGGGCTGCAACGCCTAAAATACCTGAACCACAGCCATAGTCGATAACAATCTTATCTTTTACATCGATTTTGCCTAACCATTGTAAGCATAGAAATGTTGAAGCATGATTACCTGTACCAAATGCTAAACCCGGATCCAGTTTGATATTGACTGCATCTGCTTCAGGTGCTTCCATCCATTCAGGAACGATCCAGTATTTTTCAGCAATTTGAATCGGCTCATAAGCATCCATCCAAGTACGTTCCCATGCTTGGTCTTCAAGAAACTCACTGCGCATCGGTGCATCAGGCATTTGTGTGCGAATAAATGTTTCTAATGCATCAACATCAATGTGTTCATCGTCTTCTTGGGCATAGATACCAGTCACAATCACTTTATTCCAAAGTGGTGTTTCACCCGGAAGTGGTTCAAGCAAGTCTTGGTTTTCAGCATCATCCAGTGTAACGCTTACAGCACCAAGTGAATTTAATAATGTTTCGGTAAAATCAACTTGAGCTTGTTCAACAGTAATATGAATTTGTAACCACTTCACGGTAAAGACCTAATGTATTTCTTAAAACCGCTATTGTAGCCGAAACTCTATTGCTACGTCTTATGAAAATAAAAATGGATGGCTCAACCATCCATTTTAAAATTGATAACTTTGACGAATGTACTTGTCTATGTATTAGGACTGGTTGAATTTTCTATACTTGGTTCATTGGCAGTTAAGCGTGTAATGAGCATGCCAAAAATCGCTGCGAAAATGTACATAAAGATAGAGTAAACCGCAGCAGGCATTGCTACAGTGCTGTTGGCAATCACGGTAAGTGCAATAGTCATCGCCAAAGTACTGTTATGAATACCAATTTCAAAAGCACATGCACGGGCTTGTGCACTATTAATCCCAAGCAGTCGTGGAACAAAATAACCAATCACTAGGCTACAAATACAGAAAATCACAGTAGCCAACCCAACTTGAGCTAAATATTCCAAAATGTGAGCACGTTCTTTGGCAATTGCACCAATAATAATCAGCACTAAAAAAGCAACCGAGAAAATACGTAAGGGCTTATTCAGTTTTTTGGTAAATGAAGGTGCATAGTGTCGAATCAACATACCAATACATACAGGAATCAGAATAATGGCAAAAACCTGTAAGATTTTGCTGAATTGCATACTGATTTGCTGTCCATCATTCATAAAATGCTGAATTGCAAAATTGACAATTAATGGTAAGGTAAATGCTGCGATGACGGAGTTTATCGCCGTTAGAGTAATATTGAGCGCAATATCGCCTTTAAATAAATAGCTAAACAAGTTAGCAGTACTTCCCCCCGGTGAAGCAGCTAATAACATTAAACCGACTGCGAGTAAGGGCGGTAAAGCAAGCACTTTACAAATGATAAAGGCGATTCCAACTAAAAGTACCAATTGACAAAATAAAGCGATCAGTACAGCTTTGGGATGTTTGGAAACCCGTGCAAAATCTTTCGGTGTTAATTCTAAGCCCAAACCAATCATAATGATGGCAAGTGCTAGCGGTAGCATTATGGTAATAATCCCTGAATCCATCTTTTTGTTCTCTCCATGTCATTGTTTTAAAATATCTATTTTATTTGAGTGTAATTGATAATCATTGATTTTAGAAATGAATTTTTGAATAATTAAAAGATGATAAAAATAAATAACTTAGTTTTAAATTTTGATGTATTTTCTTATCGAGAATGAATATATAGATCAAAAAAAGTGGCTGACTTGAAGCCAACCACTTTTTTAGATTTTTCACAAATTTTATGTATTAAACATAAGATAAAATTTGTGTATTTGTATATTTAACGTCAGTTCGGGATAAGCTTTGATGTAAGTTATTGAAAAGATAGATCAGGCACAGCGGAGTCTTACCGTTTAAAAGTCAAATGCAAGGATTAACTTTCGGTTCGACCTACTTTTCTTTCGGGAAAAGTAGGCAAAACCATTTGTCAGTCGCCAACTCGACAGATACCATCATGTATCTAATATCTTGCAAAAACAGCATATTACAGATGTAGCCCTGCCTCGAACAATGCGACTGACGTTTCCGCGTATCATATAGTTGGGAAAATATTTTATCCCGAACTCAGGTTATTTAAAATCAAGCTTATTGCGCTTGAACGGGTGCATCAGCAGGTTGTGTTGCACTTGGTTGTTCAGTTGCTTGAGGTGCCTCGCTTACTGGCGCTGACATTGTTTCTGCTGCTGGTGCAGCTTCCATTGTTGCAGTATTTGCTGTTGCTTCTGCGCTCGGTGTATTCATCGCTGTTGAGCCTGCTGGTGGTGCAGGGAAAGTAAACTGCAATTTACCCTCAGCATTGGGTTCACAAGTACCGTTAAAAGTAACGCCTTTGTTGGCATATACCACCCAATCACCTTGTTTTTTCTTGCTACAAATTTGAATCTGTTTCTTCACTTCAGCCTTACTTGCATTTTCTTCTGCTGCATGGGCGAAAGAAAAAGTCACAAAACTAAGTAGTGTTGTTGCAATCACTTTAGACATCGTATTTTTCATGATGATATTCCTTTTATTAAAAAGTGTGGATTCAATAGCTAAAAAGAGATTGAATAATTGCCAGTTCGGTTTTTATCCTAGAGAAGTTTTTGATTAAATTAAATTTCATTTATGGAGGAATCCTGAAACAAAGTGTCAAGTTGTGTAAGATGTATAGTTATCCTGTATAAAAATAAAATTTGTAAAACTGCCTAAAATAAAAAGTAAAATTTTGCTATAATTTCCTGTCATTTTATTTATCTCTCAATTATCACTATGCATTATCCTAAAGTTTACGATGTCATTGTTATTGGTGGCGGTCACGCAGGTACGGAAGCGGCACTTGCTGCGGCACGTATGGGTCGACAGACTTTACTCCTAACTCATAACATTGAGACTTTAGGGCAGATGAGCTGTAACCCAGCGATTGGTGGTATTGGGAAGTCACACCTTGTCCGTGAAATTGATGCTCTTGGTGGAGCAATGGCTTTGGCTGCCGATAAAGGTGGTATTCAATTCCGTATTCTCAATTCACGTAAAGGCGCTGCGGTTCGTGCAACACGTGCGCAAGCAGACCGTATCCTTTATAAAGCTGCAATTCGTCATACTTTGGAAAATCAAGCCAATTTAGACATTTTCCAACAAGCAGCAGACGACTTGATCGTTGAAGGCGATACCGTTAAAGGTGTGGTTACTCAAATGGGTATCCGCTTTGATGCAAAAACAGTGGTATTAACTACTGGTACCTTCCTTGGTGGTGTGATCCATGTCGGTTTAAATAATTCTTCGGGTGGTCGTGCAGGTGATCCGCCTTCAATTTCACTGGCTGCTCGTTTACGTGAATTGAATTTACCTGTAGGTCGTTTAAAAACGGGTACACCGCCACGTATTGATGCACGTTCAGTTGATTTCTCAGTGATGACACCACAGCCGGGCGATTTTCCATCTCCGACGATGTCATTCATGGGCGATGCTTCTATGCATCCTGAGCAAGTGAATTGCTATATTACGCATACCAATGAGCGTACTCATGACATTATTCGTGGTGGGTTAGATCGTTCACCAATGTACACAGGTGTGATCGAAGGCGTTGGCCCACGTTATTGCCCATCAATTGAAGATAAAATTCATAAATTTGCAGATAAAAATTCACATCAAGTCTTCTTAGAACCTGAAGGTTTGGATACGCATGAGCTTTATCCAAATGGTATTTCAACTTCTTTACCATTTGACGTTCAATTTGAATTGGTTCGTTCGATTCGTGGTATGGAAAATGCGCATATTCTTCGTCCGGGTTATGCGATTGAATATGATTATTTCAATCCGCAAGCGTTGAAATTCTCTTTAGAAACCAAAGCGATTGCTAACTTGTATTTTGCAGGTCAAATTAACGGTACGACGGGTTATGAAGAAGCAGGTGCGCAAGGTTTACTTGCTGGTTTAAATGCTGCTCGCCGTGCGTGGGATCAAGAGCAATGGACACCTAAACGTGATGAAGCGTATATGGGCGTTCTAGTTGATGATTTGATTACATTAGGTACCAAAGAGCCGTACCGTATGTTTACCTCACGTGCTGAATATCGTTTGATGTTGCGTGAAGACAATGCGGATCAGCGTTTAACGCCAATTGGCCGTGAAATGGGCTTGGTGGATGATGAACGTTGGAATGCGTATTGTGAAAAAATGGAAGCTGTTGAAACTGAAAAAGGTCGCTTGCAACATCTTTGGGCTGCTCCAAACAACCCAATGGGTAAAAAATTCGTAGAAATGACAGGTGCTGATCTTTCTAAAGAATGTTCTGCGATTGATTTGTTAAAACGTCCAAATATCAATTTTGCTCAAATTGCTGAATTGACAGGTTCTGAAGTTTCAGCATTTGTGGGTGAGCAGATTGAAATTGCTGTGAAATACGAAGGTTATATTAACCGTCAGCAAGAAGATGTAGCACAAATGAAACGTCTTGAAGAAACACGTATTCCTGCTGATTTTGATTATGATATTGTTTCAGGTCTATCTCGTGAAATTACCTTGAAATTGAAAGATGTACGTCCTGAAACTTTGGCCCAAGCTGGTCGTATTCCGGGTGTTACACCTGCGGCGGTTCAATTGGTGATGATTACGATTCGTAAGAATAATCAAGCGAAGAAAATTGCTTAAAGCTTTATTATTCAAAAATTAAAGTTGTAGAAAACCCGCTTATTGCGGGTTTTTTTATAAGATTGATTATATAGTGGCTATATTATTGTTTAAACTATTTCGGATGGAAATTGCTTCTTTATAGTTGTGGTTTAAATCTTTATCATTGGGCTTAAATTTTAATGCCCTTTCAAAATGATCTATTGCCTTTTGGGCTATGGTTATATCATTTTTCAATTCGGCAAGGGCAGATAGGCAGATAGCATAATTTTCTAAATTGCTCAAATTATTTGGATCAATGTTTAATACATTTTCACAAGTATCTTTTGCTTGTTCAAAAATGTGTACATCTTCATTAATATTCGCTACGCCTAATAGACAGGTAATATAATTTGTCAAAACATTTAAATTCTTTGGTTGGAGTTCTTTAGCTTTTTCCAATTGCTTTAAAGCGTTGTTATATAGATTTAAATCTTTATTAATTTGAGCTGAATAAAAAATTGCAATACCATAATCGATAAGAATTTGAATATCATTAGGATTTATCTCTAATGACTTTTTATAAAATTTAAAAGCCTCACTAAATAGACTCTTACTATTATTGCTAAGTAAAGCCAATTTTTTATAAGAATTTGCATAATTTTTTAAATAATTAGGATCGCTTTGTAATACGTTCAGTAAATTCTTATAGAATTCTATAGCTTTTAAGATTAATTTTTTATCTTTTTTGAAAGCCCCCATTTCAGTTAGAACGATTGCATATGCTTGAATTAGATTAGTATCTGTTATTTTTGGGTTTATTTCGAAGCACATTTCGAAATAGTTTAAAGATTTCTCTATGTAATCTTGTTTACCAGTTAAGGCACATTGAATAGCGACTTCTGCATAAGCTTGATAAAAATCAGTTTTTAAATTTATGGCTTTATCAAAATATTTTTGAAATTGTTGGTCATCTTTGTTTAAAAAATGCAAAGCTTTACCTAAATAAGCAGAAGCAACAATTTTAGAAATAGGCTTTAGTGCTAGATTGAGTTTGATTGATAATGTAATCAAATTTTTGGGTATGTAATGCTTCAGCTAGTTTAAGAGTTGTAAAATTGGGTTTATTAGCATCTACAATTGCAAGGATTTTCTTTGTATCTTCTAAAATATCAATTTCTGTATCTGCTGTTGGAAGTGGAAATTGATTTACAAACTCACAAATTTCACGTAAATGCTTAATTGGATCTTTAAATAATTCTGTTGGGAAACATTTTAGTTCTATTGCAAGCTCTAGAAGAAATCGATCTGCATCTTGTTCACCAATAAAATTGCGATGATTTGGATTAACATCAATAAATTGTTTTACATTCTGATTTGGTTCTTTTGCATAATCAATCCAAAATAGACGATGTTGACCAATAAAATTTTCTTCCACTAATTTAAAAAAAGCGTCAGCTCCACCACTATAGCCAATAAATAAAGTGGGTGAGGTGTTGATGGTATTTTTAATATAGTTTTTTAATTTACTAGCTTGGATTTTGGTATCTTCATCCGAGTTTGCTAGTTGGAAGCCACTCCACTGACCATGTAGATGTACAATAGATTGGTTAGGAATGGCAGTAAAGTATTCCTCCGATAAAACTTTTAAGTCATAAATTGGTGGGAAAAAATTATCTAAGCTACAAGCACGATTTAGGATATTGTCGAAATTAAAAGTAAGCACTTTTCCTAAATAACCATTTTTTAAAAGACTTGCCAAAGCAATGTGTGCCCAATTGATTTTGGCTTTCGCTATATGTTTTTCAATAAGAGTTTTTTGCTCATGTGGAGTGAGTTTGCTCATACATAAACCATAATCTTTTTTTTCTTTATCAGATAAACCTCTAAAATTACCTTTATATTTTTTGTTTATTTCAGTAAGCAATTCGTTGGCTAATGGCATGCCCGCACTTTTTGAACATCCAGCACCTGTAAATACAACGACAGGTGTTCCTTGTTTTTTGCTATCTCTTAATGTCTTTGCAATATTTTTAACACTATGGTTCATACAGGAATTTATAATTAAAATAACCATCTAATTATACAAGAAATTTTGAATAATTTATAAAATCTTAGTTGATGAAACGCATTGATTATTGTTCTTATTCAAAGTTTATATAGATAAATTATTAGTTTAGATAGATTATTCAATAATTTTTAAGGGAAGATTTTAATTTTTATTATGAGTTATGAGGCATATTTTTTTATAGCCCATTACGACTTCTATAGTAAATTTATTGAAATACACAGATCTCATCTAACCTTATCAAAATAACTCCTAAACAGAATTTATGAAAAGTGATTCTCAATTGATTATTTCACAACATTATTTTTATCGGCTAAATTAAATTTACATTCTAAAACAAGAGGTGAATAACTATGACGATGAAATCGATTCGTTATAACACAGGTGAATTGGCATGCTGTATGTTGTAATTGTTCAGCATTCTCCGATCAAAAAATTTATGTTGTATTGGTGTGGACATACAACATAAATAAATTAAATCAGCAATAAAATAATCAGTAAAAGCAAATAAAACAAAAAAAATCGAATGATAGAGCCGTAAAGGCTCTTTTTTTATGGCGTTATAGCTACAGTCTTTTGATTGATAACAAGCTATTCGATCTCATGCACTGCATTAAATACTTCAACAGGTTCGATACGAACGAGTTTTTTACCAAAACTTCTCAGCCACCAAACCAATTGGGATGTGAAAGGAACTACGGCACTGATTTGATAAAGTTGATCATTGAGTGCTTCAACTTTTTGTTCTTTACTCAGCTGGCTTTCGGTAAAGTATTGTGCATCATCTTCGTGCATGATGAGCTTTAATTCGACATTCTCTGTCGGTTTAGAAAAATCAACGCGGAAACCTAAAGCACCAGAGTCGATATAGGTATCAATATCAAAATCAACAGGATGCAAAGCACGTGTATCTAAAACAGTGGCTGATTTAAAACGATGTAAAGCAAAAGTTTGTACATCAGATTTATCATGGCGAGTGCAAATCAAATAAATAATTGCACCTTTTTGAACTAAACCGAGTGGGTTGAGTAAGTAAGTTTTATCCTCACCCAAATGTCCACGAGAACGATAAATACACTCAATTTGCTTGTCTTGCAAAAGACCTTCATAAATCGCTTGCTGAGCCTGACGTTCAACGAGTGGGGGAATCACAGGCTGTGTTGCAGGGACGATACGGACACGATTAATCCATTGTCGAACATTATTTTGAGTTGATAAGCTACGTTTCGCCAAATCAAACCAAGGATTCATTTCATCAATCAGGCTTGGTGGAAGCAAGTGTTTGAGATGTTCTTCAACCATCATAAAGGTCACCGCTTGCGAACTGGTCATGTGCGGTAAGCTTTGAATTGGCGCATCTGAACGCCAACGCCAGCCTTGAGGAACGGTTTTATTGCTTTCGATAGGAAAGCGTTGTGCAATTTGATTTAAATCACGCTGAATCGTTCTTAAGCTAATCTCAATACCTTCACGCTCTAAAACTTCTTGTAATTCACGTGTACCCATCCATTTCCCCGTAGACAGACGGGAAAGGATTTGCCATTGGCGATAGAGGCTATTTGACGTTTCTTTTTCTTGTGCAGGCATGTTGGATATCAATAAAATCGTAAATGTTTATGGGAGCAGAACCTGTAACACAATAGAAAATTACAGCACATTTCGCAAGTTATATCCTGAAAAAAGTGTTTAAGTATTGATAATGAAAATAAAAAGATTGGTTATAAGATGCTATTTACCCAATCTATAGTCATACAATCGACCAAAATTATTTAGAAAATCTATAAAGTATTGGCATTGAAATTGCTAATTTAAAATAGCCATTAGAGAATATGAAAAGAGGTTTGTATGCTAAAAGAAACCATAGATACAAATTCAAGCGTTACAAGCTATGCAGAGGTAGAACAAGCGATTTTGCCAGTTTTAGATGCAAACGAGCCAGTAACATCAAACCATTCAACAATTCATTCAACCACTTTGTCAAAACAAACACTTTCCGATCAGATTCTAAATCAGCAAGTTTTAAATCAACAGCTAATAAATCAAAACATTATAAATCAAGAAGTTTTGAGCCAACCAAGTTTAGGCCATAACGTTTTTAATCATCAAACAAATAAGTTGAGTATTCACATCGAAACACAACAAGTTGCACAGCATTTGCTGAAACAAACACATTCTATTTTCTTCAATGAATTAACAGATGATGCTGTTTTATCACCTGAGATCGCGAATAAAATTGAAGCTTGGCTATCTCAACACAGTATTGATGAGCTTGAGCAACTAAATACGTTGGCACAAGAACATTTCCTATATCAAGGAATTACATTTGCTGTGTATGGTGAGAAAGCAGGTATTGAACGCACTATTCCTTTTGATTTGATTCCTCGTGTAATTGCAAAGCAACAATGGAAAACGATTGAAGCGGGTTGCATGCAACGAATTAAAGCGTTAAATCTGTTTTTAGCGGATATTTACCATGAACAAGCTATTTTAAAAGAAAGTTTGATCCCTGAAATTCAAGTGCTATCGCATGAAGCATATCAACCTGTAATGCTCAATCATTTACTCAATGGCAATATTTATAGTCAAATTAGTGGTATTGATATCGTTCGGGACAGTAAAGGGGAATTCTTTGTTTTAGAAGACAATTTACGTACACCTTCGGGTGTGTCTTATATGCTAGAAAGCCGTAAAATGAGTCAAAAAATCATGCCTGAATTGTGTCAGCAATTTGGCGCAGGCATAGAACAATATCCACAATTATTACGTGAAATATTGGCTGAAAATTCTAAAGTTAATAATCCAATGATCGTGGTTTTAACACCGGGTCGTTATAATAGTGCGTATTATGAGCATTCTTTTTTGGCAAGAGAAATGGGTGTGCCTTTAGTAACATCACGTGATCTTTTTGTTGAGAACGATAAGGTTTATGTGAAAACCGTCCGAGGATGTAAACAAGTTGATGTAGTTTATAGGCGTTTGGATGATGGTTTTCTGGATCCATTGAGCTTTAGACCCGATAGCACACTTGGTGTGGCAGGGTTAATGTCTGCTTATTTAAGCAATAATGTCGTGATTGCCAATGCACCCGGCACAGGTGTAGCGGATGATAAGTCAATCTATCCATATGTTGATCAGATGATCAGCTATTATCTAAATGAAAAGCCAATTCTATCCAATGTGCCAACGTATCAATGCCGTGAACCTGATGCACTGGATTATGTGCTGTCTCATTTAGAGCAATTGGTGGTGAAAGAAGCGCAGGGTTCAGGTGGCTACGGCATGCTGATTGGCCCGCAAGCATCTGAACAAGACATCGATTTGTTTAGAATGAAATTGATGACTTCACCATCGGCTTATATTGCGCAACCGACTTTAGATTTGTCTGTTGCGCCTACTTTAACTTCACAAGGAATTGTGGAGCGTCATATTGATTTACGCCCATTTATCTTGAGTTCACCTGAGCGAATTGAAATTGTGCCGGGAGGCTTAACTCGAGTTGCAATGCAACAAGGCTCGTTGGTGGTCAATTCATCGCAAGGCGGTGGAATAAAAGATACATGGGTAATTGATGAATATTCTATTTAGAACATTCAAATGATTCATCTAACCATAGGGGAGTGAACATGATTTTACTAAGTACGAATGCACAAAATATATTTTGGTTAGGTCGCTATTTAACACGTATACAATATTTATGTAGCCAGTTTCCATTTAAAAACAATACTTCAGCATTAGATTATGCACATGCATTTTGTTTGCCTGCATTTGATGCTTCTTCTTTAAATGAAATGATTTTAGATACAGAACAACCTGCATCATTTCATCAACAGTTTCAAAGTGCTAAAAATAATATTCATGATTTACGTGGTGTGATTTCCGCTCAGTCTTTTGCAGAATTAAATCAATTATTACAACAAGCTGAAAAAAATGCAGGGCTTATTTGCGATGTTTGTGAAGAATGTAATGATGTTTTAGAGGCAGAAGAAGATGAATTATTGTTTCTATTTTTTAGCTTAGGACAAAAAATGGAGCAATTGGATCGTCAAATTCGTTTGAAACAAAATCGTGAGCAAACTTTGCAGGAACTGGATCGTTTGATTGATAGTTTAGATCAACAAGGTATGGCAAGTTTACCTGATGTTTGGAGTGAACTTAAAAAGCAACCTGATAGCATGAATTATTATCATTTTAGTGATCATATTGACTCTCTATTTGAAATGGTTCGCTTATGAAGCTCATGATCAATCACCAAACGCATTATCAATATTCAGATTGGACAAAAAATAGTATTCAATATATTAAAATGACGCCACAGAGCAATGAGCATCAATATATTCATTCATGGGATGTGAGTGTACCGGGGTTAAAACAAATAAAAAAAGATGCATTTAATAATGTGTGGTTGACCAGTACCCAGATTGAACCTTATCAACAGATGCTGATCATGGCACAAGGCGTTGTTGAAATTAATTTTGAAAATCAGTTTGGAATTTCAGATCAGCTATCGCCAGTCATGTTTTTACAACCTACCGCAACGACCCTGTGTAATCGTGAAATGTTAGCTTTTGCACAGCAATATGTGCCAACCATTCAACTGTCACATTTTCATAAGTTGGCAGAAGCTTTGTTGAATGATATGCCATATACCACAGCAAGCACGTCGGTGACTCAGACAGCGATCGAGTCATTTTCAATGCAACAAGGTGTGTGCCAAGACCATAGCCACGTATTTATTGCGATGGCTAAAGCGTTGAATGTGCCTGCTCGTTATGTTTCTGGCTATTTATATGTGAATAATCAATCACATTTAGCCAGTCATGCATGGGCTGAGATTTTTTTAGAAGGACAATGGCATATTATTGATGTGAGTAATCAGCTTTTTCGACCTGAGTCACATGTTTATGTCGCCATTGGACGTGATTATTGGGATGTCGCACCAGTACGAGGCGTAAGAGGACAAGGTGGAATTGAAACCATGCACTCTATCGTGCAAGTGCTTGCGTGTTGAAAAACTCAATGGTAGATAAATAACTTAGACTTAAAAACTTAGATTAAAAAACGTAATTTATATAACATGATTTAAAATGCAACTTAAAATGTAGTTGGGTTTGAATTTTCAAATATTTTGAAAGGTAGTTTCATGACGTATTGCTGTGCTTTAAAACTCCAACAAGGTTTAGTATTTATTAGTGATACACGAACCAATGCAGGAGTAGATCATATTTCTGTATTTAGAAAGCTCTATACTTTTGGCGTTGAAGGCGAGCGTTTTATTTGTATTCAAACTTCTGGGAATTTAGCCACTACGCAAGCAGTGATTGGTCATTTGGAAAATCATTTGGCACTAAAACAAGAACCAAATTTATATAGTGTAAATACCATGTTTGAAGTGGCTGGTTTAGTCGGGCAGACGCTGAGAAAAGTGATTGCGGATGTCACCGATGACACCCAAGAGCAAAGTAATTATTTCTGTAGCTTATTGGTGGGTGGGCAAATCAAAGGTGAAGAGATGCAACTTTATAATATTTACCCGCAAGGTAATTTTATTTCAGCAACCAGTGATACACCTTATTTCCAAATTGGTGAAAGTAAATACGGTAAACCGATTTTAGATCGGGCTTTAAGCTACGATATGCCTATAGATGAAGCTTTGCGTTGCAGTTTAATTTCTTTTGATTCAACGTTACGTTCGAATGTATCTGTTGGTTTACCGTTAGATGCAATGATTTATTTAAAGGATTCTTTGACTCGTCCAAATGGAAAAAGAATTACAGATGAAGATCCGTACTTTCAACATATCAGTAAGCAATGGTCTGAAACGTTAAAGAAAGGATTGCAAGATTTACCTAAACCGACCGATGATTATTTTAAATAGGGTATTTTCAGGTTTCGATTTACTTTCAGTTAAGCATGTTTTTTCATTTTTCATAATATATTGATTTTTTAGATGAAAATTCATTTTATTGTGAATGCGAATACCCAACTGCAAATTTTTATTGAGAATCTACACTGATGCTGTAGTGTATTGAATATAAATTCAATGATTAGTCATAAAATGAAGATTCAGCTGTGTTATGCAAGTCGGGCAAGCTCTTCCGAGCATGAAGTTTTAAATGATTTAAGGGAAATTCTAAACGAAGCACGCGATTTTAATACCAAACATGATATTCATGGGGTTTTATATTTTGCGGATGAATATTTCTTTCAATGTTTAGAAGGTGATGAACTCATAATTCAGCATTTACTTGAGAAGTTATTGCGCGATCCAAGACATCAAGATATTAAATTATTTCAGAACAATGTGCTTGAAGATGAAGGTCATTTTTCACAATGGTCAATGAAATATGTTAGACGAAATAGCCAAATTCAGCAGTATTTCCAAAGCAAAGGTTATGAAAATTTTCAGCCTCTGGATTTAAAAGATGATGAAATTCCCGATTTATTGGCATTATTGTATGAAACAAACTCATTTAACCTGAGCTCGGAATAAGATATTCTTCCAACTATATGATACACGGAAACGTCAGTCGCATTGTTTGAGGCAGGGCTACATCTACAATATACTGTTTTTGCAAGATATTAGATACATGATGGTATCTGTCGAGTTGGCGACTGACAAATGGTTTTGCCTACTTTTCCCGAAAGAAAAGTAGGTCGAACCGAAGGTTAATCCTTACATCTGACTTTAAACGGTAAGACTCTGCTATGCCTGATCTATCTTTTCAATAACTTACATCAGAGTTTATCCCAAACTGACGTTCATTTATATAAAACAGACCAAGTTAAAATTTAAAGCAAAAAAATCCAAGCATGTGCTTGGATTTTTTAATTTTGAATATCAAATCTTTATGCGCAAAGGGCGTGCGCTCATACGACACAATAATTCATAACCAATCGTACCATTGGCAATAGCAACATCATCAACTAGGCGGTCTTTGCCCCACAATTCAACTTCTGTGCCTAAAGGTGCATGTAAATCTGTCACATCAATGGCGATCATATCCATCGAAACACGACCAATCACACGGGTCATTTGCCCTTGAATAGATACATAGTTTTGTTTTTGAAAGGCGCGAGGGTAACCATCACCATAGCCAATTGAAACAATAGCAATATCCATCGCTTGTTCAGCAACAAAAGTTGAACCATAACCGACAGATTCACCTGCTTGGATGTGATTGAGTGCAATAATTTCAGCAGTAAAAGTCATCACAGGTTGAATATCTAAGTCATGTGCAGATCGATCTACAAACGGCGAAGCACCGTAAAGCATGATACCGGGACGAACAAAATCAAAATTCAATTCTGGCCATTTAAAAATTGCAGCGGAATTACAGCATGAAGCCATGATCGGATCACAGGCCTGTTTAACCTGTAAAAATTGAGCTTTTTGCTGTTCGTTTAAAGGGTGATGATCAGCATCGGCATTGGCGAAATGCATGGCCAAGACGCAACTAAAACCTTCTGCTTTTAACATTTGAATTATGTCAATAATTTCAGGCACTTTAAAACCTAAACGGTTCATACCGCTGTTCAGTTTGACCCAAACTTTTAAGCCTTTGGCAATATATTGTTGCTTATGAGCCAGTAACCATTCAACTTGAACGTGGTGATGAACAAGAACTTCAATATTATTGTCAATCACACTTTGCATCTCATCAGCACTAAAAACACCTTCAATTAAGGTGATTGGCTGTTGGTGTCCAAGCTCACGTATTTCCAAAGCTTCTTGTAGGCAGGCGACGCCAAAGGCATCTGTAGCAGCTAAGGCGGCTAAACAGTCTTTAACTCCATGTCCATAAGCATTGGCTTTAACCATACTTACGATTTTAGCGGTTGGGGCAAGTTGTTTGACACGGTTTAAATTATATTGCAGCGCTTCACTGTCAATATAAACTGTTGCTTGACGCACCCTAGTACTCCTTCGGGATGACAAATATTGAATTGTGTAAGAACACAGGATTGCTAGATCAAAGAAATGACTTATAAAATCGATAATTTTTAAAAAGAAGCATGACATTTGAAATGCGTAATTATTGTAGTCTTATCAATGTTAAATAAATATAAGCATTTGAGTTTTTAATTAAAATCACATTTTGTATCGATAAAATGAGTATATTTGGGGTTTTACATAATTTGTAAAAATATAGCCCTTTATTTTTTAAATAAAATCGTACATTTTATAATCAAATTTAAGATTTATTTTGGAGGGGAATATGGGAGCATGGTCACATGAGCCTTTTGGAAATGATACCGCATGCGATTGGGCTTATGAATTAGAAGAAAGTGAAGGTTATGTGGCGATTGAGGATGCTTTTAATCAAATCATTGAAATGTCTACTGAAGAATATATCGATGCAGATATCGGATGTGTCGCACATGCTGCCGCAGAGGTTTTAGCGAAATCATTTGGAAGAGGTGTTGAGGAGGAAGATATTCCTGAAGCTGTAGAAAAATGGCTTGAGCAGAATAAAAATAAAACCAATCCTGCACTGATTCCTAAAGCAATTCGGGCTTTGAAATTATTGACCAGTGAAAATTCAGAGTTGAATGAATTATGGCAAGAGTCAGATTACTATACAGAATGGACCAGTAATATTGATGAATTAAAAGAGATTTTAAGTTCGAAAATTTAAAATCTCTTATTTTTAATTTATTCTATTGATTTAGAATAAATTTATTCTTCATCTTCATACTGGGCATAATACTCAGGGGATAGATTACTGAAACGAGTATATTGACCTTCAAAAGCTAAACGGACTGTACCAATCGGGCCGTTACGCTGTTTACCAATGATAATTTCAGCCGTACCTGCTTCTTTCGATTCTTTGTTATAAACCTCATCACGGTAAATAAACATAATTAAATCGGCATCCTGCTCGATGGCACCAGATTCACGTAAATCTGACATTACGGGACGTTTATTCGGACGGTTCTCAAGAGAACGGTTTAACTGAGAAAGTGCAATCACAGGACACATCATTTCTTTTGCTAAGGCTTTGAGTGAGCGAGAAATTTCACCAATTTCACCTACACGGTTATCACCCATGCCAGGAACTTTCATTAATTGTAAATAATCGACCATGATACAGCCGAGTTTCCCGCCGTGTTGTTTTGCAATACGACGAGCGCGGGCACGTAATTCTGTTGGTGGTAGGGCAGAAGAATCATCGATATATAAATGTTTTTCTTGTAGTTGTAAAATCGTCCCCGTAACTTTAGACCATTCATCACCATCTAATTTTCCTGAACGTAAATGTCCTTGGTGAACTTTACCGTATGCAGAAATTAAACGCATTGCGATCGAATCTGCTGGCATCTCCATTGAGAATACCAGCGCAGGTAAGTCACAGTTAAATAAAACACTTTCAACCAAATTCATGGCAAAAGTAGTTTTACCCATAGATGGACGGGCAGCGACAATAATCATATCGCCCGCTTGCATACCTGAGGTCTTATTATCAAGCTCCATAAAGCCTGTGGTTAAACCTGTAATATTGCCTTCCATTTGAGAAAGTTCATTTAACTTATCAAATACATCGGCAACCACTGAGGTAATTGGTTTTGGCCCTTGTGCTTTAGCATTGTTATTGTGTTGTTCTGCAATAGAGAAAATATTGGTCTCTGCAAGATCTAAAATTTCACTGACATCACGGCCTTTGGTGTCATACGCATTTTGCAAGATTTCATTACTGACTTTGATCATGCTTCGCAGCGTTGAAAATTCTTTAATTTTTGCAGCATAAGTTTCAAGGTTGTAGAAACTTGAAGGCGAATCTGCCATCAATTGCATCAAATATTCTTCACCACCGATCGCGTCATGCAGGTTCTGTTTGATTAACCAATCATTCACCAAAACCGCATCATAAGGAGAGTTTTCTTGTGCAAGTTTTTCAATCGCACGGAAAATATATTTATGACGTGTCGCATAAAAATCATTTTCATTTAAAGCATCACTGACTTGTTCAAAAGATTCAGCAACAGTCATCAATGCAGCAAGTACAGCTTGTTCAATCGCCAAGTTATGAGGTGGCGTACGAAATTCCTTTAACTGCGCGTTTTCATTGTTTTTTGCATCAGTTTTAAAAGTATTTGTAGAAGCGTTGGCAGTAGCCTGAGACATATAAAACCTTGATTTTTAAATGGTTAGTAAAATTAAAACAATACTGATTAAACTTTACATCGATCTATTTAAGTGTACAACAGAATGCGCAAGAAGGGAGGATTATTCAAGTGAAATAATAATAGCGCAATGAAAAACTAAATTCTAAAGATAAAAAAAGAGCATGCGATTGCATGCTCTTTTTTTGATGAGAAATTACTCAGATACGATAGTAACGAGAACTTCTGCAACAACATCATGATGCAATTGGATTGCGATGTTGAATTCACCAGTATGACGAAGCGCACCGTTCGGTAAACGAACTTCAGCACGGTCTACAGTAAGACCAGCATTCGTTAACGCGTCAGCGATGTCACGAGTACCGATTGAACCGAATAGTTTACCTTCGTCACCAGCTTTAGCAGTGATCACGATGTTAACTTCGTTCAATTGGTCAGCACGTGCTTGAGCAGCAGCTAAAATATCAGCTTCTTGCTTTTCAAGTTCTGCACGACGAGCTTCGAAAGCAGCAGTATTAGACTCAGTCGCAGCAACTGCTTTACCCTGAGGGATAAGGAAGTTACGGCCGTAACCAGCTTTAACTGATACTTTATCGCCTAATTTACCAAGGTTTTTAATGCGTTGTAATAAAATAATATCCACGGCTCAACCTCACTTATGATTGTCAGTGTAAGGAATCAATGCTAAATAGCGAGCTTGCTTGATCGCAAGAGCTAATTGGCGTTGATAGCGAGCTTTAGTACCTGTAATACGGCTAGGAACAATCTTGCCGTTTTCAGTGATGTACTGTTTTAAAGTGTCGATATCTTTGTAGTCGATGTACGTAACGTTCTCAGCTGTAAAGCGGCAGAACTTGCGACGACGGTAAAAACGTGCCATTGATGTTCTCCTTAAGCTTCAGCAGAGTCTTGAGCGTGTTGTGCTTCTTCACGCTGTGCTTTACGCGCGCGTTTTTCTTCAGCACTTTTCGCCAATAAAGACTCTTCAGTGATCGCGTTTTCACGACGAATAATAACGTTACGAAGGATTGCATCGTTATAACGGAACAATTCTTCTAATTCATTAAGCGTAGTTTGATTACATTCAATATTCATTAAAATGTAGTGCGCTTTGTGAATTTTGTTAATTGGGTATGCCAATTGGCGACGGCCCCAATCTTCAAGACGGTGAATTTGACCTTCAGCATCTTTAATGTGAGAGATATAGCGTTCTACCATACCTACCACTTGATCGCTTTGGTCTGGGTGTACCAGAATTACGATTTCGTAGTGACGCATTGTCAGCTCCTTACGGTTTATGCAGCCCCAATCTTAATAGAAAGATCGAAGCAAGGAGTCACAATCGGCGTTAACTTAAAAAGCCAACAGATTGTGCCGCAAAAATTGCGAGCGCTTATTATAGGAAAGTTTAGTGACAAACACAATTTAATATTCAAATATTTATCAGTGAATCTATACGACGACTTTTACAGATTCACGACTGAATAGGATTGAGCGAATCACTAAATTAAGATCAAGATGAATACAAATAGTATCTGGGATTTCACCATGCTCAATTACAGCACAGAAAAGCTCGAAACGATTGAAAGTTATATCGAAAATCCAACATCTGATTTTTATTACGATGTTTTTGATGGTCGTTATGACATCGTTATGGTGGTGGATTGGAGAGAGGATGATGAAGAAATTATTGGTTATTGTGAAAATATTTTAGAAACAGGACATCTGTCTGCTGAAATTGAAGATGTGGATAATCAACAGGGATTTACCATTACGATTCATTATGCAGATCAATCTTTAGTCATTCCCTATCAAGGTGATGGTGCGGATCGAGATACTACATTGTTTGCTTTGAATGAAATTTTACAACCTGATTATGAACTTCGCTTTTGTAAAGTATCAGCTGGTTCAGATACCTTAGATTTTATTCCGCTTCCGAAAATCCTATGGCATCGTTTAGATATGAAATATGCGGGGAAAATGGATGAGTTGTTTGGTCGTTTTACTGATGATTCAACATTTTTTGGAAATTGACCATATTATTTCCTCAATAAAAACACCACATAACCTTTAAAATTTGGATCGGTGTCAAATTTAAGTTGCCGATTCCATTCACCATGTTGTACCAAACCGATTTTATATGGCAGTTTTAGCGCTGTAACCTTTTTCAAATAAGCCTGATAATGAGGAATGGTACGAGAGCCTTGATAAGTCTGAATGACCATTTCATCAATATTTTCTCTAAATAGCCTCAGTGTATTCTGATCATGAATATTGGTCCAATCCATCAAACTGGTAATACTCAATTGATATTGCTTAGGCAGTTGCTGTCGAAGTTGCTGTAAGAACAATGCGTATTGATTTAAATTTTTAGTTTTCGCATCAAAATCAATTTGAATCCCTTGAATATGATTCCCTGAATTTTCCCATTGTCGAACTCGATTTAAAATTTTATTTAATTCATGGGTTTGCCAATTCAAATGATGATTGCGAAAGACCAACCATACTTTTTGATGAGGAATTTTAAGAACTGAAACACCTTGAGGTATCAGAACTGATTGATTCGTAACTTTATCTATTCTGACCTCACCTTGAAGGATGTAAATTTCCTTGGCTTTGTTCAGATAAGGAGCAGATTTAATCTCACCCCAAATCCAAAACGCATCATAGTCATTGGCATTTACTTGATAGCTTGATGAGGCAGCAGATTGACTTGGTTGGCAGGCTATAAAGCTGAAGCTACAACTCATAGCAATGAAAACTGAAAAAATCTGCTTAAGCATGAATATATTACCAATAATATTTTAAAGATTTTGCCCAAGTGCTATTCGGATAGTCACGTTTTATTTGGTCATACCATTGTTTACGCACATTTTTCGCAACATCTTGATCCGCACAATCATTGATGCCACTTGGCGAATAACACATGATCGCACGATAAAGCGCATAGGCCTGCAAATCACCTTGAGTCCCCGTTTTAATCACGTTTTTGTAAACTTCGCCACGTGTAAATCGCTTTCCTTGGAATGATTGTTCATCATTTTCTTCAGCAAGTTGGTAGGGTAAGCCATGATATCCACTGCGAACATATTCACCCATGCAAACATTTAAAAAAAGATCTTTCGGGGATTTTTCTAGTTGCTTGGTCAAGGTTGGAAGATTTGAACAAATGAGTTGCGGTGTAATGGTTGAACCATTCCAAATAAAATTGGCAAAGGGCGGTTTATTTTTTAATTTTTCTATACTTTCATAATCTTTATATTGTGCTGCATCTTTGGGTAATTCAGCATAGGTTTGATTAAATAATGCATAATTTTGATGGTCTAAAGACTTGCTTAATAAGGTATAAATTGCTGCTTGTTTTTGATCTAAATTGGCTTCTTTACTTTGAATAATTTTTTGCAAAGAGGCTTCATTTGCTTTAAAGACAATAAAGCGTTTTTGTAAGTTGATTTGTTTGATGGTTGGATTTTTACCAATAAATGCATTGATGTCTTGTTTAGAATTGAGATGATTAGACAGCGCTGTTTCAAATAATCCACGTTGATATGCATTCTTCGATTTATTGAGCCATTGTGACCAATAGTGTTCAGCTTGAGTTGGACTATTTTTTTCTAAAATTTGCCCCTTTAAAAACACTTGACTCAATTGTAGATAATTATTTGCGCCAGAAAGGTCTTTCGGTAAATAATTTAAAGCTTCTTGTGCTTTATTTTGCACATAAAATAAATGCACAGCTTGTAAATATTTAAACAGTTCAGGCTGAGTTTTGAAATGGTCTTTTTGCGTATCGAGTTGTGACCAAGTGATTGGTTTATAGCCTTCGGAATTCGATGCTCGCATTTGCATCAAATCATAAGTTGCGAGGAAGAACGGATCTTTTAAATGCTTAGCGTTAAAATATTGGCTACCAAAAACACGACGATCAATTTCAGAAGGAAGCTCACTTACATCTAAATTGTAATATTTAGATTGAGGATTTTGTATTTGCCATACAATTTCATTGACCAGTAAATCTTGACGACCTGTCAGCCAAAAACCACGACGCATGTAGCCTCGTGCACTGGCAGCATATTGTCCATTGGGATAAAGCTTTAAGTAAGTGGTGATGTTATCTAGGAATTCTTTTAGCAGATTTTGATTAATTTTATCTAAATCGACATCACCATATTGATTTGTTCCTGTTGCATATGCGGAGTTTAAGCTTGCGCGAATGAGCATATATTGCGAAGTTTCTTTTAACCATGCATCATCGACAGTCGCTAAAACTGAATATATCTTAGTCGCTGTAGAATAGTTAGTATTGTAAAAAGCAATCGTTGCATTTAAATAAGAGGCGTATTGACGTGCAGTTGCAGACCATTGTGGATCGACAGCCAATAACTGGATTTTATTACTACATTCTGAAATTTTATTGCGTTCAGCAATAAGGGATTGTTTTTCTTGAACAGAAAGGTTTTTATTATTTTTGACTTGTTCATTAAAACTTATTTTACCACTGGCTAATGTGGCACAGCGTTCATCAAAATAATCACGTGTTTCTTCAAACTTTGCACGATGGTTTCCAATTTTGTTTTCTGCCATACGAACAAGTGTAGAGTCATCAAATGGGACTGTTGCATAGGTTGAATCCCATAGGTTTTGATCACCTTGATATGTTTTGATATTGGCTAAACCCAAATCACTGAGCAACAAAATCATATTGCTATGATTATCATTGGCAGGCAGAAGTACAGGTAAATTACTACACGCAGAATAGACTTTACCTTGCATTATAAAATCAGGATTACAGATTGGCTCAAAGCCTGCATGAGTATTTGTAGCATATAAAAATAATGGCAAAATTGAGCCAAATAAGGCTAGAGAAATACAGGATTTTTTAGATTTCATAATGGTCTTTAAATTTGTAATTGTTATAACGATGATAACAAGGGAATGCTGTTATAAAAATAGTAAATGTAAAATTGAAGAAAAATTCAGAAATAAAAAAAGATAGAGTTGGACTCTATCTTTTTAGAAAAGCGGTAAATGTGGTGCAGGGGAGATGTAGCTAAAACTAAAGCTAAAACTTAAAGCGGTAATTAAAATTACAGAATATAAAAAATATTTTTTCGCCCAAAGTTGATCATTTTCTGCTTTAAAACCAATGATGGATAAATACACCCAGTAGGCGCATAGTGCATTAAAGGTTACTAAGAAGAGAATATTGGTATAGCCAAAGCAATATAGACCATTTAATACTGCGGCAAATAACAACACATAAATTAAGCTTTCAACTTTTGTGCGGTATATAGAACGTGCTACAGGTAAAATAGGAATATTCGCATTTTTATAGTCATCAAAACGATAAATTGCGATTCCCCAAGAATGTGGCATTTGCCAAAGTGCATAAGCTAAAAAAAGCAATAATGCAGCAACATCAAACTCATGTGAAACAGCGGTATAACCAATGACAGGAGGGCTTGCGCCAGAAATACTACCAATCACAGTTTGGTGAATGGTGGTACGTTTACTCCAAAGACTATAAAAAATGACATAAACAACAAAACCGAGTACAGCAAAGCCAAATGCGTAGGCGTTGACAAAAAACCACAACAAGCCAAAGCCAATCAAACCTAATACAGCAGAAAAAAGTAAAGCAACTGTAGGACTGATGGTTTTTTTGACGAGAGCACGGTTCATCGTGCGTTGCATTTTTTGGTCAATGTCTTGGTCAATGACATTGTTGACAACACAACCTGAAGCAACCACAAGTGTTGTTCCAAGAAGGGTGATAAGAAGCAATAGGAAATCTACTGAACCTTGAGCGGCTAAAAAGAAGCCGCCCAAAGTGGTAACGAAGTTACCGAAGAGAATTCCTGGCTTAGTCAGGAATAGATATTTCTTCAACATGACACCCTAGAGCATCATGTTTGAATGTAAGTAGTTCATGATCCAAACAGAACCAATCAGAAGAATTGCAATTGTCAAAATCGTATAGATAAATGCAATCACGTTCCAACGTTGTTCAGAAGATGAATTCATGTGCAAGAAGAACACTAATTGGACAAGAACCTGTGCAACAGCAGTAATTGCAATCGTTGCAATCACTACGCCACCAGTCATTCCACTCATCACCATCCCAAACGGGATGATTGTGAGTAAAACTGAAAGGATAAAGCCAATAGTGTATTGCTTGAAGTTACCGTGCGATGCACCAGCAGCATTATGATCATGACTCATTATACAGCTCCCAGTAAGTAAACGACGCTGAATACACAGATCCAAACGATGTCAAGGAAGTGCCAGAACAAGCTTAAGCATGCAAGACGACGTGTATTTGGTAGAGTCAAACCATATTTCTTGATTTGAACCATTAACACGATCATCCAAACTAGACCAGAAGTTACGTGAATACCATGCGTACCAACTAAGGTAAAGAACGCAGATAAGAACGCACTGTGGGTAGGACCATGACCAGCGTGAACTAAATGGTTGAACTCATAAAGTTCCATACCAATAAACGTTGCACCGAAGATCCAAGTGATAATTAACCACAATAGAACTTGGTTTACATTTTTCTTGTATGAAGCAAGAACCGCAAAACCGAAAGTTACAGAAGAGATCAAGAGAGCAAAAGTTTCAACAAGTACGAAACCTAAAGACTCACCAAATAACTCTTTTGGACTTGGAGTACCAGGCGGAATATGACTGCTTAATACAGCGAACGCGATGAAAAGTGTACCGAATAAAATCAAGTCACTCATCAAGTATGTCCAAAAACCAAAGACGGTGATGTCTGTATCATCGTGATGATGATGTTCATCGTGTCCGTGGTCGTGATGAAGTACTTCAGTCATGTCCTTAGTCCTTCTTCAAATGTTTTTCAAGTAAAGCATAACGTTCGTTTTCGATACGTTCTACTTCAGCAGCAGGGACGTAGTAATCCACTTTTTTCGTGAATGAACTTACGATGAAGCTGATCACAGCGCCAAGGAAAGTAACGACAACAAGCCACCAAACATGCCAGATTAAAGCGAAGCCCATAGTGGTAATGAACATTGCAATGACAAAACCTGCAGCACGGTCAGTTGGCATATGAATATCTTCATATTTCGCAGGACGTGCATACGCTACGCCATTCTCTTTGTCATTCCAGAAAGTATCAATACCATTGATCTTTGGAATTTCAGCAAAGTTATAGAACGGAGCAGGAGAAGAGGTAGACCATTCAAGTACACGACCATCCCAAGGATCGCCAGTGTTATCCATATTGTCATTGCGTTGTAGGTAACCTACGACGATCTGCATGATGAAACATGCAATACCGATTGCAACAAGAACAGCACCAAATAATGCGATTGCAAGGTATGGGTCCCATTCTGGGTTGTCATATGTATTCAAACGACGAGTCATACCCATGAAACCAAGGATATATAACGGCATGAATGCAAAATAGAAACCGAAGAACCAGAACCAGAATGACGCTTTGCCCCAAGTTTCATTTAACTTCCAACCAAACATTTTTGGCCAGTAGAAAGTGATACCTGCGAACATACCGAATACCACACCACCAATAATTACGTTATGGAAATGGGCAATCAAGAATAAAGAATTATGAACCAAGAAGTCAGCTGGTGGAACTGCCATCAATACACCTGTTAAACCACCGATACCGAAAGTCACAAGGAAACCAAGTGTCCAGTACATAGGTGATGTAAAGGTAATGCGGCCCTTATACATTGTGAATAACCAAGAGAAGATTTTCACACCTGTAGGGATCGCAATGATCATGGTCATGATACCGAAGAAGGCATTGACATTTGCGCCTGCACCCATCGTAAAGAAGTGGTGAAGCCATACTACGAACGCAAGTACTGTGATCGCAATAGTCGCATATACCATTGATTTGTAACCAAACAATGTTTTGCGAGAGAATGTCGAAACGATTTCTGAGTAAAGACCAAAAGCAGGTAATACCAAGATGTATACTTCAGGGTGACCCCAAGTCCAAATCAAGTTCACATAAAGCATTGGGCTACCGCCAAGCTCATTGGTGAAGAAGTGGAAACCGAAGTAACGGTCAAGGGTTAACATTGCAATTGTTGCAGTTAAAACTGGGAATGATGCAATGATCAATACAGCTGTACAAAGTGCAGTCCATGTAAAGATCGGCATATCCATTAGGCTCATGCCAGGTGCACGCATTTTGATGATGGTAACGAAGAAGTTAACACCCGTTAAAAGCGTACCGAGACCAGAAACCTGAAGTGCCCAGATATAGTAGTCAACACCAACACCAGGAGAATATTGAATACCTGACAGAGGAGGGTAAGCCATCCAACCTGTTGCAGCAAATTCACCTAATACAAGTGAAGCCATCATCAGACCCGCAGCGCCAGCAAATAACCAGAAGCTCACAGAGTTCAATAATGGGAAAGCAACGTCACGCGCACCGATTTGAAGCGGTACAGTGATGTTCATCATACCTACAACAAGACCCATTGCTACGAAGAAGATCATGATTACACCATGTGCGGTGAAGATCTGATCGTAATGGTCTGGATGTAAATAGCCTTCACCGCCACCTTTTGCAAGGAACAGTTGAAGACGCATCATGATTGCATCGGCGAAACCACGGAGCAACATGACTACAGATACCAAGATATACATGATACCAATTTTTTTATGGTCTACAGATTTAAACCATACGTTCCACAGGTAACCCCATTTTTTAAAATAGGTGATACCACCAATCACTGCAATTGCACCAAGAGCCATAATAACCATGGTCACAAGTACAATAGGCTCTTTAGGGATTGCATCCCAGTTGAGTTTACCTAATAACAAAGACATGTCTTATTCCCCTACAGCAGCAGTGTGTTCAACAGATGCATGTTCAGCTGCCGCATGGTCTGCACCATGGTAGTTGCTCATGTATGTATTGATAATGTGCTTGAATAGGTCTGGCTCTACTGAAGAATAATAAGTCACAACGTGAGGCTTAGTAGGGAATGGACCTTTACGTTCAGCTTCATGTGCAAGTGCTATTTCTTCTGGAGTGCGAGCATTGTTGACCATTGCTTCAATCTGGTGCTTAGAACGGTCACCATCTTTGAGAGTGGCAAATTCAGCTTGATCTAAAACAGTTTTTTGAACTGCTTCTGGATTGATTGAAGTACCTTTACCTGCTTTAACAGCTTCAACCCAAGTGTTGAAATCTGCATCAGACACTGCATGCGCTCTGAAACGCATTTGAGTGAAACCATAGCCACTATAGTTTGCAGAGAATCCACGATAACCCTCAGCTGGGCTAGGTTGATCTGCAAGCATGTGTAACTTAGTTTGCATACCCGCCATTGCATAAACCTGACCTGCTAACTTTGGAATGAAGAATGAGTTCATTGTAAAGTTAGAAGTGATTTGAAATTCAATCGGTTTATGGATTGGGAAACGAACTTCGTTAATAGTCGCTATTTGTTGTTCAGGATAGATAAATACCCATTTAAATTGTTCAGCTACAGCTTGAATTTTTAAATGGTCTTCCATTTCACCTTGAGCATTTGTTAATGGTCTATATGGGTCATATTGATGTGAACCCCACCATGTTAAATACGCAAGAATAGCAATAATAATACAAGGAATACCCCATACTACAATTTCAATTGCAGTAGAGTGTGCCCATGTAGGTTTATAGTCTGCATCTTTATTTGACGCACGATATTTCCAACCAAACCACAATGCCATAATAACTGATGGAATCACCACCAAAAGCATTAAATAGATCGCTTTCATCATCAAGTCACTTTGACCTGAAGCTACTGGACCTTTAGAGTTTAGAAGTACCATATCACCACCGCACCCAGTTAAGAGCGCAGCTAGCGTAGATAAAGACAATACAGCTAAAATCGTTTGTCTCATTTTACAACCTCGGTGAAGAGTCCCATTCCCTATTTAAATATGGGATAGCGATTAAAGTGTCGCATGATTGAAAATGACTATTATTTACAAACAATAAACATTCTCAATGATCTGACACCGCTACGTTGTAGGGCATTATGCCTCATCTAGACAAACTTATCTATAGATAACGTTGCTTTAAATGTTTGTTATAAAAACCAAATTTTTTACTCGGAATTAATGACTGATGAGTATGTTTATTTTTAAAATCAATATTATGGAAATAAAAAAGGGATGACGAATCATCCCAAATAAAGTATGCAAATTTATTGTTTTATCACCTTGGTTTTGGCCAATTTGTCATGCAATGTTTGACGTTTTGGACTGAAGGCGAAAACATGATCGATGATTGTGATAAATGGCATAAAGATCATATTCAGAAATATGAAAATCACACTTCTGATAAGGAAAACACGAGTTAGGCTGACTTTATCACCAGTATTTGCATCCACAATTTTAATTTTTGCCGTTCTTTTACCTAAACTTTGTCCAGTTTTTGCAAGGAAAAAGGCTTGTACTGCCAACATGATGATGATGTAAAAGAACACACTTTGCCATGCTTCAACAGGAATCAAATTGAGCAATTCTTGCTGATATTGTCCCATTTGACTTGAGCTGCTGCTATTCTGCATTTTTTGTTGTAATGCAGTGAGCTGTGTAATTTGGTCAGGTTTAAGGAAGAACGACGGAATGACAGCAGCAGGTATCCACAACAGCAGATCTAAAAACTTAGCAAAGATACGTGAACCGAAACTGGCAAGTTCTTGCGATGGTTTCGTTTCTACACGAATTTTCTGAATGGTATTATTCTGATCGTTATTTACATGTGAAGGCGTAGGTGTAGAGGGTGCAGTATACCCAATCGGTGTATAGACCAATTGACCTTGTGTAAGCTCACCAAGCGCTTTCCATTCAGTCATACCTTGATGCCAAGCTAAATCCGTCAATAAGACTTGTTGGCTTGCAAGCATCTGATTGAGTTGTTCAATGGTATATGGCCCAGCTTGTTGATTATTTCTCGCCAAGTAAATCTGCATAAAACTAAATTCTCAAAATAAATCTAAACATACAAAAAGTCGTAGATGAAAAAAAGACCCTACGAGAGGGTCTTTTTTAACACGTTTTATTAAACTTGTTTAGTCTTTTCTTCAGCAAGGAAGAACCAAGTATCTAAAACTGAGTCTGGGTTAAGAGAAACAGATTCGATACCTTGCTCCATTAACCATTTTGCAAGATCAGGGTGGTCTGAAGGGCCTTGACCACAGATACCTACATATTTACCTGCTTTACGGCATGCATGAATTGCCATAGAAAGTAATGCTTTAACCGCAGGATCACGTTCATCAAACAGGTGAGAAACGATACCCGAGTCACGGTCTAAACCAAGAGTTAACTGTGTCAAGTCATTTGAACCGATAGAGAAACCATCGAAATGCTCAAGGAATTGTTCAGCCAATAAAGCGTTGGTTGGTAATTCACACATCATGATCACTTTAAGACCGTTCTCACCACGTCTTAAACCATTTTGTGCCAATAATTCAATCACACGCTTCGCTTCAGTCACAGTACGTACGAAAGGAATCATGATTTGGATATTAGTAAGACCCATTTCATCACGTGCTTTCTTCAACGCACGGCATTCTAATTCGAAGCAGTCACGGAAGTTATCAGACACATAACGACTCGCTCCACGGAAACCAAGCATTGGGTTTTCTTCTTCTGGCTCATACAATTTACCGCCAATTAAGTTCGCATATTCGTTTGACTTAAAGTCAGACATACGAACAATCACTGGTTTATCAGTAAATGCAGCAGCAAGAGTAGAAATACCTTCAACCAATTTTTCTACATAGAATTCGATTGGTGATGCATAACCCGCAGTACGTGCCATCACAGCAGCACGTGTTTCACGTGGTAGGCTGTCAATGTTCAATAATGCTTTTGGATGCACACCGATCATACGGTTGATGATGAATTCTAAACGCGCAAGGCCAATCCCTTCATTTGGAATTTGAGCAAAGTCAAATGCACGGTCAGGGTTACCCACGTTCATCATAATTTTGAACGGAAGTTTAGGCATAGATTCAATTGAGTTGCGTTGAATTTCAAAATCCAAAGCACCTTCATAGATGAAACCTGTATCACCTTCAGCACATGAAACAGTCACTTCTTGACCGTCTGTCAGTACTTCAGTTGCATTACCACAACCCACAATCGCAGGTACGCCTAATTCACGTGCAATAATTGCAGCGTGACAAGTACGACCACCACGGTTTGTTACGATTGCAGCAGCACGTTTCATCACTGGTTCCCAGTCTGGGTCAGTCATGTCTGAAACGAGTACATCACCTTCTTGTACTTTGTCCATTTCTTTAATAGAAGTGACAATACGTACTTTACCTGAACCGATGCGCTGACCGATTGAACGACCTTCACAAAGTACAGTACCTTTTTGTTTAAGCAGGTAACGTTCCATTGTGCCGACATTTTCACGGCTTTTTACTGTTTCAGGACGTGCTTGAACGATATAGATTTGACCATCGTCACCATCTTTCGCCCATTCGATGTCCATTGGAGAACCATAATGTTCTTCAATGATCAACGCTTGTTTAGCAAGTTCTTGAAGTTCTAAGTCATTGAGTGCAAATTGTTGACGATCCGCTTTTTCTACGTCTACAACAACAACAGATTTACCCGCAGCACCTTCATCACCGTAAATCATTTTTTGGTGTTTAGAACCCAAATTACGGCGAATAACCGCATGCTTACCATTTCTTAGTAATGGCTTAGAAACATAAAATTCATCAGGGTTTACTGCACCTTGTACAACCATTTCACCCAAACCATAAGAGGCAGTGATGAATACAGCTTCACGGAAACCAGATTCTGTATCCAGTGTAAACATTACACCAGCAGCACCTGTTTCTGAGCGAACCATACGTTGAATACCCGCAGAAAGCGCAACAACGTCATGCGCAAAATTTTGGTGTACACGGTAAGCAATAGCACGGTCATTATAAAGTGAAGCAAAAACTTCTTTGATTGCGATAAGGACATTGTCGATACCACGAATATTTAAGAAAGTTTCTTGTTGCCCAGCAAATGAAGCGTCTGGTAAATCTTCGGCAGTTGCAGATGAACGAACCGCAACAGCAATGTCAGGGTTGCCATTTGAAAGCGCTGCGAAAGCTTCACGAACTTCTTTTTCAAGTCCAGTTGTAAGTGGAGTGTCTACGATCCATTGACGAATTTTTGCGCCAGTTTCAGCAAGTGCATTTACATCATCAACATTCAATACTGCAAGTTCAGCATTGATTTTTGCATTAAGACCGCTTTGTTCAAGGAATTCGCGATACGCTTCTGCAGTCGTTGCAAATCCACCTGGTACAGATACGCCAGCATTTGCTAAATGGCTGATCATTTCCCCAAGTGAAGAGTTTTTACCACCCACGATCTCAACGTCGTGTTTCCCTAGTTTTTCCAGACCGATTACGCGTGCTTCCAAAGTTGTTACTCCACTTTTGCAGTATTAATCACTATCTTGGCATGAAATTATAACAAAAAACTTAGCATTTTGATTCAACTAAGTGATAGTCATGTAAGATGGGGGTTACTATAAAGATTATACATCGCTAAGACAAATTTTTGAGGAGAATTTTAATGTCAGAAAGTAACCAAATAAAGCGGAGCGTTTTTTTCATTTCTGATGGTACTGCGATCACTGCTGAAACTCTTGGGCATTCATTATTAGCGCAATTTCCTCATGTAAAGTTTGATATACATATTATTCCGTACATTACGTCTGAAGAAGCGGCAATGAATGTCGTCGAAGAAATCAATAAAAGAGCTGATAAAGATGGGCAACAGCCTTTGGTGTTCGATACTTTGGTTGACCCTTATGTTCGAGACATTATTAATACTGCAAATGCTGTAAATCTTGATGTATTTGAAGGACTTATTAGTAAATTATCTGATGTTTTAGGTACACCGCCTACAACTTTAGTCGGACAAACCCATGCAGTGACTGATTCTGAGTCATATAAAGCTCGTATTGATGCTGTTCATTTTGCTTTGGACAATGATGATGGTGCAAGAACTCGACACTATGACAAAGCAGATTTGATCCTAATTGGCGTATCTCGTTCAGGCAAAACACCGACCTCAATTTATTTGTCATTACAATTCGGAATTCGAGTTGCGAACTACCCATTAACAGAAGAAGATTTGGACGACAATCGCTTGCCAGCAGTCCTTAAAGAACATAAACATAAGCTTTTCGGTCTAATGATTGATGCAGAGCGTCTTGTTGCGATCCGTTCAGAGCGTAAAGCCAATAGTCGTTATGCAAGTTTCAGCCAATGTCAAATGGAGCTTCGTGCGGTGGAGGGGATTTACATTTCTGAAGGCATTAAATATTTAAATGTTTCTGAAATGTCGATTGAAGAAATTTCAACACGTGTTCTGCAAATGACAGGATTGAAACGTCGTATTGGTTAAATCGTTAAATAAACGTATTTATTTCTACATTACAACGTAATGACGAATTTGAGCTGAACTTAGGTTCAGCTTTTTTATTTTTATCAGTCTAATCAAACTGAATTAATTGAGAATTCAGTCAGGATTTGGAATAAAGGTATTTAATAAAACATTCATTTCGGCATTTAGAGAGTATCGAATCTAAACTGAAATTTATGCATCATTTAAGTCTTCAATATTGGGCAAAAGCTAAGAGCGTTGTCTTATTTTGCTATTTAAAATTGACATAATGGAATAAAAAACAATCTAATTATTAGTAAGGCTCTAG
>NZ_AFIE01000037.1 GCF_000214135.1 Acinetobacter sp. P8-3-8
AAGAGGCATAGCGAGGGTAAAATTGGGTTTGGCGATTTAATTTTACTATCTCGCTATTTTTTAGCCAACAAATGTCAACAGACCCTAGGAAGTTAGCATATAATTTAAATATGTTTACTTCCTAAGCTCCTTTTCTATTCTTTATAAAAGACGAGGGAGTTTAATAATTTTAAACCTTTTGAATAAATAGATTACGATCAAAACGATATTGTGGATAGAAAACACCATCTTCAGCGCGTTCACCAGCAGCAACGACCATCACTGGATATTCATCTGCATTTAAATTCAAGATTTTACGCACCATCGGCTCATCAAATCCTTCCATCATACAACTGTCAAAACCGTAAGCACGTAATGCCAATACGAGATTTTCACATGCTAAAGCAGTTGTTTTGGTTGCCCAAAGTTTGGCGTCCGCAGGGGTATAAGCTGTCACAGGAAGCTGTTTATCAAATTGACGTGCTACTTTGAAAGCAACTTTCTTAAAGTTACCTAAGGCATTTAAATAACCTGTTTTATAGTTATAAGGAATAAAACGATAGTATCTTTTAACTAAAGGTGGGATTTCAGGGAAAGGGAACTCATTGATATTATTTTGAGCCATTTCATCAATACGGTCAGTACGTGCAACACAAACAATGAGCTCAGCAGCAGTTCTTGCAGCAAACTGGTTTAAGCATGCTTTCACTAAACGTTTCTTTTTCGGTTGTGATTGAACGACATAAAATGTCCACGGCTGTAAATTCGATGAGTTTGGTGCAAGCAAAGCTAAGTCTAAACATGCATCTAAAGTTTCAGCAGGTATCAGCTTATCGGTAAATTTACGTACAGATCGGCGGCTTTCTACCACTTTTCTAAAATTCTCAACATCGATATCTTGTGGAGCAGCTTCGTAATAACGTTTTTTAGGTTGAGCATCTTGTGACATTGTCATTCTCTCATTCTAATAAAAATAATGGGTTTGTTTTAAACTAAAAAACCACTTAGCCTTCGTGTTGATTGCTAAGTGGTCTGTTATTTTCAATTCAACGATTAGTTAAATTGAGCAAAATCAGGTTTGCGTTTTTGCATAAATGCTGCAACAGCTTCCGCCATTTCAGGTGATTTTACACGTTGCATAAATACTACCGCTTCATCATCAATACAATCAATAATTTCTTGAAGATTGTGTTTCATCAATGCTTTAGTTTGTTTTAAAGACGCAAGTGGTAACGCTGCTAAAGTCTGTGCTTGTTTTAAGGCATGTGCATAAACATCTTCTTCAATGCTATTTACAATACCTGCATTCAACGCTTTTTCACTGTTAAATTTCTGTGCAGTAAGCAATAATTCAGCTGCTTTATGATAGCCCGCTTGTTGAATTAACAATTTACTCGAAGCACCTTCAGGAGAAAGACCTAAGCTTACAAACGGAATTTGGAATAGGGCAGTGTTATCGCTATACACAAGGTCAGCATGAAGCAAAATCGTTACACCAATGCCAATTGCAACACCACGAACCGCACAGATTAAAGGCTTAGATAGACGAGCAGCAGCTTTTAAAACAACGAAAGGAGGACCGTCACCTTCTTTACCTTCAAGCGGTGTTTGAATGAATGCCATGAAATCTTGCATGTCATTCCCCGCACTGAAATCCGCATCTTCACCACGTAAAATGACAACACGTACATCTTTATCTTGATCGGCTTCATCAAAAGCTTTTGCAATCCATAGATAAAGTTCACCGTATAAAGCATTCTTTGCCTTTGGTCGGTTAATGGCTAAAGTCAGCACGCCATTGTCTAAATTCGCATTCAAATGTTCATGTGGTTGTTGAATACAACTAAGTGTCATCGTACTATCCTTGCTTTATAAATTAATTGAACTCTACGCCTTTATTATGTCGCATAATTTAAAATTCGACACAGACTGGTCAGTTCATAAAAAAGTTAGATCTGCTATGAAATATACATTTGATTATCTCGTTTACATTGGTCGCTTTCAACCCTTCCATTTAGCACATATGCAAACGATTAAAATAGCATTGCAACAGAGTCAGTATGTGATTTTAGCACTGGGTTCTGCACAGGATGAGCGCAATATTAAAAATCCGTTCCTTGCAAAAGAACGTGAACAAATGATCTTATCTAATTTTTCAGAAGCAGATCAACAACGTATTCATTTTGTGCATGTGATTGATGTTTATAATGATGTTAAATGGGTGGAATTGGTCAAATCGCTGGTTGAAGGTGTGGTTAAACCAGAAGACAAAGTTGGTTTGATTGGACATTTTAAAGATGATTCATCTTATTATTTACAACTTTTCCCTGAATGGAAAATGGTTGAGTTAGAAAGTCTAGTTGGTTCGATCTCGGCGACGCCATTGCGTGAAGCTTATTATCAGGGTGAAATTCGACAAGCTGAATTTCCACTGGGTACAGCAGAGTTTTTAGAAAAATTTCAACAAACTGAGATGTATCAGCAATTGAAGCATAAATTCCAAACTCAGGATAAATCTAATCTTTAAGTTGTTAATCGTTGCATTGATACTTCATGTTTTACTTATTTTGAGTCTATTCATTTATTGGTCTAAAAATAAAGTCACTGATAGAAGTATCAAGCAACGCTATTCAATTGCAATCAACATTCTATAGCCTATAGCGATTAACTTAAAATCAGTTGAGTTTGTTCAATCAAGGTTTTCGTTAAAGACTCTAGCTGGCTAGATTGTTGTTTCCAGTGATGCCAATACAATTCAAGTTCAAGTCCTGCTTCAGGCATGATTTCTATCAGTTTTCCGCTGGCTAATTCATTTTCAACTTGTAAATCCGGCACCATGCCATAGCCTAAATGAAGCAAAATCGCTTCAACAAATGCGGTGGAAGATGGAATGTAATGACATGGATACATATTGGCAGTTAGACCGTAAAGGCGTTGTATAGTTTGTATATGAACATGATCTTTATCATTAAAAATAACGGTTGGTGTATTTCTTAAAGCATTACGATGTATGCCATTCTGAAAATAATGCTGAATAAATTGTGGTGTTGCAACCATACGATACGACATTTTACCTAAAAGAGTTGCTTCACAGCCTTTCATTGGACTGAATTCTGTTGAAATACAGGCATTGACCAAACCCGCTTCAAGGAGATGATGTGTTTGAGATTGATCATCAATTTTCAAATCAATCACAATTTTTTCTTCAATGAGTGTTTTTTGAATACTAGGCAAGAGCCATGTTGCTAATGAATCTGCATTGGATGCAATATTCAGTTTAAAAAATTGTGAATTCGAGCGTTGTCCTTGTAAGTTTTGAATTAAATTCTGTTCCATGAGGCGATGATGCTGTAGAAAAAGCAGAACTTCTTGACCTGATTGCGTCACTTTACAGGGTCTTTCTCGAATGATCAGCACTTGTCCAAGTTGCTTTTCTAAAGTCTGTAATCTGAGCGTTACCGCAGAAGCTGTGATATTGAGTCGTGCAGCTGCCAATTCGAAACTCCCTGTTTCTGCAACGGCTAAAAAAGCTTCACTGTGTTTACTTTGCAGCATAGAGATGTCCCGATTCAAATATAGTGATTAATCAAACTCATAAAATTCTATTGCATAAAACACGATTGCCAAATGGTTAAAGTAAGAATATCAAATCAGCCATCAAGGCTATGAATGTCTTAATTACTATCTGATGTTACGCACTTGATTTAAATTAAGTAGGTGAAAAGAAAAAGCTAAATTTACACTACAGAGCCTTGCATCCAAAGTTTAAATTTAGGGAATAGCCTTCGGCTCGAGGTACTTTTGTTTTGGCAAAAGTACCCAAAACCATTGTCATCCGCAGAACTCGTTCACTCTCGTCAAAATATTCAAAGTTTCGCAGAAACTTTACTTATTAGAAGAAGTCCTGCCTCAAACAATTGCGGATGACGTTTTCGCGTATCAACATTCTTCTAGCTCCAACGTTTAATTTTAGAGTTACTGGGTAACATCAGTTACTAAAATAAAACCATGATCATAAAACCAAGTATTATCAAAGCTTAAAAACCATAAACTAAGAAAAACCATAAGCTAAGAAAAACCATAAGCTAAGAAAAACTTAGTTAAGTTGATATTTATTTAGAAATACTCATTTTATAACTTTATCTTGGATAATAGCACAATTATTTAAATCAATTAAAAGTGTAGTTTCATCATGTTGCAAAGTTATATGCAAGGTTTTGCCATCGGGATGAGTTTAATCATGGCGATTGGTGCGCAGAATGCTTTTGTACTCAAACAAGGCTTGAAAAAACAATATGTTTTTTGGATTTGTATGGTGTGCATTGCCTCTGATTCGATCCTGATTTTATTGGGCGTACTTGGTTTTTCCAAAGTTATGCAAACCAACCCTGAATTGGTGGAATGGGCGAAATATTTAGGTGCAACATTTCTATTCTTTTATGGTGCGCAGCATTTTTATAAGGCATTCACAGCAACGACTAATTTATTGCCAAGTGAGAAAGATGAATCTAAGCTTTTGAAAATGGTGTTGATCTGTTTAGCATTAACTTGGCTAAATCCGCATGTTTATTTGGATACTGTGGTTTTAATTGGTTCGATTTCAACACAATTTGAGCATGCTAAGCTTCAGTTTGCTTTAGGTGCAATCACTGCTTCTTGGATTTTCTTCTTTGCTTTGGGCTTTGGCGCTCGCTTTCTATTGCCCGTTTTTAAAAGTGCTAAATCTTGGAAAATTCTAGATTTTATTATCGGTTTTGTGATGTGGGGAATTGCGACTTCATTGATTGTCTAAGGCTATCGAAACTAATTGGCTTTATTTGTTGTTAGTTGAAACTTTGAATAATAAAATCAAAAGCCTGATTGGCTTTTGATTTAATTTTTTAATTTAAAAGCAGGGAAATTAACCTGCTTGAAGTAATGCTGATCAGTTAAGCCTTTTTAAATTCTCAATAGTTCCCCTCTTTCTCAAAGAGGGGTTAGGGGAGATTCTTAGATGAGTAACTACTAAATTACTCTTAACTGACTGCCATTAACCTGCCTGAAGTGCTTTTAAGTCTTCTAAAACTTGTTCTGCATGACCAGCAGCTTTTACTTTGCGGTATTCTTTCACTAACTGACCATTATGGTAAATAAAGGTTGAGCGTTCGATGCCCATCACTTTCTTACCGTACATATTTTTTTCTTTAATCACATCAAAGTGTTTACACAAAACTTCTTCTTTATCACTGATCAAGTTAATGGTCAGTGATTGTTTTTCGGTAAAGTTTTGATGCGCTTTGACTGAGTCACGTGACACACCAATAATTGTTGTATGCAAAGCATCAAACTGATCTTTTAAGCATGAAAAACCAACAGCTTGGGTTGTGCAACCAGGTGTAGAGTCTTTTGGATAAAAATACAAAACCAGCCATTCTGTCGGAATTTCAGTCAGGTTAATTTCACCTGTTGTTGCTGGAAAGCTTTGATTCGGAAGTTGAATTGTTTCAGTCATTATTCATCCTTAAAGGTCATCATGGTTTAATTCAAGTGCTAAAAAGGCATAATTTTCGTGATATAGAATATCACCTTTACGTACCGAAAGTGGTCTTTTAAAAATAGGTGCATCAATCACTGTAGTATGAAATTCACCTGCTTCACCACAAGGGTCAATATTTCGCGCAAGCAATTCCTCTACATAATCAAGGGTTAAAATCCGCCCTAAGTCTGCAATAGACATGCCTAAATTTAAATTTACAGTCACGATCATACATTCAAATCCAAGTGCGATAAGCTCATGTACAATCTCTAAACGTGGTTTTTGCCATAGCGGCATATACAATTTTAAATCACTACGATTACAAACCGCTTGGTTCCATTCAGCATGAGCGATCAAGTCAATATCGCCAGTGACTAATACTTCTGCGCCGAGTTGCTTAGCTTGAACAAGTAAATCAACAAATGCTGTTTCATAGTTCGCCCAAGTTGCCGAAGCTTTTAAAATGGGTAAGCCAATTGCCTTAGCTTGAGCATGAATAATCTCTAAAGGCATTGCATGTGAGCGTGATCTTAAACCTTGTTCTTCGAGCATCACCATTAATGAGATGGGCTGACCTTGTTGCAAAGCATAATAAAGCGCAAGACTGCTATCTTTTCCACCACTATAAGAAGCAATGCATTTTTGTTTATTTGGATGAAGGGTGTTCCACTGACTTTGCATGATTTTCTATGAGGTTCTATAAATTTCTAAAGGTTTTCAAAGTAAAGTGCTAAAAAAGCCTGCGTAAAGCAGGCTTAATCATTGCAATAAAATTATTTTTTCGCTTGTGCAGCTTTCATTGCTGCTTGAGTAAGTGTTTCTAATTTACTTGTAAGTTGTGGGCCAAAACAAGTTTTAAGCGATGCATTTTGTTGTTGAACAAAAGCTAAGCTTGAAGGGTTTTTCTTTTGGTTTATAGCACTTTGAATTTCCCACTTTTGAGCTTCAGTCACTTTACCTTGAGCATCAATTTGGCATGAGCAGAACTTGCTCACTTCAGCACTGCTTAATTTTCCACCTTTTGCTGTTTCTGTTTTACATACATTGACTAATGCTGATTTTACATTGGTACTTTTATACGCTTGTTGAAGTGGGTTTGCATCAGCAGCTTGAGCAGCAGAACCCATCATTGCAGCAATTGAAAACATTGAAGAAAGAAGAAGACCCGATTTTAAGTTTTTCATAAACTGTACCTTGTTATTACGCGATATAACGTGTTGGATCTACGACACCTGCATCCATAAAGCCTTCTTTACGAAGACGGCAGCTATCGCATTTACCGCAAGCACGTCCTTGGTCATCTGCTTGGTAGCATGAAACCGTTTGGCTATAGTCTACGCCATGTTCCAAGCCTAAGCGTATTATATTCGCTTTGGATAAATGTAACAGAGGTGTTTCAAATTTAAGAGGTTTCCCTTCAACGCCGACTTTGGTTGCAAGGCGAGCCATGTTGGCAAAAGCTTCGATAAACTCAGGACGACAGTCAGGATATCCTGAATAATCAACAGCATTGATACCAATGACGATTGCTTGAGCATCAAAAACTTCAGCAGCAGCAAGTGCATAAGATAAGAAAATGGTGTTACGTGCTGGAACATAAGTTACAGGAATACCATCAGTTTCATGATCAGGTACTTCAATGTTATGGTCTGTAAGTGCAGAACCACCTAAGTTACCCAAATCAATATTGATCACACGATGTTCAACACCAGCACGTTTAGTTAATGCACGTGCTGCATCAAGTTCAGTGGTAGAACGTTGACCATACATGAAACTGAGAGCAATACATTCGTAGTTTGCTTGCGCCCAAGCCAAACAAGTTGTTGAGTCTAAACCGCCAGATAATAAGACAATGGCACGAGGGCGCATATTCACAGTCTCCGAAAAATTTATAAAATGAGGATGGTTAGGATAATGAGGAAATTAACGACCAGTTTCGTCATTCCAAAGCAATTTATGTAATTGCAACTGAAAACGAACAGGGAGATGATCGTCTAAAATCCATTGTGCTAAATCACGTGCAATTTGTGGTAAACGCACAACGCCTTTTTCTACAGCAAAAGCAGGGGAGAACCATACTGTGCTGACTTTGTCATTTAAAGCATATTGCTCAACTTGCTGTTTAGACCATTCATAGTCTTCACGATTACAAATGACAAATTTGATTTGATCATGTTGAGTTAGATGATCAAGATTACTGAGCAAATTACGTGCGACTTCACCAGAAGTGGGTGTTTTTAAATCCAATACTTTTGAAATACGTGAGTCAACTTTAGATACATCTAAAGCGCCACTGGTTTCTAATGAAACGTCACAGCCTAGGTCTGCTAAACGTTGCAATAAATGCAAGGCATTGGGTTGTGCAAGGGGTTCGCCACCTGTTACACAAATATAAGGTGTTTTGTAATCTAAAGTCGTTTGAATAATTTGATCTAAAGATTGACGTTCACCACCTTCAAAAGAATAAGTGGTATCGCAGTAGGTACAACGCAACGGACAACCTGTTAATCGAATAAAAACAGTCGGTAATCCTGCTGCATTGGCTTCACCTTGTAGAGAATAGAAAATCTCCGTAATACGTAGCCCCGCAGACGGATCAGAAACAGGAATAGTAGAAGTTCGGAGAGAGTTCATAACATTTACCACAGTTTACAAAATGAAAAATCTCTACGCTCAGTGATGAACGTAGAGATGAGGAATGACTAAAGTTCCGCAATGAATAAATTAAAACTTAGTCTTCGCGAAGAAGATCATTCAAACTTGTTTTTGCACGAGTTTGAGCATCTACTTTTTTCACGATAATTGCAGCATAAAGACTGTAAGTACCGCATTTAGAAGGGAGGCTACCAGCAACAACAACAGAACCCGCAGGTACACGACCATAATGGATTTCACCTGTTGCACGGTCATAAATCTTAGTTGATTGACCAATAAACACGCCCATTGAAATCACAGAACCTTCTTCAACGATTACGCCTTCAACAATTTCAGAACGTGCACCGATAAAGCAGTTGTCTTCAATAATGGTTGGGTTGGCTTGAAGTGGTTCAAGTACGCCACCAATACCTACACCGCCAGAAAGATGAACGTTTTTACCAATTTGCGCACATGAACCAACAGTTGCCCATGTATCAACCATTGTGCCTTCATCTACATAAGCACCAATGTTGACATAAGATGGCATTAACACCACATTTTTTGCTTGGAAGCTACCTTTACGAGCAACAGCAGGGGGTACAACACGTACACCAGCAGCTTTAAACTGAGCATCAGTCCAGCCTGTAAATTTAGTGTCTACTTTGTCGTAGAAACGAAGATCGCATGACTCAATTGGTTTGTTGTCATTTAATTTAAATGACAACAACACCGCTTTTTTCAACCATTGATGAACAATCCATTCACCATCAATTTTTTCAGCTACACGAAGTGTACCATTATCTAAAGCAGCAATGGCTTCTTCAACAGCTTGGCGAACTTCAGCTGGGCAATCCGCAGCAGTAAAGTTGGCACGATTTTCAAACGCTTGTTCAATGATCGTTGAAAGCTGAGACATAATCTTCCTTCCCAAAAAATTTTTAAAGATTCTACACTAAATTGGAGTTAAATTAGAGATAAAAACTAGTTTCAATCGGAAAAACTAATCTTAAACTTTAAAAGGACTTAAGCTTAAATAATTGATCGCTAAGATTTTCTTAATGTCAACTTGTTTAAAAGCAACAATTTATATTCATTTGTATCAAAAAATAACAAAAACCAATCAATTTAGCTATTAATTGTGAAGAGCAAATAAAATATGATGCTCCTGAGTCTAAACACATGAACGATTAAAGAACAAACTCTATTTTTGAGGAGATATAAATGAAAGTGTTAAAACTAGCTGCGCTTACTGTTGCCTTTTCTGCTTCTACTTTGGCAATGGCAGATGAAACCGTTGTAGATCAAGGTCGCGTATTTGAGGCAAATCAATTGATTCCTACTGGCGCTCGTCTTGAAGTAGGTACGACAGGTTATGGTGGTGCTTTACTTTGGACTGCAAACCCATATGTAGGTTTGGCTCTAGGTTATAACGGTGGCGATATTTCTTGGTCAGACGATTTATCTATCGATGGCACTAAATACGACATGGATATGGACAACAACTTGACTTATTTGAATGCTGAAATTCGTCCTTGGGGTACAAGTCCGAACAGATGGGTTCAAGGTCTATACGTTGCTGCCGGTGTAGGTTATGTTGATAGTAAATATGATTTGAAAAAATCTTTACATAACAGCAATGACACACTCAAAATTGATGGTAAAAACTACAATGCACCAACAGGTGAAGGTAGCATCAAAGGGTCAGTAGATTATGATAACCAAATTGCTCCATACCTAGGTTTTGGTATTGCACCAAAAATCAATAAAAACTGGGGCTTATTCGGTGAAGTCGGTGCTTACTATACAGGTAGCCCATCTGCTGACTTAACAGCAACAGGTTTACAAGAAGTTGGTGGTACAACTTCAGGTGCTTATGCTGCTGATCGTTTAGAGCAAAAAATCAATGACAAAGACAAATACAAATGGTTACCAGTAGGTAAAGTTGGTGTAAGTTACCACTGGTAATTGATTTAAAATCAAATAAAAAACGAGCTTCGGCTCGTTTTTTATTTTGTAAAGATTTTATTGCAGTTAAATTATTGCAATAAATTTGCTTTGCCATAACATAATTGGATCATCATTTAGTTCTATTTTTTAATCATTTCATCTTAAAAGAAATTTAAAAGAAATAGCCTATTTTAATCCCATGTGCAAAAGCATTGTTATTTGAAACTGCTGATAATGTTCCATTTTGAGTAATGGCATTGGTGGTATCGAGTTTTTTAACATCCGCTTTATTAAATTTGAAATATTTTAATCCATAGGCAATAAAACTATTTTTATGGAACTTGTATAAACCCGCTAAACCCAATGCATAAAATCCATCAGATGGGTTGACGGTGCTGGCTGGATTACCAGCTCCAGAATCCCAAGAAACATCTGTTAAGCCTAACCAACGATCAGCAAATTGATGAGCAAGTCCTAATTTCGCAGACCATTGATCTGTATTGTAATCAATTAAATTAAACGGTTTGATCAAATCTGGATATTGCTGAACAGCCAAATCGACTACTGCACCAAACTGCCGAGGTTGAATTTCAAAATCTTTCCAATTGACCCATCTTAAACTGCTATAGAGCACATTTTTAGGCGTTAAACCTGTCTGAAAATCTAAACTGACAGATTGTGGTGTGGTGATGTCTGTTTTAGCTGAAGGAATAACACTCAAAGCTTGATCGAAAATATCTTCAGTTACAGCCGATTGGTGTTTGATTTTAGAGCGATAGGTGATTGCAGTTTTTAAAGCATATTCTGGAATTTGATAACTTAAACCAGCTAACCAGCCATGACCTGAGCTCTCTTTAAATTTGGCTTGATAACCACTCATAACAGAGTAACTTGGCCCAAAAACATCAAGTTCCCCTTCAAACTGTTGATAAACAGCGCCTGTATAAATATTCCAGTTTAAAGTCGGTTGATATCCAACAAGCATCGAAAGGTTTTCACTTTTAAAATTTAAGTGAGTCGATTCGATGGTTTGCCGTCCAAAATTGGATTGTGGGCGGTAGTCATAACTTAGATCTACACCATAGGGTTGGTCGTAAATAACACCAAAGGAAATTTGTGGATGAATTTGGAGTTTCGCTGTCGCATTGACGAAATGATAGTCATCGACGAGGTTTCCAGTCGAAAAATCATGTACCCCTATTTGTTGTAGTGCTTGCTGATTTTGGACTTGTCCCGAAACATCGGCATATAGTTCAGCATATGAAAGTTCTACATAATTATTTGATTCTAAAAAAGGTAAAATGGATTGATCAGATTTTTCTATTGCTGCCGCGTAGCTGAAAATAGGAATAATAAAGCTACTACCCAGTGCAATTTTTAAAAAAGGTGTTTTCATATATCCTCCCAAACCCATAATTAAGTAGATTTGCTTGGTGATTTTTGACTATTTGTTGAATCCGATCATAAATAATAGTAAAAATGAAGAATTAAACAAAATGGCTAATTTTTCTACATTTGATCTGTTCTGTATTTTTTTGTCAATAAAAACTGCGAGTTTTATCATGTATTTATAGCAAAAAGGGGCAGAAGCCCCTTATTTTTAATTTTTACTAAACATTAAAATTTAGATTGTGAAGTCAGCCTTTTTAACTAGTCATCAGGATAAGCAATTTTCTTTAACGCTTTAATATCTGCTTCAGGAGAGCACAGTGAAATAAATTCATAACCATAACCACGGAGTAAGTGACCTTTGCGCACAGCAATCCATGTAGTGTTTAAACCAAAAATATCAGTATTGATTTGTTTTAAACGATGGTCACGTTCTAAGTCATAAGCCACGTCATTGACAATACCGACCCCCATGCCAAGTTCTACATAGGTTTTGATTACATCGGCATCGAGTGCAGACATTACAATATCAACATCAAGATGGGCTTCTTCAAAGGCTTTATCGATCTTTGAACGTCCTGTAAAACCACCGTGATAGGTAATGATTGGATATTCAGCAAGTTTTTCTAAAGTAATCTCTTTAGGATCAATCTTAGTTAAAGGATGATCTTGCGGCGTAATAATGCTGTGTTTCCAGTTATAAAATGGAACACTGCCTAGATTGTCTTCGGTCGTCAAAGATTCAGTTGCAATACCAATATCTGCAAGGCCTAAAAGCAACATTTCAGAAATTTCAACAGGGCTGGCTTGTTGTAGAATCAAATGTACTTTGGGAAATGCTTTTTTAAACAAATTAACAATCGGTGGTAACACATATCGAGCTTGGGTATGTGTAGTTGCAATCGTCAATGTCCCCTCATCAACTTTATTAAAGTCATCTGCAAGACGTTTAATATTGTCCGCATCAATTAACATACGTTCAACAATACTGAGTAAAGCTTGCCCTGGTTCAGTTAAACCCAATAGACGTTTACCTTTACGTACAAACAGTTGCACACCTAACTCATCTTCCAAGTCTTTAATGTGTTTACTTACACCAGATTGAGAGGTGTAAAGTGCTGCAGAAGCTTCTGTTAAATTATAATTTTGACGAACTGTTTCGCGGATAATGCGTAATTGCTGAAAGTTCATTTTGTTCGATACCTCAATGGCGGATGAGCATTCAATCGCTCATCCAATCGTCGTTTATGCGACTTGATTTTCAAATAGGTGAAGTGTAGATGCACTTACCCAAACAGTTTGATTTGGTCTAAATTGATGTAATTTTGCTTCTTCAGGATTTAAAGCAATTTCAATCAGTTGTCCTTGACGATCCTGTAATTCTGCCATGACTTTACCCGCAATCCAAACTTCACGTAAAAAAGTGGCTTGAATTGCATTTTCAGTCGGTTGTGCATGAATTTTTAACTCATTTGGGCGAGCAAAGGCGATCACTTTACCGTCAGCTGTATTTCGAGCAGAGGGAAGTTGGATACGATCTTCACCAATTTGGATAATACCTTGATGATTTTCACCTTCAAAACGATTGGCTTGCCCGAGAAAATCAAATACAAACGGTGTCGCAGGTTTTTCATAAACTTCACGAGGTGAACCAATTTGTTCAATATCACCTTTATTCATCACCACAATCTGATCCGCAACTTCAAGGGCTTCTTCTTGGTCATGTGTCACGAATATAGACGTGATATGCAACTCATCATGTAAGGTACGTAACCAACGGCGCAGTTCTTTACGAACTTTGGCATCCAGTGCGCCAAAAGGTTCATCTAAAAGTAAAACACGAGGTTCAACAGCCAAAGCACGAGCAAGTGCAATACGTTGACGTTGTCCACCTGAAAGTTGTGCAGGATAACGATCCGCCAAGAAGCCGAGTTGAACTAAATCCAGTAAACGAGTCACACGCTTTTTAATTTCAGCTTCATTTGGACGAGTCGCACGAGGGCGTACACGCAAACCGAATGCAACATTGTCATAGACAGTCATATGGCGGAACAAAGCATAATGTTGGAATACAAAACCGACTTGACGTTCACGTACGTGAATTTGGGTAGCATCCGTTCCTTCAAGAATCACTTGTCCACGATCTGCCGATTCCAAACCTGCAATAATACGTAATAGTGTTGTTTTACCACAACCTGATGGACCAAGTAACGCAACCAATTGACCATCTGGAAAATCGAGAGAGATATTTTTAAGTGCATGGAATGCACCGAAGTTTTTTTCAATATTTTTAACTTGAATACTCATGGTCATTCCTTAAGAAATTGTAGATTCTTTATTTTCACGGTTTTGTTTTTCTTGGCGAAATTCAACCCATGTTTTTAAAATCAAAGTGAAAATTGCCAACAATGCTAACAGTGAAGACACTGCAAATGCTGCACTAAAGGTATATTCGTTATATAAAATTTCAACATGTAATGGCAGGGTGTTGGTTTCACCACGAATGTGACCTGATACGACTGATACCGCACCAAACTCACCCATTGCACGTGCATTACATAAGATCACACCGTAAATTAAACCCCATTTGATATTTGGAAGCGTAACTTTCCAAAAGGTTTGCCAACCTGATGCACCCAATACAATTGCAGCTTCTTCTTCCTCTGTACCTTGTGCTTCCATTAAAGGAATCAATTCACGGGCAACAAAAGGTACGGTAATAAATACAGTCGCTAATACAATGGCAGGTGTTGCATACAGGATTTTAATGTCATGATCCATTAACCATCCACCGAACCAGCCTTGTGAGCCGAAAATCAATACCAGCATCAAACCTGCAATAACAGGAGATACCGAAAAGGGGGTATCAATAATAGTGGTGAGAATTGATTTTCCACGGAAGTTAAACTTCGCTACACACCACGCTGCTGCTACACCAAAAACCACATTTAATGGTACTGCAATCGCTGCTGTTAATAAGGTTAATTTGACTGCTGATAAAGTATCAGGATTGACCAAAGCTTCGAAGTAAACTGATACACCTTGTTTAAAGGCTTCAACAAAAACCAGAATTAATGGCAGTATTAAACAGCTTAAGAAAAAGATTAGGGCAATGGTAATTAATGTATAACGAACCCAAGTTGGCTCACGTGTTGCATCACGAGATTGCAACTTTATGGCTAGGGCATTGCTGTTGGTATTTAAGCTCATCGTGCTGTTCTCCCTGTGCGGCGACTTGCCCATGCCTGTACTAAATTAATTAAGAACAAGATAAAGAAAGAAATAACCAACATCACAACGGCAATCGTGGTCGCACCTGCATAATCATATTCTTCTAAACGGGAAATAATCATCAATGGTGCAATTTCAGTTTCAAATGGCTGATTCCCTGCAATGAAAATTACTGAACCATATTCTCCAACACCACGTGCAAATGCCAATGCAAATCCAGTCAATAATGCAGGCAGCAAAATCGGTAGGATAATTTTAGTCACGATTTGCAAACGATTCGCACCAAGAGCCGAAGCGGCTTCTTCTAACTCAGTTTCCAAATCACTTAATACAGGCTGTACAGTACGAACGACAAATGGAATACCAATAAAAATCAAGGCTAAAGTAATACCAATCGGGGTATATGCGACTTTGATTCCAAGTGGTTCAAGATATTGACCAATCCAACCTGTAGGTGCGTATAGCGAAGTTAATGCAATACCTGCAACTGCGGTGGGTAGAGCAAAGGGTAAATCAACCAAAGCATCTACAATACGTTTGCCTGGGAATGAATAACGAACTAAGCACCAAGCTAATAACAAACCAAAAACCACATTGATCAAAGCCGCAACGATGGCTGTACTAAAACTGAGTTGTAATGATTTTAAAATACGCTCTGAGCTGATGATTTCCCAAAAACCATCCCAGCCTACACCGAGTGATTTGATAAAAACAGCTGATAATGGAATCAGAACAATTAAAGATAAATACGCTAGGGTGAAGCCTAGTGAAAGACCAAATCCTGGCAGCACTCGGGATCGCTGCGACATGATGACTCCTCAAAAGAGAGAAAGCTTATTGAAATCAATAAGCAAAATTAAAATGAATTGGGCAAAGCTTAAGAGGCATCAATTAAAATGCAAATTTAAAAAACAACTTTTTGATATCAGGTTTATTGATAACAGCATGTTTTTTCTCAGAAATGATGTAATTGAAAATTTCTGGGAAAGGGCCAAAACCTGATGCAACATTAATATGTCCAACTTTTCCAAGATTAATTGGCTTGATTTTCCAAGCTGCTGCAAGCGCATTCACTTCATCAAAAGCAAACCAAGGATCATCTTCACTGATAAGCATTGTGGTTGGGACAGGTGCTTTTAAGCCATAAAAATAACTTTGGTAATCGCCAATGCTGTCCGTTGCAAATCCATTTGCGCCGAAACGCTTAGGATTTGCTGGAGCAACCAAAATCAGTTTTTTAACTTTTTGAGCGAGTTCAGGAGCTTCATTCAAAGCAGCAAGACTGGTTAAACAACCAAAGCTATGTGCAACAATTTGAATTTGATCATCCGTTGCTTCTAATACTTTGATCAGTTCTTTCACCCATTGTTTAAGAATGGGCTTATTCCAGTTTTGCTGTTGTACACGAGTACGGTGTTGTAATTGATTTTCCAACCAAGATTGCCAGTGAGTTTTATCACTTCCGCCAACACCGGGAACAATAACTGTATGTACCATGAGAGCACTCCTGTCCAAGACTCTTAGTTAATGACTATTTACTGTTTGCCTTAACGATTTGGTCAAATATCCCGTTATTTTCAAAATGCTGTTTTTGCACCTTTGTCCAACCACCAAACTCTTTATCAATTGTGACTAATTTTAGTGGTTTGAAAGTCGTTGCATACTTTTTCAAGGTTGCTGCATTACGTGGACGATAGAAGTTTTTCGCTGCAATTTCTTGTCCCGCAGGTGAGTACAAGTAATTCAAATATGCTTTGGCTAAATTCAAATTACCGTCTTTGGCTGCATTCTTTTCAACGATCGCTACAGGTGGCTCAGCTAAAATTGAAAGTGATGGCGTAATGATTTCAAATTTACCGGGTTGTTCACGAGTCGCTAAGAACGCTTCATTTTCCCAAGCCAATAACACATCGCCAATACCACGTTCAGCAAATGTGGTTGTTGAACCACGAGCACCTGAGTCTAAAACTTTGGTTTGTTTATAAATTTGACGGACAAACTCTTGTGCTTTTGCATCAGAACCATAAGCGTGTTTTGCCCAAGCCCATGCCGCTAAATAGTTCCAACGTGCGCCACCTGAAGTTTTAGGATTTGGTGTAACAATCTCTACACCTGGTTTAACCAAATCACCCCAGTCTTTAATTGCTTTCGGGTTACCTTTACGCACAAGGAACACGATTGTTGAAGTATATGGTGTCGAGTTTTGTGGGAATTTCTTTTGCCAATCTTTCGGTAATAAGTTGGTATTCTGTGCAATCGCATCAATATCAGCCGCAAGAGCTAAAGTCACGACATCTGCTTGTAAACCATCAATCACAGCACGAGCTTGTTTTCCAGAACCGCCGTGTGATTGTTTAAAGTTAATATCTTGACCTGTTTTAGACTTCCAATAACCAGCAAACTGCTTGTTAAAACTATCGTACAATTCACGTGTTGGATCGTAAGATACATTTAGAAAGTCTTTTGCAGCGACTGAATAAGTAGAAGCAGAAAGAAGCGTTGCAACAACTGCTAATTTTAATTTTGAAAATTGCATGGTTTAATCCCCAAATTTTTCATAAGTTCGTTAATATGGAGTGAGCATAACGCTAGTCTTTATTCGTAAAAAATAATAAAAAACGAATTTTATATGAATAAAAAAGAAATAGATTTTGTGTATATCGTTATTAAAATCTGTGCAAAGCTGAGAGGGAAGTAGTGTAATGATTTGTCTTAAAAATGCTCAACGAGTTGATTCAATTCCGCTTTTAGATCGAGCATTTCATTATGGAGATGGTTGTTTTACCACAGCCCGATTTCATCATAATGTTTTGGAGCTCAAACATTTGCATTGGGCTCGCTTAAAGCTGGCTTCAGAAAAACTATTTTTAAAATTTAATCCTGTGCTTTTAGAACAAAGCATAGAAGTGCTACAACAACAGTTTTTAGTCTTAAACGGCACATTAAAAATTATGCTAAGTCGTGGTGAAGGCAATCGTGGTTATGCGATGCCAGAGCATGATGCAGATGTTTATGTATTGTATTATCCAAATAGTACGGCAGATTTTCAGCCTGAATACATTCAAAGTGGTGTATTGGATCAAGCGATTGGCTTGATGATGCCAAATTTAGTTGGATTGAAAACTTTAAACCGCTTAGAGCAAGTGATGTTGAAAAAAGAAGCCGCGGAGAAAGGCTGGTTGGAAGCTTTGGTGACAGATGTACAAGGTTCAGTTGTTGAAGGTGTGAGCAGTAATTGTTTTATTCAAATAAACAATACATGGATTACCCCAGAACTTCGTTATAATGGCGTCCATGGTGTGATGCGTGCAGAAATTTTGTCACGAATGCAACATTTTGGTGTTTCATGTGAGCAACGTTTTGTAGATATGGATGAAATTAGACATGTGCAAAGCTTATTTTTTTGCAATGCTTTGAGTCCAATGAAAATTGCGAAAAACTTGAATCATCAAACTTTAGACACTCAACCCTGTGTTGAGTTATTTGAAACTTTACAATTAAGTCAGTTTACTTCTTATGCCTCAAGCTAAATCTAAGTCTAAACCTAAAAAGAAAGTTCAAGATAAAGCCCCCAATAAAATGCAACATAAAGGCATTGCGATTATTTTGATTGTGCTTTTAGTACTCAGTGCAATTATTTTAAAAATGAGTATTTTTAAAAGTTATCCTGTCGAAGGGCAAAAGCAAAAATTATCCATCAGTAATGGTGAAACCTATACGGGTTTTATCGACCAATTGGCTGAAGAAAAGAAAGTCAGTTTTCCAATTATTTTAAAACTTTATCGTAAAATTTTTATCCATGACACCATGAAAGCTGGGGTGTACGAAGTTACGCAAGGCATGAATATGCGCCAAGTATTAGAAATGGTTTCTAATATTGAAAATGCGCAGATGAGTCGTCTTTTGGTGATTGAAGGAACGACTGCTAAACAATTAATTCAAGCACTTAAAAAAGATCCATTGGTTGAAAAGTCAGTGGTGAATTTACCGACTGCTGAAATGTTGAAAGCTTTAAATATTCCTTATGATCATCCTGAAGGGTTGTTTGCACCTGATACTTATTTCTTTGATAAAGGTGCGACAGATAAACAAATCCTAACCGATTTATATCAACGTCAAATGAAAATTTTAGATGAAGCTTGGGAAAAACGTGCACCAAATTTACCTTATAAGGATAAATATCAAGCCTTAATCATGGCTTCAATTATTGAAAAAGAAACCAGTGTAGACAGTGAGTTACGTCAAGTTTCAGGGGTATTTTATCGCCGATTAAAGCTTGGTATGCGCTTACAAACAGATCCAACTGTGATTTATGGTATGGGTGATAAGTATCAAGGTAAGATTTCTAAACAAGATTTACGTACACCAACAGCTTATAATACTTATACCATCAATGGTTTACCGCCTACACCGATTGCATTGCCAAGTAAAAAAGCAATTGAAGCGACATTGCATCCTGATGAGTCAGAAAATATTTATTTTGTCGCAACGGGCAATGGGGGACATAAATTTACCTCGAATTTGCCAGATCATAATCGTGCCGTGCAAGAATATATTGAAGTTATGCGAGCTAAGAATTAAGGAATGAGTATGTTTATCAGTTTTGAAGGTACAGAAGGGGTTGGAAAAACCACGCTCATTCGTAAACTTTTTGATTATTTTCAACAACAAGGCAAAGATGTTGTCCTCACACGTGAGCCAGGTGGCACGCCTTTGGCCGAGCAAATTCGTTCATTATTACTTTCTGTCAATCATGATGAAGCAATGAGTAATGATACTGAATTACTTTTGATGTATGCAGCGCGTGCACAACATTTACAAGCTGTGATTCTTCCTGCATTGGCAGAAGGAAAAATTGTATTATGTGATCGTTTTGTCGATTCAAGCTTTGCATATCAATGTGCTGGGCGTGGTTTAAGTCGTGATAAGTTGCAAGTTCTGAATGAAAATTTTGTTGCGAGAATGCCTGATATTACCTTTTGGCTCGATGCACCGATTGAGCTAGGCATGAACCGTGCAAGAGAGCGTGGTGCTTTAGACCGTTTTGAACAAGAAAAAGTAGTATTTTTTGAATCGGTACGTAGTGGTTTTTCAGAAATACATATGCGTGATTCACAACGAATGAAACGTTTGGATGCAACGCAAACACCTGAGCAAGTTTTTGCAGAAGCTATAGATTATTTAAAATAGGTCGAGCAAATACGACTTATTTTAAATCCTCGATGAGTGTTTTAAAGATTGATAATTTAAGTTATTTGTAATGTAAATTTTTAACTTAATTGCTAATGTATTCAATATCAAATGTCTTTATATTGTCTGAGTAATAAGGATATAAAGACATTATTTTATGAAAAGCTCAAAACAAGAAATCGTACAGTTTCTACAACAATTTTTTAGTCCAAGCCTAGAACGCTGTGAAATTGAAGAAGTGACGGATAAAGGCGCAACTTTGCTTTGGAAAGTAGGTGATGCCGATCTTCGTCCGGGTGGAACAATTTCAGGGCCCACCATGATGGCGTTGGCTGATTTCGCTTTATATGTTGCAATCATGGGGGAAATTGGTTTAATCGGTTTGGCTGTAACGACCAATATGAATATTAATTTTTTACGTAAGCCGACGGGTGGAAAAGACCTACGTGGGGTATGTAAGTTAATGAAAGTGGGTAAAGCTTTGGTCGTTGGGGAAGTGTGGATTTATTCTGTAGATTCAGATGATCCCGTGGCACATGTCACTGGAACGTATTCGATTCCACCACAAAGTATAGGATAGTTTGAGTAATCTTGAGTTGAAGTGGTTTTTAACTGATTTTACCAGCTATATTGCTTATAAATTGAAGCGTTTTCAGCAACAATGACTATTTCATGTTTATGAAAATAAGCATGAAAAGTATTGCTATTGTTAAGCGAATAGAGTGAACCTATTATTATAATTGTACTCTGATATTCACAATGCTAAGCTATTCATAATAAATGAAAATCAAATTTTTAAATTAATAATTGTATGGAATGATGAAGATGTCATTGGATCATGAAGTTGTTCATTTGTTCAAGGAACAGGTTTTTCCTTTATCAGACAAACTGACAGAGATGTTAAATGAACACTATTCACATCAAACTGAACGCCGTGGTTGTGGTTATACGCAAGCAACACGAGTTCTGGCTGAGTTTATCAATTTTCCACGAGATTCTGTTGAAGCAACAGATTTAAAAATATTTAAAGATTATGATTTTAAAAAATTAAAGAAAATTATCGATCAAAAGAATGCGTATGGTTTAGAGATTGAGGATTGGCATAACCTTGATCATAATTCATCGATTCGAAATTTTTTGAATACTGCAAAAAATGATGAGTTTAATGATTTAGTTGCACAAGAAGTTGTTATTCAAGAAAATTTAAGAAAAATTTCGCAACAAGCTCAGCTCGAAGAAAGTAAGATCGTTTGTAGTATGTTGGAAGATGTGATTTTACCGAAAACAACTGAAGAAACAGGTTATATAGAAATACAAACGTTGAGCGAAAAACCTAAAGTCGGCTCTTGTCCAATGGCTGAAACTTTTTTTCTGAAAATTGCACATGGTTCAATGTTGAGACAAGGTTCGATTAATATTTTTGTCGATGAGCAGAATCGTCCCTTACTCATAGAAAAAATGAATATGGGCGATAATCATTCTTGTATCAATTTACAGCCGTTGATTATGAATGGTATTCGTATTCCTGTGGGTTCTTTATTTTCTGTTGATTATGATATTGAACAGATTGAAGATAAAACGCCAAATCAAGAATTTAAGGGTTATATTATTCCTTACAAAGCCATTCAGGGTTTTTGGTTTTTAAGATTGACAACTTTAGCGATTTCGCCTGAAAATCGTAAGCGTGCATTCACTACACATTTTGAACAACAAGTGAAAAACGGTCTTTTTAGTCCTGACACAACGCTTTTAAAACAATTAAATGATGTCGCTGTATCACAATTAAGAGCATTAAGTCTCGGATAATTTATATGTTAAATGTTTGTTTTTCCCCACACTATTTTGCCGAAACACATACCAATAGTATGGAGAAGTTGGTTGCAGTGGCTGAAAAATTACAACAATTTGATGATTATAAATTCCATGAACCACAACCGATTGATCCAGAAATTTTAAGAGCATTGCATTCACCTAAATATGTGGATGCATTTTTAACAGGTGAGCCTAAAAAGCTGGCTACATTTGCAGGGTTTAAACCTTGGAATGAACAGTTAAGAGATGCTGTATTGACCATCAATTCAGGGCAGTTGATGGCGACCGCTTTGGCTTTTGAGCATGGTATCGCCGCCAATATTGCGCAAGGATTTCACCATGCAGCTTATGAATATGGTGGTTCATATTGTACCTTTAATGGATTGGCTTTAATTGCTCAGCAATATCCGAATAAAAGAATATTCGTCCTTGATTGCGATCAGCATGGTGGTGATGGAACTGCTGAATTTACCCGAAGATTAGACAATTTATATAATTTTAGTATTTATGGCTTGGCTTTTGGTTATCCAACTTATGAGCGTGCTGAGAGTCGGCATGTGCATACCAAAAATGGTAGTTTTGCTCAATATATGGTGGCTTTGCATGAGGCTTTTCAACGTGCAGAAGAATGGAAAGCCGATATTATTATTTATCAAGCAGGTATGGATTGCCATCAAGCTGACCCTTATGGTTCGGCGTGGTTTAGTACAGAGTTGATTCAAAAAAGAGAAGAGATTGTTTTTAATATGGCGAAACGACAGGGGACTCCAATCATGTTCGTTTTAGCTGGTGGTTATCAAGATTTAGATGATTTGGTTCAACTACATGTGCAAACTTTTCAAACAGCACATCAGATTTATTACGAAAAAAAGAAACGTTGAATGAATTGAAATTTAAACCAATTAGAAAAGGTATCTTATTGAAGATACCTTTTCTTTTGAGAATCAGAGATTTAAGGATTTAACTCCGAATCAATTAAAATTAAACACCTTCATTGACCAATGGTGTTTCTACGGTAAAGTTCGGAGGTGTAAGCACGGTTTTACGTAATTCAGGAGAAAGTTCAGGATAATCTAAGGTGTAATGTAAACCACGAGATTCCTTACGTTGCATCGCACAACGCACAATCATTTCCGAAACCATGACTAAATTACGAAGCTCGATCAAATTTTTACTGACATGATAATCTTGATAATATTCAGTAATTTCTTTTTTGAGCACTTCAATACGATGCAATGCACGTTGTAAGCGTTTGGTTGTTCGAACAATTCCGACATAGTTCCACATGGTTTGACGTAACTCATCCCAGTTTTGCAAGATCACCACGTCCTCATCAGGATTAGACACTTGCGTTGCATCCCATCCTGGAACATCGGGCACTGCAAAGTTTGCGTTATATTTAGCTTGAATATCTTTGGCAGCACTCATGCCGTAAACAAAACATTCTAATAATGAATTACTTGCCATGCGGTTTGCACCATGTAAACCTGTGTACGAGGTTTCACCAATCGCATATAAACCTGCAAGATCAGTTTGGCTATTTTCATCGACAACCACACCACCACAAGTGTAATGTGCCGCTGGAACAACAGGGATCATATCTGTAGTGATATCAATACCTAATTCAAGCAAGCGTGCATACAGTGTAGGGAAATGTTCTTTGACAAATTCAGCAGGTTTATGGGTAATGTCTAACCATACATGACGAATACCTAAACGCTTGATTTCAAAATCAATCGCACGTGCCACAATATCACGAGGAGCAAGTTCAGCACGTTCATCAAAACGCAACATGAACCGTTCACCATTTGGTAAGCGTAAATATGCACCTTCACCACGCATTGCTTCAGTAATTAAAAATGAACGTGCTTGAGGGTGATATAAACATGTTGGGTGGAATTGATTAAACTCCATATTGGCTACTCGGCAACCAGCTCGATAAGCCATCGCAATACCGTCACCTGTCGCAATGTCAGGGTTTGAAGTATATAAATACGCTTTCATTGCACCACCACATGCCAAAGCAGTGAAAGGCGCTAAAAAGGTATGTACTTTTTCATTGACTTCATCAAGTGCATACAGTCCGACAGCACGATTAGCTGCTGTTTTATCGCCTAATTTATGCGTTGTAATCAAATCAATAGCAATGAAATTTTCAAAAATATGAATATTTTGTTTTTCTTGTGCTCTTTGTACTAGTGTGGTGGAAATGGCTTTGCCTGTTGCATCCGCAGCATGGATGATACGACGTTGAGAATGTCCACCTTCACGGGTTAAATGCAGTTGTTCATCTTCATCTAATGTAAATTGCACACCATGATTCAGTAAAAAATCAACAGATGGACGGCCACCTTCAACAGTCTGCTTTACAGCATCAAGCTCGCAAAGTTGTGCGCCTGCAATCATTGTGTCATCAATATGCTGTTGAATAGAATCTGTTTCATCCAGTACAGCTGCAACACCACCTTGAGCAAAATAGGTGCTTGCATCGGTCAGTGTAGATTTAGCTAAAACAGCAATATTGAAATGTTCAGGTAACGATAAAGCTAAACTTAAGCCAGCACCACCACTGCCCACAATAATCACATCAAATTGATGTGTTGTGTTTAAATTAGACATGTCCATCAGCTAATTTGAAAAAAGTCTGCTAATAACACTCTTTTTTTAGAAAAAATACAATAGTCATAGGGTTCAGATTTTAGTCTAAATGCACCATAAAGGATTGTTTTAAGCTAATATTAAGTAAAGTCTTGTTTTATAAAAAAATGAAAACATATTATTACGCAAATACATCAAATAATATGTTACAAACATTTTTCAAGCTAAAAATCATAAGACGTAGGTTCGTGATAAATGAGTAATGGTCTAATACAAAAAGGAATGTATGCAGCAGTATTTTCCGTCGCTGCAGTAACATCACAAGTGCAAGCTTCAACACCCGTTGATTTTTCTAATTTAGTTGAACAAGTCAGCCCAGCTGTTGTGAGTGTAAATGTCGTTAAAAAATTATCTCAGGAAGAATTATTGCAGCAGCAAGTTCCTGAGATTCTAAAGCGCTTCTTTGGTAATCAGATCATTATTCCACAGCAGCGTGCACCACAAGAAAAAACCGCTTATGGCAGTGCATTCTTTATCAGTAAAGATGGTTATTTATTGACGAATCACCATGTGGTTGAAGATGCGTCAAAAGTGACCATCATGTTGAATGACCGCCGTGAAATTGATGCGAAGGTTGTAGGAAGTGATGAACGTACCGATGTCGCTTTACTGAAAGTTGAAGGTAATAATTATCCATCTTTAAGTATTGGTAATGTCGACCAATTGAAAGTAGGGCAACCTGTCCTTGCGATTGGTTCTCCATTTGGTTTCGATTATTCAGCTTCCGCAGGGATTGTGAGTGCGAAATCTCGTAATATGTTAGGTGAAACCTCAGTTCCATTTATCCAAACAGATGTGGCTTTAAACCCAGGAAACTCTGGTGGTCCACTGTTTAACCAACAAGGTCAAGTGGTTGGCGTGAACTCTCGTATCTTTAGTGGTACGGGTGGTTATATGGGTTTGTCATTCTCTATTCCAATTGATGTGGCAATGGATGTCGCTGATCAGTTGAAAAAGAATGGTAAGGTGACGCGTTCTTTCCTCGGGATTATGCTACAAGATATTGATCGTAACTTGGCTGAAGCTTATAAATTAGATAAACCAGAAGGTTCATTGATTACTCAAGTATCGCCAGATTCTCCAGCAGCAAAAGCTGGGTTTAAAGCAGGCGATGTGATTCTAAAATATAATGGCACACCGATTTCTCGTACTGGTGAATTGCTCAACTATTTAAATCGTACTCAACCAGGGCAGACAGTACAGTTAGAAGTATTACGTGATGATAAGCCAAAAGTGATTACTGCGACTTTAGCGACAGCGCCTGATGATACACCTGCTAAAAATGACTCAACAGCAGTGACGAAAGCACGTAAAGGACCAATTTTAGGTGTGGCTATTCGTGGGTTATCTGAACAAGAGAAGAATAAACTCAGTTTGAAAGGGGGCGTGTTGATTGAAGATGTGACTTCAGGTGGTCTTGCTGCTCAATCACGTATTATTCCGGGTGATATTATTACTCAAGTGAATAATAAGAAAATCAATACACCAAATGATTTTGTTGATGCTGTTTCTGAGTTGCAGAAAAATACGGTAGCTCGTGTAGCCATTGTACGAGATGGACAGCATGCGATGATTGGGTTACGTATTCAATAATACGTATTCCAAAAAGTGTTCGTCTGATTTTAAAATAGCACTTGAGCCACTCTTTGAGTGGCTTTTTTATGAGAAAATATCAAGCAAGATTGTGTTGTAAACTGAAAGGGAATGGCGTGAGTACATCGTATTTTGATTTAAAAATAACTGTTCAACCTGAGCATATTGATGTTTTAGGGCATGTCAATAATGTGGTTTATGTCCAATGGATGCAAGATGTGGCATCTGCGCATATCAAAGCCTTAGGTGTAGGGCTTGAACAGTATCTAGAAATGAAGCATGCGATGGTTGCTGTGGAGCACCATGTTCAATACCGTAAAGCCGCTATGTTGGGTGATGAAGTCATTCTTCGAACGTGGTTATATGATATCAATGCATTGTACTCGTTCCGTCAGTACGCATTCTTTAAAGCGAGCGATAACAGCCTATTGTTTACAGGCAATACCAAGTGGGCTTGTATTGAGATTGCTACGGGGCGTCCTAAGCGTATGTCGCCAACGTTTATTCAAGCTTATCAACCGATTGATGCGGAAATAGATCCTTTTGCGCTGAATGAAAAATCAACGACTTAGAATTCTGATTTTATTTGCCTATTTGAAATGATCATGTTTGGAGTATGTGTGAGCCAGTTGAAATTGATCGAAACTGAACGTCTGATTTTAAATGATATTGAACAAGCGGACGCACATGCTGTGTTTGAATTATTTTCAAATAATGATGTTTTGCAGTTCTACGATGTAAAGAAATTTACATCAATCAATCAGGCTTATGCTTTGATTAATAAAATGCATGATCGATTTAAAAACCAGCAAGGCTATCGTTATGCAATTCGTTTGAAATCTGGAAAACTGATTGGAAGTTTTGGGGTAAATAAAATTATTGAAACTAATGGTCAGTATGGTGTGCTGATTGGATATGATTTACATCCAGAATATTGGCATCAAGGTTTGATGTCGGAAGTGTTGAGGAGAATACTTCTGCAACTTAAAGAAAATTCATTATTTTCAAAGAGAATCAGTTTTGTGATTGCCGAAGTGTATGCTGAAAATGTTAAATCGATACAGCTTCTTTTGAAACATGGATTTCTCCAAACTGAACTGACTGAACTGAATGTAGATCAGCAGATTGATTTGAATTTGGAAATGGCTTCACGACTTATTTTTAAACATTCATTCTGTTGAGATGATGAGTATTTTCCGATCTGAAATATTTGTAGATCAAGTCACTTCAATAGATGGATAAAATATATTTCTTTTTCTATATCCGCATTCTGCTATAATCCATCGCAATTTATTTATCAGCTTTGCTATGTGATTTATTTTCACACATAGCGCAATTCACATGTTCAAGGTAGCCCATGGCGCAAGCTAAAAAATCCGTCGATATCAAAAATATACGCAATTTTTCGATCATTGCTCACATCGACCACGGCAAGTCGACGCTTGCAGACCGTTTTATTCAAATGTGTGGCGGATTGCAAGCGCGTGAAATGCAAGCGCAAGTCCTTGACTCAATGGATATTGAGCGCGAGCGTGGGATCACCATTAAGGCAGCATCCGTTACGTTGTATTACACACACCCAAATGGTGAAGAATATCAATTGAACTTTATTGATACACCAGGACACGTCGATTTCTCATATGAAGTTTCGCGTTCGCTTGCTGCCTGTGAAGGTGCATTGTTGGTCGTTGATGCAGCGCAAGGTGTTGAAGCACAGTCTGTTGCAAACTGCTATACCGCAATTGAGCAAGGCCTTGAGGTTCTTCCTGTACTGAATAAAATTGATTTACCGCAGGCTGAGCCTGAACGTGTAATTCATGAAATTGAAGAAATTATCGGAATTGAGGCGACTGAAGCGCCAACGTGTTCTGCGAAAACAGGATTAGGTGTGGAAGGTGTTTTGGAAACATTGGTGAATGTTATTCCTGCACCAACAGGTGATCGTGATGCACCATTACAAGCTTTGATTGTAGATTCTTGGTTTGATAACTACTTAGGCGTCGTCTCTCTAGTACGTGTTAAACAAGGCCGTGTGCGTAAAGGCGATAAAATGTTGATGAAATCAACAGGCCAAACACACATTATTACTTCGGTCGGTATTTTTAATCCTAAACATACTGAAACTGGCGTGCTTGAAGCGGGCGAAGTTGGTTTTGTGATTGCAGGGATTAAAGACATTTTTGGTGCGCCTGTCGGTGATACCATCACCCTAGCAACCACACCAGAAGTTGAAATTTTACCGGGTTTCAAAAAGGTTAAGCCACAAGTATATGCAGGCTTATTCCCAATTGACGCGAGTGATTTTGAACCGTTCCGTGATGCTTTGCATAAGTTACAAATTAACGACTCTGCATTATTCTTTGAGCCAGAAAGTTCTGATGCTCTCGGTTTTGGATTCCGTTGTGGCTTCTTGGGTATGCTCCATATGGAAATCGTACAAGAACGCTTAGAGCGTGAGTATGATTTAGACCTGATTAGTTCTGCACCAACGGTTATCTATGAAGCATTAATGAAGAATGGTGAAACGATTTATATCGATAGCCCATCTAAAATGCCTGATGGTTCAACTGTTGAAGATTTACGTGAACCGATTGCTGAGTGTCATATCCTTGTTCCGCAAGAGTACTTGGGTAATGTCATGACATTATGTATGGAACGTCGTGGCGTGCAAAAAGACATGAAATTCTTGGGTAATCAAGTATCGATTACTTTTGAAATTCCAATGGCAGAAGTAGTGATGGATTTCTTTGATAAGTTGAAATCTTGCTCACGTGGTTTTGCTTCGTTGGATTATAACTTTGTGCGCTTCGAGAGTTCATCTTTAGTTAAGGTTGATGTGTTAATTAATGGTGACAAAGTTGATGCGTTGGCAATGATTTGTCATCGTAATGATGCACGTCATCGTGGTATTGCTTTGGTAGAGAAAATGAAAGACTTGATTCCACGTCAAATGTTTGATGTTGCGATTCAGGCTGCTATTGGTGCACAAATTATTGCCCGCTCAACAGTAAAAGCAATGCGTAAAAACGTATTGGCGAAATGTTATGGTGGTGACGTTTCTCGTAAGAAGAAATTGTTATCTAAGCAGAAAGAAGGTAAGAAACGCATGAAGCAAGTGGGTAGTGTTGAAATTCCACAAGAAGCGTTCCTTGCAGTGTTAAAAGTAGAAAGATAATAAGAGGTATCTTCGCTCATGGATTTTGATTTTAATTTAATTCTCGTACCAGTAACGCTCGTATTTTTTGGGTTATGGTTACTCGATAAGTTTGTATTAAAACAGCGTGCAACCAAAGGTAAAGGGAATGAAAATGTCATTATTTCATGGGCGTATGACTTCTGGCCAGTTCTAGCGATTGTATTGGTATTACGTTCATTCTTCTTTGAGCCATTTAATATTCCATCGGATTCTATGGTTCCAACCTTAGAAACAGGTGATTATATTTTGGTAAATAAATTCCAGTATGGCGTTCGTTTACCAATAACCAATACTAAAGTTATCGATATTGGTGAGCCTCAACGTGGTGATGTTGCTGTGTTTAGATATCCAAAAAATCCTAAAATCAGTTATATCAAACGTATTATTGGCTTACCAGGTGATCGTATTGAATACAATAAAGGTCAATTGACGATTAATGGTCAAAATGTACAGCAGATTCCAACTGAATTTAGCCGTGAAAAAGATATTTTAGATACGCCTAAATCGATCTATTACTATGAGCAAATGGGTCAACATAAACATCTGGTTCGTTTGTTAGAAGGTCAAAATACTTTGATTAGTGCATTTAATTATGCGCAACAAAAACAAGATTTACCTTATGTTGCTACGGCCAATGAGCGTTTTGTGAAGTCAAATGGCGAAAGTTGGGAAATGACTGTTCCAAAAGGACATTATTTTGCAATGGGTGATAACCGTGACCAAAGTGCTGATAGTCGTTTTTGGGGCTTTGTACCTGAAGAAAACTTAACAGGTCATGCAATCTATGTGTGGATGCATAAAGAGCCTGGCTTTAAAATCCCATCATTCAGTCGTAATGGTGCAATCGATTAATGATTTATCAATAAATAAATTTCATGTGAAGGTCAATGCAAGTTGGCCTTTATTTTTATCTATTAAAACTATCGAGTGACTTTGATTCATAAGAAAAATTAAGCACAATAAATGATTAAAACTAGCAAGTTGTTGCACTTTCAAGGATAATAAGCCTGATAAATTTTTTGTTACCTCGTGTTAGTGTAGGAATGTAAGAAATTTATAGTCAGTTGAATCAATGAAACAGACAAGGACAATAGTTTGATCCAGTCATGTCATTTTTGTTCAATTGAAATGAAGGATTATTAATTTCACCTGTTGGATAAAAAAATGCGTAAAAATCAACAAGGCACTTCATATATTGGAATTTTATTGGGGATAATAGCGTTAGCTTTTATATTGAAAATCACAGTGGCTGTATGGCCTTTATACTGGGACGATCATGCAATTGATCAGCAAATTGTAGAGCAAATTAAAAATAGCCCTGCAGATATTAGCCCTGCAAAATTTTCATCAGAGGTTGGTAAAAGATTGGAGATGAACAATATCAGAGATATTAAATTTGATGATATTGCGACGGTTTCTACACAAGATGGTTTACAAGTGACTAAGAAATACGAAGTACGAAAAAATTTCATGCTGAATATAGATATAGTCCTCACTTTCGAGAAGAGTTTTGATAAAAGGTCAGTTGAAAGTAAGTGATCCTCGCTTACAAAGCAGAATTGGTTATCAGTTTAAACAACACGAGTTATTGCAACTTGCGCTGACGCACCGTTCGGTGAGTCACAAATATAACTATGAGCGCCTAGAATTTCTAGGTGACTCATTGTTAGGTATGATCATCGCTCATTATCTATATCATGCTTACCCAACTGAAAATGAAGGGCGTTTAACACGTATGCGTGCCACGCTTGTTCGTCAGGAAGCATTGGGCAAAATCGCCAATGATTTAAAATTAAGTACCAGTTTGATTTTAAGTACAGGTGAGTTGAAATCAGGTGGTCATCATCGTGAGTCAATATTAGCGGATACTGTAGAAGCGATTATTGGTGCGATTTATACAGACTGTGAGGATTTACCTTTATTGCGTTCAATTGTTTTGAAGTGGTATGAACCTTATTTCGAAAATATTGAACCGACAGATCAGTTGAAAGACCCAAAATCTCGGTTACAAGAATATCTACAAGCTCGTAAAAAACAACTACCAATTTACGAGGTTGTAGATATTCAGGGTGATGCACCGAATCAACATTTTAAAGTAGAATGTACAGTAGATGGCTTACCTAAAATGATGGGTGAGGGATCGAGTCGTCGCTTTGCAGAACAAGCAGTTGCGGCGGATTTTTTAAAGCTTTTGGAGCAGTAAACTGCATGAATACACATTCCGATCACAATGATGCTGATCACGAGCCGCCTGAAAACGGTAATGAGTTAATTAATCAATTTTTTAGTTCAGAAGGTTTTGAAATTCCTTCGGACTATCGAAGCGGGTTTGTCGCTATTGTTGGGCGCCCAAATGTAGGTAAATCGACATTAATGAATCATTTATTGGGTCAGAAATTATCGATTACTTCACGTAAACCACAAACGACTCGCCATAAAATTATTGGTATTGATAGTCGTGCAAAATCGCAGGCAGTGTTTGTTGATACACCTGGGATGCATAAAAAAGAAGTCCGTGCTATCAATAAAATGATGAACAAGGCTGCACATTCGGCATTACGTGATGTCAATTTAGTGTTATTCGTTGTGGATGCACAAAAGTGGACACCGAATGACGATTTAGTTTTAGAAAAACTGAAAAATGCAGAAATGCCAGTGGTTCTCGTCATCAATAAAATTGATACTTTAGAAAATAAGCGTTTGATTTTACCGTTGATTCAAGAGCGTGCAAAATTAATGAATTTTGCTGAAATTGTTCCTGTTTCAGCTTTACGTGGTGCGAACCTTGATCATTTACGTGAAGCTATTGAAAAATATCTTCCGTTCCAGCCACCATTATATTCTTTGGAACAATTAACGGATCGCTCTGAACGTTTCCTTGCGAGTGAAATCATTCGTGAGAAAATTATGCGTCAGTTGGGCGAAGAGTTGCCTTATGATTTAACCGTACAGATTGAATCATTCAAAACAGAAGAAGCGACCATCAATGAAAAGACAGGTCGTCCTAAAGCTGCATGTACTTATATTGATGCAACCATTTTCGTCGATCGTTCAGGGCAAAAAGCCATTGTGATCGGTGAAAAAGGTGCCAAGTTGAAGAAAATTGGTATGGATGCTCGTGTAGACATGGAAAAAATGTTTGAACAGAAGATCATGCTCACACTTTGGGTTAAAGTGAAAGGTGGGTGGTCTGATGATGAACGCGCACTTAAAAGTTTAGGTTATAGCGATATTTAATCGCTCAACAAAATAAAGGAACTGTGATGATTCGAGTGATTTCCATTCTTGCTTGTATAGTAATGTTGCAAGGCTGTATTACTAAAATTGTAACAGTTCCTGTTAAAGCCGCTTATGGTGTGACAAAAGGCGTTGTTAAAGGGACAGCCGCTGTCGTTGGTGCCGTCATTCCAGATGGTGATGATGATGAAAAGAAAGAAGAAAAGAAAAAAGACAATGATGATTAATTGTGACATCAGTGAATGAAGCACTGATCAATGCGTAATGAAGTTCTGCATGGTTATTTAATTCATCATCGTAAATATCGGGAACGTAGTCATATTGTGCATTTATTTACGCAAGAACATGGTCGTGTCGATGGTATTTTGAGACAAACCCCTCCACCACAATATCAGCCGATTACGTTGCAGGCTTCTGGTAAATCGGAACTGAAGAATTTTTCTAAACTTGAAATTTTAAACCAACCGATTTTCTTTTATGGTGATGCATTTTTTTCAGGTTTTTATCTCAATGAAATTATTTTAAGACTTTGCCCATTAGAAGAAGCACTGCCAGAAACTTTTGAGCAGTATCATTTAACTTTACAGCATTTACAAAAATTGGCTGAACATTCACAAGCTGATGTATTTCTTCGACAAATTTTACGCCAGTTCGAACATGCCTTATTAGAAGAATTAGGTTATCCCTTAGATTATGCACATGATTCGAATCAACAAGAAATTATTGTAAGTCAGCGCTATCAATTTCAGTTATCAGAAGGCTTTACACCCGTTGCCCATAGCTCAGCAGCAACGTTATCTGGCGAGCAAATTCTGAGTATGGTGAATTATGAAAAGGGTAGGGATTTCAACGCAGAACAGTTACAATTACTCGCAAAGCTTTATCGGCAAATGATTACTTCACTTTTGGGTGATCGTCCTCTTAAAAGCCGTCAGCTTTGGATTCAAAGCGCTCAATCGAAAACTGTGAATCGTTAATTCTAAATCTTTCAATATTTAATATTAGGAAAATGTTATGGCTGCATTGCTTGGTGTAAACATTGATCATGTTGCGACTCTAAGACAAGCACGTGGAACGACTTATCCTGATCCTGTAAAAGCCGCATTAATCTGCGAACAAGCAGGGGCAGAAGGTATTACCTTACATTTACGTGAAGATCGTCGTCATATTCAAGATGATGATGTGCGCCGTATGCGTCCAGTTTTAAAGACGAGAATGAATTTAGAGTTGGCTGTCACTGATGAAATGATCGCTTTTGCCAAAGAAATTAAACCACATCATGTTTGCTTTGTTCCTGAAAAACGTCAAGAAGTGACTACAGAAGGTGGTTTAGATGTAGTCGGGCATTTTGAAGATGTGAAAGCAGCGACTCAGGCTTTAGCAGCAGTTGGTTGTGATGTTTCATTATTTATTGACGCTGACTTTGCTCAAATTGATGCTGCAATTGCATGTGGTGCGCCAACTATCGAATTGCATACAGGTGCATACGCTGATGCTGAAAGTGTGGAAGTACAACAAGCTGAATTAGAACGTATTATTAAAGGTACTGAATACGCTGTGTCTAAGGGCTTAGTGGTCAATGCAGGGCATGGTTTAAACCTTGAAAATGTTGCTGCAATCGCTGCTATTCCGCAAATCCATGAGCTGAATATTGGACATTCTATTATCGCAGAAAGTGTTTTTGTGGGTTTAGAACAAGCGGTTAAAGATATGAAAGCTGCGATACAGGCAGCGGGTTAATTTTTCTTTTATTTTTGTTGTTGAATATTGGTCATGTCTAGTATTAATTATAATGAACTCATGCAACCCGTGATTGCTTTTTTAGGTTGCGAAACACCTAAAGCATGGTTGGATGAAGCATTGAACAATCTCCCATTGCTCATGCAAGATCATGCAAATTGTGAAAAAAAAGCTGCGGGAACAGCGATGAACTTAATGTTCCGTTATAGTTTTTTTACCGATTTACAGATCAAATTGGCACAACTTGTTCGTGAAGAAATGTTGCACTACGAACAGGTTTTAGAATTTATGGCCAAACGTGGTCAAGAGTGGAAAGGCTTGAGTGCTGGGCGTTATGCGGGTGGTTTGCGTAAAGAAATCCGTACTTATGAGCCTGAAGCTTTGATTGATATTTTAGTGATCGGTGCTTTTGTTGAAGCACGCTCTTGTGAGCGTTTTTACGCTCTTGCACCGATCGTCGATGAAGAGCTTGGTCGTTATTATCGTTATCTATTGAAGTCTGAATCTCGCCATTATGAAGACTATTTGGCGCTGGCTTTAGATGTTGCAAAAACTGCAAAGTTGAAAGATCCAGAAGAGGATATTCAGCAGCGTATTGAATTGATTCGAGAAGTTGAAAAGAACTTAATTTTAAGTCCAGATCACACTTTTCGTTTTCATAGTGGTGTTCCAAGTAAAGCGGTAGCTTAAATTGGGTGAATAAAGAAGAAGTGATTGATTCACTTCTTTTTTGTTTCTGTGTTATTCATTTTCTTATGTGCTATTCAATTGAAGTTAAATTCTTTTGTTATCTAAATATTGATATGAATGAACAGAATATAAAATCAAAGTAATGATGATATTGTTTTATATAGTAGAACTGCCTAATTATTCATACATATTTAAACAATATATCGATAGAATCTACTAACCATTCTTTCCTTTTCTTCTTCACCCACGCTCACCTTGCGCGATATATCGCTCATCTATAGGATTTAAATCAGGGCTGTATGGTGGTAACCATAATATATGATGCCCATGTTGTTCTAATAGTTTCTGAGTATCTGACCTTTTATGAAATGTCGCATTATCCATCACAGCAATACTTTGTTTCGGTAATTCTGGGATAAGAAATTCCTTAACCCCAAAATGAAATACATCTGAATTCACTTTGCAATCAAATAGCCCAATTCCAAATAAGCGACCTTGATATATTGCACCAATTGCATTGGTTTGATTCTTTAACTGCCAATTATATGATCCATAACAAGAGGTTCCTCGTTTAGAGTAACCATAAGGACGTTGTTCATGTGATTTATAAAGCCACTTTCACCGAGATAAACGATAGGGTGCCTGTGCTTTAACCCATCCAAATTATTTTAAATAGGCTCTAGACTAGCAAATTTATACTTAATTTTACCTAATGAGGTTTCACAACGCTGTTGCTAACTCATTAGGTTCTCTCATCCAACGCCATTCTGTTTCTTTAAGATGATAATCATTAGGATATTGTCCAATATCTGTTCGTACAGCACAATCATCTATTTTTGATGGTTTACATGATCGAATTCTTTTGATCTCTATACAGTTTTCCAACATAAAATTGTGTGGCAACGACTCGAATAGAATTTCCTTCCACAAGCTTAGCTAAAAATCTTTGTCTAAAATGTTTTGAATAACTCATTTATCTTATTGTCATATATTTTTAACAGTTTAACTATATTTATGCTTCAGCCTTATTTAGGGGAGGCTGTCTCGTCCTAGAATAGGTTGACGGTATTTACATTTAAAGCCGAGTTATATCACTAGCTCAGTTTTTCTCATTTCATACATTTGATTCGGCGTTAACATATCCGAACTCAAATGTGGGCGGTAATAATTATAAATGAAAATAGATTCAGCTATCAGCTTATCTAGCTCTTGCATTGTGTTACAACGTGTCGTTAAAAACTCCTGCTTCAATATTCCATTAACCCTTTCAGCTAAAGCATTTTGGTATGAGAAACACTGTTTCGCAAGATAACCATCTGTCATTGAGGGAAGAACCTTATGTTTACTCAATGCAGATTGGTAAAGCTCTGAACAATATTGAGAACCTCTATCTGAGTGGTGAATCATAATCTCTGTTCGATCTCTTTGTTTACTCATAGCCATTTCAAATGCTTGTACAACATTCTCAGCCTTCATGTCCTTCGATAGCTTATAACCTTTAATTTGCCGAGTATAAGCATCCGTTACCAAAGATAGATAATGTACACCTTCTACACTTTCAACATAGGTAATATCACTAACTAAAACTTCATTAGCTTGGGCTGGTTTGTAATTCTTTAATAAATTGGGATGTTTCTTCATCCAGTGTTTACTGTCTGTTATCTTGGTATAACGGCGTTTAGGTTGAATTAATAAG
>NZ_AFIE01000036.1 GCF_000214135.1 Acinetobacter sp. P8-3-8
CACGATTCGGTAAGGGCGGTGATTAATCGAGAGCAACGACAAGTTGGATTATTAGCAAGAGAATCTAAAGCAAAGGATCCAGATGTAGATAGCACCACCATTGAGGATTGCAGAAAGCGTTTTAAAGGCGATATTCGCAATATCTCGATAAATATTGAATGGCCGAAGTTATGAGCAATCAAAAATTCACATGGTGCAACGACCTAGATGGCAACTCCCAAACCTCAAGCTTTAAAGTCCTTCAGTCTAGTTTTGGTGATGGATATACACAGCGAACGAGTGTAGGGATTAACAATCGGTCATCCACATGGGCATTCAAAAAAACTGGCAAGAAGGCTTTGATACAAGAGATCAAAGCCTTTTTTGATGCACATAAGGGTGCTGATTCATTTTTATGGGATTCGCCGCTAGATGGTGAAGTTCGAGTGGTGGCAGGGGATTACACCCCAGTCAGTTTAGGCGGGGATGTCTGGTCCATCTCCACTACATTCACCCAAGACTTTAAACCTTAAATACAATCTATTTCACGCCCCGCATTGTCGGGGCTTTTTTGTGAGAAAAATATGACAATTCAAACAGTAAGTTTAGGTACTGCACCAAGTGGTGCTGGTGGTGATACCTTTCGTTCGACTGGTACAAAAGTAAATGAAAATTTCACCAATAACACGCATGCAGCAAGTCGTCAAGTGGGGACTGCAAGTGGCAATGTGATGGAAGTTGGGGCATTTGGGATTGGTGGTAAAGGTGGTCAGATTAGCGGTCTTTCAACAATAGATGATTATTATTCAAAACTTCAAGGGAAATGCCAAATATATAGAAACGAGTCAGTATCTCAGATGAGTCTACAGTATGCGCCATCCATGTATCTTGTTACGAATAATACGCATGCAACAATCTCAATTAGTCACTCAACAGGTGATGTACTTATTTCCTCATGGTATGAGGGGCTGGTAAATCCGATTGTTAGAAAATTAAAAACTGACTTAAACACGACTATAGATTCCAACGGCTTCATTAAAAATGCGTCACCAATTATTAAACTCTTTTCAGAAAAAATAGAACCCAATGAAGAGGCGTTAGAACAAGAACCTTTATTTGAAAAAGTCGATATTGGTCATTACCTGATTAAAAATACGCTAGGTTTTGCTAAAGAGAGCTGGTGGATTGAGGTGCCAACTGACAGCAATGGCAACCGTATTTGTGCAGTTGAATATCAAACGCTAGAAAATGGTGACATTGAAATCAAAACATATAAGAAAAAACTTAATGAAGATGGTGATATTGTTGCGAATTTAGATATGCCGATTGACATACCGAATAATTCGAAGGGTGAACCACGTTGGATTGATATTCGTTTACATTCAATACCCAAACCAACCATTCACAAAGTTCCAAGAACTGAAAAACAGCCGCGTATGATTCAACAGTTGAAGTATGCGATGCAACCAAGCTACATGACTCGATTGACTGATTTGATCGATGATCAGGGGCAAGTTGTTATAGTTGAAGGCAAGCCATTTCAAAAGAAAGAAACTTACTTGGTCACAGATGCACAAGGTATTGCGACACTGACCAAACAACCGCTTGTTAATGAAAAGGGTGAACCCGTATTTGAATTGGTGCAAGCGTTAGATTCAGAAGGTAAACCAATCTTTGATGATGTGCCTGTGCTCGATGACAACGGTAATCAAATTTATGATGAGGTCACATATGAGCCTCAACAGTGATTTTCAAAAGCTGTTTGTCGATGGGTTAATTACCTTGTTTGAATTGGATGCCAGCAACTTAGGTGCTGGCATTTTACGTTTTCATGGACATATTGCATTTCAAGATTGGGAAAGGATTTATTCATCCATTGGATCAGATGGGTTGATCGGAGCGGATGTTGGCTCTATTGGCAAGGTATTTGATGTAGGCACTGAAAAGATTTGGCAACGTAATATCATTTGGCAAGGTCAAACTTTTGAGCCGATGGCAATTCAAGCATCAGGCTTAGAGATGCGTACAGATGGAAAAGCTTCTGCACCGACTTTAAGTATGGCCAACAACATCAACGGCATTCAGGGTGCAGTATCTACATATTGTCTACAGTTCGATGATTTTGTTGGGGCTAAGTTAAAGGTTATTCGAACCACTGTTAAATATCTGGATGCTGAAAACTTTAGTGTGGGCAATCCAAGTGCATCCAATGAAGCCAAAGAGCAGCTGTGGTATATCGAGCAAAAGACCTCTGAAAATGACCAAGCGGTGACCTTTGAACTCTCGAATCCGATTGATTTTGAAGGTCAAAAAATCCCGATTCGTCAAATCACATCGATGTGCCACTGGTGCATGATGGGAAACTACCGTGGTGAAGAATGTGGTTATACCGGTGCAAGCATGTTTAATGACAAAGATGAACCAACGGATGATCCAAGCCTAGATAAATGCGGTGGTCATATCAGTTCTTGCAAATTGCGCTTTGGTGAAAATAAGCCTTTGCCACATGGTGGTTTTCCTGCATCGAATTTGTTGGGGTAATAAAACAATGAAGCTAACCGCAAAATTAAAGAAAGCCATACATTTACATGCTGCAGAGGTGTATCCAACAGAATGTTGTGGTGTGATCGTCAATAACACATACGTCCGTTGTCGTAATACTTCACAGCTGAAGGATAGCTTTGAAATTCATCATGTAGATTTAGCCAATGCTGAGGATCAAGGCGAGATTCAAGCCTATGTGCATTCACACCCGGATGCAACCACACGTGCATCCGATCTGGACTTGCATCAGATAGAATTGCATGAAAAACCTTGGGTGATTTGTGCTTATCCTGATTTGGATTTTGCAATTTATCAACCTTGTGGATTTAAATTCCCTTTGATTGGGCGGAATTATCATCATGGTTGGCAAGATTGCTATTCGATTGTACGTGACTTTTATCAACGTGAACTCAATATTCAAATTCCTAATTTTGAGCGCTCAGATCGTTGGTGGGAATCGGCAGACAATGCTTCTTTATATCTAGAAAATTTTGGCAAAGCGGGCTTTGTTGAAGTTAATGACTTGAAGTACGGTGATGTGATGCTGTGCCGTGTGGGGCGTACAGAGCATGTTAATCATGCAGTGATTTGGCTAGGTGATCAGGGTGCTTTGAAATCTGAGCAAACAGAAGCGTGTATCGGTTCATCATTGATTTTACATCATCCATATGGACGAAAATCAGTCCGTGAAATCTTTGGCCAACAATGGCAAGAACGTGTAGCAAAGGTGATCCGTCATGTTAAAAACTATTAAATTGTATGGGGTTTTAGCCAAAAAATTCGGTAAACAATTCAAATTGGATGTTGCCAATACTCGTGAAGCGGTACGAGCTTTATCGGTACAAATACCTGGCTTTGAAAAATTCATGTTGCATGCACATGAACATGGTCTGACATTTGCGGTTTTCCAGGATAAACACAATATTTCTGAAAAAGAATTGGATATGGGAACCGAAGCCACTGTGATTAAAATTGTACCCAAGGTAATTGGCGCGGGTGGTGATAATGGTGTTTTGAATACAATTCTTGGCGCTGTAATGGTCGTGGTTGGTGTCGAGGTTGGGTATGTTGCTGGTTGGACTGGTATTGGTGCCCAAGTAGGTGTGAGTTTGATCGGTGCAGGTATCGGGATGATGGTTGGCGGTGTAGCACAAATGCTTATGCCAAAAATTGATAATAGCCAAGACCAAAACCAAGATGGCAATAAAGCCAACTTTGGCTTCGGTGGTGCGGTGACCACGGTTGCGCAAGGTAATCCAGTGCCTGTATTGCGTGGTCGTCGAGAGATTGGCGGCTTTATCGTATCGGCAGGTCAATATGCTGAAGACATCATGTAAAACATTTTAGAAATATTCAGGCGCTTAAAGCGCCTTTTTTATTGCGTAAGGAAAATTATGGAAGCAATGATCAAAGGTGCGAAAGCAGGGCAAGGTAAACAGCGTCAAGCAAAAGTTGCAGCAGATTCAGCACAGTCCAAAACCTATATTAAAATTTTGTATGGGTTGTCGAAAGGTAAAATTAAAGGTTTGGCCAGAGGTAATCAATCGATTTTTTTGGACGATACACCGCTTGAAGGTTTAAACGGAGAACAAAACTTTCAGGATATTACTGTTGATTTACGTCTAGGTACCAATGACCAAGACTATATTGAAGGTTTTCCCGATATTTCTTCCGAAATTGCAATCGGTACAGAATTAAAATCGGATACACCTTGGGTCAAAGCTTTTACTAATCTTGATTTGGATGCTGTACGAGTACGTTTAAAGTGGGGACCATTACGTGAACAAAATGCCAAAAATGGTGATGTAAATGGGATTACCATTCTCTATGCCATCGATGTGCAAACCGATGGTGGTACCTGGACTGAAGCGCTAAATACCCAGATTTCAGATAAAACATCGGCAAACTATGAACGTACTCATCGTATTGATTTACCTCAAGCTGATATTGGTTGGCAAATTCGTGTACGTCGTATAACAGCAAACTCAACGTCTGAGTATGTTAGCGATAAAATGTATGTTGAAGCCGTAGCAGAAGTCATTGACGCAAAATTACGTTATCCAAATACAGCTTTATTGGGACTGCAATACGATGCGGAAACATTCTCCAATGTTGCTAAAGTTTCAGTTGAATGTGATGGTGTCGAAATCTTGGTGCCAAGTAACTACAATGCTGAAACTCGTATTTATACAGGGATATGGGATGGTACCTTTCAACGTGCTTATACCAATAATCCTGCATGGCACTTTTATGACGAGTGTTTATCTGTTCCGCGTATTGATGCCAGTATGGTGGATAAATGGTCAATTTATCGGCTAGGTCAGTATTGTGATGAATTGGTACCCGATGGTAAGGGTGGCCAAGAACCACGCTTTACACTGAATATTTATGAACAATCCCAAGAAGATGCATGGACAGTCTTGTCAAAAATGGCAGGCGTATTTCGTGCATTTATTTATTGGAATGGTTCACAAATCGTTTGTGATGCAGATGTACCGCAGGACACCTATTTCACTTATACCCGCGCGAATGTCATTGATGGGAACTTTGAATATTCAGGCACACGTGCGCGAGATCGCCATTCAGTTGCCAATGTAAAATGGGATAACCCGCAAAACCGTTATAAAACTGAAACACTGCCTATACGTGATGAAAAAGCCATTTCTAAGCTTGGGGTGCAAATTGCTGATATTTCAGCTTGGGGAAGTACTTCAGAAGGTCAGGCACAACGTGCAGGTTTATGGGCCTTAAAATCAGAACAGTTTGAAACCCGAACAGTGACGTTTAAAGTCGGACTAGATGGATTTATTCCTTTACCTGGGAAAGTCATCGAAATTGCGGATGAGTTATTTGCAGGTCGTGCCAATGGTGGGCGTATCGCTGCAGTCAGCGCAGATTTAAAACAAATCACTTTGGATCGTGATGATGTGGTGTGTCGTGCAGGTGATCGTTTAGTTGTAAATGGGGAATCAGGCAAAGCACAAGCACGAATTGTGCAATCGATTGCTGGTCGTATCATCACAGTCGTTGCGGCTTTTGATGCAGTCGCAGCACAAAACGTTTGGGTGGTGGATGCACAAGACTTAGCAACCATGAAGTTCCGTGTCATTTCCATTACCCAGGATGACGATCATCAATTTACCATCACTGGCTTGCAATACAATCCATTGAAATATGATGCGATTGATCATGGAGCTTATATTGATGACCGTCCAATTTCGATTGTTAATCCGAATATTCAAGCACCTGTCTCAAATGTTGTGATTTCTAGTGAAGACATGGTGCAGCAAGGTTTAACAGTCGCAACTATGCTGATTACCTGGAATCAAGCACAAGGGGCGACAAAGTATCTGGTTGAGTGGCGTAAAGATGATGGATCATGGTTAAAGTTGCCAATCACTGGCAATAACTCTGTTGAAGTTCAGGGGATTTATTCAGGTCAATATGAAGCTAAAGTCACTGCAATTTCTGCATTTAATGTGGCTTCATTGCCGACGTATTCGGTCTTGACTGAACTCAGTGGCAAACAAGGCAAACCACCACAGTTAGCATCTATTTCAGCCGAGGGCATTTTATTCGGGATGAAATTAACCTGGTTGTTTCCTGCGGTGGGTGCGTTAGATACGGCTTATACTGAAATTGAAGTCAGTCCAGATGGCGTATCAAATATTGGCCAATTGGGTTTATTTGCTTATCCAACAACAGTGCATACCATCCAAGGTATGCAACCGAATCTGACACAGTTTTACCGAGGACGTTTGATTGATCGCATTGGCAACATTGGTGATTGGTCAAATTGGGTCAGCGGTACAACATCAGCCGATGCGTCAGCAGTACTTGATATTTTAAATGGCAAAATTACTGAAAGTCAGTTACATCAAGACTTACAGACCAAGATTGACCATATAGAAACCATAGATGCTGAAATAGGTCCGATCAAACAGGATGTTCAGAATACCAAGGCACAGATTGCACAAGAAATTGTTGATCGTCAGTATGCGATTCAGCAGGCAGAAGATGGATTATCACAGCAAATTATTGAAGGTGATAATAATGTGCTTGCTGTTGTTGAGACGGTTAAACAGTCGAGTGAGCAAGGTATTGCAGCCGTTCAAACCAACATTGATGTGGTTGCAAATAATCTGTCTACCACCGCAACAAAATTGGATGGAGTTTACGCCCAAGTCAATCCAAAGCTGATCGGCTCTACATCAGATTTAATCGGCTCTGAAGAAGGCTTTGCAGGTACATGGTCACTACAATCAGCCATGATTGAAGGGGATTTGGTACTAAGCAAACGTATCGATACCACTGTTGCTCAAGTCAATGATGTTCAAGCCTTTGCACAGCAAGAGGTGATTGCTCGTATTGAAGGTGATAAAGCTACAGTCCAAAAGATTGATACTTATATCGCCCAAAATGATTCAGCATTAGCGACGGTGCGTAATTCTGCACAAGTTGCGGTTGATCAATCAAATGCCAATGCAGTGTTGATTGATGCTTTAGATTTAGAACTTGATGGTAAAGCAAGTACTGGTGCTTTAAATCAGGTCAAGTCGGATTTAACGACAGCTGATAATAAGATCGCTGCACAAACAATCCGAGTTGATGGGATTTATGCGCAAGTTAATCCTAAGCTAATTGGTTCTGAATCAGATTTGATTGGTTCTGAATCAGGTTATGCGGGTGTATGGTCTGAACAGTCGGCACGGATTGAAGGTGATTTATCGCAATCGATTCGCACTGATCAAGTTATTGCTCAAATGAATCAGAATGATGCTTTATATCAACAGCAGATTAAAGCAAATGCTGATGCAGTTTCAGCCAACGTCACAGCTACGACGACTTTGCAAACCAAGGTTGGGCAAAATACTGCGAGTATTCAAGATGTATCTGAATCCGTTGGTGGATTGTATGCTCAGAAATTCACAAAGATTGATGTGAATGGCAAAGTTGTGGGGTGGGGAGGTGCAAATGATGGTGTTGAAGGTAAATACATTTTCAATGTTGATACTCTTGCAGTCGGTAGTGGTGGAAGTGATGGTTATTATCCATTTATTTTTCGTACAACTCCATTTACAGACCCATTGACGGGCACAGTCTTTCCTGTATCAGCATATTTGAAATCAGCGATGATGGATTACCAAGCAGTCAAGACTTCACATATTGAAGACTTGGCTGTTAAAACTGCCAAAATTGACAACTTGGCTGTAACATCAGGGAAAATTGATAATTTAGCGGTGACTACACTAAAAATTCAAGATGAAGCGGTGAGTGTGCCAGTTGGTGCAAAGTTCGCAGATTTGAGTATGAATACTGCAACGATTCGAACAAATATGACCACTCCACTTCCAACAGATTCGGAAGCACAATTTCAAGCTTGGGAGAGTGCAATAGGCGAGTTAGGTTCAATCACAATGACGCGTAATGGGGGGAAAGCTTCAATTAGCGCAACACTTACGGTGATTAATTTAACAACAACCAATATTGCTTTAGCGGTTACAAATAGCGGTGGGACTGTGTCAGAAGCTGAGCGACGTTATGTAAGGATGGCTTTAAGCGTCTATAGAAATGGTACCTTGGTTGGCCGTTCATACCTTGCACCGACATCAGTCCTTGGTAACTCAGGGGTGGATGTATCGGGAACATTGTCAGTTGTATCCTTAGTTGAAAATAGTTTTGTTGGTACAGCGGTATACACAATGAAGGTTGGTCTTGCATATATGGGAAGTTTGACAAATGTCCAGATCGGAGTTGGTGGCGATACACAAATTAAATTTGTAGGTCGAAGTATTTCAGTAATTGAGTTGAAAAAATGACAGCAATTATTTCAAAACATGGTGAATTGCTGAAGATTATTTCAGCAAATGCAGAAACGATACAATTGAATAAAGAAGCAGGTTTTTTGGCTGTTTCTGATCCACCACACTTAAACATGTATTATCGTGGATGGTGGGTGGATTTACCCATAGCACCTTCTGTACATCACATTTTCAATTATCAACTTAAACAATGGGTTGATCCTCGTACATTGGAACAAGTTCAAAATGCAAAGTGGGATCAAATCAAAGCAGCGCGTGATGCATTTGAATCTGGGGGCTTTGAGTTTGAATCACATTCCTATGATTCAGATCAAGTCTCGCAACAACGGATTCTTTTAGCAATGAATTCAGATGTCAGCCAAGTTTGGACAACAGCCAGCAATGAATTTATTGAACTGAGTCCTTCTCAATTGAGAGGACTCTACCAGTCATTGCAGACGCATATTGCTTTGTCACATGAACGTGGTCGCATTGCTCGACAATTGATTTATGAGGCTGAAACGATTGGAGATGTTGAAGCTATTCAGTTCTAGCACCGAAAGGTGCTTTTTTATTGCCAAAAAATAGGGGAAATACCTTGAACGATCCGATTTCAATCAAAGGCTTACCATGGCTTTTTAAAATTATAGCTGCGGTGATCGGGGCTATTTTTGCCCTGACATTAAGCGGAGACATTGATACACAAGGGCGTATCAAAATCACAATGGGTGTGATTATGAAATTCACATTTAGTGTGGCTATTAGTTTATATGGCGGTTCAGCCTTCATTGAATACTACGATCTTGGGCATTATTCACATATGTCGCAGGGTTTCGTCATGCTTGTGTTTGCCATTTTTGGAATGCTTTGTATTGGTATCGCTTATCAGTCAGTACAGCTTATGAAAGGTAAATCCTTCATGGAAATTATCACAGAAATTAAAGAAGCCTTTGGAGCAATATTCAGATGAAAATAAGCACAAACGGAATCGATTTAATCTGCTCATTTGAAGGGCTTCGACTCAAAGCCTATGACGACGGTGTAGGTATATGGACCATCGGCTACGGTACCACGGTGATTAATGGTACCAAAGTCAAGAAAGGCGATACTTGCACCGTCGAGCAAGCCAAGTCATACATGGCCCAAGATTTAAAACAATTTGAATCAGCTGTGAATCAGGTCAAGGTACCGCTTAATCAAAACCAGTACGACGCTTTGGTTTCACTGGCCTATAACATTGGAGTAGGTGCATTCTTAAATTCGACTTTGTTTAAAAAGTTAAATGCCAAAGACTACAAAGGAGCTGCTGAACAATTCGGTCGATGGAATCGGGCAGGCGGCAAAGTGATGCGTGGGCTTACGAATCGTCGTGCGAAAGAGAGGAAGTTGTTTGAGAAAGCCCTCAGCTGAGGGCAATATCTATTAAAGTAAATGTCATTTTTTCATTTTAATTCATCCAAGAATCAACTTCATTTGAGTACCACTCCATTAATTCTTTTCTTTCTTCCCAATACTCAGCACGATTGTAAATTCCACGAATACGATCTTTGGGAACATGCGCGATTTGATACTCAATTACGTCAGCACGGAATTTCTTAGAATTGTTGGCATGAGTTGAGAATAAAGATCGGAAACCATGTGTCACCATTTGGCCTCCATAACCATTTCTCTTAATGATAGCTAAAATAGTTTCTGATCGAGTTGGTTGATTTGGTTTTCTTGTGTGTTTAAAGATAAAGCCATCATCAACACGATGGTCATATAAATCTTGAAATAATTGTTTAGTCTGCTTCGTTAGTGGCACAACATGATCTCTACGCATCTTCATGCGAGAGGCAGGGATGATCCATTGATTATTTTCTAAATCAATTTCGCCAGTATCCCATCTTGCACTCAATAACTCAGAGATTCGCACAGCTGTGTAACACACAAGCTTTAATCCGTGTAACAGTTCAGGTGTAACATTAGAATTATTAATACGTTTCCAAAATTCAGGCATTTGCTCAGAATCAAGAGAAGGCATGTTTTGTACTGTTTGTTGTGGAATAACATCAGCAACAAGGGTGCATGGGTTTTTTTGCGTATAATCCGAAGCAATCGCAAAATTAAATATCTCGCTTAAAAGTCTGAGAGATCGTTTTGCGGTTTCAAGTGTTCCTTTACCTACAATTTCTTTAACTTTTTTAACAACTTGTTTTCTTTCAATCGCATCAATAGGCTGTTCTGCAAAGTCTTCTGAGATATAGCTCAACCTATATATAACTGTATCTACATACTTTTGACTGGACCAACGCGGGGTCATCATCTTTAACCATTCATCAATAACAGTTTTAACAGCTGGCGAATCTAAAGTTTTTCCTTGAGCTTCTGCTTTATATTGTCGTGCAATTTGACGAGCTTCTTTACAACCAACATCAGGGTATTCACCCAAACTCTTTCTTGTTTGTTTTCCGTGGACTCGATATGAGAGTACCCACTTCTTTTTCCCAGTGGGATGAACATCAATAGACAAGCCTTCACCGTCTGCGAGTGAATATCTTTTTTCTTGGGCCTTCAAAGCTTTTACTTGTGAATCTGACAACATATCTTGTACCTGTTACACGCGTGTCACACCTGTGTAACACATTAGCATGATTGATGGTGATTTATAAACATTGTTCATTGTTGTCCGTGATTGATTATGATTAATGAATATATGCTTAAACTGCTGATATATAGTAAATAAAAGGCAAAAAAAATCAACCATGACGAATCATGATTGATCTTAATTTAAAAATTTGGTGGAGATGGCGGGAGTTGAACCCGCGTCCGCCAACACTACACTCGAGAATACTACATGCTTAGATATCGTCAATTATTTTAACATTAAGTGACCCGACGAACAGGGTACAAAACGCGATCCTCTAAGTTTGGTATAAAGCCCCGAGGCGTGACTTTATACGGACTTGTGTGCGTGCGCTTCGGTCGGGTTCACTGACCACAAGTATTCAGTGAAGCGGACAAGCTGCCCTTAGGCAGCTAGAGCGTAAGATTCGTCGTTTGCGACTAAAATATGCAAATTTGATTTACGAGAGAAAATGCGCTCTCGGCATGCATCTATGAGCTTCATCATCAGCGTCGAAGCCAATAACATCCCCAGATAACGACGCTATCATAACATAACTGTTATAAATTATGCAGATAATTCATACCAGTTATAGCAAATGACGCGCTTAGATATATAATTGCGTTACTATCAACATTTTACAAGAGTTAAAACAAGAAAAGATGAGCTATTTACTCGCACTTGATCAAGGAACGACCTCTAGCAGAGCAATTATTTTTGATGAACATGGAAAAATCTATGCGACTGCTCAGCGAGAAACACAAATTAAGACACCACATTCGGGGTGGGTTGAACAAGATGCTATGGAAATTTGGACAACACAAATTGGTGTTGTGCAACAAGCGATTGCATCGGCAAGATTGCTAGCTAAAGATATCAAAGCACTTGGTTTAACCAATCAACGAGAAACAACAATCGTTTGGGACAAACGTAATGGACGTCCACTTGCACCTGCAATTATATGGCAAGACCGACGTGCAGCAGATTGGTGTAATCAACTAATTCAAAATAATCTTGCAAATAAAATTCATCAAAAAACAGGGCTAAGGATAGATCCTTATTTTAGTGCGGGAAAATTAGTTTGGTTGCTGGAAAATGTCGATGGTTTACGAGCACTTGCTGAACAAGGTCATGTTGCTTTTGGAACAGTCGATAGTTGGCTTATTTGGAATTTAACCCAAGGCTCACAACATGTGATTGAAGCCAGTAATGCATCAAGAACAATGTTGATGAATTTAGCAACTCAAGAATGGGATGCTGAATTACTGGAATTATTTAATATACCGCCATCCGTTCTTCCTAAAATTATCAGTTCAGATGCATATATTGCCAATACAGCACCTGGCCTATTAGGTGCAGATATTCCAATTTGTGGTGTAGTTGGTGATCAACAATCAGCGCTCTTTGGCCAATCTTGTTTTGAAGCAGGCACAGCAAAAAATACTTATGGTACGGGTTGTTTCATGCTGTTTAATACAGGCAATCAAATTCAATTTAGTAAAAATCAACTACTTACAACATTGGCTTGGAACTGCCAAAATCAAACAAATTATGCACTAGAAGGCAGTGTCTTTATGGCAGGGGCGATTGTGCAATGGTTACGAGATGGTTTAGGGATTATTAAAAACAGTGCTGAAGTGGAAAGCTTGGCTTGCCAAGTGAATGATACCGATGGGGTCGTACTCGTTCCAGCATTTACTGGGCTTGGTGCACCACATTGGGATAGTGATGCTCGTGCGTTACTTTGTGGAATGTCACGTGGTACCAACAAATCCCACATTGCCCGTGCTGCTTTAGAGTCGATTGCATTTCAAGTTTCAGATGTATTGACCGCAATGCAATCTGATATTTCACAACCTTTAAAAGAGTTACGTGTTGATGGTGGTGCAAGTCAAAATGACATGCTGATGCAATTTCAAGCTGATATTTTAAATGTGCCTGTATTACGTCCAAAACTTTTAGAATCAACAGCTTGGGGTGCTGCTGCTATGGCAGGCTTAAAAGCAGGGATTTTTAACAATTTAGATGAAATATCAGAATCATGGAAGTTAGATAAAGCTTTTGAACCGAATATGGGTGAGGATCAACGACAGCATTATTTAAGTTTATGGAATGAAGCATTACAGCGGACTAAATCTCATTCATAATCACTATTTATTTAGTAAAAATAGATATTCACAAGTAATTAAAACTTAGGGGGACATACAGCTAAAACAGATTTGGCTGTATGTTGATAAAAAAGAAAGCCATCTATTCACATGATATAGATGGCTGAATACATGTTGTTAAGGAAACATTTTTAGACGTAAATCTTCTAAACGTGTTTGATATTGTTTTTGCCATTCATCATTCGACAACTGAGCCTTCATTGGCTCCATTTCTTGCTGTAATTGATTTACCGCCTGTTGATACTGATTGGCCTGTTGTTGTTGCTGTACTTCACGTTGATCCCGTTGCCGAATCTCTTGTCGTTCCTGTTCAGTGAGATAATGCTGTTGTAATTCCTGTTTTAGACGTTCTGTTTCAGCAGCATTATTTTGACCTTGATTGAGCAAAGTGATGGCTTGCTCATAAAGTCCGATTTTACTTTCTTGTTGCGTTGCATCTGGATATTGGCGTTGTAATTCTTCAAACGCTTTTAAGCGTTGTTCAGCACTTAGATTTGGATTTTGAGCTAAGTCATGATAAGAAAAACGATAATCTGCATAATGACGTTCTTGCCCGAAACCAAGCATGGCTTCTTCTTTTCCTAAAGTTTGTTCTCTTATTTTCCATAAGGTATTAAAACGTTCTTTTGGTGACAAAGAAGTTGATAACACCGTACTTTGCATACGTTGTTCATATTGAGGCATACGTTTTATTAGATTCTCAACCAACTGTGCAAATTTTTGATCAGGGTAGTCCGCCAATGCTTTTGCTAGGGCAGCATTACAGTCTGCTACATGACAGTTTGCTTTAAAGTCATTGAGAAATTGAGTGATATTTCCCGGTTGCTTTTGTAGCGATTCTAATTGCTTTAATAAGGTTGTTTGGAAAAGTTCATCCTTGGTTTTATTTTGCATTGTTTCATCAGTCACATGTGTTGATGAATCCTGAGATGATGGTTCTGATTGCTGGATCGTAGCGGAAGAGGCGGTGCTCTTCCAAACTACAATGGCAAGCAAGACCGCTAAAACAATAATAATTGTTAGCACAAGTCTTTTATTCATACAGCTTTCCGTTTTATGGACTGTAGTTAAAATGTCCCATTACAGGGAAATGATCAGAAAGATCCCATGTCATATACAATGGGTCAGCTGTAGTACGTAAGATACGAACATCATTGCGAGATTGAGTCGGTTGACGATGTGTATTTGAAGCCACGACATAATCAAGATATTCAACGGTTGTACCACCCGAACCTGCTGCACCAGCAAGTTTATTCACACGTGGGTCAAAAGTAGACGCTGTATAACCCGTGCTGATTGGTGCTGTAGCATTTAGATTGGTCAGCATATTCTGATAGTCTTGCGGCCATAAAAACTTGTTGACATTAAAATCACCACCCATCAATACAGCATCAAAACTTGGGATGTTTTGTTGATTGACTAATTGGCGGATTTGTTGGAATTGAACTTGACGTAATGCGCGCGCTTCATCAGTATCAAATGATGCAGTATGCGTTGACGTCACATGGTAAGCCTTACCATTTTTGATAATTTCAGCATACAAGACACCTTTGTCAGCAAAGCAATCCGTTCCTGAACAATCTGGGTAAATTAACTGTGCAGTTTTAACAATAGGATAACGACTGACAATCACTAAACCGCTGTCAAATAAATTATAACCTGAACCTACAGGGACATGAGTTTGATACGGATATTGTTGAGCCAGTTGATTCAACATGCCTGTACGAGAAGAAGCAAAAGCTTCTTGCATCATAATGACATCGTAACCATTCAAGTGGTTTGGCAACTCGGCTAAACGCTCACTAATTTTGCTCGCAACCATTGGCAAAGCATAAATATTATAGGTCAATACTTTTAATTCATCAGCACTGGTCGAAACAGGCTCCGGTACTGTGTTTTGATGAATCGTATAGTGGAAGTCATCATAGCCACCTGTATATTCAGCTTTAACAGCAGCTTGAGCCGATAAACCACCATAAGTCGTGTTAAGACGATAAACATTACGATCTGAGTACCATGGTGATGTAGCTGATGCGGTTTGAATACCATGCTTAATGTTGCTACCAGACCATGTTCCAGTCATGGTTTGCTTTAACGTAATCTTAGAGCTACCGCTACTGATGACAGTGTCAAAGTTATATGTTTTTCCTGATTTTAAACCCGTATAGCGGTTTATACGCAGTACACGTTTGGTTTCATATGGAGCGATTTGCGTGGCTTCCTGTGCCCACTCATTTCCTTGTTGTAAAATATGTGTACCCGTTTGTGTAGCTTGTATTGATACGGTCTGCGGTGTGGTATTGGTTACGAATACATACGAATCTGCCAATGCACTTTGGCCGGCAAATCCACAGGCCAATAGCGCGACCCCTGCGCTTAGCTTTAAGCCCTTTAGCTGCATCATTTATCTCTCCATAATATTTAATTATTCACGAACAAAACATAATCAATAATTATTTAAATTATTCATTAATGAAAATTTTATGATTTTTATTTGTTCGAAAATTATAATAATGAAAAATTATTGCTAAATCATTTAAATTTGTGGTTATTCATCTGATTTTAGAAAAAACAATATGTTATTTATATTTTTCAATGTGATAGAGTGATGTTGTTAATTTTTTAAACAAAACCATGAAATCATGGGGATTCAAAAATGAAAATGGACAAGTACCGCATAATTTAAATGTGTTAAAAGAGTTATATGTTATCGATAGTAAATAGATTAAGGCCAAATACACATCACTTCAGCTTTAAGCGATTTGAAAATGAAAAGGATGATTTTTAGTATGCAGTACACATGGACTGAATTTGAACAAAGGTTAATCATTCATAGAGATGTGAAAATAGATATTTCTAGAATGTTATTTAAATATGAAACTCAAATAAAAGAATATATTGATAAAATTCAACAATTAACTTTTGAAGAAACAGCTCCATTATTTGATGAGCTTTATGAAATACAGGGCTATTTATCTGTAGCTAAATATAAATATCATTTAGAAATTAAGGAAGAATTAGATTGGTTTCTTTACCATTTTGAAAGAGCTGATGAAAATGACGTGCGAGCATATTGGTATAGTCGGTTTTGCAAAGGCATTATTTGGCCTTTTAACGAGGGCAGTTAAAACCATTATTGAAGGGCCGTCCACCGCCAAAGCAGGTTTGAATTGATTAAAACATTGATGATAATTGAAAAGATTGAGATTATGTACGCTACAGCGTACAAGTATTTACGGATTTGACGTCTATCGCTGAATTTAGTTTTTTCCTATCATAAATATATAGAGAACAGGATGTTCCAAATAAGAATAAAAAATAGAGCGAAGGAATGTAGGTATGACAGGAGTTATGCCACAGGTACAAATACGGAAAAGCCCGACAGGATGTCGGGCTTTTTTATTGCGCTATAATTTTGTTTTACCATAAATTGACTTAATGAAAGGTCTGACAAAACATTAGCTTAATTCTCTTCTAATAAATGTTGCTATATCAGCAATAAAGCTTGATGGAAAACATCTTAAATTAGTACTTAGACTGAAAAAATTTAACCTAGAAACTTCAATGCAATATTGGTTATTGTCAGCATAAATTAGAGTTAATGTATTGATTTATGATAAAAATGTTTCTTGTAGATAACTCCAGAGCATTTTTCCTTGGATTTCTTCAATTAATGCACATGAACGTCGAATTAAAATACCAGAAGTTTTGGTGTGTTTTTCCGTATAGGTTAAAACAATTACATTTTCATTTTGCATTAAAATCTGTTCATCATAAATTTCAATTTGAATATCTGGCATTTTTCCTTGATTGTTTGCAAATAACCCTTTTACGTCCTGTAGGGAAATGCGTTTCCCAGCTGCGCCTACCATTTCAAAATGATCTGCAAAATAATCAATGAGTAATGGTAAATCTTGTTCTGAATGTTTTCCACTAAAAATCTTTTCGATCAGCACGTGCATGCTATGAATACTTTCGATCGCCTTTTCTTTTACTAATGACATGTCCATTTCCATAAGTGTTTACTAGATTGCTTTATTTTAAAACAAAAATAAATGTAAATTTCAATATAATTTTGAAATATATTTTCTAATAAAAAACTTATATAATTTAAGGTATATTTATTCTTCAAAATTCAATTATAAAAAATATATAAATATCATAAGTATATAGTGAGAATGACGATTGTATCGATAAGTTAAAAAAATAGGCTAAAAAAGCAAAAAAATCCCAATGATGAAAAAAGTATAATTTTATACCTAAAATAACATGGAAAATTACATGTAAATTTAATAATTATGGTGTAAGTTATTTTCATGGAAATGATAGGAAATGGATATTTCCTGAAATGAATCTACCTCTCTAAAGAGTACAGATTATAAAAATGGCATTGACAAGGAAGCAAAATGGATACCAATTCAACAGAACTAACACGTTCTAATTCAAATATGTATGCATGGTATGTGGTGTTACTTTGTATGCTGGCTTATATATTTTCATTCATTGATCGACAGATATTGGCGTTGATGATTGAACCGATTAAGGCCGATCTTGATTTAACCGATACGCAATTTAGTTTATTACACGGTTTAGCTTTTTCACTGTTTTACGCTTTTATGGGATTACCTCTGGCTTATTTAGCTGATCGGTTTTCACGACCTAAAATTATCGCTATCGGAATCATTTTCTGGAGTTTTGCAACTGCGCTGTGCGGTTTAAGCAAAAATTTTATTCAGCTTTTCTTTAGCCGTATGGGTGTTGGTGTCGGTGAAGCTGCTTTATCGCCTGCTGCTTATTCGATGTTTAGTGACATGTTTAGCAAAGATAAATTGGGACGTGCTGTCGCAGTATATTCAATTGGTTCATTTGTCGGGGGCGGAATCGCATTTTTAGTTGGCGGTTATGTGATTGGTTTACTGAAAAATATGAGCTTAATTCAAATTCCAATATTTGGTGCAGTGAAAGCATGGCAAATGGCCTTTATTTTAGTTGGCCTACCGGGTCTTTTTATAGGGTTATTGTTTATTTTGACTGTACGTGATCCGCAGCGTAAAGGTCAGCGTTTAAATGCACAAGGCCAAGTTGAACAAGTCAGTATGAAAGCTGCTTTTACATTTTTAAAGAAGCACCGTAATACATTTATCTGCCATTATTTTGGATTTACTTTCTATGCAATGGCTTTGTATTGTCTAATCAGTTGGTCACCTGCATTTTTTATGCGTAAGTTTGGTTTATCCCCAACTGAAGCTGGTTATATGCTCGGTACAGTTTTACTGGTTGCCAATACTCTGGGTGTATTTTGTGCAGGATGGCTCAATGATTGGTTGATTCAAAAAGGCCGTAAAGATGCACCAATGATTACAGGTGTTATCGGTATTGTAGGTTTGGTTCTACCATTAATTGCATTTACTCAAGTTGCTGAATTATGGCTAGCCGTAACATTGCTGGCTCCAGCTATGTTTTTTGCCTCATTCCCTATGCCAATTTCAACTACAGCGATGCAAATGTTGGCACCGAACCAATTACGTGCACAAATCTCAGCCATTTTCTTGCTCATCAGCAATCTAGTTGCTGTCGGTATTGGTACAACATTGGTTGCATTGATCACAGATCGTGTTTTTGAAAATCCATTAATGGTGGGAACCTCGCTCTCAATTGTGGGCGGTATTTCATGTGTCTTAGCTTTCATTCTATTGAAAAAAGGTTGTAAAGCATTTAGCAACAGTATGCAGCAGGAACATGCTTCTTAACTGAATTCTATTTCGAACCAATCCAAAACTCATTCAATGCTAATGAGTTTTGGCATTTTTATTAATTCACAATCGTGGAGTGAAGTCATGGGACAGTTTCTCAATTTGGATCATCTTCATTATCTAGATGAGTTTTTATTATTTAAGTCCGATGATTATCAGACGATTAAAACAAAAATTAGCCATTATTTATGTCCACATCAGTTCGATGTGGAAGCAATTGAACCCTTAAATACGCGTTTAAATGGTTTTAGTTTTGGCAATTCTGCTTTATATGATTTGAAATATAGTGCGCCAGTGATGATTACAATTGATGATGCGTTTAGTCATTATTTATTTCGTATTACTTTGGAAGGACAATGTAAAGTTGGTGTTGCCAATCAGCAGGTTTTACAATCCGTTGGAATCATGTCAGTGACCCATCCGAACATAAAACAGCGAATTATTACCAATCACCATTGTCGAAATATTATTTTAAAACTTTCTCAGCAAGATGTTGAAACACAATTATTTAAAATGCTAGGGCATACCAGTCAGGAGCCGATTTTATTTGATTCGGGTTTGTCTTGTACGGCAGAAGGGATTAGTTCGATTGTTGAAACGCTCAATTACTTATGCCATGCCTATTATAATATCCAAAACTGGAGCTCCATTTCAGCCAGTTTTACCCAATATTTAATTGAATTGATTTTACTCAAAATTCCTAATAATTATAGCGCACAGCTAAATACACAAAAACAGTTGGTTTTGCCTGCCTATATCAAAAAAGCTCAGCAATATATTGATGATTATCTACAAGATACGATTTCTTTGACAGTATTAAGTCAGTATTGTGAGGTTTCGGTACGAACCTTACAAAAAGGATTTAGCCAGTATTTGCAACAAACACCTGTCGAATATATTCGTGATCGACGAGTAGAACGAGTACATGTTGCATTACAAAATTGTCAGGGGAATCAAACAGTGACCGAGGTTTTATTGCAATACGGAATTCAAAGTTTTGGGCATTTCTCAACGTTCTATAAAAAACGTTATGGATGCTTACCATCCCAAACCTTGAAAATGAATCCTATTCAAATGAACACAATGATTGCGTAAATGGAATGATCGTTGCGTATTTGGATAAGCCTGATTTCAGAAGGTCTTTTATGATGGATACATCATCAATCAGGAGGATATCATTTGAAAATTACAGTATTAGGTGGTGGACACGGATGTTATGCTGCCGCAGCAGAAATGGCTGAAAAGAGCCATGATGTAGTTTTGTGGCGTCGTGATACTCAGGCACTAGAACAACTTGCAGCAACTCAGCATTTAAAGATTAAAGATTATAAAGGTGATCGCTCGGTTACAGTTGGCTTTGAAAATTGTCAGATTAATTTGTCTGATGACTTGGAAAAAGCGATTCAGCATGCTGAGCTTATTATTATTCCATTACCGGCAACGACTCATGTCGATTTAGCGCAACAAGCAGCTCCATTCTTCAAAGCAGGGCAAGTGGTGTATTTACCTCCTGCAACATTTGGTAGTTTTATCTTTGCCAAAGCTATGCGGGATGCTGGAAATACAGCTCAGGTTGCTTTTGCAGAAACGGGAACATTACCTTATTTGGTGCGTAAACATGGTGTAAATCAAATCGTGATTAGTGGTTATGCTACTCGTTTACCAACAGGGGTATTTCCGAGTGAACTTTCAGAACACGCTTTTCAACGATTAAAGCAGGCTTATCCAAGTGTAGAACCAATTGAGGATAGTTTAAGTGGTGCATTGATGAATGCAGGACCGATTATTCATCCACCACTTATTCTGATGAATGCAGGACCACTGGAACATTTTGAGGCTTGGGATATTCATAACGAAGGTACTCAGCCATCTATTCGTCGAGTGACCAATCAACTCGATGCTGAGCGGATGAAAGTTCGTGAAGCACTTGGATATGTAGCACCGCATTTTCCATTAGCCGATCACTACAATAAAGATGGTGAAGGTGATGAATGGATGTATGGGCGTGGTGCGCATGGAAAATTAACAGATAGTGGTGATTGGAGAGAAGATATTGATTTACAGTCACATCGTTATATGTTGGAAGACACACGTTTAGGCTTATCATTTTTAGTTTCTGTGGGCCGTTGGGCGGGAGTCGCGACACCTGTTGCAGAAGGTTTATTGAATGTTGCTTCAGCAGTAACAGGTAAGGATCTGTATAAAGATGGTCGTACGCTGGAAGCTTTAGGACTTGCAGGAAAATCTAAAACTGAATTACAAAGCACACTGCAACAAGGAGTCTGATATGACTGCGATCCATAATATTGCAGTATTGGGTGCAGGACGTATGGGAAAAGCAATAGCCATTGCTTTTGCCTATGCGGGGCTCAAGGTGCATTTAATTGATACCAAACTACGCAGTGTGTCTGAGTTTGAACAATATCAAAATCAGATTTATACTGATCTACAACAAGAGCTTCAATTGCTTGAAAAAATTAAATTTATTCAAACTGAACAAGTGCTATTTATTCTGAATAAGATCGAAGTCTTGAGTAAAGAGAATAGTGTTGCTGCATTATCATCCTGTGAACTGTTATTGGAAGCTGTGCCTGAAGTTAGGCAGCAAAAACAAGATATTTTCGCTTGGCTTGACTCCTATATTTCTAAAGATTGCATTGTAGCATCGACCACCTCCACTTTTCTGGTCACTGATATTGCGGAGATGGTTTCTCTCCCTGAACGAGTGGTCAATGCGCATTGGCTGAATCCCGCCTATCTTGTTCCGTTAGTGGAGTTAAGTCGTTCAGAACAGACTTCAAATGAAGTGGTCAATCGTTTGAAAACATTCCTGCATGATATTGGCAAAGTCCCCGTCGTTTGTAATGCTAAAGCAGGTTATATCGTCCCTCGAATTCAAGCATTGGCGATGAATGAAGCAGCTAGAATGGTAGAAGAAGGTGTAGCTTCAGTTGAAGATATTGATACTGCAATTCGGACAGGATTTGGTTTACGTTTTTCGATTTTAGGTTTACTCGAATTCATCGACTGGGGTGGAGGAGATATACTGTATTACGCTTCACAGTATTTGGAAAAGGAGTTGGGTGATCGCTATCGTACCCCTGAAATTATTGCAGAAAATATGCGTCAACAACGTAATGGTCTGAGAGAAAAACAGGGTTTTTATAATTATCAAAATATAGATGTTGAGCAATATAAATTACAGGTTTTACACACATTTTCAGATCGTATTGAGAAAAATAATTTAAAACCAAAATTTAATATTTCTCCAAACCAATAAACTTTTTTTATCAGCTAAAGCCCATTTTTGTTTATGGGCTTTAGCTTTTGGGCTTGTAAATACGAGCTAGCTAGGTGGCATGAGGTCAAATATCTTTTTTAATTGTGCATTCAGATGATGAAGCTCGTCGTCATCAAAAGCATTCAAAATTCCAGACAGAGTTACTTGGCTAATTTGATTAATTTGCTCAATCAAAACTTTGCCTTTTTCAGTCAATTTGACCATTGAAATACGTTCATCTGACTCAGAAGAGAACACTTGAACAATATCATCCTCAACCAAACGATAAATGGCTTTGGTTGCTGTAGTCAGTTTAAGCGTAGATAAATTGGCAATTTCAGTAATGCTGGCTTGACCTAAAGCATTGGTACTCAGAATAATTCTACGACGAGTATTATCAATTCCCAATTTTTTTATTGATTTTTCAATGAGCTGAGTATATTTCCCATTGACTTGTGATATCCAGAAAAATGGATAACTCTGTAAACTGCTAGGTTCATTATTCGGTAGAAATTGTTCTAAATGAGTAAGCATAGCCAAGTGATAACTTTATAAAAATAACTATCAATCATTATACAAAAATTAAAACTTATTTTCTGTGTTCTTGGTGATGAAAAATACTTGACAATTACATTACTTTTTACGATATTTATATTAAGGATAAAAATACATGGAAAAGTGAATGAATATTATTGTACAAGAGGTACAAAAAGGAGTGGGCGCTTTGAAGGTCATGGTGAAAGACTCCATAGACATTCAAGGGATGAAAACTATGTCGGGCAGTAAAGCACTCATGCAGAGTCAGCCTGCAACAACAAATGCAGAAGTTGTAGATCGTATTTTATTGGCAGATTGTCAAATTACAGCAAAAACTAATTTACACGAACTTGCTTTTGGTATTACAGGGATTAATCACACTTTTGGTACTGCACTGAATCCTAAATATCCTGCCCTTATTCCTGGTGGTTCTTCAAGTGGTTCAGCAGCTGCCGTTGCAGCTGGGCTTGCTGATTTTAGCTTAGGCACTGATACAGGTGGTTCGATTCGTATGCCTGCTGCATGTTGCGGTATTTATGGTTTAAAGCCAACGTTCAATCGGGTGAGTCGCCAAGGCGTGCAACCAGCAGAGAGTTCATTGGATTGTGTAGGACCATTTGCAAATTCTGTAGAAATGATTGAAACAGCAATGCAGATCATTGACCCGACGTTTCAACCAATCGCATCTCTGACGCAAGCTCCAAAACTTGCTGTTCTCGACGTTAAAGCTGATACAGCGGTATTGGACTGTATTCAAAAATTTTTTGCTCAAAAAAGTCTTGTACCAAAACATGTCTCAGTCGACAGCTTTGAATCAGCATTTCAGGCTGGGATGCAAATTATTAACTATGAAAGTTGGCAAGCTTATGGCGAATTAACCGAAACAGGTTTATTGGGTAAGGATGTGCAGCATCGTTTACTCAAAGCGGCAGAAACGACCCTGCAACAGGTTGAACAAGCTGAGTGTATTAGAACAAAATTTATTCAGGAAATTGATCACTTATTCACTGAATATGATGCCTTGTTATTGCCGACTCTCCCACAAATCCCACCAAAACTGATTGATGCAGAAAATACGGTCGCTTTTTTGAATTTAACCGCTTTGGTACGTCCTTTTAATTTGTCTGGACATCCTGCGATTTCAATACCACTTGAAACAGAAGAAGGCTTACCTGTGGGATTGCAAATAGTAGCGAAACAAAATGCAGATGAGCATTTGTGTGCGATAGCAAGCTATATCGTGAATGCAGTGTAATAAATCCAAGGAGCTAGGTAATGAATGATTTATCTACAAAGGAATTTGTCATGGATACAAAAGAAATGGAATTAGAAACTTTATGTCAGGAAATTCGTGAACGGGCATGTACAGGTGAGTTTGACCATCAGGCTTATGTGAGTCAGGACATTATCGATAAATTGAAACAGTTAGGTGTCTATCGTGCTTTGGTTCCAAAACGCTTTGGGGGTAATGAGTGGTCACCTAAACAGTTTTGTGAATTGATTGAACAATTGTCTAAGGCCGATGGCTCAGTTGGCTGGGTCGCAAGTTTTGGTATGAGTCCTGCCTATTTGGGCAGTTTGCCAGAAGCAACGCTTGAGCAGTTGTATAAAGATAGCCCTGATATTGTGTTTGCAGGCGGAATTTTTCCACCACAACCTGCGGAAATTACTGATGATGGTGTTGTGGTATGTGGTCGCTGGAAATTTTCTAGTGGCTGTATGGGGGCAGACATTGTGGGGGTTGGAATCTCTCCACGTAAAGATAATGAAGCTCAAGGCTTACCTCGAATGGCGGTGATGCCTGCCAAAAAAGCCAAGATTGAAATGACTTGGGATACGGTTGGTTTAAAAGGTACAGGCAGTCATGATTTGGTGGTGGAAGATGTTTTAGTTGCTAAAGATTGGACTTTTGTTCGTGGTGAACCATCAAAGCTTCCTGAACCATTTTTCAAATATCCCTCATTGTCATTAGCGACACAGGTGCTAACTGTTGTTGGCATTGGTGTAGCAGCCGCAGCGTTAGAAGAGTTTCAAAAATTAGCGCCAGGTAAATCTTCAATTACTGGTGGTGCGGAAATTGCCAGCCGACCTGTAACCCAATATGAATTTGCCCAAGCTGAAGGTGAGTTTAAGGCAGCCCGTGTTTGGTTCTATGACACCATGCAAATTGTTTGGAATGAAGTTATAGCAGGTCGTACTCCGACACCAGAGCAGATCAGTGATATGCGTTTATCATGTACTCATGTGGCCCGTGTGTGTGCACGAGTGACGCGCAAAATGCAAATGCTTGCAGGAATGACAGCGATCTATACCCATAACCCATTCAGTCGTTTTGTGAATGACACCAATGTGGTGACTCAGCATGCTTTCATGGGGGATGCTACTTTACAAAATGCAGGATTAGTCAGCTTTGGTATGAAGCCAACGCCTGGTTATTTATAAGTTTATTTGTATTAACCACTATGGCAGCAAGGATGAATGACATGAATGAGCCAATGGATTTAACAGTGCTATTAAAACGCCTACAACAGCTCGAAGCCCAAAACGCGATTCGTAACTGTATTAACCGTTATATGGAAATTTGTGATGATTTGAATGCCAATACGGACCTGAATGAATTGATGGATTTATTTGATCAGGACAGCATTTGGGAAGGAATTGGTGAGAAATATTCACAGTCTTTTGGTCGCTATGCATCTTGGCAAGCCATTTTTGACATGTTCAAAAGCTATACCCAACAACAGTCGCATTTTGTCATAAATGCGCATTTTGTCAGTTCAGAGCAAATTTATATCGAAGCGGATCAAGCCAGTGCAAGCTGGTTGATGTTGCAGACTTCAACTTTTAGAAATGATCACAGCCATTTAAATGCCGCCAAACTCACGGTGCAGTTTAAACAGCAACACGATGGAAGTTGGAAGATCAAACATTTTCAGACTGAAAATATTTTCAGTCGCCCTGTATCACACTGGGACAGCACAGCCGTATTGCCAGTGCCATCTCAGTAACTAATGGATAGACCAAAAAGGATAGTGGATATGAACAGTATTATTCCAATGCACAACATTGAGATGGATTACAACGAATTGGTGCAAAGTGATCGTGTCCATACCTCATTGTATAAAGACGAAAAAATCTTTGAAGATGAGATGGAAAAGATTTATTACAGCACTTGGGTTTGGGTGGCGCATGCCAGCGAGATTCCAGATGGCGGTAGTTATAAGACCATTCATATTGGTAAGCAACCTGTGGTGGTGGTACGTGATCGTAAGAAAAAAGTCCATGTCTTACTCAATCGCTGTCGCCATCGTGCGGCAACGGTCTGTGAACATAAAAAAGGTAAAACCAACAGTTTTGTTTGTCCATACCATGGCTGGAGCTATGCATTAGATGGCTCATTACGTGGTGTGCCTTCACCTGAAAGCTATGGCGAATGTTTGGATAAATCTGAGTTTCCACTGATTAGCCTACGCGTTGAAGAATACAACGGCATGATTTTCGCCACTTTTAAACAGGATATTGAACCTTTAGACGATTTCTTGGGTGCTGCGAAAAAATGGATCGACTTGTTTATGAAACAAGGTGCAGGTTATCCGATCAAAGTCTTGGGCGAGCACCGTTTCCGTTTCCCAGGTAACTGGAAAATCCAGTTGGAAAATACTACGGATGCTTATCATTTCCCATTGGTGCACAAGTCATTTTTAAGTTCAGTTGATGAAAAAACCGAAGAGCTGTTTAACTTTGAAAATCAGCCGGGTTATGTCGAAGACCTAGGCAATGGTCACAGTGTGATGGTGATGATTCCTGAACTGGTTGATCTGGATGAAGAATTAATGGAGCGTCCAATTCAGGAACGTTTTGAAGATCTTGCTCAAGCCTTACGTGATGAAGGACATGCAGAGCTAGAAGTGCGTCGTATGGTACGTGCGGTGGGTGGTTCTGGTTTCAACTTGAATTTGTTCCCGAACATTGCTTGTTCAATGGCCTTTTTCCGAGTGATGCAACCAATTTCAGTGAATGAAACTGAGATTCACCATTCAGTGATTACCATGGATGGCGGTCCACAAATTGCCAACCAATATCGCTTACGTCTGCATGAACATTTCCAAGGTCCATTTGGTTTTGGTACACCAGATGATTCGGAAGCGTGGGAACGTGTACAACATGGTGCCAATGCAGGTAATGATTTATGGATCATGCTGAATCGTGGTTTACCAGGTGAAGTGAAAACTGAAGATGGTTTAAAGAGCGATGTCAGTGCTGAAACAGGTATGCGTGCTGCGTATCAGCAGTGGAAAAAGTTGATGACGGCTTAGGGAGAATGCCATGAAAATTGATTTAAATTTACTCAATGAAGTGACTGCTTTTGTCTGGGCAGAAGCCGATATGCTGGATCATTCTGAGCATGATACTTGGCTGGATCTCTGGAATGAAAAAGGCGTATATATCATCCCGATTGACCCCAAACTGACCGATTATGAAAATAATCTGAACTATGCCTATGACGACCATCATATGCGTAAGTTACGGGTACAGCGTCTGGAAAATGGTGAAGCCATTTCGACTGCACCGAAAGCCAATACCGTGCGTAGTGTTTCGCGTATCCGCATCGTCAAAGATCAAGATGGTGAAATCATTTTGCGTTGTGCGCAGAACTTGCGTGAATTCCGTAAAGAAAATCTGAAACATTATACCGCTGACGTGACTTTCCATCTGGTTCGTGATGCAGAACAAGGGTTTAAGATCAATCGTAAAATTATCAATTTAGTTAATTCAACCGATACCTTGGCGGGTATCAGCTACATTCTCTAGGAGCGAAAAAATGCAACAGGTTGTTTTAGTCACAGGTGCCGCTTCGGGTCTAGGAAATGTCATTGCTGAGTATTTTGCAGCGCAAGGGCATCAAGTGATCCTGTCTGCCAGTACCTTAGAGAAAGCAGAGCAAGCCAAAGCACGTAGTCCACATGCAGAGAATATGTCTGCCTTGAAACTGGATATCTCGGTTGAGGCTGATTTTCATGCCGCAGTACAGTGGATTCAGCAGAAATTTTCGAAGCTGGATGTGTTGATTAACAATGCCACCATGACCAAGGCAACCCCAGTTTTAGAGATTAGTGCAGCGGATTTTGACATGATCACGCAGGTTAATCAGCGTGGCACATTTCAGTCTTGCCAGATCATTGGCAAATATATGGCAGATCAGGGCTATGGTCGCATCGTCAATATGGCTTCTTTGGCAGGGCAAAATGGTGGAACTGCAACGGGGGCGCATTATGCAGCGACCAAAGGTGCCATTGTAACCTTGACAAAAATCTTTGCTAAAGAGTTTGCTGCAAAAGGTGTGACTGTGAATGCAATTGCTCCTGGACCGATGGAATCACCAATTGTGCATAGTGTCGTGTCTGACGAAAAAATGGCGCAATTTATTCAGAACATCCCTGTCAAAGCTTTAGGCAGTATGCAATTTATTGCTGAAACCTGTGAGTTATTGGCAAGTCCAAGTGCAGCATTTGTGACTGGGGCAACATGGGACATTAATGGTGGATTATTTATGCGTTAAGCCTTGAGCGAGATGCGTAACAGGGAGTTAAATCATGACGATACTTTATAATGTTGTGGTCAAAAACCGCCATGTAGAGGGTGAAAATGTTGCAGTGATGGAATTTGAATCTGCAAATTCTACACAATTACCAAAAATTGAAGCGGGTGCGCATATCGATGTGCATTTACCCAATGGCATGGTGCGACAGTACTCGCTTTGCCAAAATCCAAATGATGTCGGGATATTTCGTTTAGGAATATTACGTGATCCAGAATCACGTGGCGGATCGGTGTCTGCATTTGATGATTTAAAAGATGGTATGCAAATTCAGGTCAGTGAGCCGAAGAATTTATTTCCTTTATTAAAAGCTAAACATTCTGTGCTTATTGGTGGGGGAATTGGCATCACGCCACTCATCACCATGGCTTATAAGCTCGCACAAGAAGGAGCTTCTTTTGAGTTGCATTATTGCGGAGCTAGTCCAAAAAGTTGTGCCTTCGTTGATGAAATTAAAAATAGTGTATTGGCTCAATACACTACTTTCCATTTTAAATCGGAAGGGGCAAGTCATCGCGAGTTTTTCCAATCGGCGATTCAGGATATTGATCAGAATAGCCATATCTATACCTGTGGCCCAAATGGATTTATGGATTGGGTCATCAATTTAGCCCTCACACAAAACTTTCCTGAACAGCAGATTCATAAGGAGTATTTTCAGGTAGAGCTTGAACCAGGTGGGGATGCCTTTGAAGTGGTGGCAGAACGCAGTGGCAAGATCATTATGGTGGATACCGAAGAGACGATTCTACAAGCTTTAGCGCGTGAAGGTATTGAAATCGAAATGTCTTGTGAACAAGGGGTTTGCGGTACTTGTATGTGTGATGTGATTGAAGGTGAACCTGACCATCGTGATGTTTATTTTACCGATGAAGAAAAAGCCAGCAACGAGCAGATTTTGGTGTGCTGTTCACGATCTAAATCAGCACGATTAGTACTTGATATTTAAATAATATTGTATTTGATACGTTAAAAGATTGATCCCATATTGGAATAGGGACAAAGAATTCAGGAGAGAAGCATGAATGCATTACATACGATGGATCCTGTCGCAATTGATCCAATGAAATTTAGACGCGCGTTGGGTAATTTTGCCACGGGTGTCACGATTATGACAGCACAAAATGAACAAGGTGAAAAAGTTGGCGTTACGGCGAATAGCTTTAACTCAGTATCTTTGGATCCTGCTTTAATTTTGTGGAGTATCGATAAGAATTCGTCGAGTTTTCATGTGTTTGAGCAAGCGACACATTTTGCAGTGAATATCTTGTCAGGTTCGCAAATTGATCTTTCTAATAAGTTTTCCAGACGTAATATTGATAAGTATGAAGGAACTAGCTATCGCCAAGGTGCTGGATTAGCGCCATTATTGGATCATTGTTCAGCGGTGTTTGAATGTGAGCGTCATCAGATTATTGAGGGTGGTGATCACTGGATTATTATTGGTAAAGTGATCAATTTTCATGATGAAGGACGTAGTCCACTGGTTTATCATCAAGGTGCTTATTCAGGTGTAACCCCGCATCCATTACTGCAAGTTAAAGCAGCTACGACTGAAGTTGAAGATGTGGGTGAAATGCACCAAGGTCATTTGCATAGTAATGTGTGCTATTTAATGAGCCGTGCTTTCAAATTTTATCAAAATGATTATATTCCAAAACAATTGGTGACAGGGTTTCGTACCAGCGAAGCTCGATTATTATTGGTTTTGGGTAGTGGTACAGCATCAAGCAAAGCAGATTTACCTCGTGATATTGCTATGCCAATGCATGAGGTTGAGCAATCTGCTGCAATTTTGGAAAAAGATGGATTATTGGTTGAAAGTGAAGGTTTCTTTAAACTGACTGAAAAAGGCAAGAAAACGGCACACTATCTATTTGATATTGCAGACAGTCATCAGAATGAAGTTTTCGAGAAATATCCTGAAAATGAAAAAGATATTTTCATTAAAATTTTAAAAGATATTGCAGGTATTATGTAAATAGAACAGGCAACAAATTAAGGATTAGTTTGTTGCTGAATGAGGATTGTTGAAGCCGATATTAGCATTGTTAGAATAATCGGCTGTTCCTTAGATTTCATTGATTTAAGTTGGGAGACATGGATGTGACATATGCAACTAAAAATGAAATCAATACATGGACACAGCATATCCAAGGGGTATGTGGAGAGTTTGAAACTCGATTTGATGGGCAGAGTTCTCTATTTATTGGTGAAGTAAAATCCTTTCTACTTGGGCAAACTGAAATTGCCTTTATCAAAAGTAATGCCAGCTTTATAGAACGAAAACCAGATATTTTGGATCGGGTTAAAGATCGATTTTGTTTTCTAATTTTGCAATATACCGGCAAGATGTTACTTAAATATCGCGATGAAACCTTATTTCTAAGTGAAGGTGATATTGTTTTATTAGATTCAGATGAGCATATAGCCATGCATCCTCAGGGTTTATTTAGTCATATCTCAGTTCATCTTTCCCGAGATAAGTTGTTTAAACAAGGTATTACCACCGCACATTTTGGTAAATTAATTAGCCACAATATGAGTGCGCATTTATTGAAGAATATGTTGAAAACAATTTCCAGTGAAAACATTGAGTTCTGGTATGCAGAAGAAGATGGTAATGCTTTTGAAGATGCATTAATTGCTTTGATTAAACCGACCATTAATTATAAAAATATTCGGGCGAGTGACTCCTTAAAACTTAAGGCTGAACGCTATATCCTTGAAAATTTGTCACATGTTAATCTAAGCCCTAAAATCGTTGCCAATCATATTGGTGTATCTTTAAGGCATTTGTATCGATTATTTGTAGTTGAAGAACAATCAGTAAATAAATATATTCAAATGAAACGCTTGGAAAAAATACAATTTGAATTAAAAGATTTAAAAAATAAAAGAATATCGATTACAGAAATTGCTTTAAGGTGGGGATTTGGGGATAGTGCCCACTTTTCTAAAATTTTTAAAAAAGTCTATGGTATTTCACCACGTAAATATAGAGAAGCTAATAAGTTATAACTTATTGAATACTAGTCTGATCACAAGAATCAAAGCTTATTTTGGTCGAGAATCTCATCTCGATTTTATCGATTGCTGTACCGTTCATAATTTTCGAATGTTAATACCGCCAAATGATTTTGTGACGTTGTCTATAACCGATTTGCATCTAAAAATGTCATTTTTCGACATCATTGAGGTCATCATTAGACAAGATGTAATGGCATGAAAAGTGATCAAATAACTTTGAAATGTAAAATTGTATTGAAGATATGCGGTTTTGTTTAAGGGATTTGTTTTTTAATATAATGGAAAAAGACATTGAATTTTTAATTATATTGAAAGCAGAAGAATGATAAAAGACAGGATGTAAACTATGCGTCAGAATAAATTACTTCAAGCCATTCATAAGGTCATTGGATTTAAACTCACTATCATGGGAGCTGTTTTATGTCTTAACCAACAGCTGCATGCGCATGGTCAGTCCGCAGAAATGGTTTCTCTTTACCAAAATATGAATGATTTTGGTGCGCATGTAAAAAAAGATGATTTTACTGATAGTTATATCATCTCAAAAGGTTCATTAACGGTTCGAGCAAAACCAAACTCAAATACAGTTTTGGTCAATGGTCAACCGCTTAAGGTAAGTGTCCCATTGCTTGAAAAAAATGGTCAAGCTGTGGTCAGTACTCATTTTATTAATGAAGTATTCCAGTCAGGATTAGATCAAACCTTTGTGGTTGAAAATACGCAACATCCGTTAAATAGCCTGAATGCTACTGAGCTTAAAGCAGCGTATGAGATTATTCAAAAATCCAAATATGCCTATCCAAATATGCGTTTTGCAGAATTAAAATTAAAAGAACCAGATAAGGCTAAGGTTTGGGATTACTTTTTAAATCATAAAGCTTTTCAGGACGATCGTATTGCCAGTTTTATTTTGCTCAAAGGTAATCAAGCCATAGAAGGTGAGGTTGATTTAAATCGTAAACAAGTCACTGCTTGGAATGTACTCGAAAGCACGCATGGGATGATCTTAGTTGATGATTTTGAAACAGTACAAAAGGCGATTGAGAATAGCCCAGAATATATCAAAGCTTTGAAAAAGCGTGGCATTGATGATGTTAAAAAAGTGATTGCCAATCCGTTGACTGTTGGTTATTTCGGAGGGAAAGATGGCTTAAATAAAGAATTAAATGTACTTAAAGTTGTCTCTTATCTTGATACCGGTGATGGTAATTATTGGGCACATCCGATTGAAAACCTTGTGGCTGTGGTTGATTTAAATCAGAAGAAAGTGATTCGTATCGAAGAAGCTTCATTGATTCCTGTCCCGATGGCACCACGACCTTATGTGAGTAAAAATACTAAACAACCACCTAAACCTTTAAATATTGTAGAACCCGAAGGCAAAAACTTTTCGATTTCAGGGCAAACTGTACATTGGGGTAATTGGTGCTTCCATGTTGCGTTGGATTCACGGGTCGGATTACAACTTTCAACTGTGACTTACAAAGATAAAGGCGTGAAAAGGAAAGTCATGTATGAAGGTCATTTAGGCGGAATGGTTGTGCCGTATGGCGATCCTGAGTTGGGTTGGTATTTTAAATCCTATTTGGATTCAGGCGAGTATGGCATGGGAACTCTCACTTCATCGATTAATCCTGGGAAAGATGCACCTGATAATGCGGTGATTTTAGATGCTGTTATTGCGGATTATAAGGGGCAGCCACAGGTCATTCCGAATGCTATTGCGATTTTTGAGCGTTATGCAGGGCCAGAATATAAGCATAAGGAAATTTTTGGTGACCAAAATGCCAGTGAAGAACGCCGTGAATTGGTTGTACGTTGGATCAGTACGGTTGGAAATTATGACTATATGTTTGACTGGGTCTTTGCCCAGAATGGTGTCATCGCTATTAATGCAGGTGCAACAGGGATTGAGGCAGTCAAAGGCGTAAAATCACGGACGATGCATGATAGTACAGCCAAAGAAGACACTAAATATGGCACTTTGATTGATCACAATATTGTTGGAACGACACATCAACATATTTACAACTATCGTTTGGATATGGATGTTGATGGTGGTGAGAATAGTTTTGTCCACATGGATCCTGTGATCAAACCAACGACTGATGGTGGTGTTAGAACCAGTAGTATGCAAATTGATACAAGTATCATTGCAACTGAAAAAAATGCAGCTGAGAAATTTGACCCGTCAACGATCCGTTTAATCAGTAATTTAAATAAAGAAAATAAAATGGGTAACCCAGTGTCATATCAGTTGATTCCTTTTGCTGGCGGAACTCATCCAATTGCTAAAGGAGCTCAATTTAGTCCAGATGAATGGTTATTCAAACGCTTAAGTTTTATGGATAAACAGATTTGGGTCACACAATATAATCAGGATGAACGTTATCCTGAAGGGAAATACTCTAACCGTTCAACCCATGACACAGGTTTAGGCCAATTTATTAACAATGATCAGAATATTGAAAATAAAGATCTAGTGGTTTGGCTCACTACAGGAACAACGCATGTGGCGCGTGCTGAAGAATGGCCAATTATGCCAACGGAATGGGTTAACACCTTGCTTAAGCCGTGGAACTTCTTTGATAGCACTCCGACACTGAATATTGATAGTGAGAAAGACAAAAAAGACAAGCAACAACAAGACCATCATTAATACCACTTTCTTCAAGGGTTAACAGGAGTGTTAATCCTTATTTTTAAAGGATTGATCCAATGACGTTGTTTAAACAGACAGCTACGGCATTGGCATGCGCATTTTTCTTGCCAATGACGCAAGCCACCGCCCAGATTGATTATGAAATTCAGCCTTATGCTGATGTAATGTTTGGTATTTTTCATAGTGAAAAAAGCTATGCAAACCATGACGATAATCACCCAGAAAAAACATGGCAGGAATTAGGAGCTAAATATGGCTTCAAAGCTTCAGCCAGTTTTGATCAACATGCCGTGTATGGAAGTGCAATTGCAATTAGTTCAGCGACCTATGCTGATGGTGATGCAGCACATTTTACTAATGGGCATGAGCGTAAAACTGATTTAGGTGAATGGTCTTTAGGTATTAAAGATACGACTGCACAACAAGATTTTTCTCGTTACAACTTGGCTATCGGACGTCAGAATATTATTGTCGGTGATGGGTTTATGGTTGCTGGTGATGCAGTAAATTTAGGTGAATCCGTGGCTGATGGAACACTGGATCGGGGAGGCGCTTATTATTTAGCACCGAGAAAAGCTTTTGATTTTACTACAGTATTACAATACCGACCTTTGGATAAACTGACCACCAGTTTGTACTATTTAAAATCGGACAATAAAGCACAATATTCAACAGAAATGTTCGTTGGTGATGGGATTTATCAGACTGAAAAATTTGGTTTGGGTACAACATATCTTGAAGTATTGGATTTAGATGATGCTTTTCATGAAACAAATCGAGAGCATTTAAAAAATTATGCCCTGAGAGGCAATTATGCTTTGAGTCCTCATTTACAAATAAAAAGTGAGGTAGTTTATCAGGACAATGCTCAATCACATGAAAATGCGGCTTATGTAGCTTTGAATTATCAGCTACCCGATTCGGCTTATCAATCAACCATTGGCTATCGTTTTAGTCATTATTCTGAAGATTATGATCCAATGTTTTATGGCAATACTGTTGGGATAGGTGGCTGGGTACAAGGTGAGGTTGCTGGAAATTATGCAGGACCAAATAACCGTAATAGCAATATTCACCAATTGTCTTTTTCAATGAGCCCGAAACAGAATCTGATGTTAGGCGCATTTGCATACAAGTTCGATACCATAAAAGAAACACAACAAAACCTAAGTGGCTATGAACTGGATTTTTATTCGGTCTGGTCATTGAATCCACATATCAATGTAATCCCTTTAATTGGTTTTTATAAACCTAAAAAAGATATTCAAACAGGTGGTTCGCAGTATCCAAATAAGCAATGGAATACTTATACACAATTGTTATTACAGTATAGCTATTAAATCAACACGGGTATCGTCCTAATGCGTTAGGTGCGCTTGGTTGATTTAGTCAAAATAAACAGGAAAATTAAATGAGTGACGTAAAAATTTTAGAAAGCGTGCAACAGTTTATAGCACGACACCATGGACATTTTATTCATGGTGAGTGTGTTGCTACCGAAACTTCGGAGCGGATTGAATTGGTTAACCCTGCAACTGAACATGTGATTGCAAGTATTGCTACGGCAGACCAGCAGGATGTTGAAAAAGCAGTACAAAGTGCACACAACGCTTTTAGCAATGCATGGGCCAATACATCGCCTTATGAACGTGGTTTAAAACTGAATAAGTTGGCTGATTTGGTCGAACAACATGCTGAAGAATTGGCTCAATTAGAAACGTTAACAACAGGGAAACTGATCAACCTTTCTCGTCATTTAGAAGTTGCACAATCTATTATATTTTTAAGATATTTTGCAGGTTGGGCTACCAAAATCAATGGTCAGACCATGCAACCTTCTATTCCTTCAATGCATGGAGAGAAATATAGCGCTTATACCGTTCGTCAACCCGTTGGGGTTGTAGCAGGGATTGTACCGTGGAATTTTTCATTGATGATTGGAATTTGGAAAATTGGTTCTGCTTTAACCACAGGTTGTACTATTGTGCTTAAGCCTAGTGAATTTACGACATTGTCATTATTACGTTTGGCTGAACTTGCCATTGAAGCGGGCATACCTGCAGGTGTGATCAATGTTGTAACAGGTAAAGGTGAGACAGGGCAGTATTTGATTGATTCAGCATTGGTGAAAAAAGTGTCGTTTACAGGCTCTGTACCAACAGGTATTGCAATTGGTCAGCAAGCCATGAAAAACGACTTGACCCGAGTCAGTCTAGAGTTGGGAGGGAAGAATGCAGCAGCAATTCTGGCAGATGTAAATATTGATGAAATATTACCGAATTTGTTACAAGCAACTTTTGTACATCAAGGACAAGTATGCGCAGCGCCGGAACGTTTTTTTATTCACCAGTCCAAATATGATGAATTTGTACAAAAGGCTTCAGCAGTAGTGCAGCAATTAAAAATTGGTTCACCACTCGATGAGATGACGATGTTTGGCCCACTTTCAAACCGACCACATTTTGAAAAGGTAAAACATTATCTGGATTTGGCACAAAGAAATAATCAAGTAATTACAGGGGGAAATGCCTTACAAACAACAGGTTATTTTGTTGAACCAACGTTGTTAAAAGTGCAAGGGATTGATGATCCATTATTTCTCGAAGAAACTTTTGGACCTGTTGTGGATGTGATTGCATTTGAAACGGATGAAGAGTTAATCACCATGATGAACCATTCACGGTTTGGTTTGACAGCTAGCGTATGGACCAATGATCTAGCAAAGGCGATGCGTTTAATTCCACAAATTGAGGCAGGGTCAATTTGGGTGAATATGCATACTTTCCTTGATCCTGCTGTGCCCTTTGGTGGTGTGAAAGCTTCAGGAGTTGGACGTGAGTTCTCAGATGC
>NZ_AFIE01000035.1 GCF_000214135.1 Acinetobacter sp. P8-3-8
GATTGTGGTGCATTTGGTCCAGAACCCGTCAGAGATATTAATATATCACCCTCATTGACAATATAGCGTTCAGTTTCATCCGCTACCTTTTTATCAATATAAGCACAGTCATTAAAATCTATATAACCTGTTCGAATATTTTTTATTTTTAATACGGGATATGTAGAGCTTTGAATAAATTGTTGGCTCTTATAAGCATAACCACCTTGTACTGAAATATATTCTCCCAAAGTTGTTAATTCAAAACTCACACATCACCCCCAAATTCTTTCTTAATCACCCAAGAGCCACGAGTTCCACCCATACGCTCAAGCCAACCAATATCTTTTAAGTTATTCAAATGCTTTTTCACTGCTGACTCATTAATACCAAGCTGCTCTGCCATAGCACGATAGGAAACTTTCGGGTTCTGTTGAATTAAAACTAAAATTTCTTTTTGCCGATCTGTCAGTATACTTTCTTGAATTGAGCCACCTATTGAGCCACCGATTGAGCCACCTGCTTGCTCAGTCGAAGGACGGTAAAACTCCCAATCGACAAAATCTCCTTGGGCTTTCAGTTGAGGTTCGACATTGCCTGCCTGCAAACAAAGATCTTTGATCCGCGCAATACCACTGCCCCACTGCTCGATATAACCCAGCTCTTTAAACACACGGGCCAAGACACGGTTACGGATCTCTGAACGACCTTGTGCCAAATCCTCTTCAGTCAGACCATTGGGCAAACCACCCGGCGATACAATATTCAGGATGTCATCATAAATGCCAACCTTAATATCACGCCCTGCATTACTATAATCACGGTGCAGCACTGCATTCACCAAGGCTTCACGAATTGCAGGAATGGGGATTTCATAACTTTCTGTACGCTGCAAGCCTAAAATTTCTGCGCGTAGATGCAAATGATTTTTGATGAATTGCTCTGTTTGCTTCAACTGACTAAATAAGTCTCCACGGTATTCTTTTTTATCCAAAAATACTGTCATGGTCGTGCCTTTAAAGCGGCTACATTTAATCTCAACCTGCTCATAAAGCCCCAACAAAATGAGCAGCCCATGACTTGGGTAATCCTGTCCATTCTGCTGAATGATCAATTTGAGATTACGCATTTTCTGCAAAGACAATTCTTTACCCACCTCAGCAAAGGCTTGCTGTAAAGGCTGTAAATCGATGTTATCTAAACTGTATTGCGGATTCGGCTGCTCATCAAAAGTCTGGTTCAGACGTTGCAATTCAAGCTGCTGAATGTATTCAGGCGATGCCACACGATTGCTTGCACCTAAACGAATATACGTCCCCTGTGCCTTGCCTTGCGGCTTGAGATAATAAGGCAATAATGAACCACGGCTGACTTCAATCACCAGCAACTCAATGCCTTGGATATTCTCGATATAAATGTAAGGCAGAATATTAGGCGCACACAGCTCATTGATCATCGATGTGATCTGGTCTTGTAGCTCAAAAATATCATCTTGAATACCTACGAGTTGGCGATCATCACTTACACCCACTACCAATTTACCACCACTAGTATTGGCAAAAGCAATCAGGGTCTTTGCGACCTGTTGCCCTTTCGGTAACTGCTCTTTAAATTCAAGGTTTTGACTTTCACCCTTCTGAATTTCTTGCAATAAAGGATGATCAGAACTCATAACCCAAGCCCTTTAGATTCTTTTTAATCTCACTTTCCAAGACAGCACTTTCAGCAAATTGTTCTTTGAGCTGAGCGGTCAAACGCAGCATTTTCTCAGCGAATGGCTCGCCATCATCTTCCTGCTCGACTGCACCCACATAACGCCCCGGAGTCAGTACGTAGTCGTGCTTTTGTATATCTTTGAGCTCAGCAGAGAAACAGAACCCTTTCTCATCTTGATACTTTTCACCCTCAAAGTTCTCGCCCTGCTGCCATGCGTGCAAGGTCTGGGTGATTTTGGCAATATCGGCATCGGTAAAGTCACGCAGTACGCGATCTTTCATATAGCCCAAATTACGAGCATCGATAAACAGCGTCTTGCCTTCACGGTTGGCTTTCTTTTTATCCAAGGATAAGCCGTTCTTTTTATCTTTGGTCAAGAACCAAATACAAGCTGGAATTTGCGTGTTGGTAAACAGTTGTCCCGGTAACGCGACAATACATTCCACCAGATCAGCTTCGATCAAGTTTTTACGAATCTCGCCTTCATTGTTGGTATTGGAACTCATCGAACCATTGGCAAGTAAAAGTGCCATGCTGCCTGTTGGTGACAGATGATGTAACATGTGCTGCATCCAAGCAAAGTTGGCATTACCTTGTGGCGGTGTACCGTATTTCCAACGTACATCACTTTCTAGCGAAGCATGCCACCAATCCTTGATATTAAAAGGTGGGTTGGCCATGACAAAGTCGGCGCGTAAGTCTGGATGCTGATCATCTAGAAAGCTGTCAGCGTTTTTCTTACCGAAATTAAAATCAATCCCGCGAATCGCCATGTTCATAGCTGCCAGTTTCCATGTGGTCGGATTGCTCTCCTGACCATAAATAGAAATATGCTTTTTCTGCTCTGATGCTTTGTAACGCTTTTCCTGTGCATGTTGTTCAATGAACTTTTCACTGGATACAAAGAATCCGCCTGAACCCATTGCCGGGTCATATACTCGCCCTTTATAAGGCTGCAACATTTCAACAATTAAGGTGACGATACTTTTAGGCGTGTAGTACTGCCCACCTTGCTTGCCTTCAGCCAAGGCAAACTGTCCCAAAAAGTATTCGTAGACGTGCCCGAGGATATCTTTACTGTGCAGACTGAGTTGCTCACCGTTATATTCTGGATTAGTAAAACTGGTATCAGAAAAAGTATTGATCAGATCAAGTAACTTGTCATTGTCCAGTTGGTACTGTCCAATACGATTCAGAATACCTTTTAGTTTTGGATTGGCTTTTTCAATTTCATCAAAAGCATTATCAATCAACCAAGATACAGAGCGTAACTTCACGTCCTGTCCTTGCTCATCCTGCCAAATGATTGAGCCAATTGGTAAAGCTGCTGCATTGCGGATACTTAACCAACGTGCTGCTTTGGGCACCCAAAATACGTTTTTTTCTTGGTAGTAATCCAGTATTTCTAGTTCATCAGCAATAGCCTGTTGGTATTCTTCTTCGCTGTCGTACTGATCACGCGGCATGTAATAGATGTTGTGGTCGTCTTTTTGTGCAAACAATTCTTTGAGTTCAGATTGCCGTTCATCAAAAGCATCTGAAACGTACTTTAAGAAAATCAGCCCGAGAACAATATGCTTATAGTTGGCTGCATCTAGACTGCTGCGTAATTTATCGGCGGCTTTCCAAAGCTTGTCATCTAAGTCATTTAGAAATTTTTGTTCCAATGAATGCATTTTATTTCCTCAATCCAAGATCAACCGCTTTGGTTTTATACTTAATGTTAAACAATGTTGCTAAGTTAGCATATCTACGACCTATTAAAAGTCATGCACTTAACAAAAAAAATAGAGATTAATTAAGTCTTGTTATTTTAACGGGATAACTATAGCTAAAATAGTACTTTGACGACTCCCACGACTAATACTGTCGTAAAAAAGAGCAACCTAGAAAGCTGCTCTTTTCCAACCAACCGATTAGTTGACGGGTCTGACTGATTGCTGCAACCCCTGCTGAATATCCTGCACAAACCCTTCATGCGAAGCTTGTTGCTCCACCGTACGGTTTTGTTCTTGTTAAGGGTAGTATTCCTCCAGCACCTCTAACCCTTCCTCTATATCCGTTTCAAACCGTGCATTGGCAAAACCCTTCCTTGCGGTAAAGTCTAAAGCTTCCTGATAAAACCCCGCCTGCTTGCTCTGTTCATCAATTTGCTTCGCCTGAATAATCGCCTCATTCAAGCTAATCCCATCTCTTAAAGTCAGATCCACGTAATACACCGGTTGACGATAGCTTTGTGTGGTGCTTTTCCCTCTTAAAGTGAGTTGCAATGGTAAGCAAGACAGCAAACTATTTAATGCCATATGGTAATAACTCAGCCGTGCAGCCAAAGTCCGAATACTGTTAAAGCCTGTAGTTCTAAAAACAAAGGGGTCAAATTCATCTAGCTTATTAAAGTTCATATGCAAACGTCTTTTAGACAATATGAATACTGATTTTTATTACTTTAAAAAATATTCATCTTAAATTTTATACTTATTTTACGCAAAATTTACGATAATTTTATTATATATCAATAAATTAAACCATAACATACATTGCTTCAATGACTACTAATTTAAAGTGTTATGAAAAAATTATACCATCTACTTTTTAGTCTTATACCGCTCTATTCAAGTTATGCTTTTGCTACTGGAGATGAAAGCTCTCCCGCTTTAAGCTTTTCAGGTAATGTATCATTGGCCAGCGACTACCGCTGGCGCGGCCAAACGCAAACCCAGAATGATCCGGCCTTGCAGGGAAACTTTGTTTTAAGCCATGCTTCAGGATTTTATCTTGCTGCATTTGCATCGAATGTTGATTTTGATGACGAAGTAAATTTAGAACTGGATCCCCAGATCGGCTATACAGCGCCAATCGCGCTAGGTTCAATCCATCCTGCAGTTGATCTTGGCATGCTGCGCTACAATTACATCGGCAACAGCGATTTAAATTATAATGAATACTATTTCAAAATGATCTTTAATGCGTTGCTGCATCAGAACGATAGCTTTACACCAAGCATAAGCTATACCTATAACTATGGCGGCAAAGCTGCCAGTGACAGTATAGGTAAAGATATCTCAAATTGGTATTTTAATGTCTTATATGCTACACCGATTGCTCAAACTAATTTTGGCACAAATGTTAGCTTAGGTTATTCCAAAGCAAATCAGGACATTTATGGTTCTGAAGCAAAAGACCATTTTTTTGATTGGAAAATTGGTGCAACTTACCGCTATAACCCAATGGGAATAAATGCAGAATTAGCAGCGGTTGGTAGTAATTTAAAAACCAAAGACTTTACAAGTCAAAATAAAAAAGGGGTAAAAACTGAAGCAGTATTCACCCTGACTAAATCTTTTTAAAAGTTAAATGCCAATAGTATCAGCAATACTATTGGCATAATTATTTTACTTGAGTGATTTCAATATATGATCTATCTCACTTCGATTAAAACCTCTTTCTTTAAAAATAGTATGAATTATTTTTTTCATACTTTTTGACGCATACTGGTATTTCTTTACTAAAATGTCAGAATCAATTTCCTGTAAACTATACTTCAAATATAATTCTTCATTGAGCTTCTGATTTCTAGCATCATCTTCATTATTTATCGTGTTATACATTTTTAAGCAGTTAAATATCCCAATGTTGTTCGATCAAAGTAATTTGGCTGTACATATACTGATGCTCAGCACGTTTAACTGCACACCATAATTCCATAAATCTTTTGCCGAGATATTTTTGCAAAACAGTATTCCGGTGAAAAAATGTTAAAGCATCTAGCTGATTCGTACTTAAAAAGTGCGGCTGATGTTTATTTTTTATCTGAGTGGCTTGCTGTGGAATTTCCAGATTCTGTGTCAACCCATGCAGTGTGCCGATCAAAATCAGGGCTGCAGTTAAATAAGGATTGCAATCCGCACCTGCAACACGATATTCCAAGCGTTGATTTTCATTGTCCGAACATGGTATGCGAATGGCCACATTGCGGTTATTCACGCCCCAATTAGCTTCTAAGGGCACATGGTTTCCAGCTTTAAACCGGCGGAATGAGTTTACATTCGGAGCAAGCACGGCCATCGACGGCGGCAGCAAGACTATCAGCCCGCTGATCGCCTTTAATAATTGCCGTGACGGTAAAGGATTCTGCTTCATGCTGAAAATATTCTGCTGGTCTTGATTTAACAAACTCATGTGAAAGTGCATGCCGCTGCCCGCTTTATTCAGATCAGGCTTAGCCAAAAAGCTTGCATGTAACCCATGTTCTACAGCGACTTGCTTAATGGTGCGCTTTAGCATCATGATCTGATCGCATAGCTTCAAAATATCACCGCTATGCTGAATATTAATTTCGTATTGCCCGGAAGATGATTCCGAGACTAAGCCTGTAATCTGAATCCCCTGCAAAAGGGCAATCCGTTCAATTTCATCCAGAACGTCTTGATATTTATCTTGCACATTCACATCAAAACATTGATTTAAATAAATCTGATTGGAGCCAGATTTTTCATTGCTGTCAAATAAATAAAACTCCAATTCTGCGGCCATGCAAGGATAAAAGTTTTGATCATGCAGCGCTCTTAAACTTTTTTTTAAAATATTGCGCGGTTCAACTTCGCAATCTTGATGATTGTCATCTTTCATGGTTAGGAATAACTGTGCATTGGACTCTGGATTTAAAGCGCAGGGCTGCAGGCTTCCCAATATAGGTTTACATAAATAATCCGGCTCACCGATCGATTTTCCTAAACCCGATTCTTCAATCACTTCTCCATCAAGACTCATGGCATAAATAGACATTGGGAAATAACAGCCTTGTGCAATATTTTTTAGACCGACAATATCTATGCGCTTGCCGCGGACATGACCATTCAGATCGTGCAGGCAAATCTCAACATGACGGGTATTGGGATAGCGCTGCAGATAGTTTTCGATTTCTTCTGAAAATAGAATATCTTCAATATCGCAGCATTGACGCGCAGATGGCATGGATTCAGGGACCGCTTCTTCGTCAGCTATATTATGTCTAGCCATGAGTAAATTACTCATTATTTTGTCCTGTTAAATATTAACAATGATCAAAATAAAACAAGTTCTACCGAATGTAACGTAAATAAACCGTAAAAAAGCACCCAACTAATATGATTATTTTTTAAACTATTAAAACCACGAAAAAGCTAATTTAAAATAAGTTAAAACATAAAAATAACAATAGATTTTTTTCATAAATCAAAAAACGATCTTCTTTTTGGTTAATATTTGCACTCCGGATTTCTTAGCATTCGTGCATAATCTGCGGATGAAATACATCGATTCAAACAAGCTTTCTGATCCTCAGTTCAAGCAATACACAGGCATCTCATGGTCAACTTTCTATTTGATGGTTGAGCAATTGCAGAAGCATGTCTCTGCCAAAGGCAGACCGCCCAAGTTAAGCCTGGAGGATCAGGTTCTGCTCTGTCTGAGCTATTGGCGGGAATACCGAACCTTATTTCACGTTGCGACGAGTTACGGGGTTTCAGAGCCCACAGCCTCAAGAATTGTCCGTCATGTTGAAGACTGCCTGATTCGGTCCAATCTGTTTAATTTACCCAAAGATTTACCCGAGGGCAAAGGCATCGACTGGAATGTTGTGATCGTGGATGCCACGGAAATTCCAATCCAAAGGCCTAAAAAAACAGAAGAAAAGCTATAGCGGCAAGAAAAAGACCCATACCTTTAAAGTACAGGCCATGATTCACTACAAAACTCAGCAAATTCTGAGTTTATGTACCAGTCGCGGTGCAGTGCATGATTTCGAGTTGTTCAAACGCAATTTAAACCAGATTCCTTTTGGGGCTTTTATCCTTGCAGATAAAGGCTATCAGGGGATTTATGTGTTGTATCCGAATAGCCTGTTGCCATTAAAAGCCAAAAGACACTGTAAATTGGATCCTGAATTGAAAATCTATAATCAAGAAATCAATAAAAGAAGAATCGGAATTGAGCATGTATTTGGCAGCCTGAAAACCTTCAAAATCCTTGCTGAGTGTTATCGAAATAGAGGTAAAAGGCTTGGTTTGAGATTCAATTTAATCGCTGGAATCTACAACTTGGAACTGAGCAAAAAATGATTTATGAAAGAGGTCTAATTACTCATGTAAAATAAATGACATATTTAATATTAATAAATCTTCAAAAATCGCAAACCCACTCCCGGTTCAGTAATAATATATTTAGGCTGCACAGCATTATCATTTAACTTCACTCTTAATTTAGCAACCAGAATCCTTAAATAATGCGTATCTTCTTGGTGCGTTGGCCCCCACAGCTCTTTCAGTATTTGCGGCTGGGTAATCAATTGGCCTTTATTTTTCGCCAATAAATTCAGCAGCTGATATTCTTTGCGCGTTAAGGAGAGCAATTGTTGATTTAAAAAAACCTGCCGTTTGGAAAAATCGATTTTTAATACGCCATCATCAAAAATTGTCGTATAAACAGTACTATGCTGATGCTGCCTAAGCAGTACACGAATGCGCGCCATCAGCTCCTGAACACTAAACGGCTTGGTCACATAATCATTTGCGCCAGCATCCAGAAGCTTCACTTTTTCTTCTTCATTTGCCCGCACAGACAGCACTATCACTGGAACGTGCGACCATGTGCGAAGCTCAGACAAAACCTCATAACCATCCAAATCTGGCAAACCCAAATCGAGGATCACTAAATCCGCGCCTTGCAAAGCTAGGAGTTCCAAACCCTTTTGGCCATTTTCAGCCAAAAGCGTTTTATAGCCTTGCGCTCTGAGTGCTATATCCAAGAATTTTCGAATCTGATTTTCGTCATCAATAATCAAGACATTGGTCATGGAGCTGGCTGATTCATTCTGTTCTGGCATTTTCCCACCTAAAAGCTGCTAGATGCTTTAAGTAATTTGCTGAATAGGAAGCTGTATGCGGATACATGTTCCTTGATTGTTCTTGCCTGATGATGCCATGATTTTCCCCATATGCGCACCCACAATCGCTTTCACAATCGTCAAGCCCAAGCCTGTACCATATTGCCCGCGGTCACCGCGCTGCATGGTATAAAACATGTCAAAAATGCGTTCCCGCTCACCTTCCGGGATACCCTGCCCCTTATCAGTTATGGCAATTTCGATCTCATTTTCATTCACCTGCTGCACCTCAATCATCACAGCTTTATTCTCTGGTGAAAATTTTGCGGCATTTTCCAGCACATTAAAAATGGCCTGTTCAATCAAGGCGGCATGTACAAATAAACTCAAAGATTCTTGAGGCGCATGCACTTCAACCAATGCATCTGGCATATAACGGTTTAAACGGCGCACTGCTGAACCGATCAGTTCATCAACTCCAATCCAGTCCCGCTTCAAGCTTAAGCCTTCATGGCCTAAACGGGTCATATCCAGTAGGTTTTGAATATAGCGGTCTAAACGCTCTCCCTCTAAATGAATCGCTTCCAGCAAGCTGTCCTGATCATTTTTATTCATGGAATGGCGGTAAGTGCTCAAAGTATCCGCTGCTCCAATCATCGACGCCAAAGGCGAGCGTAAATCGTGCGATACGGATGATAATAATGCCGAGCGCAATTTTTCCGTTTCAGAATTCACATTGGCTATTTCCAAAGCCTTGGTCAGCTGGGTGCGGAAAATCGCCTGCGCAAGATACTCTACCATGAGTTCAGCGAGCTGTTTTTGCTCCGTATTGATTACTGCTTGCACATCTTTAAGTTTCAACCCCACCACGCCTAAGCATTGCTTGGAAGCCAATAAGGGCAAAAACCACCACTCATTTTCCGTCAAGGTTTGGGTAAAGCGACCGGACGGTTGATGGTTTTTGAATGTCCAATCGGCTGAAATTTTTTCTTTATTACTCATGATGATAGTGGATGATGCTTGAGTTGCTGCAGTATCTGGGAAATACAGCCAGACATCTGCATTGAGATTTTTACTCAGGCTATGTTCAGCAATCTCCTTGATTTGTGCCAAATCTAATGCTGTGGACAGCTTCTGCCCTAAATCCTGCATAATGCTGTTATAACTGTTCGCCGTTTTGAGTGCAGTCACCTGCTCTTTCAAACGTGACGCTAATCGGCTCGAAATTAAAGCCGCGCCCAAAAATGCAATCACGGTGACAATCCCCTGATGTGCAGAAATCTGAAATGTAAATTGCGGGGAAATAAAGAAAAAATTATAAGCTAGAAAGAATAGGATGGCTGAAAAAGCTGCAGCCAGCATCCGTGTTTTTGATGCCACAAAAACCACAGCGGTGATAAAAATCACCGAAAGATCTTCAATCCCTAAATACTTTTCCCCTAAGCTTGCAATCACAATGCTGATGACTGTGGTGGCTAGTACGTACTGTATTTCTCTTAGCGACAAGAATGCCCTTTGAGTGAAAAAGGACAGATGCTTATTCTCTGCAATAATCGGCACAATACTGAGTTCAAAACTGGGCCGGTATTGCAGTAATTGATCAATCAAATTGAGCCTTAAATTCAGCGAAAACTTTTGCGGAGCCGCTTGCGCTAAAACTAAGGTTGAAATGCCGCGGTCCATCACATAATCAAATAAAGTTTTAGCATGTTGCTGGCCGTAAAGGACTTCTGTCATTCCGCCCATTTGACGCGTTAAGTTTAAAGCCCGTTCTATTTCACGGCTTTGCGAGTTTTCCTGTTTATTCATGATTTGCGTATCATGAGAAAAAGCAACAACCGTCCAGTTTGCCGCACGATGCTCGGCAATACGGCATCCAGTCCGAACTAAAGCTTCAGAATGCCCTTTGCCATCAATCATAATTAAGACATGATTTTTTAAGGGGATTTGAGCAAGCCCTTGAATGGCGAAATTTTCGCGTACATCATTATCAACATAATTGGCAACGGTTTGCATTGCCAGTTCACGCAGTGCCGTTAAGTTGGAGCTGTTGAAAAATCGCTGTAAGGCCTGTTCCGCCTGCTCAGGCACATAAACCTTCCCTTGGTTTAAGCGCTCAAACAGCTCATTCACAGGCAAATCAATTAAGCGGATATCTCTAATCCGTTCGAACACCCGGTCTGGCACGGTTTCAGTGACACGAATCCCAGTGATTTGATATACCACATCATTCAAACTTTCCAAATGCTGAATGTTCATGGTGGTAAAAACATCAATACCAGCATCTAATAATTCATTGATGTCTTGCCAGCGTTTTTCATGACGGCTGCCGGGCATATTAGTGTGGGCAAATTCATCCACCAAAACAATACTGGGCTTTTTATCCAAAACGGCATCTAGATTCATTTCCTCCAGATGCTGCCCTTGATATTCAATAGCCTTGCGCGGAATTATATCTAAACCAGAAATTAAATTTTCAGTTTCTCTACGGCCATGCGTTTCTACATAGCCAATGACGATATTAATACCCTGCAGCGCCAGTTCATGCGCACGAACCAGCATGGCAAAGGTCTTTCCCACGCCCGGAGCTGCGCCTAAAAAAATCGTCAGCCGCCCAGACTGATAACGCTGTGTATGTTGCAGCAAAACATCGGCTTTATTGGTTCGTGGATCAGTCATAGAAGTAATCTTTATTTATTGCTTTAAAAGATGTTTTTAAATTCATTTAAATGCGTCTAAAGTCAGCTTGGCTATTGCTGGGCAATATGGATGCCACCGTTGGGCGGAGGTATAGAACATCCCCTCGCCCAACAATCGTATATAACTTAATTCAGATTATTCAATAGCTTTCAATCACTATATTTTAATCATCAAGCCATTCATATCACTTCCCGCCCCGATCCAAAGCCAAATTCAATTCAAGCACATTGACACGTGCCTGCCCTAAAATCCCAAAAATCGGCTGAACCGTATGCGACTGAATCAGTTTTTCGACATTCTGTTCAGGCATATGCCGTGCATGGGCAATCCGCTTCACTTGAATCATGGCTGATTGCACGCTAATTTCAGGGTCGATGCCGCTGCCTGAAGCGGTGACCAGATCCGCAGGAATTTTAGATTTTTCAATCTGTTCCTTCGCTGCGATTCGATTCAGCCGTTCCTCTATGGCTTTCTGCAGTTCAGGATTGGTTCTCGCCATGTTGCATCCGGCCATCGCCATAGGATCATAATTTGCGGCAGATGGACGCGGATGGAAATATTGAACTTGGGCAAAAGGCTGTGCCACTAAGCGTGAACCGATCACTTGATTATTTTCGACAATCAAGCTGCCGTTGGCTTGTTTTGGAAAGAGCATTTGTCCTAAGCTGGTTGCAGCAGCACTATATACAAAGCCGCATAAGCCTAGAGCAATGATGGTCATTCCAAACGAAGCGCGCAGTTTCTCACCCCATGATGAGTCTGCCAATTGATGATTTTGCATATTCACTTTGTCATCCTCAAAAAATTTATAGGGCCAAGATTGGACTGATCAGCAGATCAATCGCTTTAATGGCAATAAACGGTAGCAGCACCCCGCCCACACCATAAATCAGCATGTTGCGGCGCAATAATTGGGTAGATGTCGAAGGTTTGAATTTCACACCGCGCAGTGCAATTGGAATCAGCAGAGGAATAATGATCGCATTAAAGATCAGCGCAGACAGGATGGCACTTTCAGAACTGCCTAGTTGCATGACATTTAACACATGCATTTGCGGAATTGCCGCGACGAATAATGCCGGCAAAATTGCAAAATACTTTGATACATCATTCGCCAAGGAAAAGGTGGTTAATGCACCGCGAGTAATCAGCTGCTGTTTGCCTATTTCAACCACAGATAGCAATTTGGTTGGATCAGAATCTAAGTCCACCATATTGCCTGCTTCTTTGGCTGCTTGCGTTCCCGAGTTCATGGCTAAGCCAATATCTGCTTGGGCCAACGCCGGTGCATCATTAGTACCGTCACCGACCATCGCTACCAAATGTCCTTTGTTTTGCTCGGTTCGAATGCATGTGAGTTTATCTTCTGGTTTCGCTTCAGCGATATAATCATCCACACCAGCCTCTGCTGCGATGGCCGCTGCTGTGAGCGGATTATCTCCGGTCACCATCACAGTTTTAATGCCCATTTCACGTAAGCGCGCAAATTTTTCTTTAATGCCTTGCTTAATCACGTCTGATAGTTCAATGACACCCAACAAATTCTGGTCTTTAGCCACGACCAGCGGCGTTGCCCCTTTTGAAGCTATTTGTTCTACGCGCGCTTTCAATTCGGCATGATTTTCAAGGTTTTGCGAAGCGAATTTAAGAATGGCATCCATAGCGCCTTTACGCACTTGATGACCATCCGCCAAGTTAAGGCCTGAAATGCGTGTGGACGCATTAAAAGCGATAAATTCAGCCTGTTCAGGCTCGGCCACTCTTTCACCTTGCTCTTTGGCCAAAGCAACCACCGATTTACCTTCTGGCGTTGGATCGGCCAAAGAAGTCAGTACCGCCGCTTGGCGAAGTTCAGACTCCGTCACTCCTGTTAAGGGATAAAAAGCAGTCGCCTGACGGTCACCGTAAGTAATAGTTCCGGTTTTATCGAGTAGTAAAACATCTATATCGCCTGCAACTTCAACCGCCTTGCCTGATTTGGCAATCACATTGGCTTTGAGCGCTCTGTTCATCCCTGCAATTCCAATAGCTGGCAATAAACCGCCGATGGTGGTTGGAATTAAGCAAACCAATAGCGCCACCAATAAAATCGGGCTGATTTCAATATGCAGGAAATGTCCAATCAACGGCAGGCTGACCACGACGATGATAAAAGTCACAGTCATCACGGTCAGTAAAATACCTAAAGCTATTTCATTCGGTGTTTTTTGACGGTTTGAGCCTTCGACCAAAGCAATCATTCGATCAAGGAAACTATTTCCCGCCTCTGCCGTCACTTGAACGATAATCCGGTCGGTTAAGACTTTGGTTCCCCCAATCACCCCTGATTTATCCGTGCCCGCTTCACGCAGTACCGGCGCAGATTCACCTGTTACAGCAGCTTCATTGATCGTAGCAAAGCCTTGAATGATCTCACCATCTGCGGGAATGAATTCCCCTGCACGCACTTCAATCAAGTCATGCATTTTCAATTCAGCCGCTGAAATCTGCACCCCATCCATATCATCTTTAGAATGGATCCGGCGCGCCGTCAAATTTTGACGCGCTTGACGCAGGGATGACGCCTGTCCGCGGCCTTTAGCTTCGGCAAGGGCTTCAGCATAATTGGCAAAGAGAACAGTCACAAATAAAATCAATGTCACCAATAAGCCAAAAACCAGACTGGCTTGCCCCAAAATTGTACTAACCAGTGTAATCAGCGTCCCAAGCCAAACGATGGCCATCACCGGATTTTTAATCACATGCTGCGGTAGCAGTTTAATAAAGGCATTTTTCCATGATTCAGCTTGAAATAAGGTTGAAGCGATAGTGTTTTGCTGTGTTTGAACAGTTTGTTTTGAATGATTCATTGTACTCACCCTTAACCTTGAACCAATAACAGATGATCAGCAATTGGCCCCAAGACCAGGACTGGCATAAATTGCAATAAGGTCAACATCACCACAATGGCAATTAAAGTCAGTGCGAATGTTGGCGTTTCGACTTTTAAACTGCCGCTGCTTTCAGGTGCTTGGCGTTTGGCAGCTAAACGTGTAGCGATGATTAAAGGAATAATTAATGTCGGGAAACGGCCGAGCAATAAAGCAATACCGCATGTGACATTCCACCACACGGTATTGTCTGATAGCCCTTCAAAGCCTGAGCCATTGTTGGCAAATGCAGACACATATTCGTACAGAACTTGAGAAATGCCGTGGTATTGCGGATTACTGTTGCCCGTCAATTCAGGGAAAAATACAGTTATTGCGGTTAAACCAAGAATGACGATGGGTTGGATCAAAATCACAACAGCGAGCAGCTTGATTTCACCGGCTTCAATTTTGCGGCCAAACAATTCTGGGGTTCGGCCGGTCATTAAGCCTGCAATAAAGACCGCTAAAAACAGATAAATTATGAATTGCTGCAAACCGCAGCCTATTCCGCCCCAAATGGCATTGATCAGCATATTGGACAATTGCACCATACCTGTGAGCGGTGCAGATGAATCATGCATCATATCCACTGAGCCGTTATTGACTTGGGTGGTGACCGCTGACCACAAAGCAGATGATGCCTCGCCAAAACGCACTTCTTTACCTTCCATGGCGGAAAGCAATGTCGAAGTCGATGAAAGGCTTTCTGACCAGATAGCGCTAGTCGCAGAAATGATCGACATCAGCAGCATTGAAGCAAAGACCAAGCCTGCGAATTTGGCGCGTTTGGTGAAAAAGCCCAGCATAAAAATCACCGAAACAGGGATCAGTAAAATCGCAAGCATTTCCAGAAAGTTTGACAATGGTGTCGGATTTTCCAAAGGTACACTGCTGTTCGGACCATACCAGCCACCACCATTACTGCCCAATTGCTTAATTGCTACCATGGGCGCAACAGGGCCTAAAGGTATTTTTTGCGTTGTTAATTCGCTGCTTTGGTCGATGACTTGAACTTCTGGGCCGCCTTGAAAAGTCGATGGTACGCCTTGGCCAGTGAGCAATAATGACCAAACCATGCATAAAGGAATCAGAAAGCGGAACGTCGGACGAATCACATCGGCCCAATAGTTGCCGACATTAATTTGCTGCACTTTATGCTTAAAGCTGGTCTGTTGATCGGTTTCAGAAAGTGCATTGGATTGTTTGTAGAACAGTGCTCGAACTGTAGCCACCACCATCGCCAGGCCCATCATCGGCGTGATGATCTGCAAGCCGACAATGCCGACCATTTGCGATAAATATGACAGTTGCGCCTGTCCTGAATAGTGCTGCTGGTTGGTGTTGGTCAGAAACGAAATCATGGTATGCAGCGCCAAATCCCATGACATATTCGGTGCATGGTTTGGGTTCAACGGCAGGCTAGCTTGAACCATAAATAGAGTCCAAGTCACCAAACCGATCACTGCACAGCTCATGACAAAATTGAATGAATAGGTTTTGACATTCATCCCCCGTTTGGGATTGATTCCTAAAACCGCGTAAATGGGCTTTTCAATCCAATTGAATAGAGGATCAATTTTCATATCGCGGTTGTGCATAATTGCTGCGAGGTATTTACCCAAGGGATAAGCCAGAACAAAGACGATGCCTAAAAGCAAAGCAAACTCTAACATGGCATTTCACTCCTATGTTTCAGAGCTGAAATCTGCTTAAAGAAGTTGAAATAAGATATATTTTGATTGTTTTGTACAACGCAATTTTTTTGATGCTGTACCTGCTGATGCGCGTGAATGACCGCACTCATGTTTTTCATCCTAAGCATTGGGATATTCCACTATCTAGTATGAAAAATAAAACCGTAAAGTCTCTATCCATAACTTTGGATGCCGCGTAAAGAAAGCGTAAAAATTTGGCTCAGTGAATTTATAAATGCAGAAAAATATCTTAAAAGTGATGGCTATTATTATTCTGTGACTCACTTTATTTATGGATATAATTTCAGTACTTAAATCCTTATTTTTAGGTTTTATAGAAGGTTTAACGGAGTTTTTACCCATTTCCAGTACTGGTCATTTAATTTTATTTGGCCATTTAATTGATTTTCATTCAGACTCAGGCCGTGTCTTTGAAGTTGTCATTCAACTGGGCGCAATCTTAGCCGTTTGTTGGCTCTACCGTAAAAAAATTATTAATCTACTACATGGTTTTATATCAGGTGATTACCATGCGAGACGTTTTGCGATAAATGTCTTCATTGCATTTATTCCTGCAGTAGTGATCGGAGTTATAGCTGTTGATTTTATTAAACAAGTTTTATTCAGTCCTTCGGTTGTTGCATCTGCACTGATTATTGGTGCACTGTTAATTTTTGCTGTAGAAGCTAAAAATTTTAAAGTCCAAACCATTGAGGCAACCAATATTGGATTCAAACAGGCCATTGTTATTGGTTTGGTTCAATGTCTTGCGATGATTCCAGGGACTTCACGGTCTGGTGCAACCATTATTGGGGGGATGTTGGCGGGTTTATCACGTAAAGCAGCTACTGAATTTTCTTTTTTCCTTGCCATACCAACAATGCTTGGTGCCGCTACTTATGACATATTTCGCAACGTTGATGTTTTAACTTCAGAAAATTTATTGAATATTTCCGTAGGCTTTGTAACCGCATTCATCGCAGCTTTGCTTGTGGTAAAAGCCATGGTTAAATTTGTAGAAAAACATACTTTAAAAGTTTTTGCTTGGTATCGTTTGGTATTAGGTTCAATCATCTTATTTATTTGTTAATATAAGCAAAAAAATAAATAAACTAAAGAGAACTCGCTGTTCTCTTTAAGTTTTTTTAATTTACAACCCGTACATTCTGCTGCAAGCTTTTCTGAATCTCTTGTACAACACCCTCTCCCTGATGGAACTTAGGCCCTGATTTAGATCCCTTTTTGGTTCTAGTTTGCAGGGGTTCAGATTCAATAAGTTCATCTATATCAAACTCCTTAACTACCTCCAAGCCTTCCTCCATGTCTACGTCCATCCTTCCATTCGCAAAACCCTTCCTTGCGATAAAGTCCAAAGCTTCCTGATAAAACCCTGCTTGTTTACTCTGGTCATCCATTTGCTGCGCCTGAATAATCGCTTCATTCAGGCTAATACCCTCCCTTAAAGTCAGATCCACGTAATAGACTGGCTGACGATAGCTCTGTGTCGTACTCTTACCACGCAATATCAACTGCAATGGGAGGCAAGACAGCAAACCATTTGATGCCGCATGGTAATAACTCAGCCGTGCAGCCAAAGTTCGAATACTGTTAAACCCTGTAGTTCTAAAGATAAAAGTTCCAAATTCATCGGATTCATCCAAGTTCACATGCAAACGCCCATAGGGCTTACAGTTCCCTCCTTGAGCCAATGGACATAAATCAGGGGATGGACAGGAATGTTGCTCCACGCCTTGATTGGTTAAACGTTGGCAGGTTTCTCCATTACCGACACAGACCGGACGGCCAGTCTGTCGGTCAAATAAGGTGTATTCAGCACGTAGGTTTAAGTCAGGATCATTAAAGATCATTCTGACGGGGATGGAGCGCAGCTTTTGATTAGGAGTATTCGCTCGAAGCTGTTCATCCAGTGGATGTTTCACCCATCCCTCTTTGCTTTGAATCTGGGAAGTAATGGTGAACTGGTCATCCTTTTCCGGTAGGCGTTTGCCATTCTTTTCGATCATACGACCGATACTGATCCGTCCCAGGATTGGTGGAGTAATTGCTAAACCTTTAATCATGTTGATATTCCTTAATGTATTACTTTACAAATTTGGGTCTATGTATGTAGGTCGGAACAAGGACCAAATAAGTTACCCAAAGAATGTAGAGCCAGATAAAGTGCTACAGAAATCGCGACCGATTTGCTCTCTACCGAAGGGTAGAGAGCGGGGAGCGATTTTTGTGAATTTTTGATTGGGTGCTGTAGATAGGGCTTAGTCGGTATAGATGTTGAATCGACGACTGCCCTGCTTTTCAAGTGGATAAAGCTCGATGAGTTCAGGCTGGTGCTGAAGCAATGCTTTGGTATTGAGGCTGATAGAATCCTTGGCTTTCTTCCAGACTACTGAGCCATTTGCAAAGACTGCCCTTTCCTTGTCTTGCATCATCATCTGGATTTCATGTTTAAGCTGGTCAAAGCGTTCCTGCTGATGCTGAATCTCTTCTTTCATTTTGATGAGCTGATCGAACATCAAATTGGCATTTTCATTTTGCGAAAGATCCTCTACCGTTAAAGGTACATGCGCTGGATAGAGTTGTTGAATCGCTTTAGCTGCGGATTCACTGGCATCGACTGATGGAGGAGTATCCGTTTCCACGCATTCCCAGAAATATTGTTCTGCTTGAACAATATGCTCAATCACTGATTCAGACCGTGTCACTTTGAAGATCTTGGTTTCATGCCCACAAATAAGCACACAGACATGCGCTGCCTGTTTACCAGTTACGGCCAGTTGATGTTGCACCTGACATAGCACATATAAAGGCACACCATCACGCCACAATTTTGCTCCATGCTCACCTGCTGTTTTACATTCTAGGATCTGAACGTCATCACTGCCGACCACGCTGTAATCCAGATTGGCTAACATAAAGTGTTTATCGGGATCAGGATGCTGAAGTACTGCATTGATCCGTCGCACCTTGTTATGGGTGTGCATGCTATAGAACTCTGCCACCAAAGGTTCCAGCTGCTTGCCCCAATACAGCGGTGCTACACCTGAACTTTCATCTTCAATAGACTGAGCTTGACGGCCCGTTTTGATTAGCCACAGTTCCAGCATCGACATGTAGGGATTAAGACCACAGGCAGTCGCGGCATCACTACTACCGATACCTTGTTTACGAACTTCAAGCCAGTCCTGATATTCCATCCCTTTGGTATTAACCAATCGCTTGGCTGCTGTTGAGCGTTTGGTGGTGATGGTTGGATTGACTACGATCTTTGATCCTACCGTCGTAGGCTGATGGGAAATAGATACAATTTGATTCATGGAATTATCCTTATAAATTCTGATCTCTGTAAAAGAAATGCATAAAAAAGCCATACCCGACGCGAGGTCGGGTATGGCGATTTGTTTGCTGTTTTAATTGAGAGGGGTTACATGAGTGCTCTGATGAGCATTTGTTTGGGATGACTTGATTTCGACATAAGTGAGTCAGTTAATTTCAGGCGATCAAAGCAAGTGCTTGCTCTAATCCTCGTTGCTTAAGACCTGCTCCTGCACCAAACCAAGCTGAATCAAGACGGTGATCTGTACTCATGGCACGTCGTTCATGATCCACAAATTCCGTGATCGAACACAGTAAGCCATAGGCTGTGTCCTTGGTAGATGAAAGATCAGCCCCTCGTCCTTGCCCATTAAACATCTCTAAAGCTTTATTCATGGCACGACCATTCGGTTCAGGCTTTTTCTCCTGAGCTTGCTGCGCGACATTACGATAGAACTGAATAATGTTTTCTTCAGGATCGGAAATTGACATGGTGCTGTTGTTGAATACGGCATCAAAATAAGCTTTGGCTTCCTGCTGACTCACCTTACGCTGTGTGAGTTGTTTCATTTCATACATGTGCTCATCCCAGGCACGAACTGAAATACCCAATTGCTGCTTCACTTTCTCTGCATCAAACTTGGTGCTATGTGGAACCTTCACTACACCTGCACTACTGCTCTGCCCACGTAAGGCAATCGCCAAAGTGTTGTTACAGACTACTCGGATACTTGTGAACTGTGCTGTCGTTGCCAAGGTGCCATCACACGCAGTAGCCAGCAGGATATAACCATTACTGACATCCTTAGACTTTAAAGCGGTACTTTGCCCGGTACGTGCCAAAGCCCAGAACTTCTTCCCACCTTTCAAAACCCCTGCGGTTTCTAACTCAAAGCCAGATTGCTCAGTCAGATCCCGGTAGAACTCTAGAATCTCTTTAGGCTGAACTTCCTGATAACGCTGACTGACTACAGATAAAGGTGCATGGGTATCTGAACGATACAACACTCGCTGTTCTTCAAATGGCATGATAATGCTCTGACCACGCTCATTCTGTGCCATATAGCTGACGTTCGACGATTCAATCCGCCAGTCCATCCCGGCTTGCTGTGCCCAGACTTCCAGTGGTTGATTCGGACTCAGCTGATTACCGAGACCATGCCAAGGGGTTTCGCCCACATAGGCGATTTGTTCGATTTGATGTGCCATCGTTTTTATCTCCTATGCTAATTCAACGAAAGTTTTGCTGACATTGATTACAGTGATAGTAGGTCATGGTGATTGGCTTTTTCGGCTCATCAAACACACTACTGAATAGACCACCAATGACTACACCTGCAAGCCCGCCAAGCAGTGGTGATACAGGCAAAGGTAAACCCTTTGAAATGGATGCACCGATGGTTGCGAACGAAGCTGATGCTGCTAGACCTGTAGAATCAGAACCACTCACCTGCTGATTAACAACCTGAATGATCTGATCCGAAAAACAATAAGGACAATTTAAACTCATAATATATACCTCTAGAAATGACAAAAGCTCACCGATGGGCAAGCCTTGCAAAGTTAAAAAACTCGTTTTCATCTAGATAATGTATATCTGAGATTATTTTCATTTAGCGTCTATCATACTGCGCTCTTAACTGACCTTTACCAAATACTCTTCGTCCTTTTGGCTTTACACGTAAGTATTGAAGAGTACGTTTGTGATGATCAGCAATGTATTCCATTGCCTCAATGAAATTTGTCACTTGGATTGAATCACGACGATAAATCACACCGATCCCTAGCTTATTCTCTCTTCGAAGTTTCGCTACACGTTCACGGTTCCAGCAATTATAGCCTTGACCATAACCTCTAGTAATATCCCTCCATAGCTCAATAATTTCATTTCCCCAATATGCCGCGCTTCCATCACGATAGGCATTATCATAAATGATTGCTAAATGGCAATGAAAACCTTTACTTTTACCGCCTTGCTCCACTCCCCATATATACCCGATCACATGTTTAAATATGCCATCCTTATTCTGGATACGATTAAGCAGTATATCCAAATCATTATAAATATCTTCAACTCTGATGCGACTAGAATGTTCTTGTAAATAACCCAAGTCCACCCGAGCAACTAATATTCGGCTATATTTACCAATTATTGACTCACAATATTCCTGCACTTCAATTTTATTTTCATCTTTCTGTTTTTCGATCATCTTATAATCTTTTTCAAAATCCTCAGATAAATCTAAAAACCACGCTCTCATCTCTCTATACCCAATTATCTTTAGCTCATCCATAAGATCAAAATAATCGGAATCTATTCTCTGTAAGTCATATCTCAGAATTACAAAGAATTTAAGATAACCTGTGTATTCCTCATCAGGATCATAAATATCATTAAAGTCTAATAACAGATTAGTAAGCTGTGAATAGAATTCATCCCATTCCCTACTTCTTCTTTTTAGACATTTTAAGAAGTTCTCAATATCAAGTGTAAGTTGTGCCTGATTAATTGAAGCTCTCATGTTTGAACCTATGTGTGTGATAGTTACATAAGAGATAGGGAATTCAGTATATATATACGTTTTACTTCTTAACAAGGTATTAACTAATAAACGATTAGATTAATAACCAAAGCTTAAAATAAACCAAATTATCAGTAAATCAAAATAAAATATAAAACCTCAAATACAATTTTCCCGTATTTCACAAAGATTTTTTAATACCCTACCCCTCATTAAAAGCTAGAATTAAGGAATAAAATTAATTTTAGACTATATCGTTTTATTACCTAATTTTAGTTATAAAAAAATTAAATTAAAAACTTATATTGCCTAAACATTTTTTATTTATAACACCCTTATTCCCTAGTAGAAAGCTTTTAAAAATATAGTGCAAAACAAGGGGAAATAGAGTGAAAAACTTAGTAGAAAGTATTGTTTTTATTACCTAAAGTATGACGTAAGCTTTTTAAAAATAGGATACAAAATGCGCAATTCTGAACTAGACAATCTTAAATCACATCTGACACAACTTAGAGATGAAGATCTTATCTGGGCACTGTTTGTCTATCATCGCCCAAATATTGATAACAATCGCAGAATACGGGAGAGTAACGATGCTATAGAAAAAGACATCGCAAAACTGAACAGCCTAGATAAACTCAGGAACATAAGTAAATTTATAATTGATGAAATGAATAATAGTAGTGATGATGATATCTATTATTTTTTACGTGATTTAAAGGATTTTCAATCTAGAATCACAATACATTCTTTTGACTTTAATAAAATTAAAGATAATCAAAGATTCTTACAATTTGCATGCAAAGTCTTGAATGAAAAAGAAGGAGATCGCTTAATTTTAGATATAAAAAATCTATACTTCCAGCTCCTTTATCTGGCTTATACAATCCCTTTTTATTATGAAAATTCTAGATCAATTGAAAATATATATTATCGATTTGACAAAATATACACAAAATTCAACAGTCATTTTAAATCATCATGCTCTGATTTTTTTGTATGGGCTAAAAAGTATATTAATGAAAACTCAGAATTTAGGAGATACAGAAGAGATGCATCACATGTATCTGAATATGAGACTTTAATTAACTCAATATTTGATATTATCTATTATGAAGATGAAAATATTCACTATGCTTTAAGAAAAAAATTATCTAACGCGTGGTATCAAAAAAAGCACCGTGAGGAGAAAAAGGTGAAAAAACCTCACTATTACGCATTAACTAAAAGAGCTAGAGAAGCGTTGCTTACATTAGCTTTCAAGAATGGTCTGACCGAAGAGCAAATGATCGAAAGACTCATCAATGAAACCTATGCCAAAGAATGCTGTTCAGTCGATGGAGAAAACCTATATTTGTAAAAATAATCTTTCCACCAGTCACACCCAATCTAGTCCATTATATAACTAAGATTGGGTTTGTGCGTGCAGACCTAATGAAAATAGGTATCTTAATAAAATTTTATTGATTTAAGCTCATATTCACTTTGCTTAAAGCACTTTTAAACGGCTTTGTTGCACAAAGATTTCATAACTATATGATTTAAAAAGTTTTGATTATTTTTTGATCCAAAGTTAAATTTATTTAAATCAGATACTTACATATTTATACAACAAAGCCTCGGTAGTGTAAAAATGACCCCCTAACGGCATTTAAAAACTGACCCCCTTGGTTAATATTGCGCTCGGTTATATGCCGAGCGAATTCTATTCTTTGGCGCATGAGCAAGCTGGCGTTCAATGACATCTGAATTAAACTGATTCGAATCATTTACAACTGGACTGAATAGCGCTCTCAAATAGTGTTTGTTTATTCAACCTGTATAAATAAGCATGCTCTAATATTTTAAAGTTTAGCCTTAGCTGCTTGTAACTGCTTCTTAAAGAATGCATTAGAATTTGGATTATAGTAAAAATCATGAATGAACACTCTTTCATTCATTCCATACATTTTTTCTTCAACCAAGCATTCTACAGTTATACGTATAAGCGTGTAAATGTCATAGACACGATCGTAGCAGTCAAATATAGTTTTTTCAGACACAGAGAAACCAAAGTCAGCTAATTTTTTTCTTGCGAGCTTGGCACATGAGATATCCGAGTCCACAATATATTGAGGGGACTCTTTGAACAATGGTTTATCGAGATTATTACCTTTCTTAAGTATCAAATGCCATGCACCGATTAAGGCAATCCAATTAGCCGAACTATCTGAGAAAATGGGATTATGTCCTAATCGCTCTTCAATATTTATTAGAAACTTCTTCAGATCATTCTTAGTCTTTAGCTTATAAAATCCATCATATTCAATCCCCTTTAATGACTTGGCCTTCCCCCTAGCCTTAATGGCAGCTGCTACTTTTTCATAATCTTCCAAATCATTTAAGTTAACAATCTGATCTTCGGAATAATACTCTGCAATTAAGTTATTTTTAAAAATGTCAAACTCTAGAAATAACATCGCCCTATAGAAAAGTTTATTTAAAAAACTCTCATTGATGACTTTATTCTTTTTTTGATATTTAGCTAATGTTAAAAAATTAAAATCTAGAAATTTACTAAGCACCCCTATAGTTATATTATCGTACTCAAAATATAGAACTTGACTTACAATTTTAAAAGCAGCAGCACTAGTAATTGACTGGATTGGAATTTGGATTAATACTTCATCTAAATCTTGCTTATAATGTTCTATTTGAAAACCCAATAACTCTATTTGTTGAATTAGGTAGGCACGATATTTTTCTTGCATTTTAAAATAGATATCATCTTTAATTAATTCACCCTTTCCAAAAGTTAACTCAAAATCTACTCCTATTAATAACAAATGTTTGTAATGTTCCCTTATCAACGCGCCTTCAGACCTTCGATAAGCCAATAAATCAATAGCTGCTAATAACTGACTATATATACTTGACTTCTCTTCTGAGAAGCCCTGCATGGCTACAACATCATGAAAATATAAATAATCTAATAGTCTGACTGTGCTGTTTTGAAAATCGTTAAGTTTTGGCATAAGTGTGTATTCTTAAAAAAGTTCCCCTTATTTCAGAATTATTACCCATTTCATCTTATTTACAATTATTTCAGTTGATTTAGTTACCTAGACCTTAGCTCTATGTACTAAGAATTCGAAAAATTAACATTCTTTTAAAAGGTTCCCAAATGAGTACAGTAAAAATGAATTTATCAGACTATTTATTCATGCAATTTAAAACCATGACTCCCACTCTTGAACAAGTGGCAGCCATGTATTACCCCCATCTAAGTAAAGCAAAAATATTAGAAAAAGCGAGAAAAAAGGAATTTCCATTTATTTGCTACAAGATAGATGAAAGTCAAAAATCACCATACTTAGTTGATATTTTTGACTTAGCTTTTGTTTTAGACAAACGTTACAACGAACAAGCTAAAGAGTATGAAATTTTTACGAAGTCAGCTCTAACGAATTCTCAAAATTAAGGGTCTGTTTTCTTCGTTTAACCGATACATACCTTTCCAAACTCCCCCATGAATCGTGCAAACTAATTTGCTGTATCTGGGGGATAGTGAAACCTTGCTCAGCTAAACGGGTACACCCTTCATGTCTCAAATCATGGAATTTTAAATCATCTATTCCAAGCAACTTACAAGCTTTTCTAAATTCACCACCTATTGTTTTTGGACTAAGAGGTATCAGATATTCATCGCCATAGCCTCTTTTCAACATTCTAGCTCTAACTTCCTGCTCCGATAAAAGCTCAATAATTTTTTTACACTGAGGTAATACATTAAACTCCTTATGATTCCCTTTAGAGCCCGTTGGGTTTTTCAAATCACGTATTTTCCATGAGTTGTTATGCCTGTCAAAATCTATTAATTTCATTCGAGTGATTTCCGCTTCACGTCTACATGAGTAGATCGCAAACCAGATAATTAAATGCATTGGATAGCTATAGTTCGGATTACGCCATTTTTGTACAAAATATTTTGTAAGTGCCATCAGCTCATCATTGGTCGGGAGCCTATCTCTTTTCTGACTTGAAGAAATTTGGCGTGTTTTTCGTAATTGCGCTGTCGCTTTGTCAAAGGCATTTAGATCAATATCTATATCCCACATCACCGCTGCATGAGATAGCACCCCTCTAATATGTAACAACTCATGCTGGAGTGTACTAGATGCAACAGGGTCAAGTCCTAGATCTTCAATGCCCTTTTTGCGTAGGGCCACGTGTTCAGCAATATGAGTCGATTTAATTTTTGTGATAACATGCCGCGCGATTGGAAACTTCTGAATAAGTTTGAGTGAATATGTTTTAGTTCGTCCATACTCAGCTCCCACTTCCGCCAAATATTTCGAAATAGCGTTAGAAAGAGTTAGATCTATTACATCTTCTTGACCAAACAAAATTTCAGGATTTTCTTCTATTTCAGCTTCCCTTTTTGCTAACCAAATTGCTGCAACTTTCTTCGATCCAAATGTTTTACTTTCTTTATATATTGGTAAATCTTTTCGATTGATTCGAATTTCAGCACGATAGCGTATTGATCCATTGACTAACTTACGCTGCGTGATTGTACCCATTTTTACGCCTTATGATATTTTTACTTATTATGGCGTATTTATGGCGTAAATCAAATTTTAAAAAGAGCAAAAAAAGATGAAATAGATGCAAATAAATTCAACACAACACTGATTCAATAGGTTGATTTTCAATGAGTATTTTATCAAAACCAAGCAACACACAGAATCCTCGAATCAGTGTTGCACCGATGATGGATTGGACGACCAAAGACTATCGTTTCTTTGCGCGTCTATTTAACCCAAACGTCATTCTTTATACAGAAATGGTAACGACAGGTGCTATTTTATTTGGTGGTGCCAATCGACATCTCGATTATAACAATGAAGAACATCCAATCATTTTACAACTCGGTGGATCTAACCCTAAAGACCTTGCAACCTGTACCAAAATGGCACAAGACTGGGGCTATGATGAAGTCAATTTAAATGTAGGCTGCCCAAGCGACCGTGTACAAAACAATAAAATTGGCGCATGCCTGATGGCAGAACCTGATCTTGTCGCTGAATGTATTGCTGAAATGCAAAATGCTGTCGATATTCCAGTCACGGTAAAACACCGTATTGGAATTGATGATATGCAGTCTTATGAAGAAATGCTGCACTTCGTCGATACTGTAGCAAAAACAGGCTGTAATAATTTTATCGTACATGCCCGAATCGCATTGCTTCAAGGATTATCGCCTAAAGAAAACCGTGACGTTCCACCACTGCGTTATGAAGATGTCTATCGTTTAAAACAAGAACGTCCAAACCTACTGATTGAAATTAATGGTGGAATTAAAACTTTTGCAGAAACACAAGCACATTTAGAACATGTCGATGGTGCCATGATTGGTCGTGAAGCCTATCATAATCCCTACCTTTTGGCTGAAATTGGTCAATTGTGGAATTTAGAGATGCCTGATCGTTTTGAAATTATCGATCAAATGCTGCCTTATATTGCAAAGCGTATGCAAGAAGGTGCGCCATTGTCGATTATCACTCGTCATATTTTGGGTTTATTCCAAAATCTTCCTGGTGCACGTAAGTGGCGTCAGGCTTTAAGCGGTGGCAATGCTAAAACTTTTGCAGATGTTGAAAATGCGATTCTTAACATCAAAGAAGCGATGAAACGCACTGAAGATTACTTAAAAGAACACAGTGTTGCCCAGTAACTTAAACGTTGATCTGCAATAGAAAAGCGAAGCACCTACTTCGCTTTATTTTGTCTTTATTTTATAATCGTGTACATGGTTTTACTAAAGAACGCTTTTGGATATTGGTGAAACATTTAATTTTTTTGGTTTTAAAATCATAATGATAAGAAATATATTTCCCTGAAAGATACTCACTGACAATTGGTGCTTTTCTAAAATAGGTTGTGGTAATGCAACTGTGTAAATCAGATGTAGGATTCACTTTGATCAGCTCAACAAATTGAGTTTACTGACGAATTTGATCTTGTAATTTTAAAATACGATTCATATTTTGGAACTCTGCGGACTGAGTAACTTGTTGTATATTTTTAAAATGACAAGCCTTGATCACATCATCATGATATTGATGCATTGACCAAACCAATAATGACTGCATATCACTCATCATTTCTTTAGCTTCATTAACTTGATTTTTAATATAAAAATGACGAACCGTTGAATAAATAAAATATACCATTCCGAAAATCAAAATTATCCCGAGAGCTAGCGTTTTAAAATCTAGTTTAGGACGATCTGAAAAATGAGTCATGATATTGATCTACAAGCTTAACTTAGCAATAAAAACAACAAATCATTATTGTTTGGCTTTAATCTGATCCAGTTTCTTCAACACTTCCGCTACAGCGATCATGGCAAAACTTGAAGTCACAACCACCGCAGAACCATAACCACCACAACGTAGACCTGCACTTGCACAGACATCAGCGCTAGAAAATGGATTATCAATTGAATAAACACAAGTAATGCCAAACTTCTCTTTCGGCTTTTTACAAATCCCTTTCGAGCGTAATTGTGCACGTAATTTTGCTAGCATCGGATCTTGTTCTGTCTTTGATAAATCAGCAACACGTATTTTAAGTGGGTCGAGTTTTCCGCCTGCGCCACCTGAAACAATCAGCGGAATTTTATTAAAACGGCAATGTAGCATGAGTGCTAATTTTGCTTTGACATCATCAATACAATCTAGAATTAAGTCTGGGACATTTTCTAAAATTTCTTTCACATTTTCAGGTGTTAAATAATCTTCAATTAAATTAATTTTGATGCGTGGATTAATTGAGCGGCAACGTTCTGCCATCACTTCAATTTTTTCATGTCCCAAAGTAGAAGTCATCGCAGGCAATTGTCGATTGATATTCGATGCTGCAATGGAATCCATATCGACCAGTGTTAATTCACCAACACCTGTACGTGCCAAAGCTTCCACTGCCCAAGAACCTACTCCGCCAATACCGATCACCATCACATGACTTTTCTCATAGTGATTAAATGCATCATCCCCATAAATTTTGGCTACACCTGCAAAGCGGCGGTCATATTCATCATCTTGGAGAAGGTTGGTCATGTTCTACATCAATTCAAAAGTACAGCTTAGTATTTTACTCATTTATCTAAAAGGTGTCTTGTCTAAGCGCAATAAAAAAAGCCCTGCAAGATCAGCAGGGCTTGGAAAACTGAAACTTAAAGTCGATCTATTTTAAGAAGCAATCAAATTACGCAAGACATAATGCAAGATACCGCCCGCTTTAAAATATTCCACTTCATTCAAGGTATCAATACGACATAACACTTGGAAATGATCTACACGGCCATCTGCGCGTTTAACTTCTACCTGCAATATTTGATTGGGTTGAATGTCATCCGAAAGCCCAAGAATTGAAAGCTGTTCTTGCCCTGTCAGTTGTAGGCTTTGACGTGTTTGCCCTTCTACAAACTGCAAAGGTAGAACGCCCATTCCAACTAAATTGGAGCGGTGAATACGTTCAAAGCTTTCAGCAATTACCGCCTTAATGCCTAATAAATTGGTTCCTTTGGCAGCCCAATCTCGTGATGAGCCTGTGCCATATTCTTTACCAGCAATAATGACCAATGGCGTACCATCATGTTGATATTTCATGGCTGCATCATATATCGCCAGTTGTTCTCCTGTCGGAACATAGAGCGTATTCCCTCCTTCAGCACCACCTAACATTTCGTTTTTAATACGAATATTGGCAAATGTTCCTCGCATCATCACTTCATGGTTACCACGGCGAGAACCATAGGAGTTAAAATCGCTCGGTGCTACACCTTGCGCCTGTAAGTATCGCCCTGCGGGACTATCCTTTTTAATATTCCCTGCGGGTGAAATATGATCCGTAGTGACTGAATCACCTAAAACTGCAAGAATTCTGGCATTTTCAATGTTCTGAATGGCTTTGATCGGTTGATTGATTTGATCAAAGAACGGCGGGTGACGAATATAGGTTGAATGAACATCCCATTCATACGTTTGACTATCTGGAATTTGAATAGCTTTCCATTGATCATCGCCTTCAAAAACAGCAGCATATTCCTTATGGAACATCGCCGTATTTACTTTTTGTAGCACTTCATCAATTTCAGCTTGAGATGGCCAAATATCTTTTAAATAAACATTCTGTCCATTGCCGTCAACCCCTAAAGGCTCAACCGTAATATCATTTCGAATCGTCCCTAATAATCCAAAAGCGACGACTAAAGGCGGTGAAGCCAACCAGTTGGTTTTGACTAAAGGATGCACTCGCCCTTCAAAGTTACGATTCCCTGAAAGTACAGAAGCAACATTTAAGTCATAACATTGAATTGCATCTTCAATAGGTTTAGGTAATGGCCCTGAATTACCAATACAAGTGGTACAACCATAACCCACCAAGTTATATCCAAGTTGATCTAAATAGCTCATTAAACCCGATGCTTTCAGATAATCAGTCACAACTTTCGAACCCGGAGCCAATGAGCTTTTCACCCAAGGTTTACGTTGTAAGCCACGTTCAACTGCTTTTTTAGCCAATAAACCTGCTGCTAACATCACACTTGGATTCGAGGTATTGGTACATGATGTAATCGCTGAAATCACAACATCACCATGCACTAAAGGATAGCTTTTACCATTAATCACGCAGTGTGGATGTTCAGCTTGTACCGCCGATTGCTTCGCATCAACTGCTGTTCCTGCCCCACCTTCATTGATTAGACGCTCTTGATCATTCTTGGTTGGTTTGAGATCGAGTTCGATCAATTTTTGGAAAGTTTGTGGAATATCGGATAATTTAACACGGTCTTGAGGTCGTTTAGGCCCTGCAACACTGGCTTCGACTGTACCCATATCTAAAGACAAGGTATCCGTAAAAATCGGTTCGTCCCCAGCATGACGCCATAAACCTTGTTCTTTGCAGTAAGCTTCAACCAATGCGATACGATCCGCATTTCGCCCTGTTAAGCGCAAGTATCCTAAAGTCACTTCATCAATGGGGAAGAAGCCACAGGTTGCACCGTATTCAGGTGCCATATTGGCAATGGTAGCTCGATCAGCAAGTGGTAAATCAGCTAAACCATCCCCATAAAATTCAACGAATTTTCCAACTACACCTTTCTGACGTAACATCTGGGTAATGGTTAAAACAAGGTCTGTTGCAGTGATACCTTCTGGTAATTTTCCAGTTAGTTTTAAACCAATCACTTCAGGAATCAGCATAGAAATTGGCTGTCCGAGCATTGCGGCTTCAGCTTCGATTCCACCAACGCCCCACCCCAATACGCCTAAACCATTGATCATAGTGGTATGAGAATCTGTTCCGACTAAGGTATCTGGAAAAGCAAAAGTTTCACCATCATGTTCATTTAACCAAACCACTTGAGCTAAATATTCAAGATTGACCTGATGGCAAATCCCTGTTCCCGGCGGTACGACACTAAAATTATTAAATGCTGATTGCCCCCAACGCAGAAATTGATAACGCTCGCCATTGCGCTGCATTTCAATTTCGACATTTTCAGAAAAAGCATTTTTATTTCCGAAATAATCAACCATCACCGAATGGTCAATCACTAAATCCACAGGTGATAATGGATTGATTAAATTGGGATCTTTCCCTGCATCTTGCATTGCTGCACGCATGGCAGCTAAATCAACAACTGCAGGCACACCTGTAAAATCCTGCATTAAAACCCGTGCAGGTCTGTATTGAATTTCTTGATCTGAGCTTCGTGTTTTCTGCCAATTGACAATGGCTTCAACATGCGCCTTATTCACCGTAATATCATCTTCAAATCTCAGTAAATTTTCCAGTAACACTTTGAGTGACTTGGGTAATCTTGAGATATCACCTAATGTAGATTGGACTTCTTTCAAACTGAAAATTTGGTAGTCTTCCGCACCTACCTTTAGATCTTTTAAAGCCTTAAAACTATTGATATGACTATACGTTGCCATAGGTGAATCCTCCGGCTGAGCATGATTTCCATTCGAACTTTTATTATTCAGGTTAGTACGAGGTACAACACTATTCTTCTAATGTAAGCCAAATTTTAGCTATTCGTGTTATGAATTGGTTATTTTTCAAATTTACGTTTTTTAGACTTAAAACAATTCAAGCAGGCTTTATGCAGATTTTATACAGACAACGCTAACGCCGTTAAGGAGTTTTGCCATAACTGCTGTGCAAGCTGTTGTTGTGGCATCGCTAATGTGTTGGCTAAACCCTCTAAGACATAAGGCAAATTTACAGGCGTATTACGAGTGCGATGTTCTGTTGAAGTCTGACAACACAACGGCGTCATATCTGGGCAATCCGTTTCGATGACTAAATGCTCTGCACCAATTTCTTCAACTACACGATGTAGCTTTTTGGCATTTGGATTAGTGATTTGTCCTGTTACACCAATTTTAAAACCTAATTTAATAAAAGCTTTAGCTTCTTCAACACCACCACTAAAGGCATGCGCAATTCCACCATTACTAAATTGATGCTGTTTTAACATTGCCAATACTTCCGCATGAGTTTTGCGAATATGTAAAAGAATGGGTTTATCAAATTGTTGTGCTAATTCAATCTGTGCTGCAAAAAAATCTTTTTGCTTTTGGAAAATATCAGCTTGTCGATGTTGCTTTAGAAAAGTGTCTAAACCAATTTCACCCACTGCAACACAATCATGGGTTTTAAGAATTCGTTCTAAATCATTTAAATATTCAATTTGATGTTGCTCAATATAAAAAGGATGCAATCCCGGAGCAAGATAGCTTTTAGGTGCATCCACTAAACGATTTAAATAATGATGCGTATCAATCAAATCATTAAATCGTTCATGTAAAAAACCAATCAAAACTAAGCCTTCTACACCAACAGCTTTTGCTTGATACGCTAAAGCTTCCCGATCTGCATCAAAATCGGGAACATCAAAATGGGTATGCGTATCAAACAAAGACAAAGTCATTATGAAGCGGCTTTTGCATTTGCAACAACAGACGATGCGGGTTGATCTACTTGCATTTCTGCTGGGAAATATTGTGGTTTTAATACGCCTTTTAATTGACTATATGGAATCGTTAACCGTGGTAATCCAACCACATAAGGCCCAATATCATACTCACCATATTGTAGGATTAAGCCTTGTTTCCCTAAATAGAAATTGTCAGTTAATTTGAATTTCCAAGCTTGTTCATACTCAGCCACATTTTCAGCAAGCTTAGAATCTATAACCCACACTTTAAATGCACCATGAGCCAATTGCTTTAACTTGTCTTTTTGATTTTCTTGAAGAATTTGATCTAATTCAACTTGCTTCTTGGTTTTTAAATCGAAGTTAAAATAAGTTTGTGCAGAAGAACCATGCGCCCCACCTAAAAAACTACTGCTATTCAATACCACTGTAGCCAATGGCAGTTCCGCATTTAAGATTTTTGGACTGATGGTTAAACTCAGTTGACCACTTGCACCTAAATTTTGTAATTCTTTCTGTAACTCAAGAAATGAGTTCACATAAGGCTGTACTCGATCCTGCATTTGTTGGGCAGATGTTTTGCTGGCATTTTCCTGTATTTCACTAGCAGAAGATTGATTTTGCTCGAAATCTTTTTTAGATTTATTGACTTGAGCGACATCTAAAATACGATCTAAATTACTCAAAATCGCTTGGTCAATAATTTCATCAACAAAAGGTTGATTACTGTGCAAACGATCCACTGAAAATTCAGGACAACTATTACCACTGCACTCAGGCAAAGTAAATTTGAGTTTTTCAGTATCACCCTGTAAAAGCATTGATGTATCAACAACTTGTGATGTTGCAGTTTGATCTACAGATTTATCTGTATTTTTAGGGTCAGTTTTCTGACACCCCATCATTCCTAAAACAACGACCAATATTGATAATGCTAAAGTGTTTTTTTGATTCAACATCTCACAAACCTATCTGAGATTTAAAAATATCTATATTCAATAGCCTATTCTTCTCAATGCAAATCCTCAATCAAAATTTGTATCGAATTAGAACATTATTGAAAATGTAAAATTACGTTTTGATACAGACTAAACTTTAGAACATTTGTTGATAAACATCTGCTTTTAAAATATTTTTAGTCTGTTCTTTACTCAAATAAATATCAAGTTGTGTCCCGTCTTTCACAATTTCACTGGCACGATAATGCAATCCCACACCTTCACCATCAAAGAACCAATCTGCTTGCCCCCAATACAACTTTTTCGGTGCTTGTTTTTTAACATCAATATCCTGTTTTTCTAGCCATTCTTGATATTTATCTTGCACCCAACTATTCAATACATTCTGTTGTTTAGGCTGAATCACATCTAGAATACTCAATGCTTTTTTTAACTTTCTATCCCCAACAAAGAAATACTGACGCTCTTTAATGCTGACATCAGCTTGTAAGGTATTAATTGAAACTTGTAGTAAAACATATTGATTACGCTGTGAAGCCATACGTGTTTGCATATGCAATTCAAAGGCTTTATTTTTAGGAAATTCAGCTTGCCATGCATCCGATTTTTTCACAAAAGCATTAATCGCTTGCTGTAAAGTCATGTTCTGCTTCGAATCAATTTGCGCTTGAATCACCTGTGATTGATTATTGGCAATCCACTGATTCAACCATGCATCTTGTGTGTTAATGGTTTGAATGTCGATTTCAATACAGTTTTTCTTTTCACAAAATGGTACTGCATAATCCGCTTTTGCTTCCTGAATATTTAAATAAGGCAACACTTCAGCGACATCTTGCTGTGTTTGTTGTGCCTCAGCATTGGTTTTATCTTTTTTAGAATCGCACGCTACAAGTAACAGCGTACTTAAACACAATATTGATGTTATTTTTTTGTGAATTGCATGACACAAGTCCCGACTTCAGAAGCATAGTATTCTGATACAAAAACAGCTTCACTAGGAAGCTGTTTTTACATTTTTAAATGGGTTTATCCAAACTTAGTGCTCTCTTGTCGCACGGAATTGAATATCAGGATAACGTTCTTGCATCAATTGTAGATTGACACGGCTTGGCGCAAGATAAGTTAAATGACCACCGCCATCGACTGAAAGTTGGTCATGTGCTTTTTTCTTAAACTCGTTGAATTTTTTCTCGTCATCACACGATACCCAACGTACGGTATTGATGTTCACTGGCTCGTAAACACAATCCACTTTGTATTCTTCTTTCAAACGATACGCAACCACATCAAACTGAAGTACACCGACTGCACCAACAATTAAGTCATTGTTGATTTGTGGCATAAATACCTGTGTTGCACCCTCTTCAGAAAGTTCTTTTAAACCTTTTTGAAGTTGTTTAGATTTCAATGGATCTTTTAAGCGGACACGGCGGAACATTTCAGGTGCAAAGTGTGGAATACCCGTAAAGTGAAGGTTTTCACCTGATGTAAAGGTATCACCGATTTGAATGGTACCGTGGTTGTGCAAACCAATAATATCACCCGGCCATGCTTCTTCAAGCTGCTCACGCTCACCTGCAAGGAAAGTCAATGCATCACTGATTCGTACATCTTTACCGATACGTACATGATTCATTTTCATGCCTTTTTCATATTTGCCTGAGCAAATACGCATGAAGGCGATACGGTCACGGTGTTTTGGATCCATATTGGCTTGGATTTTAAAAACAAAGCCAGTAAAACCATCTTCTGTTGCATCTACAGCACGTTCTTGCGTTGGATGCGCTTTTGGTTCTGGTGCCCATTGAATAAACGTATTCAATACATGGTCTACAGCAAAGTTACCTAAAGCTGTACCAAACAATACAGGTGTTTGACGTCCTGCTAAAAATTCATCATGATCTAAAGGATCATTAGCCATTTGAACAAGTTCTAAAGACTCTTCAAATGATGCAAATGCCAACTCTCCAACACGATCACGTAAGTCAGGATAGTCATAACCATCACGAATTTCGATATCTGTAATCGTCGAGCCAAAACCCGCTTTATAAACATAGAACTTATTTTCTAACAGGTTATACACCCCTGCAAAATCACGCCCTGTACCCATTGGCCATGTTAATGGCACACATTTGATTTTCAGTACATTTTCAATTTCATCAAGCAATTCTAATGGTTCACGAATTTCACGGTCCATTTTGTTGACGAATGAGATGATCGGTGTGTCGCGCATACGACACACTTCCATCAATTTAATGGTACGTTCTTCGACACCTTTTGCACCATCAATCACCATCAATGCTGAGTCAACTGCAGTTAATGTACGATAAGTATCTTCTGAGAAGTCTTCATGTCCCGGTGTATCAAGTAAATTGATCACGTGATTTTTATAAGGGAACTGCATTACAGATGTGGTAATCGAAATACCACGTTCTTTTTCCATTTCCATCCAGTCAGATGTTGCTGCACGATCTGACTTACGGCTTTTTACCATTCCTGCGATTTGAATCGCTTTGCCCCAAAGTAACAGCTTTTCTGTCATTGTGGTTTTACCCGCATCGGGGTGGGAAATGATTGCAAAAGTCCTACGAACCTTTACCTGACTAGCTAAATCTTCTTTAAACATGATAAAAATCTACAATATGTACACAGTTATGTACACATTTCTAAATATGTACTTAAGCTGAAAAAAGTGAGAATTCAAAATTGACGTAATTGTAGCAGATTTATAAGTTTAATTTACCTACCTTTACTGAGTCGCAGATAACAATCCTAGGATGATGTTTCGTAGACAACATGGCTATTTTGTTTTTATACTCTTTACTGTTATCCAAACCTTTAAACTATATTTAGAATAAAGTTTAAGAAATTAAAGAGAATTCTACAGAGTAATTTAAGAAAGTTAAGGTATTAATTAGCATGCTGATATTTAAAGCAATACTCTATTTTTAAGATGCAAATAAAACATCTTTTTGTCAATATCATTAAATTTGATGAGCTTTTTTAGCACAGCCCCAAAATGATTCTATGGCGTTGATATGACGTTCTTCATAGGCGAATTCATTGTTACCATAATTCACTATTAAGTGCTTATAAAAGCCCATATCTACTAAATTAGCACATCTTCTCCTGCCATCATCAAGGCCTATATGACATTGGATAATATCTTGTAATATATAGCTTTGGACCACTTAAGTACAATTCCTGTGTATGCTTCCCTTTCACTTGAGCAAGTCAAATACAATAGTTTTTCTAGAAGCACCTCGTCCTTACACTGCAGTGCTGCTCATACATAACGAGCACCAAAATAGGGTTTATCTAATTCAATAATATCTTGAAAGAAGGTATTTCTTAATATTTGACAGCAATTTTTTACATAGATTGATGTAAATCCTGTAATAGAACACACAGGAATATTAGCACATTTTTTGCAGCATCTGATGTCGTAAAATCTATGGTAAAAAACGAATGATTT
>NZ_AFIE01000034.1 GCF_000214135.1 Acinetobacter sp. P8-3-8
AGTGATAAATAAGACGCAATAAACATTTAACAACTTAACCCTCTAAGCTAAGTTCGTTTGCTGTATCGCGTCGGGATGCTGGCTATTCTATACAGTTTCAGAATCAACACAACCCCTAATTCAACAAAAACATTCCGGTTGTATATTTTTTATACCAAAACATTAAAAAGATATACTTTTCACTTATTTTTTAATCATTTTCAGTAAAAATTAGCTTTTATTCACATTCCTTAGCCTATTCAAAATATTCTCCAGAAGATTGTGCATGTAAAAAAGCTGGAATCAACCCCGTAAGTGCTGCACGAATATCTGCTCTTTCATTAATAAGCTGATGAGAACCCTCTTCCAATATCAGCAGAGTTTGCAATCTAAATTGTCTACGCACAAATTCAATATTGTATTTCCAATCGACAGTTTGGTCTTGTGCACCTTGTGCTAACCAAACAGGAATACGACATTTCGGATAGGCTTCCATGTCTTGCATCCATTTTGACATCGCTAAAATCCAGTCCATCCCCATCATTTTAGGTTGCAGTGGATCTTTAAGTCGCACAAATCGGAGAAATTCAGGATTATGATTGTTTCTTTTAAAATGTCGTGGCACTTCTCTTTTTATTCTACGAATAATGCCTAAACCTATTGAGTTATGCCACCATGCTGTTTTTGCAGGACGAACCAAAGGAGATAATAAAAGTACTCTTCCTACAATTGGGTTTTCACGTTTTTGAGCATACTCAAGTAAATGATGCATCCAAATCGCACCACCTGTGCTTTGTCCTACACCTAGCCACGGCTTAGGAAGCTGTTCAGCATTTTTAACATACTGATAAATTGCATGAAGAACTTGTTGGTAATGATCAAAGTTTTTAATATTGGCTGGCGAACCATCACTCAATCCATGTCCTGGTAAATCATAGGTAATGACACTAAAACCTTGTTCTAATATTTCTTTGATAATCGGTTGATAAATTCCGCTATGCTCTAAATAGCCATGCAATAAACAAACCGTACCTTTCAGTTTATCTATTTTCGGTTTAAAAACTTGAACATGTAATTTAAATAATGACATTTCTACAAAACCTTGCCATTGCTCGCAATCAAGCTGATCAAAACCATAGAGCCGTTGATATGCTTTTATTTCTTTATTTGGCACATAATCACGATTTAAATTGAGTGCTTCCAGTAGTTGAGGCGTGGTATCTCGACTTGGTACAGGTAAATCAAGTTGTTTTAAAATTGTAGGATTTAAAAAAGGAATATCTGTCATCATGGCACCTCTCTACAGCCACTAGAACCAAACAACATATCTCGAATTGTTGCTAAAGTTTCGTAGTTTGCTCTGCGACTATGATCATAATTTTGTTGGCTAGGTTGCCACGACGTTAATTGAGTTGGCATTGGTGCTTCAACAGGAATTGTTTCAATACCATTTAATGCAAATAATCTACGTGTTCTTGGCATATGGTAACGATCCGTAATTAACAATACCGTTGGCGCACCACCTTTTTTCTGTAATAGCAAAGAACTAAAACGTGTGTTTTCACAAGTATTCATGCTTCTATTTTCTAAGAGTTTTGCTTCCACACCACGCTCAGCTAACCATTTCTGCATATAAGGTGCTTCTACGCCACTCAACACAATAGGTAAATTGACTTTCTTTTCTAGGTCAAGTGTTGTTTCCAAACGTAATTTTGTATATGGATTCACAATAATATCTTTTTGATTTTTGTCTAAAGTTAAGCCACCGCCCAGCACAACGATTGCATAAGGCTGGCTAATTGATTTATTTTTTTCAGCATTTTCGTTTTGCACAATAGCGATATCTTCTTGTACTTGCGATGCAACCAATTCACTGGCTGCATGTAATTCTGAATCAGGTTTAACTTCTTTTAGTTTATATGTTGTGAGGAAAATAAGATATTCATCCATTAAGGCTTTATTATCTTCACTATTCAGATCCAATAATGCTTTAACGGCTTCAGTAGATTGATCGGCACTCACCTCTGAGGTAGCTTGTTCTGCAACCAATGGAATCATTGGTTTTTCTTCCGCATCTTGTTCTTCTTGTTGTTCTTTTAAAATTTTTTCCTGTAATGCTTTATAACGTAACCCTAGTGTAGTCATCCCCTCAGTATTTTTACTGTTAATTTCTTGTTCCATGAGTTTGAGATAAGCTTGACGTGCAATCCATAAGTCAGAACCAGGCTCTAAGTTCTCAGACTCAGATAAAGCAGCATTTTGTTGACTTTTGGCCGCAACTTGATTCACTTCGACAGGTACAAAAGTGTTGAGCAGCTTAACCATCATATTCGAATAAAAAGGCGTGTACCAAAAAACCATTAAACAGCCGAAAAATACAAATAATATTGCAATTATTCGTACCAGTCTGACCATCCAATGCAGTTTCACCATAAATTTACTCACTTAATGGTTTTGAATTAATCCGAACTCATTAAAAAGTACGGGCTCGGGTTCCAAATGCACACCAAATTTATCAAAAACATCTTTTTGTACAGCCTGATATGTTGCTTTCACATCTGTTAAATTCGCATTGGCATAATTCACCAATACCAGTGCTTGCTTTTCAAACATACCGACTTGATTTAAGCGTTTACCCTTCCAACCTGATTGATCTATAAGCCAACCTGCGGCTATCTTAACCTGATTCCCTGTCTGAGGATAATGTGGAATATTTGGGAATTTTGCAATCAATTGTGAAAATTCTGTTTGATTTATAATTGGATTTTTAAAAAAGCTGCCAACATTTGGATAATCTTTAGGGTCAGGTAGCTTGCTTTGTCGAATTTGAATCACTTGTTTCTGCAAGTTTTCAGCAGTGACCTCATCGCCCATTGCCGTTTTTAAATCACCATAATTCATTTTCAAATCTGGTGTTTTAAGCAACTTAAATACAACATGTGTAATTACATAACGATTTGGGTCATCTTTAAAAATACTATGACGATAGGCGAAATGACAATCTGTTGCCGAGATTGACTTCACTTGATTGAATTGACGATCAAATACTTCTACAGACTGAATAAATTCACCGGCTTCAACACCATAAGCACCGATATTTTGCACAGGTGATGCGCCAACTAACCCTGGAATTAATGCTAAATTCTGTAAACCATACAACTGCTGTTCAGTCGTCCACAATACAAAATCGTGCCAAACTTGTCCCGCACCGACTTTCAGTGTTTTGCTCTGATCATCTTCATTTAAAAACTCAATACCTTGAATATCCATTGCCACAACAAGCGCTTGAATATGTTCAGGCAGCATCATATTACTGCCACCTGAAAGTAACAGCACATTTAAATCATTATTTTGGGCGAATAATAAAGCGTCTTGAAGCGCCTGAATCGATTGAACTTTAATAAAATGTGAAGCAATTGAGTCCAAACTCAAAGTATTGAAAGGTTTTAGTTGAACCTGAGATTCAATATTCATAACTAACTTAAATTCCTAAAATGATTTCAATAATTTGTATTGGACTGTTGTTGGAACACATTGACCCAAGCTAAGCTACTCGACTCACATTGATCCAGCACTCGTTCAAAGCCATCGGCCTCACCATAATAAGGGTCTGGTAAGGCTTGCTGAGGGTATTGAGTATCATGCTCACTCATCAAAGCAATTTTAGCTTTAATACAATGTGGCTCATATTGATGCATCGCTTTTTTCATGAGCTGTTGAATATCATCAAAATTTTGATGATCCATCGCTAATATTAAATCAAATTCTAAAAAGTCATTTATTGTTAATTGACGCGCACGTAATCGAGAAAGATCAAACCCTCTTTTTAGAGCATGTTTTTGACTACGTTCATCAGGCGCTTTATTGGGATGATAATTACTGGTTCCAGCAGAATCCACAAGGACATTGAGTCGGTTTTCGTCACAATAATGTCGTAAAACCACTTCCGCAGTTGGTGAACGACAAATATTCCCTAAGCACACACACAAAACCTTGTATGGCATTTTGGATGACATAACAACCCCAAATGATCATTTCTTTTATAAAGGCTTATGTTAAGTTATTTAAGGTAGGAATCCTATAGAACGATAAAACAATAGTGTTTAATTTATGATGATAGATTAAGGATAATACATATGAACCATTTTCAATTTCAAACAGTAGCCAATATCGTTTCAGGACTCGGATCAATTCAAGAGCTCAATAGCATCCTAGCGCAAAAAAATTATAAAAAAGCCTTAATTGTCACCGATTCAGGAATGATTCAACATTCCTTACACTTAGCTTTATTAAAAATACTTGAACAAATCAATCTAAATTATGAAGTTTATTCTGATGTTCAGGCCGATCCAGCTGAACATATTGTTTTATCTGCATCTGAATTTGCCAAACAAAGGCATGTTGATGTTGTGATTGGCTTTGGTGGTGGTAGTTCTATGGATGTCGCCAAGCTGATTGCTATTTTAGCTCATCCAAATCAATCACAAAGCATTCAAGAAATGTACGGGGTAAATAATGTTAAAGGCCCACGTTTACCTTTAATTCTCATCCCAACTACAGCAGGTACTGGTTCAGAAGTTACCCCTATTTCCATCGTTACAACTGGTGAAACAACAAAGGCTGGTATTGTCTCACCTATTCTTTATGCCGATGTTGCTATTTTAGATGCAACATTTACCACTGGATTACCTGCACATATCACTGCTGCGACAGGGATCGATGCCATGGTGCATGCCATTGAAGCCTATACCTCTAAAATTAAGAAAAATTTTTATGCAGATATGCTCGCAAAACAAGCATTAAAACTACTCAATAAAAACTTAAAATTGGTCTTACACGATGGTTCAAATTTAGAAGCACGTCAAAATATGCTGCTGGGTTCTATGCTTGCAGGTCAGGCTTTTGCCAATGCACCTGTTGGTGCAGTACATGCTTTGGCTTATCCTTTAGGCGGGCATTTTCATCTTTCGCATGGACATACCAATGCCTTGGTCTTACTCGAAGTATTAAAATTTAATGCTCCTGAAGCCAAACAACTCTATGCTGAATTAATGCAATGGCTTAACCCTTATAGCCAAGGCAGTACCGATGGTTTATGTGACTTATTTATTGATCATATGCAAAGTCATTTAGAGCAAAGTGGCTTAACACTAAAGCTCAGGGATTTAAAAGTACAAGAACATCAATTGGAAATGCTTGCAAATGATGCCATGCTACAAACTCGCCTTTTGCAAAATAATCCTAAAGATTTGACGCATACCGATGCACTTCAAATTTACCGTGCAATTTATTAACAGCCTTTTGTTCCTCATTTTTTGACGACAAGGGTTTATATAAAATCTGAAATACCCATTGTCAAAAGCTTCTCAATGTATTGAGAATTGGATATTAACTTTATGAAAAATTATTAAGACTTGCATTAATTCTCAAATATTTAAACGCATAGCCATGTATTCACATGGTTATTTCTTATAAAGTGCATAAAAATAACTCACAAAATTCAATTTATGTTCTATTTTTTGAACAGTCAGTTTAGACAAAAAAACGCTTAAACAATAAATAAAATATTATATATTAATTATTTATAAAATTTAATTATATTTTTTATGACTAAACAGTAGCATTTTTTAATGCCATTTTCATTTAATTTTTAAAACAATTACTCTAGAATCGCTGCCGATCTTGATCGGGAAATCAAGACAGTCGACAGTATTGGAAATAATTCTATGAACAAATTTACATTAGCAATCCTCCCTTTAGCAATAATGGGTTTAAATACAGCGACTCATGCCGCAACTTCTGACGGTAAAACATTTGCTGTATCTGCAGGTTGGCTACATGTTATGCCTCAAAGCAATTCGCAAGGCGTAAATGGTAAAACTGGAAATAGCCCTTATCTTGGTGCTTTAGCGAATTTACAGTCAGCAAATCCAGATGCTGGTTTCGAAGTACAAGATTCTGATACTGCAGGCTTAATGCTTGATTATTTTGTAAATGACAACGTTTCATTAGAATTAACTTTGGGTGCACCACCTGAAATGGAACTTGCAGGTCAAGGTAATATTACTGTTCATGGCGTAAAAGTTATTGATTTAAGTAAATTTGATAAAGCAGCAACGACTGATGCTTATACTCCTACCATCTCTGGTCGTTACCACTTTGGTGCAATCAGCAATAAAATCCGTCCATATGTAGGCGTAGGATTAATGTATGCACATTTCTCTAATGTAGAAACTGATCCTGCAATTAATACTGCGTTAAAAAATTCACCTCTTGGCCCATATAACCCAAGTTTAGGTAAAGTAAAAGTTGACGATGCATTAGCGCCTGTTGCAATGCTTGGCGTTGACTACAGCATTACCAAAGACTGGTATGCTACGGCATCAGTATCTTATGCACACTTATCTACATCTGCTGAATTAAAAGTAAGTGGTATGACACCAGCGGGTAAAACCACGTTGATTTCAGGAAAAAGTGATATCGAAATTAAACCAATTGTGACTTATATCGGTATTGGTTACCGCTTCTAATCCTGTAAATAAAACACTTTCTAGCCCATTAAATCCTTTTGTTTAATGGGCTTTTTCATATAGCATGACAATAATTAAACCTAAACAATAAATTCTAGAAGCCTTGCATATGAAACCAGAAATCAAAAGCCGTGCTCAGTACAATTTTTTATTCCCCATTCAGACACGTTGGGCAGACAATGATATCTATGGGCATGTAAATAATGTGACTTATTATAGTTATTTTGATACCGCAGCCAATGCATTGCTCATTCAACATGCTGCTTTTGATATTCACAATTCACCGATTATTGGCTTAGTTGTAAACTCATCATGTAATTTCCTAGAAGAGCTCACTTACCCAGAAATTATTGAGGTTGGTGTAGCCATCTCGAAAATTGGTAACTCATCTCTTACTTATGACCTTGCTATTTTCAAACAAGGTCAACAAAACGCTTCTGCACAGGGTCAATTCGTTCATGTCTTTGTAGAACGTGAAACGAAAAAAAGCACCTCGATTCCTCAAGGAATGCGAGATGCTTTAGCGCCTTATTTAGCTCAATGTTTCACTTGATTTAAGCTTTCCGATTAAGACTTCAATTGAATATTTTGCAATTGACCATCAAAAGCTTCGACTAAACTTTTTACAATTGGCTCTTGATGTAACATTTCAGCCGCACGCTGAAATGCCTTCACCTTACGCTCATTTTGCATCAAATAAGGTGTTGTAGACTCAACATCACCATATTCAACACTAAATACAGTATTAACCCATTGCTGCTTCATGGCTGCTTCGAGATCAAACTGCGCTTGTCCAAGTAATTTTTCATATTTTTTAGGAATATGAAAAATAGATTGAGCATTAATCTGTCCAGTCATTAAGCCATGCTGAGCAAGCTCTTGCACAGCAGGTGAAAGCATACTGTTTCTAAACCAGTATTCCCACTTATCAACTGTCCATTCCCCTTCTAAAATTTGGTTTTTTAGCGTTAAAATTTCTTGAGGGCTTTGTTGATGGTTTTGTTGGTGGTTCGCTGATACAAATTCATTTGCGACTTTATCAGCAGTTGCATTTTCAGAATTGTTTTCAATAGCTAATTCAAACTCATGAACGTGTTCAATTGCTTGATTTGAAATTACTTGATTATGTTCTTGGCTATATTCTTGATTCTGCTTTTGATCCGTCTGCCCTGTGCTTTCAGGTGCTAAAAAGAATACATCCTGTTGCGTTGTCGCTTGTACAGTTTGCACTTCCTGAGCAGTTGTAGAAATTGTTTCACCACCAAATAAACTTAAACTTGGCTCTTCAATTGCTTGGGTAGATGAATGCTCAGTTTCAGCGTGTTGATTTGATAATGTTTTGTTCTGCTCAACAAGAGAAGTTTCAACAATATTTTCTTGAATACTTTCAGTTAAACCTTGAGTTTCAGGCAAATCTTGCACTTCATCATCTAAAAAATCATCACTATTGGGTTCATTATCAATAACATGATGCTCAGACAATTCATCCTCAATTTCTTCAAAAGCAGGATCAAAGCCTTGATTGATATTTTGAGTTGCATGAGACTGAGTAATATTTTCGATTACATTTACTGTATTTTCTTCTACTGTAGTTGTTGATTCTAGCTGTTCTGATTGAACAGTCGATTCTTCTTTCTCAATTGAAATTGTTGTCGTTTGAGTCTGAATATGGCGATCAACGTGAACTGTTTCAGCTTCTATTTGTCGTTGATTCGTTTGTTGTTGAACAATAATTTCATTGTTTTGTATCGGTCTAAATGCCAACAGACGCAATACGGTCATTTCAAAACCTTGCTCTTGCGTTACAGCCAATTGTAATTCGGCACGTCCTTTACAAGCGATTTGATAATACAATTGTAAATCTTGCGCAGAAACCAACTGTGAAAGTTGCATGATTTTTTGGTTAATTTCAGCACTGTATTTTAAGCTCAACTCTGGCAAATATTGCAACATTGCCAATTCATGCAATGTTGAAATAAATTGATCTAAAACCAAAGACACATCTAAAGCTTGTTGTCTAAATTGCAATAAAAGTTGACTGACTCGCTCACGCTGATTTTGATGAATTGCTAAAATCAAATCATAGATGATCGTTCTGTCGATTAAACCCAACATTTCTTTGACATCTTGATGATGAATCGCACCTTGTCCGTAGGCAATTGCCTGATCGGTTAATGACAATGCATCACGTAATGAACCTTGTGCAGATTCAGCAATTTGCCAAATCGCATCTTGTTCAGCGTCAATATGTTCTTTATTTAAAATATCACCTAAATGATGGGTAATTTCATCTACAGCCAAAGGACGCAAAGTAAACTGCAAACAGCGTGAAATGACAGTGATCGGTAATTTTTGAGGATCTGTCGTTGCAAATAAGAATTTGACGTGTTCTGGTGGCTCTTCCAATGTTTTAAGCAAAGCATTGAAAGAATGCGTAGAAAGCATATGCACTTCGTCAATTAGGTAAACTTTAAAACGTCCCTGAGTAGGCGCATAAGGTACGTTGTCTAACAACTCACGAGTATCTTCAACTTTGGTCCGTGATGCCGCATCAATTTCAATCAGGTCAATAAAACGACCTTCATTCACTGCTTTACAGGTTGCACAAACTTCACACGGCGTTGAAGTAATACCTGTTTCACAATTCAAGCATTTCGCTAAAATTCGGGCAATCGTGGTTTTACCCACACCACGTGTCCCTGTAAAAAGGTAAGCATGATGCAAACGACCACGATCTAAAGCACTGGTCAGCGCACGTGATACGTGATTTTGTCCGACCAATTCATTAAAGTTGCGTGGGCGATATTTACGTGCAAGTACCTGATACATGAAAGCTCCTAGTTACAGGTCTTAGGATACTGTTTTTTATCACTAGAGTGAATTAAAAATGCTAAATCAATCATCATAAGTTGAAATAGAATTCAATAATGAGGGCTTGATGGTTGAAACCAAGCTTTTCATAAGATTAATCCATTGTTTTTGGTCATTTATAGTTAAAAAATATTCAACATATCCTGTTGTATTCTCTATCGCTTGTCTTTACCATCAAGAAAAACTTTAGAAAAATCAAATGCAGGAAAAGGCTTATACAAAACAATTTATTGTGTTTTCCACACTTTATTACTTGGGGGTAAATTTATCCATCTTTATTATGCCCTTATATTTTAATGAGAATAATGCAGTAAAAAGTTATGGACTGGCTTATGCAAGTATGTCTTTTGCAGGAATATTTGCAATATTTTTAGGTAGAATCGTAGATAAATTCAATTGGATCACCACACTTAGCTTGAGTATCGTTCTTTATGCTTTGGCGCTACTCGGTCGAGTCATTACCAATGAATATTTAGCTGTTTTAATTGCTTTTATTGCTGGGCTTTCAGCATCTACAGGTGTTTTAAGTCTAAAAAACTGGATGGCATATAGCACTCAAACGCATTTGACCAATCGTCTTGTGCTCTATCGTAGCTTAATTTTTCATTCAACCAATTTATTCTCAATCGTTTTAGTATTAATACTTGCTTATATAACACCAAATAAAAACCATCTGTACTGGTCATTATTGATTGTGTCTGCAAGCATGGTTTTTATTTCATGGCTATTCTTTTTAAAAATTAGACATAATTATCATATTGATCAGCATGAAAATAAAAAACTTTCCAAAATTAAATTTAATCCGATTGTTGTGCTGTTCTGTTTAAATATGATTTTTTCAGGATGCTATTCAGGTCTTATTAAACCTTACCTGATCCTTCTTTTCATCAAGAAAGGATTTTCTGACGAATATTCAATTTTCATCAATTTAATGATTGTTTTTTCACAAGTTATTTTCACCACCATAGTCATTAAAAAACTTAACTTCTTTTCAAAATCTCCAATCAAATTACTGATTACTTTAGAAATCATCTTATTACTTAGCTATTTATTTATATATTTTGAATATTCTGAAATGAGTATTTTTGTACTGTTATTTATCTTTATTTTAAGAACTTTCCTATTATCTACCAGCACATGTACTGAAGAAATCATTCACATGCAATATATTTCAAGAGAGCAATTTGCATGAGTCTTTGGATTATTACTCACCTTGTACTTAATCGGTGATTCATTGGGCGCCTTTATTTCATCTTTAGTTTTTAATTATAATTACTTGTATATGTTTTTAATTTCAGCAGCTTTTATTTTACTCAATCTCATCGCATATATCTTACTGAGCTTTGCAGTAAAAAAGCACCATCAAATACAATAGTGCTTTTTACAGATAAATCATTTGATTGCTTTTAAATGAGCAGAATCATTCAAATGAATATAATCAAAACCAACCTTTACTGCCTTTAATCTCGGCATCTGCACAACGTAAAGTTTCTTGCGTTAAACCCCACAGACGATAATCACCTGTAATTGAACCAATTTTAAAATTATGTGTATAAGCAAAACTTAATTCACGCTGTGGATCACACCAAGCCCCTGAACCATTATAACCAATGTGACCAAAGCCTTTTTTAGCACGTTTACCCATTGTAATAACACGGTGATAACCTAAGCGCCACTTCATCGGGATTGGCATCACACGATCACGTTTAATAGATTGAATACGACTTAATTCAGCAAAAATTTCAGGTTTAATGAGAACTTTCCCATTCCAAATACCATTATTTGCCATCATCGCATATATCTTTGCCAAACTATTTGCAGTAAAAACCCCATTGGCAGCAGGGATAATTGCTTGCAAGCCTTGATCACTAAAGAAGCTAAAATCACGCATGCCTTTTGGCACCATGGCATCTAAAAAGTCTTGTGGATTCTGACCACTTAATTCGATTACTTTATCTGAAAATGAAAATTTAGATTTACTTTTTGTTTTAGGTTTTTCAGTTTGAGTTTCTAACTTTTGTATAGCTTCAGCTTTAGGAATTAAACGCGCAACACGACCTAATTCAGATTCAGGAAGACCAAAATAAACACCATCTAGCTCAAGTGGTTCAACCAAATATTTTTGCAATAAAGCTGCTAAAGGCTGCTGAGTTGCTTTTTCAAGCACGCCTCCCACTAACCAGCCAAATGTTAATGCTTGATAGGCAATATCTGTACCGACTGGAAAACGTGGTGTTGCTTGCTCCATCACCTGTAACATGTGTTGCCAATCTACCATTTCAACCGCTTGATCAATCAAGTTGCGAATATCATATAGACCACTTTGATGACTTAAAATATGACGCAAAGTCATACTTTCCTTACTATTTTGACCAAATTCAGGCCAAAAACTCACGATCGGCGTATCGTAATCTAAAAAACCTTCACTCACGAGAATATGCGCTAAAGTTGCAATAATTCCTTTGCCTGTTGAATAACAAACCGATAAAGTTTGACTGTTCCATTGTTCAGAATCGGATTTTTTTCCTGTATAAATATCAACAACTTTCTCACCTTGAAAATAAACAGCTAAAGCAGCGCCACCTTGCTCTACTCGTCCATCTTGCAAACGACTAAATTGCTCAGCCAAGTCTTTAAATCGATGATCTACATAACCTTGATAATTTAGTTTATTCGCAAAAATAACGTCTTTTATACTGCTCATTTTCCTTCCCTATCTTATCTCATTGTCATTGCTTTTCTTATTTTATAAAAAAGCCCAAATCATCTCGATTTAGGCGCTCTATTCTATTTTAATTTAAAGGGGTTTGACTATACCCGAAACATGCGGCTTATGTGATTTCTGATTTCGTATCAAGAAATCAGTTGCTTTACCCTCTTCAGCTGTTAAAAACTCAACTGTTGATGGTAAAAATATAGGTAATTTAAAAGCAACATCAACTTCATAAGCATCAGGCAAATTCAAACTTGCCAAAGCACGTGCCTTACTCCACATACCATGTGCAATTGCTTGTTTGAAACCAAACGCTTTAGCCGTAACGGCATGGATATGGATCAAGTTAAAATCACCTGAAATTTTTGCATAACGGCGACCTGTATTTTCAGAAATATTCCACACATCTTTGACTGAAAAATTAGGTTCTTTCTGATCTTTTGCCTTTTCTGTCGTTGAATTTGCTGTTTTTTGACGCGCTAAATAGGTCGTTACACCTTCAACCACAACTGCATTGCCTACTTTTACAGTAGTAATAAAATCAAACTGCAAACCCTTATCATGTGGCTTTAATTCGCCAAATTTACATGACAATGTCAGTTGCTCATTTACACCAACTTTACGTGTTTGTTTCACAATATTGCGAATATGAACCAAACCCAAAAGTGCAAACGGGAATGCTTCCGTTGTCATCATGCTCATTTGCAGACTTTGCGACAATACTGTTAAATAAATTGCTGGAATATAACCATTATTTTTAAAGCCACAAACTTCGTTATACGCTTTTAAATGATCAGCATCAACTTTAAAAGAATCCACCACATATTCAACTTGCGGTAGAACCTTTTCACCTTTCGGCTTTTTGAAAATAAGACCTTGAATAACTTTGGTATAAGCTAAATAAGGCTTTGGAAGTTGACTAAAATGGCGAGTATTCATACTAAACCTTTAAATATTTATCGTTATTAAAAAGTAGCTTCTCAATAAAGAAAATGTCAGGAAGTTTTTACAGTTAGAATCATCTAAATACAAAAACTTCCTGCCTTTACCCTGCTTGGACGATAGTAAAACTCAAGCAGAAGTACTTTTCATTTTACTTATGCACCCAACAAGCTTTGGCCACAAACACGGACAACATTACCATTTAAACCTGTAGATGCTGTAGATGCAAATAAAGCAATTGTTTCAGCAACATCGACGGGTAAGCCACCTTGACTCATAGAGTTCATACGACGACCAGCTTCACGGATTGCAAAAGGAATCGCAGCAGTCATTTGAGTTTCGATGAAACCAGGTGCAACAGCGTTAATGGTAATACCATCTTTTAATACAGGTGCAGTAAATTTCACTAAACCAATCACGCCAGCTTTAGACGTTGCATAATTTGTTTGACCTAAATTACCTGCAATACCTGAGATTGAAGATACGCAAACAATACGACCATTGGCATTTAAACCATTATTTGACAATAAATAATCGTTAATACGTTCAGCAGCAGACAAGTTAATGTTAATCACAAGATCCCACATTTCAGACTTCATATTTGCCAAAGTCTTGTCACGAGTAATCCCTGCGTTATGAACGATGATGTCTAAACCACCTTGTGCCGCAGCAGCAGCTTTGATTTTTTCACCTGCATCCGCAGCAGTAATATCAATTGCTAAAGTTGAACCACCGATTTCAGCAGCAACACGATCAAGATCAGCTTGTTGTGGTGGAACATCTAAACAAATTACATGCGCGCCATCACGTGCCAATACATGTGCAATTGCTTCACCAATACCACGGCTCGCACCTGTAACCAAAGCAGTTTTGCCTGCAAGTGGTTTAGCCCAATCGACATCAACAACTGTAGCCTTAGATACACGAATCACTTGACCCGATACATAAGCAGAACGTGGAGATAATGCAAAACGTAATGAAGATTCTAAGTTTTGAGCAGCATCTGCATCAACAAGGATCAAATCTGCTGCAATCCCTTTTTTAAACTCTTTACCAACAGACTTAACAAAACCTTCCAAACCACGTTGAGCAATCGCTTGTTTGATTGTTGGCGCTGTTTCTGGCGTTAAACCGACAACAATGACACGACCAGACGTTGCAATTTGACGTGCGATTGGGCTGAAGAATTTGTGTAATTCATTCAGTTGTTCAGAGCTTTCAATACCAGAAGCATCAAAAACAACTGCTTTAAATTTAGACTCTTTATCACCTTCATTGAAAGCGCTGACATTCAAACCTGATTTTGCAGCAGCTTGCTGTAGTTCAGCATTGTTACCTGCATAAGTATTTGCATGAATATTACTTAAAACTTGAGCAATCTCACCTGTAAACTTACTGTTTGGTGCAGCACCCAATAAAACAGCGCCTTTTACAACAGGCGTTGCTGACTCAAAACGGTCTAATTGAATTGGAGATGGTAAACCTAGGTTTTTAATTACAAATTTACCAATTGGAGATTTTGCAAAAGTTTGGTATTGATCAGACATGATTATTATCTCTATAACAAATTAGTTTTGTACGGCTCTTAAGGTATCTTTTAACTTTAATACAATCTCAGATACTTATAATATAAAGACCCATAACTTTCAGGTAAATCATACTTGAGTTACAATAATGTTGACTTGACCTGAAACAATCCTCAAATGTCATTATAGTCAATTCAGCACATTATTGATTATGTTAATGTAAGCATTAAGAAGATTATCCACATGCTTGGAAAAGCCTTATGAGCAAAACAACTCAAGAAAATCCAACAGTAGAGAATTCTACAAAAGAAACTGTGTCAAATACATCAAAAACTCGTACACGCACGAGTAGCGCTAATCGCACTGTTTCAAATGCAACAAATAGCACAAAAAAGCCAAGTACTCCTACGGCTTCTACTACACGTAGAAAAAGTGCGCCGACAAAAAAAGCTGAAATATCTTCAACGTCGAAAACACAAACTTCTGGTCAACAGGACAAAAATATGAGTCAAAATACTGTTCGTCGCGTAGCAATCATCGGTGGTAACCGTATTCCTTTTGCACGTTCAAATGGTCCTTACTTCAAAGCATCTAACAGCGATATGCTTACCGCTGCGTTAAATGGTCTTGTAGAGCGTTATAACCTTCAAGGTCAACGCTTAGGTGAAGTTGTTGCAGGTGCTGTACTTAAACACAGCCGTGACTTCAACATGACGCGTGAATGTGTACTAGACACTCAACTTTCTCCAGACACTCCTGCTTATGATGTTCAACAAGCGTGTGCAACCGGTTTACAAGCTGCTTTCCTTGTAGGAAATAAAATTGCATTGGGTCAAATCGAAGTCGGTATCGCTGGTGGTGTAGATACAACTTCAGATGCGCCTATCGCACTGGGTGATGGTATCCGTAAAGCATTACTTGAGTTGAATATTGCAAAAACGGGTAAAGACCGTTTAAAAGCACTTTCTAAAATCAATGTAAAAGATTTAATGGATGCACCTAAAAATGGTGAGCCACGTACTGGTTTATCAATGGGTGATCATCAAGCGATTACTGCTTTAGAATGGGGTATTGCTCGCGAAGCTCAAGACGAACTTGCAGCATCTTCACACCAAAAAATGGCTAAGGCATACGAAGAAGGTTTCTTCGATGATCTTATGACACCATTCCTAGGTTTGACTAAAGACAATAACCTACGTCCAGATTCTTCTGTAGAAAAATTAGCAAAACTTAAACCAGTTTTTGGTAAAGGTGAAACTGCAACAATGACTGCAGGTAACTCTACGCCATTAACAGATGGTGCATCTGTTACCCTACTTGCTTCTGAAGAATGGGCAAAAGCAAATGGTCATGAAGTTTTAGCATATTTAGCATATAGCGAAACTGCTGCTGTTGACTTCATTGGTAAAGATGGTCCAAAAGAAGGTTTATTGATGGCGCCTGCTTATGCAGTTCCACGTATGCTTGAGCGTGCTGGTCTTACACTTCAAGATTTTGATTTCTACGAAATCCATGAAGCGTTTGCATCACAAGTGCTTTCTACTCTTAAAGCATGGGAAGATCCTAAATTCTGTAAAGAACGTTTAGGTTTAGATGCACCATTAGGTTCAATTGACCGTTCTAAATTAAACGTTAAAGGTTCTTCTTTAGCTGCTGGTCACCCATTCGCTGCAACAGGTGGTCGTATTCTTGCTACTGCTGCAAAACTTTTAAATGAAAAAGGTTCAGGCCGTGCATTGATCTCGATCTGTGCTGCTGGTGGTCAAGGTGTTGTTGCGATTGTAGAAAAATAAGTTTTCCTACATCCATTTAAATAAAAAGCATCCTTAGCGTAATCTAAGGGTGCTTTTTTAATGTATTTATAAATTGAATCATAAACTAAATATCAGAACAAAAATAAAATAGTTTGAAAATCCACACCCCATAAAACCTACTAAGCATATGTTTTTAAAATAAAAATAATTTGGTAGGTTTTTAGTAGGTATCTCCAAACCCTGCGAACGACAATACTCAATCTCAAGGTGAATATCACCTGTCGGGATTACAACATAACAATGATGGTAGAAGGAATCGCACCATGGCTTTTAAAAATATTGCAGATCAAACGAACGGTTTTTATATTCCTTGTGTATCACTTTTTGGGCCGGGTTGTGCCAAAGAAGTTGGAATTAAAGCACAAAATTTAGGCGCAAAAAAAGCACTGATCGTCACAGATGCAGGTCTTTTCAAATTTGGCGTTGCCGACATTATTGTCGGTTATTTAAAAGACGCTGGTGTAGACAGCCATGTCTTTGCAGGCGCAGAGCCAAACCCTACAGATATCAACGTACACAATGGCGTCAAAGCCTATGATGATCATGGTTGTGACTTTATCGTTTCGCTTGGCGGTGGTTCATCACATGACTGCGCCAAAGGGATTGGTCTAGTCACAGCAGGTGGCGGACATATACGTGATTATGAAGGTATTGATCAAAGTAAAGTACCAATGACGCCATTGGTCGCGATCAATACAACTGCGGGTACAGCATCAGAAATGACACGTTTCTGTATCATCACCAATACAGATACACATGTAAAAATGGCGATTGTCGATTGGCGTTGTACACCTCTCGTTGCAATTGATGACCCTAAACTCATGATTGCAAAACCTGCTGCGCTGACTGCTGCAACAGGTATGGACGCTTTAACACATGCCGTGGAAGCTTATGTATCAACAGCAGCAAACCCAATTACAGATGCATGTGCTGAAAAAGCCATTAGCATGATCAGCGAATGGTTAAGCCCTGCTGTTGCTAATGGAGAAAATATTGAAGCACGTGATGCTATGGCATATGCACAATATTTAGCAGGTATGGCATTTAACAATGCATCATTAGGCTATGTACATGCGATGGCACATCAACTTGGCGGTTTCTATAACCTTCCACACGGTGTTTGTAATGCAATCTTATTACCACATGTCTGTGAGTTTAATTTGATTGCATGTCCAGATCGTTATGCAAAAATTGCTCAGCTCATGGGGGTTAATACTGAAGGTTTAACGGTCACTGAAGCTGCATATTCTGCTATTGCTGCAATTCGTGAATTATCTGCTTCAATTGGTATTCCTTCAGGACTTGCTGAACTCGGCGTAAAAGCTGAAGACCATGCTGTGATGACCAGTAATGCACAAAAAGATGCGTGCATGTTGACCAATCCACGTAAAGCTACTGATGCTCAAGTGATTGGTATTTTTGAAGCAGCAATGTAAATCCTTCCAAGCTTCCTTGTTTACTGCAACTTAGGAATATTATTTCGGTAATATTCCTTTTTATTTTTCCTTCTTTTTTATTACTTATAATTTGAATTTTCAGATGAACAATAACAAAAATATTTTTAAATCAGTTAAATACGAAAGCATTTTGTCTTCGACTAAGCAAAATTAAGAATAAATATTGACAATTCATATTGTCTAAATGAAAATCAAGCATCTTATTTAAAATAAAATGCATGGTATCTTTCAAATGAAAACAATTATTATCACAGGTGCCAATACTGGCATTGGTTTAGCCACAGCTAAAGAATTTATCAAAGATGGACACCATGTCATTATTGCTTGTCGAAATGTACAGAAGGCTCAACAAGCCAAACAACAGTTGGAAAGTTTCGGCACAGGCAAAGTTGACATTATCCAGCTGGATCTTAATAGTTTAGAAAATGTCAATCAAGCTGCCAATTCCCTTATTGAAAACTATGAAAAAATTGATGTATTAGTCAACAATGCTGGGCTCATGACACCAACACTTGAAGCCACAGAAGAAGGCTATGAAAAACAATTTGGCGTAAATTATTTGGCGCATTTTTTATGGACAATCAAACTTTTGCCTCTTGTGCAAAAGGCAGAACGTGGGCGAATTATTCATCTTGCGTCGATGATGCATCTACTAGGTTCCATTAAACCTGAGATTTTCAAAGCTGACCAAGTCAAGCAATACAATGGTGTACGCAGCTATGGCAACAGCAAATTAGCAAATCTTTTGTTTAGCAATGCATTGGCTGAAAAGTTACAAAATACACCAGTCACCAGTAATGCTTTACACCCGGGTGGTGTAGATTCTGAAATTTATCGTGAATTACCTAAATACCAATATAAAGTGATTAAATTATTTTTAATCCCACCCTCTAAACCTGCTCAATTGATCAAAAAAATTGCTTTTGATCCAAGTTGGAACAGTAAAAATGGCGATTATGTGAGTTTACAAACGCCTGCTATAAAATCTGCTAAAGCCAAAGATATGCAATTAGCACGCAATTTATATGAACAATCTTTAGCCTTGGTACAACATTATCTTTAAAGACAACATAACGACTTACAAAAGCTATGGGTTTCTCTACATCAAATGCGTAATATCGGTTTTGGGTGTGGAGAAATTTAAGCAAAAAACTAGAGTTTTGCTGATTAAACATAAAACCAAGTAAGTTATAGAGCTTAAAATTTTTGTTAAAACAATGAGAATATAAAGATGAAAAAAACAATTTTAATTACGGGTGCCAATGCAGGAATTGGTTTAAGCACAGCTGAAGAATTTGTAAAAGAAGGTCATCATGTCATATTAGCTTGTCGCAATATGGAAAAAGCTGAACAAGCCAAACAACATTTGCAAAGTATTGGTACGAGTCAAATCGATTTGGTGCAACTGGATTTAAATAGCCTTGAGAAAGTCAATCAAGCAGCAGATGAAATCCTGTCAAAATATTCACATATCGATGTTTTGGTAAATAATGCAGGTTTAATTTCTCAGAACTTAGATGTCACTGAAGATGGTTTTGAAAAACATTTCGGTGTGAATTTCTTGGGTCATTTTTTATGGACGTTGAAACTACTCCCTGCTGTTAAAAAATCAGTACAAGGTCGAATCATTCATCTGTCTTCGATTGGTCATTGGGGTGGAAGCATTCAGCCTGAAAAGTTCCTTGCAAAGAATAATAAACATTACATCATGTTCCCTAGTTACGGTAGCAGTAAGCTTCAAAACTTGTTGTTTAGTAACCTTCTTGCCACTCAACTCGAAGGAACAAATGTGACCAGTAATGCATTACATCCTGGTGCTATTGATTCAGAACTGTATCGTCAATTGCCTAAATTTCAATATATGTTTGTTTCCATGGTTCTTATTCCATCATCAAAACCTGCAAAATTAATTAAAAAAATGGCTTTGGATGAAGCATGGGCCACCAAGAATGGTGAATATGCCAGTGTACAAACACCTGCTTGGGCATCTAAAAAGTCCAAAGATATAAAACTCGCACAACATCTTTATGATTTATCCTATGATTTAGTGAAAACTTATTTGTAATGTGTTATTAAATTTCATATGAATAAGATAGGAATGAATAATGATAACGCAGTCACATGAATATAAACCTGATGTCTTAGGCGCAGGATATGAGCAGCTCACGCTCAACTTCCCAGATGATTATGATGGCAAAGTCACTGCTACATTGGTTCGCAAAAAAGCTGATCAACCCACTCAAAAAGCCGTTCTATATATTCATGGTTTTATAGATTATTTTTTCCAAAAAGAAATGGCAGAACAATTTAACCAACACGGTTACGATTTTTATGCACTCGATTTAAGAAAATATGGTCGTTCTCATCTGGCACATCAAAAATATTACTATGTGCTTAATTTAAATGAATATGATGCTGAAATTACTGAAGCACTGAATATCATTGGACAAGAAGGTCATAGCAGTGTTGTTTTGTCAGGACATTCAACAGGTGGTTTAACTTCTACACTTTATGCTGCACATCATCCAAAGCACCCGTTGATTAAAGCGCTGTGGTGTAATAGTCCGTTTTATGACTTCAATATGCCACTTTGGAAGAAAAAGTTAGCATTGCCTAAATTAAGTGCTTTGGGGAAACGCTTACCCAAATTACAGTTTCCAAGTGAACTCAATAAGTGGTATGTGACCAGTCTGCATAAAGACTTAAAAGGTGAATGGGACTTTGATTTAGAGTGGAAAAAGAAAACTTATCCAAAAGTTTATTTAAGTTTTATTCGTAGCATTTATGAAGCTCAAAAAGAAATTCATACAGGTGTGCAAGTTAATATTCCTGCTTTGATTATGCATTCGCATAAAACCACATATCCAAAGAAATTTAATCAAGATGCACAAACAACCGATGTTATTTTGGAAGTTAAAGACATCATTAAATATGGAAATAAATTACAAGGTGATCTCACTGTAATGACAATTCAAAATGGATTGCATGATTTAGTGTTGTCAGCACCGCCTGTTCGTGCAGAGGTTTATCAAAAACTATTTGAATGGCTTGCCCTAAAAGATCTTTAATTCAGAGCTCAATCCGATTGGCATAAAGTGCATCATTGCTCATCTTTATATTTCATGAGTATTTGATGTGCTGGATGTCCTAGAGGTGTAAGTTCAATTAAGCGTTCAACCGCATCGATTGCCTCTGGAAAATGTGCCAGATGTTTAAGCAAACTGTCAGTTTCATTGGCTTTAAAAATTGCTTCACTCAATCGAGATTCTAAACAATCACGCCATGCACATAAAAATGGACTTTCTGTCTTCGCTAAGAATACACCTTTACATAACTTTAAAGCAGATTCCATATAACCTGAATCTAAAGCATTTTCGGCTTGTAAAAAATCTGCTTCGACATGTGCCAATAAACGATAAGGTCGAGAACCTAACATTCCCCCTAAAATATCACGTAACTGTGACATTTCTGCCTTTAAAGTACCGACACTCACCTTACGTTCACCATAAATCGCTTGATGTAAATTCTCCAAATTCATGCCCTGTGGGCACAATGCAAGAATGGTCAAAATTTCGATTTGTCGTGGTGTGAGTACCACAATTTTGCCATTGAAAAGCACTTGAGGCACTGAAAAGGCACGAATAAATAAATGTTGTTGCTGAAACTCTAATAATGCAGTTTGGATAATGGATGCACAGCGTTCAGCAGCCAAAAGTCCCAAACTATTATGATGATTCCATGTGGTTGAAAGATCGATGACGCCAAGCACTTGTTTTGAGTAAGGATCGATAATCGGTGCGGCATAACAGACCCAATCATGGATCGAGGACATATAATGTTCATTGGAAAATACGCAACTCGATTGTTGGGTTTTGAGTGACAATGCTAAAGCATTGGTACCCACCAACTCTTCACGCCACTGCCCACCTTCAATAAAATGTACACGCTCAGCGGCATTACGCATTTGACCACTTGCCGCCGACCAAATAATGGTACTTCCAACATCCCCAACCGCTGCGACCATTGAAGACTGTTCTGCAATATGAGTTAACTCGCTTTCACAATGTTCTAAAGCAACTTTGAGAACACTTTTCATGCTTTGTTTTTGAATGACTAACGGCGCAGCATCCCGATCTTTTGGAATTTCAGCAGAATTTGAACGTTGCCAAGAGCTTGCAATACTTTGCCCGAGTTGATCTGCATGTTTTAAAGACAAACTACTGCTTTGGCGTAATTGCTCAATCAAGTTACGTTTCTTTGTTAATTCTTGTTGACTCAACATATGCGACATTCCTATGTAATTTGTCTAAAACTTCCTCTTTTCCCTTTTATTATTTTTGGGCTTGCTCACAATAATCACAGTAGCACACTCTATAGATGAGCCGTCAACTCATCTCATACCAAAGCTGTATAAAGCTAATAAAATTTAACAAAATCACTTAATTATTACGATAAAAGAAACAATTGCAAATATTAGATCATAGTACAAATAAGTAGAGTTTATCCTCCAACCTTTTTCCAACCTTTCACAGAATAAGCTCAGATCATCATGTAAATATGACTGTGTCATACATGCATCTTCATAGACTGATCATGTTAAGGATCAAGTTATAAATAAAGGAATATTCTCATGCGTTATGTAGATCCAAACCAAGCTGGTTCAAAAGTACAATTCAAATCTCAATATGAAAACTTTATTGATGGGAAATGGGTAGCTCCAGTAAAAGGTCAATATTTTGACAATATCTCTCCTGTCGATGGCAAAGTATTTACCAAAGTTCCTCGTTCATCTGCGGAAGATATCGAACTGGCTTTAGACGCCGCACATAAAGCTAAAGTCGCTTGGGGCAAAACCTCGCCAGCTACTCGCTCAAACTTATTACTTAAAATTGCAGACCGTTTAGAAGAGAACTTAGAATTACTTGCTGTTGCTGAAACGTGGGAAAATGGTAAACCGATTCGTGAAACGTTGGCAGCAGACATTCCATTATGTATTGACCATTTCCGCTATTTTGCAGGCTGTTTACGTGCGCAAGAAGGTGGAATTTCTGAAATTGATGAGGACACCATTGCTTATCATTTCCATGAACCTCTTGGTGTCGTGGGTCAGATCATTCCGTGGAATTTCCCTATTCTCATGGCAGCATGGAAATTAGCGCCTGCATTGGCAGCAGGAAACTGTATCGTGCTGAAACCTGCTGAACAAACGCCATCGAGCATCTTGGTTTTAGTTGAACTCATCCAAGACTTATTACCACCGGGTGTACTCAATATTGTCAATGGTTATGGTGTTGAAGTCGGTCGTCCACTTGCGACCAATCCACGTATTGCTAAAATTGCCTTTACAGGCTCTACGCAAGTGGGTCAATTAATCATGCAGTATGCAACTGAGAATATTATCCCTGTAACGCTTGAACTTGGTGGTAAATCTCCAAATATCTTCTTTGAAGATGTAATGGATAAAGATGATGACTACTTAGATAAAGCACTTGAAGGCTTTGCAATGTTTGCCCTGAACCAAGGTGAAGTATGTACCTGCCCATCTCGTGCATTGGTTCAAGAAAGCATTGCAGATAAATTCTTGGAAATGGCGGTTGAACGTGTAAAACGGATTAAAACTGGCCATCCATTAGACACAGACACCATGATTGGTGCTCAAGCCTCACAAGAGCAACAAGATAAGATTTTAGGCTGTATCGCAACTGGTCGTGCGGAAGGTGCGCAAATCTTAACAGGTGGTGGTGATCGTCAAGAAGTGGGGCAAGGTTTCTACATCGAACCGACCATTTTCAAAGGCGATAACAGTATGAAAATTTTCCAAGAGGAAATCTTCGGCCCTGTACTTTCAGTCGCAACATTTAAAGACTATGACGATGCGATTAAAATTGCCAATGACACCATGTATGGTTTAGGCGCAGGTGTATGGTCACGTTCAGCACACACTTCATACCGTGCAGGTCGTGCGATTGAGGCAGGTCGTGTATGGACAAATTGTTATCACATCTACCCTGCACATGCTGCATTTGGTGGTTATAAGAAATCAGGTATTGGTCGTGAAAACCATAAAATGATGCTTGATCATTATCAACAAACCAAAAACTTACTGGTGAGTTATTCGACTAAAGCAATGGGTTTCTTCTAAGTTTTTAACTTTTTTAATTTAAAAGCGGACTTCGGTTCGCTTTTTTAATTTAGGCTGAATCAATAGAAGTTATGATGGGCTTATTGCGTAAGCCGAGTTGTGATGATCATTCATTTGACTACGGGAATAATAACCATAAAAATCCATAAAAAAATATTTGCCAAACCGACAGGTAAAATAGTTTATCTTGTACTTGATTGACCTAGATATAAGACAAAACCAAAGCATAGAGCCTTAAAATGTTGCAAATCATCAATATTCTCTTTCCGCCTATTGCACTCATTGGCTTAGGTTTTTACTTATTCCGATCACGTAGCTTAGATGCCAAGTTTTGGAATGGCGCGGAAAAGCTCAACTATTATGTATTATTTCCATCATTATTATTTAGCTCTCTGGCAACGGCCAATATGCATATCGCACACATTGATATGATTTTGATGGTCATTTTTTTAGTGATGGCTTTTATTATTGCTAGTGTTTATATCTTTGCAACGATAAAAAAAACGCCTATTTCTCAGATTGGTGTACATGTTCAAAGCTTAATTCGTTTTAATACCTATATTGGCCTATCCATTGCAACCACAATGAATCAACCAGAAATCAAAAGTATCTTGGTAAATATTCTAGCGATTACTATTCCATTTGTGAATGTTGTTTCAATTCTTTCACTCACCCCAAAACATCAGTTAAAGATTAAACTTATTCTGGTTTCTTTAATTAAAAATCCATTAATTAGTTCTTGTGTGCTTGGGATTTTATTTAATGTATTTAACATTCCAATTTGGCAAGGTTTTAGCAATTTATTAACAGCATTTTCAAATAGTAGCCTCATGCTAGGCCTACTCTGTGTGGGTACTGTTATTCAATTGGATACGATTAAGACTTATTTTAAGACATCTTTAGTGATTAGCTTATTCAGACTTGTTCTAATTCCTATTGCAGTATTCATTTGCATACAATACTTTGAACTGAGCTATGCAGCTACGATTGCTATTATGATTTTCTTCTCAATTCCAACAGCACCTTCTGCTTATATTTTAACAAAATTACTTCATGGCAATTATCAATTGATGGCAGCAGTCATTAGTCTACAAACGCTTTTGTCTGTATTTAGCTTGGCATTGATGCTGAGCTTATTACAAGCATATTATTCATAATGCTTGCTGCTAATGTTTGTTTTAATTATTCATTTTAATACTTCAGTTTTAATCAATATAAATAAAATAATGGAAAAATTGATCGATAATTTTCTAAGCAATCCATTGAGAGAATTGCTTTTAAAAGCATGATCACTTTAACCATAACTTTATTACTTTTTTGATATAGATTTTTAATCTGTATTTTTAGCGAGCTCCATTACTACAAAATGTAAATGGTCTACTCCCCAGAACATTTCATCACCGACAAACCAAGTCGGTGCGCCAAAAACTCCACGCTCAATGGCTTCATCTGTCACTGACTTTAATTGTGCTTTGACCTGTTCATCTGCCAACCAAGTTTGGACTTGAGCGACATCTAAACCCAATCCTTGAGCAACACTTTCCAATTCATTGATATCATTCAAATTACGTGGATTTCCAAACATTGCATCAAATAAACCGTTGAGCACTTTTTGGAAATTTTCAGGCTGATATAACTGAACAGCCGTAATAATTCGCATCAAATTCAAAGTATTGATCGGAAAATATGGATTCATTTGAACAGGAATATTCCATAACTTTGACCAACGCCCCATATCAATCATCGAATAACGTGCCTTCGCTGGCACAGCCATCGGGCTATTATTACCTGTCGCTTTAAATACCCCACCCAATAACATTGGTTTCCAAATAATTTCTGCTTGATATTGCTCAGCAAGCTGTTGAATACGATACAAACCGATATAGCTATATGGGCTACCTAAATCAAAATAAAAAACAACTTGTTTCATCGACTATTATTCCTTAATTTGGATGATTATTTAATGCATTCAGATCTAATACACACTTCATAACCTACTTAAATATAGCTACTTACCATTTTTCAATCCAAGGACGTAAATCTAATTCATGCGTCCATGCATCTCGTGGTTGTTGCGAAAGATGCCAATAATTTTCAGCAATATGATCCGGATTCAGAATGCCATCTTGATCTTTCTTTGCATACATTTCAGGGAACGAGGTTTTAATAAAATCTGTATCAATCGCCCCATCTACCACCACATGCGCTACATGAATATTTTGTGGGCCAAGTTCTCGTGCCATACTTTGGGCTAATGCTCTCAATGCATGTTTTGCACCTGCAAATGCTGAAAAATAAGCAGCACCACGCATCCCTGCCGTTGCACCAGTAAAAATAATCGTCCCATGTTGGCGTGTCACCATTCGTTTTGCGACTTCTCTCCCCACAAGAAATGCAGAGAAACACGCCATTTCCCAAATTTTAAAATATTTACGTGCTGTTTCTTCCAAAATGCTACACGGTACATTTGCACCAATATTGAAAACAAGAATATCAATTTCACCAATGTTCGCTTCAATTTCTTCAACAAGTTGAATGACCTGTTCTTCCTCGCGTGCATCTGAGCCAAAACCATAGGCAACACCGCCTGCCTGTTCAATTTCTTCAATCAATGGTTGTAATTTTTCGACATTTCGACGAGTCATACAGGTGATATAACCACCCTTTGCAAATCTTTTCGCAATCGCACCACCTGTCGCATCTCCTGCGCCAATCACTAATGCAACTTTTTGCTTTTGTTGTTCCAATCCATTCATGAGCTTTCTCGACAGAGCATTTTATTTACAATTATAAAATAACGATCGTTATCATAACGATTACTATGTTATAGTTTTACTGAATCGTCAAGATCATTTTTTGATGCTGTTTTGATGAATTTTTGATGAAAATATTGTCGAATTAAACCAGTTGGGAATAGTCCGTTATGCGTTATAAATCAGGCTATAAAGAACAAAAACGTCAAGAGCTGTTAGATATCAGCGGGCAGTTAGCAAAAAAAAATGGATTTAATGCCACAGGTGTAGATGGTTTTATGAAAGCTGCGGGTGTAACCAGTGGCGCATTTTATTCACATTTTTCGTCAAAGAATGATTTATTTAAAGCACTGATTGAAAATGAATTACAACATAGTATTCAAATGTGGCAAGACAATCCGTACGAAGAACCATCGCAATGGATTGATTTTGAATTGAATCGCTATTTAGCTTTATCACACGTCGAACAGCCTGATCATGGTTGTGCCCTGCCTTCTTTGGCTTCGGAAATTGCACGTTCCAATGATGAGATTAAGCAAGCTTATCAAAACGAATTGATTCGTGGTCAACAGATTTTTCTAAAACATTTAGATAATGAAGAAACAGCTTGGGCTGTGATGTGTCAATTGGTCGGTGCAATTTTAATGGCACGCAGTATCGCGGATCATCATTTGAAAATCACGATTTTAGAATCGTCAAAAAAATCGATAAAAGCATTAATTGCAAATTCAGCTTCACAATAGTTTCAAGAAATCAGGGCTCAAAATCAATTTTAAATTGTACTTTCGCAATGGTTGATGTGAAAAGGGTTTGTTGATCATTCATCTTGCTTTTCGGCAATCGAATATCAACAAACCCTTTATTTTATTCATATTTATGATTCAAGCTTTTTGTTAAAACTTAAACCTATTCTGCAAATTTACAACGCACCATTACCAAGAACCAATCCTTCACGACGAGGGTCAACACCACCAGCGTATTTTTTCTGATTATTCAAAGCAACTTGCATAATGGTTGAAACACCACTCGATTGCGCAGCAGGATTCACTACATGCCCTTTCTGCTGCAATCCAGCCACCAATTCAGACAAATTAAGCGTGGTATTTGAACCATCTACATTGGTAAATGGACTATTGGTTGCGCCAAAATTCACCAATGATGTCGCTCGTTGCGCATCTAAATTCCAATCTAAAATACCGACCAATGTTTTTACAACAAACTGAATAATTGTTCCGCCACCAGGAGAACCTGTCGCAACATAGAAATCACCCGGTTGTGTGCCTTTAAATACAATCGTTGGCGCCATGGTACTTCTAGGTCGTTTATTGGCTTCTACTCGATTGGCAACCAAAGCACCTGTTGTATCCACAGGATTTGCTGAAAAGTCAGTCAGTTGATTGGTCAATAAGAATCCATCAACCATGTGGAATGAACCCATACTTGATTCAACCGTTGAAGTCACTGATGCAACATTTCCATAAGCATCTACAATCGTGAATTGTGTTGTGCCATGCTCTACAGTTTTATCAACTCCTGCGTTGCTACTAAAATCACCTGCGGACGCAACGCCCATAGATTGATCAGGATTGATTAATGCTGCACGTTGTTTTAGATAATTTTTATCCAAAAGACTTGGGATACCTTTTGCAGGTAATGGCACAAAATCTGTATCTGCTACATATTTGTCCCGATCTGCATAAGCCAACCGCTCTGCTTCTGATACAAAATGAACACCCATTACATTGGGAATACCACCTTCGTTGGTGGTTTGTGATGGTGAATATTGTGCAAGGTCAAAATTCTCTAAAATACCTAAAGTTTGTAGTACAGCAATCCCGCCTGACGACGGCGGTGGCATAGTACAAACATAGTAAGCACTGCGATATACCGAACAAATCGCTTCACGCTTTACTGGTTTATAATTTTTCAGATCATCCATTGTCATTAAACTTGGAGTGATCGGCGTTCTTGCGCTGTCATCACCTACAGTTTGGGATGCTTTTTGGATAATATTTTGAGCAATTTCACCCTGATAAAGCGCTTGAGCACCTTGATCCGCAATCTTTTTCAAAGTTTCTGAATACGCGACATTTTTCAGTGTTTCACCTACACCATAAGGTGTGCCATCTGCTTTAAAATAAGTTTGTGTCGCATTTTTATCTAAAGCTAAATTGTCTTTATTCACTACAATCGCATTGGCTAAACGTCCCGGCACTTTGAATCCATTTGACGATAAATGAATTGCATTATCAAAGAGTTTATTCCAAGCTAACTTTCCATGTTCGCTATGTGCCATATCAAACATTTTCATCGTTCCTGGCACACCAATCGAACGCCCACTACGGCGTGTACTTGGTACAGGCGTTGAAGAATTTACATCCGCTTGATTCTGTCGCATCAAATAATATTGCGTTGCAGCCGCGGGTGCAGTTTCACGCCCATCGTATGCAGTTACTTTTTTAGACTTTGCATCGTAATACATCAGGAAGGTACTTCCTGCAATGGTACTCGACTGTGGCTCAACCAGTCCTAACACAGCTTGCACTGCAATGGCTGCATCAACTGCTGAACCACCTGCCCGTAATACATCACAGCCAGCTTTTGTGGCAAGTGGCGTGTTTGCCACGACCATGTATTTATCTGAATATTTAACTTTCAATCCTGTACGGTAGCCCGATGCGGGTTCTGGAAAAGCTGGATCTCCTGCTTGATCTGAACCGACAACAACATTTGAGCCATCACTTGCAGTCGCAGAACAACTATATGGATTTTTATCTTTTTCTAGATCATTCCTCACGTGATCTGAGTCATTGTCATCATTACAACCATACAAGCTTAAAATGATAGAAAAGCTACACACCGTTAACATACGTTTTTTAAACATTTGGAACTCCTTTTTCATTCTTATCTGCTGAGCTACATCCTATTGGTTAAATTTATATTTTTGAATTAAAATAATAAAATTTAAATTTTATACTCAATAATCACTCATCAGTCTTTCTATACTATGGGTTCTTACGAATGAACTCCAATAACTTCTGGAAATATCAATTTATTTTTAATAATGTTATCTTGATACAAATACTTTTGCTTGCTAAGCACCCAGAACAGGCTATGAATTCAAACTTCCCAAAAACCATTTATGCAATCCAACATCTTGCTTTTGAAGATTTAGGCTCACTTGAAGATTTATTTTATCAACTTGGCTTTCGGGTACGTTATTTCGAAGCGGGTTTAGATGACTTAAAGCAAGCCTTTGAATATGAAGGATTAACCATCATTTTAGGTGGCCCGCTTGGTGTTTATGAAACTGAGGACTATCCTTTTTTAACTGATGAAATTCGCTATTTAAAACAACGCTTAGAGAAGAATTTACCAACCCTTGGGATTTGCCTCGGTGCACAACTGATTGCACATGCTTTAGGTGCAAAAGTATATGCAGGTCACGTCAAAGAAATTGGTTGGAGTACTTTGGATATTCGCTATGTGAATAATAATATTTTAGCCCCTTTGGCAGATACGGCTGTTTTGCATTGGCATGGTGATACTTTCGATTTACCTGAAAATGCAACCTTACTTGCAAGTTCAAAAATTTATTCTAATCAAGCCTTCCAAGTTGGACAGCATATTTTGGCATTACAATTTCATATTGAAGTTGCAGCAGATAGCTTAGAAAAATGGTTGATTGGGCATACCTGTGAATTGCGTAAAGCCGATATTAATATTCCAAATTTACGTGCAGACAATGTTCAATATGCTGAAGCTTTAGAAGATAAAGCGGAAATAATTTTTAGAGAATATCTAAAAAATATTGGATTGGTTTAATTTCAATTCTGCTAATTTCTATTTAATATCAATGATAAAGCACCTGATTGGGTGCTTCTTTACTTACTGATAGACCAAATACCGCTGTTTATTACAGCTATCATGGATCTGCTGACGGTACACATCAATACCATGCTCTTGCTTTACAACTTCTACCTCTTGCTTAGGGATATCAAAGCAAGTAAGAGACTAACTATCAAGATTTTCACAGGCTATTTAGATATCACCCTAGTAAAAGCTATAAAGCAAGATTGATAAAAAAGCCTTGCTTAACAGAAAAAGATCAATTCATTGTACAAAAGGTTTTTAGGTGTTGGGGGATTCGCTGAAAAAATTATAGCGTTGAATAAGCCAAGGGTGACTGGTTGTTTTATACAACCAAGCCTCGTTTTATCAAAATAATTGCATAAAGACGCGCTTCTCTAGTTCTAATACCATCCAAAAAATAAATCATTATTATCAAAAAGGTATAATAATATACCTTATATATATTATAGAAAATTACATTGATTATTATAATAATTAAAACAAGATAATTGTTCATATTTAATTATATCTATTTGAATATAATACAATATTTCAAACTACACTTTTACTGGATTTCTCTAAGATCCAGTATTTCATATGTCATGGAGATTATTATTTAATTTTATCAACGCCGAAAAATATTTAATAGAAACGATAAATTATGGTTTAGCCAAGTGGCAGACGAGGATTGTCTAAGATTTGGTGAGGTTGGAGCCATGCATACATAAGGAAATAGATTTTATGCACATCTCTAAAAAAAGATGGCTGGGCATACTCGTGTTGTTATCTAGTATGAGTGTAAATGCGGAATTTGATTTAAAAGAGAATTTTAAGTTTACAGCTAATTTTATTGATTTAGCGGTGTACAGTCAGGAAAGTTCTGTAGATGAACATTTCACCAATACTGCTGGATTATTCTTAAATACGGACATTAAACTGTCCAACGAAAGCCATGACCTTGGTGTTTTAAAAGCACAATATATATTTAATGGATTAAACAATGATGCGCAGTTGAATACATCAACCAATTGGTTTGGAGGTGTAGGAAGTTATGTCGGTGGGGCAATCGCCGCCAATGATTTAGCTAGCTCACAACTCAGTTTACTGACTTGGGATAAATACTGGGATGATAAAAAATTATATACCTCTATTGGCCGTACGAATCTAAGACGTTATTTTCTCTATAATAATTGTCAAAATCTGATGTTGTGTATCGATCCAATTAAGGGGGCAATGGGTTCATTGCCGATTAATTACGCCTATTGGGGAAGTTATGCCAAATATAATGTTTCAGATAATATTTATGTGCATACAGGCGTTTTTGAAGTTAATACAGATGATTATGTTTATAGAAAAAAAGGTGTCGATTTTTCATTCCACCATCAACTAGGCTATAACCAAGTATATGGAATTGGCTATAAGGATAAACAGAGCAAGGCTGAATTGCTATATTTTTATAATAACTCTGAATACCGGAATGCTTATACTAAAGAACAATATAACGGAACAGATGGTCTAAATTTTAGATTTAATCATAATTTTGACAATCCGCATCTTCCAAGTCTATTTGGTGCTTATTCTTATATTGCTGAGAAAAATCAACCTTATAAAGATTATTGGGAATTAGGCGCAAGCTATAAAATTAATCAAGGAAAAAATCATTTAGGCGTAAAATTTGGTCAATCTCAATTAAATGATGACTATGTTTTACTGACAGAAAAATTGAATGGAAATAAGAATAAAACAACCTCCTTTCTTTCCTTTGATACTAACATAAACTACAAACGTCTGACTTTAAGCCCTTTTGTACAATATATCTGGAACCCAGATAACTATTACCGTTCTACAGGAAAAACCTTCAACAATAATGTTGTAGTTGGTTTAGTGACTCAAGTTAAAATCTACTAAAGGAAAATAGAGATGAAAACCGTAAAAATGAGCTTACTGTTCGGCAGCGTTTTAGCCAGTAGCATTGCCTGTGCCGAATATAGCTGCCAGCAATTGGGACTAAAAGATTGCCCTACGCCAATGGATACAAAATTACCTGATCCACATGATATGTTGACATGGAACCAAGAACAGCGGGTGATCGGTTTCCGAAATACCTTTCGTAGTTATGATGGTAGTATTTTTCATCCCGATAAGAAAAATGTACTTGCATTGCCAAAGCTTAAGGACACAATAAAAAATAAAGATATTCATTACACAGTGGATGGTAAAAATTTTAATTTAAATGATTACTTAAAAAACCAAAGTGTAGCTGGATTAATTATTTTAAAAGATGGCAAAATTGCTTATGAATATTATGGACGAGGCAATAATGCGACAACTTTGTGGACTTCGCGTTCAGTAGCAAAATCTATTGTAGCAACACTGATTGGAGTTGCTGTTCAACAAGGAAAAATCCATTCATTGGATGATCCAATCATTCAATATTTACCTGATTTAAAAGGGACGGCTTGGGAAAGAGTATCACTGAAACAATTAATACAACATACCTCAGGTGTTGAATGGAATGAAAACTATAAAGACCCAAATTCAGATTTTGCAAAAATGACCTATTGTGAGGTAGCAAAAGATCCAGATACTTGTGTCTATGAAAATGTGAAACATTTGAAAGCGAAATATGAACCTGGAACAGTTTGGTCATATAGTACAGGTGGGGCATATCTGGTAGGTAAAGTATTAGAAGCTGCAACCCATGAAAATATTGCCAAATATCTTGAAAAAAATATCTGGAAACGTGTAGGAATGGAACGTGAAGGAGTTTGGCAATCCTATGAACGTAATAAAGTAGATATGGGCGGGCATGGTTTTAATGCAACTTTACGTGACTATGCACGTTTTGGGCAATTCATCCTAAATGAAGGACGCGTCTCGAATGGAGAAAAAATGTTACCTGAAGGGTGGACAATGCAAGCGACTCAATGGAACCAAGCTAAAGGTTCAATCTCTGACAGTTATCCAAAAGGTATTTATGGTTTTCAATGGTGGAATTCACATGCCAAGAAAGGTTCACCCTTGACTACACAACATGCTGATACAACATTCTGGGGACTGGGTATTTTTGGACAAATGCTAGGAATCAACCCGAAAGATAAAATTGTAATGATGCAATGGAGTACGTGGGAAACAGCTATGCCATCAGCTCAACTTGACAATGAAAAAAGCTTATTCTTCAATGCTGTAACAAAACACCTAACCCATGAAAAATAATAGGAAAAACGAGCTATCCTTTAAAGGATAGCTTTTTAAAAATGAACTTTAACATTACATGGTTACAAATAATCTGCCGTATAAAGAAATAGTCTTCTTTCAATCAAGCTTTGATGAATAAAAAGAATCTCTTGAACTGTTTTAATCTAGATATTTAATAGTATACGCAGCTAAAGGATCAACAAGAATGAAATCAAACCTACTCAGACATGGCTATTCAATGATAAAAGTCTTATCTCGTTCAACATTACAAATAGTTACAGGTTTTGTTTAAAGTCTCACCCGTCTTTGTAAATTAGAGAGAACAACAACACCTGACTACATTATGATTTGCAGATGGCAAATGCGTATTGATATTACGATTTGCTATCAAAAAACGTAATAGATTACATCTACTCATATGATGCCGCTAGCTTAAAATTTTTAGATGAAGGTAAATGAAAACCTAAAACATCAGCCGAGTAAAACTAAGACAACAAAAAACCTCATAAACTAAAGCTTACGAGGTTGAATGTGGTGGGCCCGCCCAGACTTGAACTGGGGACCAACGGATTATGAGTCCGTTAACATAAAAATTAAAAATCAAAAAGGTATAACTAATAAATTAATAATATCATATACTTATTTAATTTACAAAGTTTACTATTCACTCTTTTTGTTGATTAATATATATTGATTTTGCTTACTACTTGCTTACCAGACGCTTACTAGAATGAAACTAACAAAACCCACAATTGATAAAATTGATTGCTCAGACCAAACTAAACCAACTTTTTTTTGGGATGAGAAAACACCTGGATTTGGTGTTAAAGTTACACCTAAAAATAATAAAAGCTACATTTTCCAAGGTCGTATTGGTCTTCAAAACCGTCGTATCAAAATTGGTGACGTTGATATATGGAAATTAGATGATGCTCGTAAGTATGCACAAGAATTAGCGATTATGTGTCACAAAGGGATTGACCCATTGATCGAGCGTAAGAAAGCTTTAGCTGATAATAAAGAACTGCTAAAACAAGAGAAACGCAAGACGATTAAATTTAAAGATGTATGGTTTGAATACTTAAAAGCAAGACAACCTAATTGGCGACCAAGAAGTTATCAGGACCACATCGAATTATCTAGAGGTGGTTACGATCCTGAAAATAATAGTGTTTATACTAGTCAACCTATTTTTCAACTGTTTGAGTATAAACTTTCTGAATTGACTGCAGGTGTATTTTGCGATTGGCTTGATCACAATGACTTCCGTCCAACAACATCAGCTAAAGCATACCGACTTACACGAGCTTTCCTAAATTGGTGTGAGGAACATGAGGATTATGAAAACTTAGTTCCTCTAAAATCATACAACTCTAAAAAAGTTAAAGATAAAGTCCCTTCTCCCAAAGCCAAAAATGATTGTTTGATGAAACAACATCTAAAACCATGGTTTGAAGAGGTAAATAAGTTAACCAGTAGAAAAATTGCGATTTTTTTAATATGTAGTTTAATCACTGGGTGCCGAAAGAATGAGCTACTTTCATTAAAATGGACAGATGTCGATTTTCGATGGAAAACAGCAAAAGTTAGAGATAAAATTGAAGATGAAGGTCGCCTAATTCCTCTGACGGCATATGTTGAAAGCCTATTTTTAGAACTAAGGAAAAATTCTGATTCTAAATTCATATTTAGCAGTAAGGGTGCTGAATGTGGTCATATTGTCAATCCTTACGATAGCTTAGAGAAAATATGTAAAAAACTAAATATTGAACTTACACCCCATGGATTGAGAAGGTCATATAAAACATTAGCTATATGGGCAAAAATCAATGAAGGATCTTTAGCACAGATATCAGGTCATAAACCAAGTGCATTAGTTGAAAGACACTATATCGTACGACCTATGGATATGCTACGAGAAACACTGCAAGAATATGAGGACTGGATTTTGCAACAAGTGCGAAATGGCATTAATTGAAATACCTCGACACAGACTAATGCCAGTCAGCTAAGTGTATTAGTTAAGAAATTGACTGGCATTCTCTTGGGTATTTCTACGGTTTTCCCTTCACAACCCTAGTGCAACTTCTCGCTCTTCTCTCAGGTAAAATGTATTTCTTGGCTTTTTCCAGTAAACTTTCTAAATGTTTGGGTAAATTACCTGCTGAATCCAATGAAGTGAGTCTTAAAATATTCAGAATACTAATGGATGCAATATGAAAGCTGATTCTCAGAGGAGTAACTTTTGCCCGTTGAGCCATATATTTAATTTGATACTTTGGATGAAGTACAAGATTATGCAACAAATTGGCTGTGCCATTACAATCATGAAAGACTACACCAAGCCAACAAAGGAAGGCCTCCTCTAATGGCTGCTTAAGCTCTACTTTTAACTTCGGTTATTTATGGGAGGATTACCCCTAACTTAAATAAAAAAGTCTCCGACAAACCCAGTACGGTTCAATCGGATGCTTACTAGAAATCTAAGACTTGTTGACGTAAATCATTGCAGTATGATTTAGGTATATAACGAAAGTAATCAAATTTTTACAATTGCAGCAAACTTCGTAGATTAAACTCTAGAAATTTTATAAAACAACGTTGAACACCATTGAAATAATATATTATTGATTAATTATTAAAGGCATTCCTTCTTCATCCAATGTTTTTGTTAAAATTAAATATTTTTTTACCAACTCAATAGATGGTTTACAATTTTCTTCAAGATGAAAATCATTATTTAAAGATGAAATATAAATACTCAGCCAAACTGTATTTTTTACTTTTGGAAGAAAGCTAGGCAGTTGTATAAAATTTTTTCTATCAAAAATCAATCTTAAAGTTCTAAGAACTGGAGTAAAATATTTATAATTCAATAAATTCGCTACATCATCATTTAAATCCTCTGTTATAAATTTTTTATTCAAGTATTCCTCTAGACTAGGATCTATAAAGGCATCTAAAGGATTTAAAATAGCTAAGTATAAGGATTTAAATGATTTGGCACCATTCTGAATACACTCTAATTGCAATTTATCAGCAGTAGAACCTGTAATAAAAATATCATCTCCAAATATAATATTAACATTCCTACTAGCAAAAAAATTACTTGCTGGAATGATATGATCTCTATTTTTTGAGATGCTAATCCTTTCCATTTCACTTAATGAAGCATAATTTTCACAAGGTAAGGCCAGTCTGGGCAGTTTTACATTTATTATGGTTGGGTAATTTTTTAAAGCTAACCAAACATTGAGATTTTTAGAAAAAATTTCAAATAAAATATTGGCAGTTGATGGTGCACTTCTCCAACCAGTAGTTAACAACACAACTTTCTCATTATTTTTTTTACATTTTCAAAAAACATATACCAGTGACTATTTTTATTTTGTAATTCAGCCACCATGTACTCATATAAAATATTTGAAAAAAATTCAATATCTTTATAGCTACCATATTTTGCTTGACTATACATTTTTGTAAATTTTATTAAATCTTGTCCAGATGCACCGAAAAATTCTCCATTATTCAAAAATAATGAATGAATATAGAAACTATCTGTCATTTTGAAGTATTTATTTATATCAATAATCCCAGAATCTAAAAATGAATACATAATAGATCTAAAATTTTTTATAGACATACTTTTTATTAGGTTTTTTGATATCCAATCAAATATTAAAGTTAGATTGTCTTTATTTTCATTTTTAAAAACATTCCAATCAATAACTTCTTCTTTTTCAATAAGACTTATAAAATCAATTTTACAAACCACAATCTAATCCCTTAATAAACTACTAATTTCTACATGTTTTTTGATTCTGTTTTCAAAATAACAAATTTTTTCCAAACCAATTTTATGAGTTGTTAATAAAATATCTTCAATTCCTAAACCCACATCTTCTGGTGTATGTGCATCAGAACCAATTACGAAATCAATTTTATTTTCTACCCCATATTGAATATTGCTTAAACATGGGTAACTCCACTCTCCAAAATACTCCAAATTTGTTGTTGGATTATATTTACTTTTCCTCAATCCCGATGTATTTAATTCATATGCTAGTTTACTCTCCGTTAACAAATCCATTATCTCACAATGGTATTTTTGCAAAACATCACTATTAACCACTCTTAGTAAAATATCAGGATGCCCTATTGAATCAAACTGATTTGATTTTATTAGAGCTTTTACTTGATTAAAATATGAACAAAAAACCTGAGGGTTATTAATTTTATCTAAATCCCATACATTAATGTTTCTATTAACACCTGGTATGTAATGAATGGAACCAATAATATAATCAGGTTTAATAAAATCAATTATTTCTTGGTTGTAATCGAAACAATTTTCAAAATAATCACATTCAAGACCAAGCAATACTTTTATCTTATTAAAATACTTTTCTTTTAAAGATAAAATATTTTCTTTATAGTCACATATTTCATCTTTTCTTAATCTATTAGTTGAATCTAAAAAAAATGGCGCATGATCTGTAATTGTTAATATACTTATACCCTTATCAATAGCAGATATTATAACTTGCTCAATTGATCCACTAGCATGTTTAGAATATGCTGAATGCACGTGTGAATCAATCATTAGATGCAATCTCTTTTAAAATATCTGGATACATTTCCAACTCCTTCATTACCCAATAAGGATTGTTATTTCTTCGTATAATTTCATTTAAAATCAAGTTTTTTTCCATAGGTTTTATTAAATCCATAAATGGAATCCTATACAAATTATTAATTAATTTATTGTTTTTAACATGATCTTCCAAGTCGCCCCAATCAATATCATCCAGGTTTAAATTACCTAGTTTTATATTTTCAATTCCATAGAAAAAAATGCTGCCATCAGGCTTAATGGTTACATCCATACCATTATTTTCAACATTTATACTACCTAAAGTAAATTTTTTATTTGTTTTAATTTCTATTTCCTTAATATACTCCTTTAAATCTAAAAAATTATTATTTTCTATATTTTCAGGTTTTACTAAGTTTTTATAATCAATTTTAAAAACGTAATTTTCATTAATTAT
>NZ_AFIE01000033.1 GCF_000214135.1 Acinetobacter sp. P8-3-8
GAGGTATAGGGCTTATGATAGAGATAGAGTTAGATAATGAAATAATAGATATAGCAGAGCAAATATTAATGAAGTTTAATATTTTGATTAACATAACAAATAGTAAAGTAATTAGATTATTACCCTCATTTTTAATTACTGAGGATGATATTCATTATTTTTGTGATAGTTTATATGATTTTATAAAAAATACTCATGATCAATGAGGAGAGAATAATGAATAATTTTTTAATCGATAATATTTCAAATCATGGCAATAACTCAATTAAAGTTTTATCAACCATTCATCATAGCTGGCGACAGCGTTCAATAGTTGGTAAAGAACCACCTGATTATTTGAAGTACGACATTAATAAACCTGATTTTATAGAAGAGTTACTTCCATTTTCTGATCATTATGTTTTTAAAGAGTTGAATGATTTGAATAAGAGCCGAGTATTGAGTTGTGGTTGGTTGATTTACAATCAAAAAACAGTTTGCATCGAGAGTGATATTGTTACACCAAGCTGTAATGATATTTTAAACAATAAAATACCCGGATTGTCATCGCCGATTATTCATAAATTGGTTTGCGAAACTTTAGTTGATGAAGCTTTTCATATTCTATTGGTCAAAAATGCAAACTTAATTTGCCAATATAAACGTGATTTGAAAAATATAACATTAGGAGATTTTTCTTTAAAAAATAATTTGCAACATGAACAGCAAAATTATCAGCAAGAATGGCAAAAGATATTGATTCAATTGGCCACATCGATTGTTTCAGAAATTTTTGTCAGTGATTATTTAGATCAATTGAGTTCAAATAATGAGATTCAACCTTTTAATAAGGCCACTGTTTCTGCACATAGGAGCGATGAATTAGCACATTCCAAAATTTTTACAGAAATTACCAAACAGATGGTGATTAAGCTGGACGATATTCAAAAAGAATTCTTAGTCAAAATGTTAGCTCAATCTGTTTTGTGGTTTGCAAATAAAGACTTTGATTTATGGAATAGAGTGTTAGTTCAGTTAAATATTAAAAACAATAGAGTCTTAATCAATGATTGTCGTGCAAACAATGAAATTGGACTGGATAAAATCGATTGTAGTGACTTAATTGAGCTATGTAAAAACGTCGGTCTTTTTGATAAAGATTCATCAAAACAAATTTTCTCCGATTTAAATATCAAAATACAATAAGGAACGCCAATGAAAACAATTAATGTAGTTCAGCATTTAGGTTTTGAAGATTTAGGAATATTTTCTGATGTTCTACAAGCCCATGATTATAGTATTCATTATTTTCAAGCGGGTGTGGATGATTTAACGCCTGCTTTTATTTCGAAAGCGCCACTATTCATCCTTGGTGGTCCAATCGGTGTATATGAAGTGGATACTTATCCATTTCTAAATGTAGAAATAGCATTGCTCAAACAGCGCTTAGATCAAAATTATGCAACCTTTGGGATTTGTTTAGGTGCTCAATTGATTGCTGATGCACTTGGCGCAAATGTATATGCAGGGCATCACAAAGAAATTGGCTGGAGCACATTACAAATCAGTGACTTAGGGCTTGCATCGCCATTACGGTTTTTAGATGGTAAACATGTTTTACATTGGCATGGAGATACGTTTGATTTACCGACACAGGGAGCACATTTAGCAAGCTCAGATTATTATCAGAATCAGGCCTTCTGTATTGGACGTCATATCTTAGCTGTTCAATTTCACCCAGAAGTCAATTATAAGGAGATTGAAAAATGGTTAATTGGACATACCTGTGAATTAAATAAAGCCAATATTGATATTCATAAATTAAGGCAGGATGCATTGCTTTATGGTGAAGAATTAACCCAAGCTGGGCAATTAATGTTGAAAGATTGGTTAAATAATTTAAGTTCCATATAATGTGAACCTTGCCCATTAGAATTGATATTATTATGCAAATTCAAGGAAAGAATGCCAAAGAAATACAAGAGAGTATTCGATTTCTTATTTCACAAGGTGTTTATCAGGAAGGAGACACCTTGCCTAATATTCGAGAGTTGGCAAAGCACTTAAACGTCAATCGTAATACAATTTCTACTGCATATACGGCTTTAGCGAAACTCGGAGTAATTCAAACCAATAAACGTTTAGGAACTCAAGTAAGTTATTCTAAATCACGTGGTGGTGAAGGGAGTCAAAATAATATAAACCCTGAACTGATTGATATTGCGCATGGAAATCCAAATCGTGATTTACTTCCAAATCTCCAATCTTTAAATTTCCAAAGTGCCCGTATGGGGTTGTATGGGGAGGAGATATATGATGAACAATTAAAAAAATATGCTGAAACGAATATTTTTTCAGATCTTATGAGCATTCATTCAGATGCACGTTTAGCATTATCATACGGCGCAATTGATGGAATTGAGCGTATTCTCTCTGCATATTTATTGGCTCAAGATCATGTTGCTATTGAAAACCCTGGTTTTATTAATAGTATAAAAATTCTTGAAAATAATCATTTTCAAATACATTCGATTCGAGTTAATCATGCTGGTTTTAATCTTGAAGATATTGAAAATGCCTTAAATAAAAATGTCAAAGCGTTGATTATTACACCTCGAGCGCATAATCCAACGGGTTATAGTTTGAATGAAAGTGAAGCGACAGCAATTAAAAATATTTTAAGTCATTATCCAAATACTTTGGTTTTAATTGATGATCATTTTTCACTCATTTCTAATGCTGAGTATCATCATATTATTCCAGAAACGACGAAAAATTGGGCTGTTCTTCGCTCTGTGTCTAAATATTTAGGTCCTGATTTACGTTTTTGTTTTATTTGTTGTGATCCTTATACGTCTTTGTTGTTAGAAAAGAAAATGAATTCTGGTACAACATGGGTGAGTCATTTACTACAAAATATTGTGTATCAATTACTAACAACAGAAAAATTTGAACAGCACTTGGAACAAGTGAAGCAATATTATTCAGATAAAAATAATATTTTTGTAAATTTGATGCATGAAAATAAACTGCAATGTGCCATGCAATTTGATGGTTTAAATGTTTGGTTAGAGCTTGATACACCGCAATATTATGCGAAAGCACTACGAGAGAAAGGTTGGCTTGTACGTACAGGTGAGGATTTTTTTGTAGATAATACTCAATTCGGTTTACGCATTACATTATCGGATTTAACTGATCAAGATATAGAGCAATTGGTGAATGATCTCGCTGAGATGATAGAAAAATTGGGCTAGAATAGCGAAAAAGATGAAGCCCTGTCTAACTCAGTTTATGGTTTTTTAATATTTATTTTTGAACGAAGAAAAACCAAAATTTCTGCGCTAATTTTTACAATGAAAGCTTTGCAATGCTATCATACGCTCTTGTTTGAAACCTGTCGTGAGTGCCATGCAATATTCATGTAAATTAAGCCTAAGCAATGAATTAGATACGCAAAAATTAGCGCAAAAATTAGCGCAACATATTGCAGAAGGCGTGATTTATCTGATTGGTGACTTAGGTGCAGGTAAAACAACACTGAGCCGTTATTGGTTACAAAATTTAGGGCATCAGGGTGCAGTGAAAAGCCCAACGTATACACTTGTAGAGCCGTATAATATTGCTGGAAAAGATATTTTTCACTTTGATTTGTATCGCTTAAATGATCCCTATGAACTTGAATTAATGGGTATTCGTGACTATTTAGATGTGCAAAATGCGCTATTTTTATTTGAATGGCCATCCAAAGGTGGTGAGGAAATACCTCAGGCAGATCATGTAATTGATATTCAAAAAACAGATGACGAAATGGTTCGTGAAGTCACAATTACCAGTCATTCAGCGGAATTGATGACAGCCCTACAAGATTTTAACCAGTAAAATGATGGCTTGAATGATTGTTTGAATGACTATTTAGAAAGGTTGATTTTAAATATTGTATTTAAAATCAATTAAATATCATTGAGTTGAAATGATTAAGTCGCTTAATGTAGCCGTTACAAAACAAGATGAATAGAATACCAAACCATAAAAACTTTCTATGTTTTTATGATTGTTTATGGTCATGATTTAGGTTGATTGAATGCAACGAGAAAATATCAGTTTAAGACGTATCCAAACTTTAGATCCTGCATTAGCAAACCAAATTGCAGCAGGTGAGGTGATTGAACGTCCATCGTCAGTGGTCAAAGAATTACTTGAAAATTCAATTGATGCGGGTGCTACAGAACTGATTATTCGTGTAGCGCAAGGTGGTAGTACGCTCATAGAAATCATTGATAATGGTCGTGGTATTCATGCAGAAGATCTCGCATTATCAGTAACAAGACATGCCACCAGTAAAATTCAATCTGCTGAAGAGTTGCAGGCAATTGTAAGCTTAGGATTTCGAGGGGAAGCATTGGCTTCGATTGCTGCTGTTTCACGTCTTACCTTGACCAGTAGTCAGGATGACTCAGGTATTGGCTATCAACTTGAAGTCAATGGTACAGCTTTTGATCATCAAGATATTCAAGCCGTTGCAGCACAGCAAGGTACACATATTCGTATTCAGGATTTGTTTTTTAATGTGCCTGCGCGACGCAAATTTTTAAAAAAACCAAGCACTGAATTTGGGCATATTGAAGAAATTGTACGTCGTATGGCGTTGACACATTTCGATATTCGATTTGTATTGGAACATAATGAAAATATTCGCCTGAACTTACCGATTGCAGACAGTGGTGAATTGCGCTTTCAGCGAGTGCAGCAATTGTTAGGTCGTCAATTTACTGAAAATGCCTATTGGATTGATGCGGACAGTATCAATATGCGTATATCAGGTTGGTTAGGGCATCCTTCAGATGCGCGCGCGCAAGCCGATTTGCAGTATGTTTATGTGAATGGTCGTATTGTCAAAGATAAAACCATTTCGCATGCTTTACGCATGGCCTATGACGGTATTTTACATGGTCATCAACAATCCGCTTATTTGTTATTTTTAGAAGTTGATCCTGAAAATATTGATGTTAATGTTCACCCGACGAAACATGAAATTCGGTTTTTAAATCAACGTGAAGTACATGAATTTGTACGTCACTATGCCAAAGAAACCCTTGCTCAATTCCAAACAGCAACAGCAGAACTCTCATCGGCAATGAAACAGGATGAGCAAGCTTCTGCATGGCAAGCGGCTCAACCACGTTATCAAGAACAATTTCAATTACATCGTGATGCAACGAATCAGCAAGTAAGTGACTATTCAAGTGCGCAAAATGAAAATAGCCTAAGCAATACTGATGTTTCACGAGGTCATGAATTTTCCAATGATGGTTTAACTGATTTTCATTCAAATGCACCACAAACTGTGCATTATCAGCATCAAAATCAGCAACAGTATAAAGGCACACAGCAACTCAATAATGCATTGAAAAGCTATTTAGCCCCTTTACGTGGATTTGATTCAGCAACTCCAAATCATACGCAACAGAATACTGAAAATGGCGCACAAGGTTTAAGCGATCAAGAATCCTATAATCGCTCAGTGCAAGCCATTTCCCAGCAGAATCCATCTCCAATCGATGAATATCCATTGGGAATAGCCATTGCACAGCTTCATGCAATTTACATCCTTGCGCAAAATACCGAAGGTTTAATTATTGTTGATATGCATGCAGCACATGAACGTATTTTATTGCAACAAATGAAGTTAGCTTGGGATAAACCTGAGTTTTGGACATCGCAACAATTACTTATTCCAAAAGTAATTTCGATTACACGTATGCAAGCCACTCGTATTGATGAACTAAAACCTCAATTGGAAAGATTGGGGCTGGATATCGACCAATATGGTGATGAACAAGTGATTGTTCGTGGTGTACCTGCGATATTGCATAAAGCTGATTTTGATTCGTTAGTTCCTGAATTATTAAATGATTTAGATCCAAACGATGAAGCTCAGGCATTGCAACAAAAGCGTGATCATATTTTGGCAGGCATGGCATGTCATGGTGCGGTCAGAGCACACCGTGTGCTTAGCCTTTCTGAAATGAATGCATTATTGCGTCAAATGGAACAAACAGAATTTGCCAGTCAATGTAATCATGGTCGCCCAACTTGGCGTGCTTTTCCATTGACTCAATTAGATAAATTATTTGCTCGAGGAGAGTAATTGTACATGTCAAATCAATTGCCCGTCATCAATTTAATGGGACCGACTGCAAGCGGTAAAACGGCTTTGGCATGTGAATTATACGAACACGGTAATTATGAGCTGATTTCCGTTGATTCTGCGCTTGTTTTTAAAGATATGGATATTGGTACAGCTAAACCTTCAAAAGCTGAACAGGAGCGTTATCCGCATCATTTGATTGATATTATTACACCACTTGAAGTTTATTCTGCGGCTGAGTTTGTTGAAGATGCATCTCGTTTGATTGATGACATACATGCACGTGGTAAAACCCCAATTTTGGTTGGTGGAACAATGTTGTATTTCAAAGCCTTGCTTGAAGGTTTGGCAACTAATTTACCTAGTGCGGACTACGACATTCGAGCAGCGATTGAATTGAAAGGCGAAACCCAAGGTTGGCAGGCGGTTTATGATGAATTAAAAGCGGTTGATCCACTGGCGGGCGAGAAATTTAAGGTGAGTGATAAGCAGCGAATTATTCGTGCATTGGAAGTGTATAAAATCACAGGACGCCCAATTACACAGTTACAAGCTGAACAACCTCAAAAGCAACCATACCGTTACAATTTTCATAATTATGCATTGCTACCAGACCGTGTAGAATTGCATAAACGTATCGAGATGCGTTTGGAAAAAATGTGGGAAATCGGATTTTTAAATGAGGTGGAGAATCTTATGAAAAAATACGATCTCGATGAAAATTTGCCTGCTTTTCGCTCTGTTGGTTATCGTCAAGCTATTGATTTCTTAAAAAACAGTGATAAAAGTCAAGAAAATTATCAAGAAATGTGTGATAAGGCTTTATTTGCGACACGACAATTAGCCAAACGTCAATACACTTGGTTGCGTTCTTTGCAAGAATTGCATCATTTTAAAACTTTTTTTACGATAAAGCAGGCGCAAGAAGACTTGCGAAACTTATACGGATAAAGCAAAATTTAACAACTATCTTTTTTATAAATTTTAATTGAAAAATAAAGATAGTTTTTGCGCTGATTTTAATTTTTTTTGGAGTATAAAATGTCTAAAGGTCAAACTTTACAAGATCCGTTCTTAAATTCTCTCCGTAAAGAACGTATTCCTGTTTCTATTTTTCTTGTAAACGGTATCAAATTACAAGGTCATATTGAATCTTTCGACCAATACGTTGTTTTGTTGAAAAATACTGTAAGCCAAATGGTTTATAAGCATGCGATTTCAACTGTAGTACCTGCACGTAACCCTCGTCCTGCTGGCGCTCCTGCTGGTGCTCAAGGCGCTGCTGGTGGCTTCGGTGGTCAAGCTGGCGGCTTTGGTGGTGGTCAACAAGGCGGTTTTGGTGGTCAACAAGGCAGTTTTGGTGGTCAAGGTGGTTTCGGTAGCCAAGGTGGTTTCGGTGGTCAAGGTGGCTTCGGTAGCCAAGGTGGCTTCGGTGGTCAAGGTGGCTTCGGTGGTCAAGGTGGCTTCGGTGGTCAAGGTGGCTTCGGTGGTCAAGGTACTGACTTCGGTGGCGAAACTAAATTTGAAGATTCACAAGAAGATGAAAACAATCGTTAATTTTTGATTGTAAGATCTAATTGTATGAAAGACGCCTTAATGGCGTCTTTTTTTGTACTTAGTTTTTAAATAAGTGAATATTTGCGTATTCCTAACTCAAGATAAAGCGATGCGATTAGATAATAGTCACGTCAGTTCGGGATAGATTTTGATGTAAGTTATTGAAAAGATAGATCAGGCACAGCGGAGTTTCACCGTTTAAAGGCAGATGCAAGGATTAACCCACTTCGTCTTGCACTTCGCTTGAAATATATTTCAATCTTGTTCAGGTTCGACCTGAGAGGTACTACCTCGCAAGGCTTTCGGGATGAGTGGCACTGCCACGCAAGGGTAAAACCTGAGCTGTGATTAAAGCAGCGCAAGAGTCGCCAACTCGACAGATACCATCAAGTACCTAATATATCGCAAAAACAATATATTACAGATCTTGCGGAATATATTCCTCATGTCTCAAACAATGCGACTGACATTTCCGCGTATCATATAGCTGGGAACATATCTTATCCCGAACTCAGGTTAGTCAGATAATCGTGATCGCCATTTAAGAATATAAATTGATTCAGAGTCATTATGGTTTAGAGGGAGATGGGTATAGTGATATAAAAAACCAGCTATAAAAACTGGTTTTTTGTATTGTCTAAATCCTAGCTTTCGTTCTTTTTAGGATCTAAGCTAGGATCTTTAATTTCAATATATGTATTTGCACGTAGTTCACGAATCCAGCCGTCATATTCTGATTCGAATTGACGTTCGCCTAGAATTTGACGCGCCATACGTTTTTGATATTCACTGGTCATATCTTGCTTACGCGTATCTACAACTTGCAGGATGTGCCAGCCAAACTGTGTTTCAAAAGGCTTGCTGACTTCACCTACAGTGGCACTTTGCATGGTCTTATCAAACTCAGGTACCATCATGCCAGGGCTAACCCAACCTAGGCTACCACCATCACGTGCTGAACCAGGATCGTTTGAATAGGTTGATGCGAGCGTAGCAAAATCTTCACCTGCTTTTAAACGATTATAAATGCTATCAATCATCTGCTTTGCATTTTCAGGGCTGACGACTTCTGATGTTTTAATCAGAATATGACGTGTGTTGTATTGTGGAACCAACGCTTTTTGATCATTCGATTTCTTTTCAACCAGCTTTAAGATATGAATCCCATCTTTTGCTTGAATCAAATCAGTGGTTTGTCCTGCTTGTAAGGTACTCACTCGTGCAGCAAGTTCAGCAGGGATGTCTGAGAGTGGGCGGAAGCCCATATCTGCACCATCCACTTTGATTTGAGCTGTGCTGAATTTTTTACCGATAGCATTGACATCATTGCTGTCTTTTAAATCTGTACGAACAGTTTTCGCTACACTTTCTAGTTCAGCAACAGGTGCTTCACCTGCAACACGCATGTGTAGTACATGTGCCTGACTACCAACAGCAGCCTGACCTTCAGGTGATTTTAAGAAATTTTCAACGTCTAAGTCAGTGATTTTAATACGAGACATCACCTGTTGTTGACTGAGTTTTTGAATCAGTAAATCTTCTGAAACGCGTTCGCGTAGCATTTCATATGTACCAGGAGCAACTGAATCTAATTTTTGTTGGAACGCTTCTAATGAATTTGCACCAGACTGCTGAGCAACTTTTAAGACAGCTTCATTTAAACTTTTTTCATCAGCTTTCAAGCCGTATTTTTTAACCAATTCAAGTTGAGCATCATGTGTGATCAGTTGATTGAGCACTTGAATTTGTAAAATATTTTGTGGAGGAACTTCTTTTTTCTGTGCTTGAAGTTTATGTGTAGCCTCAGCAACACCTTGATCTAAATCACTTTTTAAAATGGCGGTTGTACCAACAACTGCGACAATTTGATCGCTCGGTGCAGCATAAGAGAAAGCAGAAGCTGAGATGAGTAAAGCTAAGCTAGAAGCTTTAAACAATTTTTTAAATTTTTGCGTCTTCATTAATGTGTCCAAGATTGATTAGCTTTATCAAAACCTAAAATACGATTTTGAAGTAATGAGCTTAATTTGTTGTTTAAACCACCGAGTCCTTTTAAGGTTAGTTCTGCCATCACTGCACGTTTAGGCGAAACAGAAGAATCATTTACATCGTCTAGGTCATTGAAATAAGAGCGACCGTATACAGATACGCCCCAACAACAAGACTCATAATTCACACCTAATAAATATTCACGTGCGACATGGTTGTCAAGGTCATATTGAATATGTCCCATGATGCGCCAATTGTCTTTAATCGGTTGCATAAACGATGCAACAGCTTGATCGTATTTATCTTGGCGATCTGGAAGGTCATTTCTATAGAAATACCCGACGTTGTAAAGGTTGCCTTTTTCACCTGTGTAATACAGTTGGAAATCATGTTGAGCGCTATCGCCATTCGACATCCACGCAGAGTTAGTGCTGAATGTGAAATTCTGAGAAAGCTGACTTGAAAGGCTAATGACAGGACCAGTACGTTTTTCTGTATCGATATTATCTGCACTATTCAGCAAGGTTACTCGACGATCGTCGAAATAATAACTTTGCCCAATACTGGCACGTAAACGTTCTAAACCAATCGTATCAAAAAGGCTATAACTTAAACCCAAAGACAAGAAGTTGTTGTCTTCTAAACGGTCATGTCCATAAAAACGATATGGGCTAAATAACTGGTCATAGTTGATCGATGCAGAGGTCGAATCAAAGTTTGGATTACCTTTTTGATTCTCATAAGGTGCATAAGCATAGAATGCACGTGGTGTAATGGTTTGTAAGAATTTTCCTTCTTTTTCAAAGGTTAATCCTGTATCCAATGTAAACTGTGGTACGACAATAGACTTAGTTTTATTGTCTGAACCGAGTCTTTGTTCAGTTTCCTGATCATAATAGGTATTTAAACTACGAACAGAAACTTCAGGAATTGCAAATGCCCACGGATTACGGAAATTGTAGCGTGTTGCGAATTGGTTATATAAACGTGTACCACTTGGTTGATTGACATCTGTTGAGTCATTGATGTCTTTTTGGAAGTAGGCTGTATCGTTATTAAACTCGTATTCTAAACCTTGTGGATTACCCGTAACATAATTGAGTAAGAATTGAGGTAATCGAGCATAAGGTTTATCAACATCTGGAATGGTATCATCCAGTGTCTGGAAATCTTCGACTTTCAACTGCGCTTTTAAACCGGGAATACCATGCGCATAATTCAATTCCCAAGCACGGCGTTGGTTAAGCTCTGTTCTTGAGTTTGGATTATTATCTAGATCAGAAAAGAAGTCTTTATCTGATACATAGTTATATTCTAAGTTGGTTGCCCACTGCTTGTTAATTTGCCAATTGTGCAAAAAATGGAAGTCTTTACGGTCTTGATCTTGGTATTCACGATCGGAAGGTAAATAACTTCCCGAGATCATACCTTTACCATAATTTTCTGTTAAATAACGGAATTCACCTTGAGCGAATATGCCACGATCTGTGATTAATCTTGGCGTAACGGTTGCATCATAATTCGGGGCAAGGTTTAAATAAACAGGAACAGCAAGTTCAAAACCACCGTCATTGGTAAAGCCAAAACCTGGATTTAAAATCCCTGTGGTACGGCGATCATCAATTGGGAAGTTGAAATAAGGTACAGCAAGAACGGGTACATCTTTCACATAAAGCTTAGTGCCGCGTGTCACACCACGACCGGTATCTTGATCTAATTCAATTTGATTTGCTTGAATTTTCCAAGTCGGTTTTTCGTCAGGTGGACAAGTGGTATAGCTGGCATTTTCTAAGACAATTTTGGTCGGTGATGTTCTTTCAATTTTATTGGCATAGCCATGCGCATGCGTAACTTCAGCAATATAGAAACTGTTATCTAGCTGACCTGTTTCATCTTTTAAGTTGTAATTTATTTGGTCACTTTGTGCAATGATGCCACCTTGGGCCATTTGCACATTACCTTTGGCTTTGGCATAGGTTTGTGATTTATCAATCGTTACTTCATCTGCACGAATCATGCGTCCAGCTTGGTCGATCACCACATCACCAGAAAGGATTGAATCCCCATTCGGGTTGAAGTAGCCTTTATCTGCTGTAATGACAGATGATGCTTCTTGCGGATTCGCAGCTTTAGACTGGTTGCTAAAAGGAGTGATCCATACGCCTTCACAATAACGATTACTTAAATTTTTAGAATCGCGAATTTGAGCCTCAGGGGTATTTTTATCAACATAATATTGTTCAAAAAAGTTTTGCCCAGCATAACTTTCTTTGATGGCAGCATTGAGTTGCGTATTATCGACTTCAGAGGCAGTATTTGTTGATTCTGCATAGCTGGATACTGAACTTCCACAAAGAAGTGTCAAAATAGCAGTCGCTAAAGGATTAAATTTAAACTGATGCTTCATTTGTCTCATTAACCAAATATGCTAATCGCAATTAATTATTGTCGCATCATAGAGAAAAAGTCGATAAGTAGCTACACTTAACACTTCAAAAATTCAGCCTGAATTAGATTAAATTGCAAATGAATACACAACGTGAACAATTGATACAAACATGGTTAACATCAGTACTCAATTCAGAACAATTTGAAATCCATTTTTTAGCAGGCGATGCGAGTTTCCGTCGTTATGCACGAATTATATTGAATAATAAAACATTTATGCTCATGGATGCACCTCCTGAGAAGGAAGATTGTCGTCCTTTTGTGTCTATTGATGAATTCTTTGACACAAATGGCGTACGTGTACCGCATATTGTTGCGAAAGACTTGGAAAATGGATTTCTATTGTTAGAAGACTTTGGTGATGTTTTGCTGTCTACACAGCTCAATGACCAAACTGTAGATGCACACTATGCGCAAAGTTTTAAACAGTTGGTGCAATTGCAGTCAATTGTTGGCGCTTCGCATTTACCTGAATACGCCTATGAAAAATTAATTTCGGAAATGGAGTTGTTAACAGATTGGTTATTGCCTTCGTTACACATCCAGCCAACAGCAGACGAGCTTGCATTAATCAAGCGCACTTTCGCGATTCTTGCGAATGCTGCATTGGTACAACCGCAAGTGATCGTACATCGTGATTTTCACAGTCGTAACTTGATGGTTTTAGACGGTGAAACAGAGCAAGGTGTGATTGATTTTCAGGATGCAGTTATCGGCGCAGATACTTATGATTTGATTTCAATTACCCGTGATGCTTATGTGCAGTGGAATCCTGCGCGTGTTTATCAATGGTTTGAAGTGTTTTATGACTTATTGCCTGCGTCAGCCAAACAAGATCGTGATTTTGAACAGTTTAAGCATGATGCGGATTTGATGGCAATTCAACGTCATATCAAAATTTTAGGCATTTTTGTGCGTTTATTTGAACGTGATGGTAAGTCAGGTTATCTGAAGGATTTACCTCGTGTGATGTGGTATTTACTTGAAGAATCGAAACCATATGCAGAATTACAACCTTTTATGCAGTTTATCAATGCTAAGGTACTGCCTAAATTTGAAGAAAAATATGGAAAATATGAGGTTGTAGCATAATGAAGGCAATGATCTTAGCTGCGGGGTTGGGTAATCGCATGCGACCTTTGACTTTATATAGACCTAAACCACTTTTAGAAGTGGGCGGGAAAGCATTGATCGTATGGCATATCGAAAAGTTAAAGGCGATTGGTGTAACAGAAATCGTGATCAATTCCGCATGGTTGGCTGATCAGTTGATTGGTACTTTAGGTGATGGTTCGCAGTTCGGTGTGACTATTCGCTGGACACGTGAAGATGAAGGCTTAGAAACAGCAGGTGGAATTATCAATGCTTTGCCTTTATTGGGCAGTCAGCCTTTTATTTTAGTCAATGGTGATGTTTGGACAACTTTTGATTTTGCATCGTTGTTAAATATAGATCTCGGTGATGATTTAGCACACTTGGTTTTTGTGACCAATCCAGAACAGCATCCTGATGGTGATTTTACCTTAGCAAACGGTCGTGCATATACTTTTGATCAAGCACAGCAAGGTGAGAACCTCACTTATAGTGGCGTTGCGGTGATTAACCCTAAAATGTTTGATGGTTTGGAAACAGGTAAGCGACCACTTGCACCTTTATTAAAGCAAGGCATGTTGGATGGCAAAATTTCTGCTGAGAAAATGCAAGCAGCATGGGTTGATGTAGGAACACCTGAACGTTTAACTACGCTAGATTTGCAAATTCGACAAGGTGCATACCTTTAAAAACAATTTATAAGCTTTAAAAGGGTTTATCAGCTTTAAAAGTGCTTATAAGTGAAAGTTAATACGCTTAAGTGCGTATTAACTCGTCGTTAACTACTGTTCCACGGGCGAGAAATCGGTATACTTTCAGCTAATTTTTTAGAGATGTTATTTGATTATGCATCCATTTTTTCAAGAGTTAAAGCAAGGCAGTCAAAAGCTTGGCTTAAAACTAAGTGATGAAGCATTGGGATTGTTGTTACAGTACCAAGATGCACTTGTGCTGTGGAACAAAGCTTATAATCTAACAGCGATTCGTGATCCAAAAGAAATGTTGGTGAAACATTTATTGGATAGTTTAAGTATTTTGAATGATTTACCAGCAGGTCGTTTACTGGATATCGGTACAGGTGGTGGTATGCCTGGAATGATCATTGCATTATGTCAACCTGAACGCCAATGTGTTTTATTGGATTCAAATGGTAAGAAAATTCGTTTTCTGAAACAGTTTATTGCAGACCTAAAATTAAAAAATGTGATTGCAGTTCAAACGCGTGTTGAAAATGAAGACAGCATAAATGAATTAGGTCAATTTGATGTGATCACCAGTCGTGCATTTGCATCATTAACCGATTTTGTTGCTGCATCACAACCTTATATGCATGCAAGCAGTATTATTGCTTCGATGAAAGGTTTGATTCCAACTGAAGAAGTTGATGCATTAAAAGATCAATATAGTTGCGACATTATTGAATTGAATGTTCCTAGACTAGATGAACAACGTCACTTACTTTTATTAAAACAGATCTAAAAAACAGACAAGGATTGGGGTTACCATGGCTCAAATTATTGCTATCGCAAACCAAAAAGGTGGCGTCGGTAAAACCACGACAGCAGTGAATTTGGCTGCATCTTTGGCAGTCTTAAAAAAACGTGTGTTATTGGTAGATATGGACTCGCAAGGCAATGCCACGATGGGTTCAGGTATTCAAAAAAACGATTTATTGTATTCTGTAACTGATGTTCTATTGGGCGAAACACCGATTGAAACTGCGATCACGAAGGCAGAAGTGGGTTATAAAGTCTTAGGCTCTAATCGTGATTTGGCAGGTGTAGAGCTTGTTATTGCAGAACAAGAAGGCCGTGAATTTATTCTCCGTGATGCATTAAAAAAAATTGAAAAAGATTTTGACTATATCATCGTTGACTGTGCGCCAAGTTTGAGTCTGATCACAGTCAATGCTTTGACTGCGGTACACAGTGTGATGATTCCAATGCAATGTGAATATTATGCTTTGGAAGGGTTGGCTGATTTAACTCAAACCATTGATAAAATTCAGCAAGCGCTCAATCCTGATTTGGAAATCATTGGTGTATTGCGTACCATGTATGATGCACGTAATGCGTTGACTCGTGATGTTTCTACAGAGTTAGAGCAATATTTCGGTAAGAAGTTGTATGATACCGTCATTCCACGAAATGTACGTTTGGCAGAAGCGCCTGCGCATGGTTTGCCGATTATCTATTTTGAAAAAAGCTCTAAAGGTGCAATTGCATATTTAAATTTAGCAGCTGAAATGTTGAAAAAAAGTAAAGTGAAAAAAGGAAGTAAAGCATGACCGTTAAAAAAAGAGGCTTGGCTAAAGGTCGTGGCTTAGATGCGTTATTAGGTTCAATCCAAAAAGAAAAATTACAGCTTGAAGTTCAGGCACTTGATCATGGTCAATTAAAGCAAATTGATGTGACTCAATTAAAGCGTGGTACCTATCAACCACGTCGCTTTATCAATGAGCAAGATTTACAAGAGCTTGCAGCATCAATTAAAAAACATGGTGTGATGCAGCCGATTGTGATTCGACCAATCGATGATGAAGATTTTGCGTATGAAATTATTGCAGGTGAGCGTCGCTGGCGAGCTGCACAGTTGGCTGGATTGACTGAGATTCCTGCGATTGTGCGTGATTTAACCGATCAAGTCGCGATTGCATTGGCATTGATTGAAAATATTCAACGTCAAGATTTGAATCCGATTGATCAAGCTTTGGCATTGCAGCGTTTTCATGAAGAATTTGGTTTAAGCCATCAAGAAATTGCCGATACTGTAGGTAAAGCACGTACAACAGTCAGTAATTTACTGCGTTTGCTCAGTCTTGAAGAAGAGATTAAAGCGTTGATGCAACAAGGTCAAATTGATATGGGACATGCCCGTGCAATTTTGACCATGAAAGCCAAAGATCAATTGCAAATTGCAAAAATTGTGATTGAGAAAAGTTTATCTGTTCGTCAGACTGAGCAATTGGTTCGTGACTGGAATGAGCCGAAACAGGAAAAATCTAAAGATCCACAAGCACCTGATGTACAACAACTGACTCAAAAGTTAGCTGAACGTTTTAGTGCAAGTGTGAAAATAGATTACAACAAGCAAGGTAAAGGGAAATTAGTCATTAGCTATAATTCATTGGATGAATTGGATGGCATTTTAAATATCTGTTTAGCAGAAAAATAATTTTTTAAACGGTTTTATAAAATTGGGGAACGAAAGATGTGGGAACTTGTAAAGGCTGGCGGCTGGTTAATGCTGCCATTGGTTTTATGTTCAATTTTTACTGTAGCAATCTCGATCGAGAGGTTTATACGGTTAAAACGATCTTTGGTTCTCCCTAAATCGTTGATGATGCAAAAAGGTCGCAGTTTGGATGATGTGCTCGATGTTTTAGAGCAAGATAAAACTGCTGGTCAAACATCTTTAGGTTATATTTTTAAAGATGGCATAGATGCTTATTCTCAAGGTGAGGATTATGCACGTGCGCAGATGGAAGCCAGTGCTTCACGTGAAATTGGTTATTTAGAAAAAAATATTAATTTTCTAGGTACATTGAGCGCAGTTGCACCTTTACTGGGTCTATTGGGTACAGTTGTTGGAATTATTGAGTCATTCTTGGTGATTGATTTAGGTTCGACCGCAAATCCAACCATGATGATTCCAGGTATTTCAAAAGCACTGATTACCACAGCAGCAGGTATGGTCATCGCAATTCCTGCTTTATTCGCTTATCGTTATTTTCAGCGTTTGGTTCAGGAATATGTGGCTGAGTTGGAACAACAAGCGACGTTATTTCATGCCTCTTTATTTTTTCAAAAGCACCATGAAAAAGATCAGAAGAAAGCTGGTTAATCATTCATTAGGGGTGTTTAGATGAAATTTAGACGTAAAACGGTTGAAGATATTCATATCAATCTCACACCGATGATTGATTGTCTATTGTTTATTCTTGTGATTTTGTTGTTGACCACCACATTTAATCAGCAGAGTCGTATTAACTTATCGTTACCAGATGCACAAGGTGTGCCACCAAAAGAATATAAAAACAAAATTGAAGTCATGGTAGACTCATCAGGTCATTATGCAGTCAATGGTCAGGCACTTTCGAGTAAAGAAGGTTCTGATTTGAGTACTGCAATCAAACAAGCAGCCAATGATCGTCGTGATCTAATGTTTATCATTGCTGCAGATGCAAAAGCAACACATCAAGATGTTATACGAGTAATGGATGTCGCAGGACAACTAGGTTTCGTGAATGTCAATATTAGTACTAAAGTTCCATCCCGAGGTTATTAATCAGTGAAACAAGATTTTAAGGTTTACGTTCGCCTTTTATCGTATTTAAAGCCGTATTGGGGGATCGCCTTATTAGTTGTTGTTGGATTTGGTATTAATGCCGCGACAGAAGTTTCTGTTGCAAAGTTACTCAAATACATTATTGATGCAATCCAAAGCGGTAATAGAGCAGATTTGGATTGGTTCCCTGCATTAATTATTTTACTGATTTTTTTCCGTGGTTTAGGTTTATTCATGGGTGGCTATTTTACAGCAGTCATTTCCAGAAGTTTGGTTTTTAGTATTCGTCAAGAAATTTACGCCAAGCTTTTAAAACTTCCATCGCAGTATTATTTGGATAATTCATCGGGTCACATTACTGCAAAGATCATGTATAACGTGGAGCAGTTGACTGCGGCTTCATCAGAATCATTAAAGATTTTGGTTCGTGATGGTGCAATTACCATCGGTTTGTTGGGGTATTTGCTGTATACCAATTGGCGTTTAACACTGTGTATTTTTATTTTTGTACCTATTATCGGTTTCTTAGTGCGTAAAGCTTCTAAGCGTTTGCGTAAGCTTTCTCTGCAAGTTCAAAATACCATGGGTGATGTGAACCATATCGTACAAGAAACAGTGAGTGGTAATGCTGTTGTAAAGAGCTTTGCTGGTGAGGAAAGTGAACAGCAACGCTTTTATAAGTCTTCACAAGAAAACTTAAAACGTGGCTTGAAAATGGTTGTGGTTCAAAATCTCAATAGCCCACTTGTACAGTTGGTGATGGCTTTTGCTTTGAGTATTATTATTTGGCTGGCATTACGTCCACAAATTTTAGGAAATACCTCAGCCGGTGAATTCGTTGCATTTATTACCGCGGCAGGTTTGTTGGCTAAGCCAGTAAAAAGTTTGACTGATATTAATGAGAAGCTACAGCGTGGTATGGCAGCAGCCTATTCGGTATTTGAATTATTGGATCTTCCACAAGAAGAAGATACAGGTACACTCCGACCAAGCTTACAAGGTGTGATTAAGTTTGATCATGTGGGTTTGGTTTATAAAGATGATGTTAAAGCAATTGACGATTTTAATTTAGATATCCAAGCTGGACAAACAGTTGCATTGGTTGGACGTTCTGGTGCGGGCAAGTCCTCCTTAGTGAATATGCTGGTGCGTTTTCAAGAGGTGAGTTCTGGAGAGATTTATCTTGATGGCATTCCAATTCAAGATATTGAGCTCAAATGTTTACGTTCGCAAATTGCAATGGTGAATCAGCAAGTGGTGTTGTTTGACCGAACTGTGCGTGAAAATATTGCGTATGGGCAGTTAGGATCTGCAACAGATGAGCAAGTGATTGCTGCTGCAAAAGCTGCCTACGCTCATGAATTCATTATGGCTTTGCCAAAAGGTTATGATACGCCATTAGGTGCGCAAGGTTTGAGTTTATCTGGTGGTCAACGTCAGCGTATAGCCATCGCACGTGCAATATTAAAAGATGCACCAATTCTGATTCTTGATGAAGCGACCAGTGCTCTCGATAATGAATCAGAACACTTTATTCAAAAAGCTTTTGACGCAGCGATGCAGGATCGAGATCGTACCACGATTGTGATTGCACATCGTTTATCGACAATTGAAAGTGCAGACTTGATTGTGGTTATGGATAAAGGGCGTATTATAGAAAAAGGTACGCATGTTGAGTTATTGGCACAGCAGGGCGCTTATTATCAACTTCATGAACGTAATTTTGAGGAATAATTGCACATGTCTATTGCGCAGATCATTCAAAATGCTTGGAATAAGAAGGCCAAGTGGTTGATTGTGCTGCGCCCATTGTCATGGCTTTATCAGTTTGGTTTTACGCTCAATAAAAAGCTCTTTCAATACGGTTTAAAACGTAAATACAAAGCACCTGTGCCAGTGATGATTATTGGCAATATTACCGTTGGAGGGAGTGGTAAAACACCTTTACTCATTCAATTGGTTAAGTATCTTCAACAGCATCAAGTTCGAGTGGGTGTGATTAGTCGTGGCTATGGCGGACAAGGGCCTTTTCCTGCATTGGTTAATTTAGATTCGATGCCTGATAGCGTAGGAGACGAACCTTGTTTAATTGTTCAGTCGACCAATGTTCCTATGGCTGTCGGTGGAAACCGTCAAGCAACCATTGAACTGTTACTGCAACATCATGATTTAGATATGATCATTAGTGATGATGGTTTGCAACACTGGGCTTTAGAACGTCAGATTGAATGGATTGTTTTGGATAATAATCGTGGTTTAGGTAATCAAAAAATATTACCTGAAGGCTATCTGCGTGAACCTGTTAGTCGTTTAAAGCACAGTACTGTGATTGAACATGCACAGCATCCGCAATCAGATTTAAATATGCATTTAGAGGTTGCAGAACCTTATTTGCTCAATCCGCTGTTTGATCAGTCTGAACGCTTTGATGCAAATCAAGATTTTTATGCGGTGGTGGGTATTGGTTTTCCGCAACGTTTTTATAAGACTTTAGACAGTATTGGTGTTCATCAATTCCAATGCCATGAATTTCCAGATCATTATGATTATGAAATTGATGATTTACAGTTTGAAGATTCGAACCCGATTATCACCACTGAAAAAGATGCTGTTAAATTATTACCATTGTTAAATAAACATCCTGCATTTAATCGTGAAATCTGGATTGTTCCAGTTGAAGCAGTATTATCTGAACAATGCTATCAGTTACTTCATAAACAACTTACTCAACTTGGTATTGATCTAATACAAGGTTCTTAGATGAAACATATTGTTATTCCTGCTCGTTTTGCAAGCTCACGTTTACCTGGGAAACCACTTTTAGAAATTCATGGTCGTGCCATGATTTTACGTGTTGTGGATCAGGCTCGAAAAGTACAGGGTTTTGATGATTTGTGCGTTGCTACAGATGATCAGCGTATTGTGGACTTATGTCGTGCAGAAGGGGTTGATGTGGTTATTACCAGTTCAAATCATCCTTCAGGTACAGATCGTTTAAGTGAAGTTGCACGAATTAAAGGTTGGGCAGAAGACGATATTATTGTTAATGTGCAGGGCGATGAGCCTTTATTGCCTGCTGAATTGGTGATTCAAGTGGCTAAATTGTTGGAAGAAAAACCACAATGCTCAATGTCCACTTTGTGTGAACCTATATATCAGCTCGAAGAATTTCAACGAGATAGCATCGTAAAGGTGGTGATGTCAAAGTTCAATGAAGCGCTGTATTTTAGTCGTGCAACAATTCCATATGATCGTGAAGGTGTAAAACAAGCTGAACAAAAGCTACATCAACATGCGTATCGTCATTTGGGTTTATATGCTTATCGTGTAAAACTACTTCAAGAATATGTGACTTGGGATGTGGGGACCTTAGAGCAATTGGAAAGTCTTGAGCAATTACGTGTCTTGGAAAATGGTCATCGTATTGCAATTGACATTGCGCAAGTGAATTTACCACCGGGTGTAGATACTCAAGCAGATTTAGACCGTTTAAATGCGATGGATATCTCTGCATTCGCCTGATTCAGTTTGTTTTTTATGTTAAATAAACGTATTTATTTGCATCAATTATAGTTTTAAATAATGGCTTTTTAGGTTAATGATCGATGGATGTTGCTCAATCTCAAGTTTATCCATGGCAACAGCCCGTTTGGGAAACGCTTACAGGGCGCTTCCCACAACTAGGGCATGGTTTATTGTTCTATGGTAAGAAGGGTTGTGGTAAACATGAATTTGCACAACATTTTTTGTCTTGGGTGTTGTGTTTAAATAAAACTGCTACAGGTGCTTGCGGTGAGTGCAGTAGTTGTCAGTGGTTAAAATCAGATACTCATCCGAATTATGTCAATATCACGACTGATGAAGACAATAAAAAGCAAAACGCAAAAATTAAGATTGAGAAGATTCGTGATTTACTACCATTTGTACAACAAACCGTAGATGGTTGGCGTGTTATTGTGATTGAACCTGCTGAGGCGTTAAATATTGCTTCAGCCAATGCCTTATTGAAAACCTTGGAAGAGCCGGGTGATCGAGTGCTGATTATTCTGTTGGCAGATCATTATCTTAAACTTCCAGCGACGATTCGCAGTCGTTTACAGCATTTTGCCATGGATCGTATCACTTCAGCTCAATCAGATGAGTATTTAAAACAACATCTTCCAATTGAAATGCAGGCAAAAATTCCGCTACTTTTGAATTTATCGAATCATATGCCTTTACAGGCTTTAGCGCTGGCACAGTTGGATTGGTTAAATCGTAGAGCTGAATTTTTGCAAGATTGGCAAAGACTGGTTCTGCAAAAAAGTATGCCTTTACAGTTTGCGACGAAGTGGAATAAAGAATTAAGTTTTTCTGATTTTTTGCAGATGTTTGAATACTTGTTGTCGGATATAATTTGTGTCAAGCTGAATCAAGCAGTTAAAAATGATGATATAGATCTAAGTACCATTGCAGAGCAATACACTTTGCAAAATTTATTTTTAATTTATGAAGATTTACAAAAATCCAAGTTAAAAGTAGATCAAAATGTACAAACAAATCTGATTGTTGATCAATTATCAATTCAATTGATGAATGTGTCATAACATTTGAATATTAAAGGGAAATAATGATGCAACCACCACGTATGAACGGTTTAATTCAGGTGAATATTAATGATCGTGCGACATTACAAGCCAGTTATATGCCTTATATTCTGGGTGGCGGATTATTTGTTCCCTCTAAACAAGCGGTAAAAATGGGCGATGAAATTTTTGTTTTAGCAGGATTGCCAGAACAATCACAAAAAGTACCTTTAACAGGTAAAGTGATTTGGATTTCTCAAAAGCAAAATGGTATTAAACCACAAGGTTTTGCGATCCAATTATCTGGCGAAAAAGGCTCGTATTACAAAATGGAAGCAGAAAAAATGCTTGCAGGAAGTATGTCTTTAGATCGTCCAAATTTTACCATGTAAGATGATTTAGCATTATTTATAAAACTATTTAGGAAAGACTGTGTTTGTTGATACGCATTGCCATCTCACTATGTTGGATTTAACACCTTATGATGGAAATCTTGATGCAGCTTTGCAACAAGCTCGTGAAGGTGGTGTATCTAAATTTATGGGAATATCTGTAGATTTAGATGATCATATTGCACTTGCTGAAATCGCAGCACGTCATGCAGATGTTGGTTATAGTGTGGGTGTGCATCCATGTGAAGATCCCGCAGTCATGCAACGTGCAACAGTTGAAAAATTAGTTGAATTGGCACAGGCTGAAAAAGCTTGGGCATTGGGTGAAACAGGCTTAGATTATTTTCACAGCACAGAATTTATTGCTGAGCAAAAAGCGTGTTTCGCACGCCATATTCAAGCTTCGCAAATTGTAAAAAAACCTGTGGTTGTGCATACACGTTCTGCTAAGCATGATACTGTAGATTTGATCCGTGCTGAGCATTCTACACATGGAATTTTGCACTGTTTCACAGAAGACTGGGAAACGGCAAAAGCTGTACTAGATTGTGGATATTACATTTCTTTTTCGGGCATTGTGTCTTTTAAAAATGCGCAAGATTTAAGAGACGTGGCGAAACAAGTTCCATTGGATCGTGTTTTAATCGAAACGGACAGCCCTTATTTAGCGCCTATGCCTTATCGAGGTAAGACTAATGAACCGAAGTATGTTCCTTATGTCGCTAAAGCTTTGAGTGATGTATATGGTAAATCGCTTGAAGAAATGGCTTTTATTACCACACAAAATTTTGAAAATTTGCTTAAACAACAGTGATTAAAGATCTGCTGACATTTCATAATTGACTTGCGTTGTAGGCAAATCATTAACGGATAGAATAAGAGAGTTTATCGAGTGAAGATGGATCGACAGGCTCAATTTAGAGCAAGAGAAGCGTTAATTTTTCAGGTGGCTGAACAATTACTTTTAGAAAATGGTGAAGCAGGCATGACCTTAGATGCGCTTGCTGCTGAACTTGATCTCGCTAAAGGAACGCTTTATAAACATTTTCAAAGCAAAGATGAATTGTACATGTTGTTGATTATTCGTAATGAACGCATGTTATTGGAAATGATTAAAGATACTGAAAAAGCATTTCCAGAACATTTAGCTTTTTTTATGTTGCATCACTTACACCACCCTGAAAGAGCAGTATTGTTTCATCAAATAGAAGAGCGTTTGTCTACCACTGGACAAGGAATCTATCAATTATTTAATGAGCTTTATCAGGTGCGTAAACAACGCTTACGCTTGATTATCCGAATGACGGAAAGTTATTTAGAGTCGATTCAAAGTTTGATGAGTGTGCGTGATTATTTGGCATCTATTTGGTCAATTACTCACGGTGCTGCGGCTATTCTCAATTCAAGTTTTTATCAACGCTATTTAGGTTGTCGTGACACATTACGTGTTGCACTGATTGACCAAGCTTTGGCGATCCCCAAACATCCGCAATCTTCTGAACAGGTTGCATAATTTATATGAAGTCTTTGCCATCATCTCACGTAGTTCGAGGTTTTACCTTGATCGAGGTGATGGTTGTTATTGTTATTATTAGTATTATTGCATCATTGGTTGTTTTAAATATCGATGGTTTAGATCAACGAAAAGCGATGCAAGCACGTGAAATGTTGTTGCTCGATTTAAAGCAAATTAATCGAGAAGCCAATGATCAATCCCGTATTTACGCTTTAGATATACAAAATGCAACCGATGTTGCAGAGGCTCAATACGGTATTATCGAATATTTACCGACCCGATCAGATGCACGCGCTACAGTTCAAGTGATTGAAAATAAACCGTGGAAAGAAGTCACAGATTTTCAAAAACGGACGTTGCCAGAGCATGTTTCATTTGTTATTGAAACGGACGATCATGATTTTCAAAATGCAAATAATGCAGATTTATTGGGAAATAACGCACCTAAATTAATTTGGTTTGGAAATGGTGAAACTAAGCCTGTCACGATTCAAATGTATTATGATCAAAAGCCTGTGGGTGATGTAATACGTGTCGATTATTTGGGTAAAGTAGATGAAGAAAAATAAAGGCTTTACACTGATTGAGGTCGTGGTTGCATTGGCAATTTTTGCAGTTGCAGCAATGGCGCTGACCAAAGTAGCAATGCAATACACGCAATCAACAGGTAATGCAATTTTACGGACCAAAGCACAATTCGTCGCACAGAATGAAATTTCTCAAATGATCATCAATCAAGAATGGTTAACAGGGACATCTTCTAAGCAAATTACTGTGCAAGGCGAGACTTGGCAAGTCGATAAAAAAGCAGAAGCAACCATCAGCCCAGATGTGCAAAAGATAGATGTGCAAGTCAGTCTTTTTAATAATGATACGGGTAAGGTAGAAGCAGGAATCACCAATATGGTGTTTTTTAATTATCCTATAAAAGAAAAACAATCGTGAATGCATTAAGACAAAATCCAGAAACATCTCAAAAGTTAACAAAGCAAACTGGATTTACATTGGTTGAGCTGTTAGTGGCGATTGCTATTTTTGCGGTGCTTTCAGCATTGGGTTGGAAAATTTTTGATTATTTGATCAAAGTGAAAGATCGTAATGCAATGCACGAAGAAAATTTAGGTCAATTACAAAGTGCATATCAACAAATTCAACGTGATACGTTGCAAATGATCCCTGTTACAGCGAACAATGCAGGAGAGTTAGAGCCTGCTTTGTATTTGAATAATCAGCGTTTATCTTTTAGTAAAGCAGGTGTGACTGATCCACTTAAGCAAGGTGTGTCACCTTATGAACGGGTTGAATATCGTTATAATCAACAAGAAAAAAAATTATATCGTTTGAAATATTCAAATCTTAATCGAGTGCGTTCAGAACAACCTTTGTCTAGTGTGCTGTTGAGTGATGTGGATCAATTTCAGATTGCTGTGCTCAACCCAGATGAGTTGGATCGTTGGCCAAATGACGGCGCAAATGATGTCAATCTATTGCCACGTGGATTAAAAATAAAAGTTATGATTCGAGATGTAGAATATGAATGGATATTTAATTTGTTAAATACCGACTTTTTAAAGAAAAATGCTTAGATATTTAAGTGGTTTATATGCTTGGTTAGGTAAAATAAGATGCAAATAAAGCAGCAAAAGGGAATTGCGTTAATCACAATACTGGTCATGGTGGCATTGGCGACCATTATTGCTGCAACAATTGCAAAAAGACAAAGTTATACCAATGAAAGTACAGCATTTTTAAAGCGGCAAAGTCAGGCAGTTTTCTATGCAAAAAGTGCAGAATCTTTTTTTGCAGAATTATTGGCGCAAGACAGTCAAAACAGTAAAGAAGCAGATTATTTACAAGAAACTTGGGCAAAACCAATGCCTGCATTTCCAGTTGAAGATGGTTATGTGACTGGGGAATTAAGCGATGAATCAGGTAAATTTAATTTGAATAGTTTGTTAAATGCTGAAAATAAGCCGAATCCTGTCGCTCAAGCTTATTTTTCTAAACTATTACTTCGTGTAGGTTTGCCTGCGGATACCGTGCAAGCAGTCATTGATTGGCAAGATCCTGATGATGAAACGTTAGGTGCTATGGGTGCGGAAAGCAGTTATTACCAAGGTCTGCCAAAGCCATATTTGGCTGCAAATCGTAAATTTGCCAGTGTGGAAGAATTAAAACAAGTACGTGGTTTCGAAGGTAAGAATTTTGATTTGATTGAGCCTTATGTTTCTGCATTACCTGATATTTCTACAAAAATAAATATCAATACCGCACCAGCCATGGTTTTGGCAGCCTTGGATGAGCGTTTGGATGTAAATGCTGTTAAAACGGCTTTAGAAGAAAGACAAGCTAAGCTTGAGTATTTTGCAAATGTCAGTGAACTGATAAAAATGCCACCCTTTGATCGTCTAGAGGGGAATGATTCAGAAATATTGAAAAGCCCTGAGCAAATTTTAGGGGTTAAATCTAATTATTTCAAAGCACATATCGAAGTTTTATTGAGTAATAGAAAGCGTCAATTTAGTAGTGATTTAATGCGAAATGATAAAGGGCAAGTTTTTATTTATGCACGAAGTTTAGCGCCTTTTTAGATTATTTTAAAATAAATCAAAAGTTTGTTGAATGTTGGAAGAAGGTTGGTTGTGTGGGAAATGGTAAATCATTATTGTGAATCGACGGTTTTCATATGCTTAATACCTTTTGCCTATTGCATTGAACGGTAAATTTAATGCTCAGCAGGTACGTTTTGCTTTATAATCGAGATTCTAAACAGTTTTGTTTGTAAAATTTGGCACATGTTAATACGTAAGTTATTTAAGTTTGAAAATGCACATATTGTGCGTAATTGCACTTCAGATCGCTGCAAGCGGTCTATACATGGGCACAGCTATAAAGTTGAGTTATTGCTAAAAGCATCGAAACTGGATCATGGTCAAATGGTCTATGACTTTGGTTTGCTGAAAGGTGTAATCAAAGAAATTTTTGACAGTTTTGATCATGCAATCTGTTTTTGGCAAGATGATAGCCCAGAATATATCCAAGCCTGTAAAACTTTTAGCGCACGTTGGGTTGCTTTACCTGTTTCTCCATCGGCGGAGCAATTTTCAAGAGTATTTTTCTTTCTTGCTCAGGAAGTTTTAAAATCAACCATTACCCAAAACGGGGAAGGTGATGTTGAAGTGTATTCTGTGATTGTGCATGAAACAGACACAGGCTATGCGCAAAGTTTTCAAGAAGATATTGAAAATGCGCAAATGGGGTTGCTGAGTCTGGATCAAATTGTATTTTCAGAACAAGTTCAAGCTGAATGGACAGATCCTGAGATGTATGAAAAATTAAAGCAGGGAATTCAATTTCAAAATCCTGAAGTGGATTTACAAGTTAAAGTTTAGTGAATGGTTTCAGAGGGAAATCATTTTACGCATTGATGAAAAATTTAGGATGAAGATAGATGCAATTGACTGAAGTCGAACAAACAAAATTAAATCAAGTTCGATTAGATCAAAGTTGGAAAGATGGATTAGCAAGTTTTTTACTGAGTTCGCAAATGGATCAGTTAAAAGCTTTTTTGATTGAAGAAAAAAATGCGAACAAGTTAATTTATCCACCGAGTTCGCTTATTTTCAACGCTTTAGACATCACGCCTTTATACAATGTCAAAGTTGTGATTTTGGGGCAAGATCCGTATCATGGTCCTGATCAAGCACATGGATTGAGTTTTTCCGTACAAAAAGGACTGGCTTTACCTCCATCTTTACGTAATATTTTTCATGAATTGAATACTGATTTAGCTGTACCTGTGTCCAAACATGGTGATTTAACCAAATGGGCGCAACAAGGTGTACTCTTATTAAATAGTGTATTAACCGTTGAGGCAGGGCAGCCGACATCACATCAGAAACGCGGTTGGGAAAACTTTACCGATCAAGTGATTGATGTGTTGAATGAACGTAGAGAGCATATCGTGTTTATCCTTTGGGGTGCATATGCTCAGAAAAAGGGACAGCGTATAGACCAAACGAAACATCTCGTATTAAAAGCTGCACACCCATCTCCATTGGCAGCAAATCGTGGTGGCTTCTTTGGTTGTAAAGCTTTCTCTAAAACAAATAATTACCTGAAACAACATGGCATTGAGCCAATCGACTGGCAGCTGGACGCATGACAAATTCTCCCGAAACAAATGATTATCACCCAGACCTGATTATTGAAGAAGCAGCACAAGGGTGGCGGATTATTCGTTTAAACCGCCCAAAATCTTTACACGCACTTGACGAATCAATTGTTGCAGCGCTTTTGAAGTTGTTTGAAGATTTTCATCATGATGATGCGGTAAAAGCGATTTGGTTAGATTCAACGACACCAAAAGCATTTTGTGCGGGTGGTGATGTACGTAAACTTCGTCAATTGGTCATCAATAATGAAGTTGATGCTGCTAATCGCTTTTTTGAAACAGAATACGCACTTGATTTGTTATTGCATAACTATGCTAAGCCGATTGTGGTATGGGGCGAAGGTTATGTGATGGGCGGTGGACTTGGTTTATTCATGGCTGCACCATTCCGACTGGTTACACCGTTTTCTCGCTTAGCAATGCCTGAAGTGAATATTGGCCTATACCCAGATGTGGGTGCAACACGTTTCTTAGCTGATCGTGGTCAAATTGGTTTATTCACAGGATTAACAGGTTCAATCATGACCGCTGCGGGTGGTTATGGTATTGGTTGGGCAACGCATATCTGTGATACGCAACGTGATGTGGTTTTGCAGAAGTTAATTGATATTGATTGGGATCATTATCCAGCAGGAGATTTCCGTGCAATCGATGATACTTTAAATAGTTTGCACCGTCCTGTTTCTCCTGGACCATTACAAAACTCTTTAGATGTGATTCACAGCGTTTGTCGTGGTGTGAATTTCCAACAAGATTATGAAGCCATCATTGGTTTGAGTGATGCACGTAGTGATTGGTTGCGTCAGGCCAGTGAAAACTTGCAAAAAGGCTCTCCAAGCACAGCAGCAATCACATGGTTGTTATGGCAATGGGGACGTCAAGTACATGCTTGGGCTGAAGTGTATGAGTTAGAAAAACAAATTTCTGACTGGAAAATACGTCATCCTGATTTTGTTGAAGGTGTACGTGCTCGTTTGGTGGATAAAGATTTATCTCCTGAATGGGAGCAAGCCGAATCAATGACATTGGCAGGAATCCTTGCTAAAAACCCACCAGTAACGACAATAGAAAGCTGGAATACATTATTACGTCAGTATAGTGTAATTTAAGCAAGTATGTCTGAAGCAATTCAACAGCAAATAGATAAACAATGGATGCAGCAAGCTTTCGAGCAAGCTGCATTCGCTGCTTCTATGGGTGAGATTCCTGTAGGTGCTGTGATTGTGAGTCATGGCAAAATCATTGGTCGTGGATATAACCATCCTATATCGCAACATGATCCAACAGCACATGCTGAAATTCAGGCGTTGCGAGATGCATGCCAAACCATTCAAAATTATCGCCTTCCTGAAGATGCAACACTTTATGTCACATTGGAACCATGTACGATGTGCGTAGGTGCATTGATTCATTCACGGGTACAACGTGTTGTATTTGGAGCGACAGAACCTAAAGCGGGTTCCTTGGTCAGTAGTCGACAGCTTTTAGAAACAGGCTATTACAATCATATTTTTGAATTCGAAGGTGGGTGCTTACATGAGCAATGTTCATTGCAACTTTCTGATTTTTTTAAAATGCGTCGTGAGCAAAAAAGACAACTAAAATTACAACAAAAGTCATTAAATGATCAGTAAAAATAATCTAAAATAATCCTGATATAAAATGACAATTAAAATTGTCAAAACTAAGATTTTTAAAAATTACTGCATTCAAAAGCAAATATACAAAAGGCGAAAACATGAATTCAATTCAAGTGAAACAAGAATTTGATGCTCCTGTAGGACAAGTGTTCGAATTACTGTCTAAACATGCGACATATAATATTGCATTTGCACCAGTACAGGTTGTACGTGTGAAAGATTCAACAGACCCAGAACGTCCTGATGGTTTGGGTTCAATTCGTCGAATGGGGTTTGGTCCGATTAAACCTGTTCAAGAGCAAATCACTTTGCTTGATGTGAATCAGCGTATTGAATATAAGTTGATTAATAATCCATTGATTAAGCATCATATTGGTATTATTGAGTTTAGTGAAATTTCTCCAAATAAAACTTTAGTCACTTACACGATTGAATTACAAGCACGTGCGCCATTTGTGAGTAAATTAATACTTGCACAGCTCAAACTTGCGATTACACTTGGCTTTAAGAAACTCGCAAAATCTTTTGTTTAATTGGAAATACAATGACAATTCAAATTATCACGATCGACGGTCCTAGTGGTTCAGGTAAGGGGACACTTGCTGCGAAGCTTGCGGCACATTATCAATTTCATTTACTTGATTCTGGTGCACTATATCGTTTACTCGGATTGTCATTACATCAAAAAGACTTTTTAGACTCTTTGGATGATGAGGTGACGCTTCAACAAAGCGTTACAATTGCAACAAATTTAGACATCGTATTTAAAAGCTCGGAATTAGGCACACAAATTTTGTTGGATGGTGAGGATGTGACCCAAACCATTCGGACGGAGCGAGTGGGTGAATTTGCTTCAAAAGTAGCAGCAATTCCAGCACTTAGAGCGGCATTGGTCGATCGTCAGCATGCCTTTGCACAAGCGCCGGGCTTGGTTGCGGATGGTCGTGATATGGCAACAGCTATTTTTCCTCAAGCTCAAGCGAAGATTTATTTAACAGCTTCTGCTGAGTCCCGAGCAGAGCGACGAGTAAAACAGTTGCAGGCTATGGGACTGGATGTTAAAATAAGCGACATTTTAGCTAATATACAAGCTCGAGATAAGCGAGATATGGAACGGACAGTCGCTCCACTCAAGCCAGCAACTGATGCTTTTATCATTGATAGTTCAAGTTTGAACATTGATGAAGTGTTTCAGTTAATGACTGATTATGTCGATGAAAAATTAGCTAACTAACGAATATTTAACCAAATATTAACAGAAGCATAGCTTGATCAGTTTATATGGATTATGTGGATGTTTAACTAAACCGGCCTTGTCTGATCCAAGACCGCTGACTTTACTAGGTATATCATGACCGAATCTTTTGCAGCCCTCTTTGAAGAAAGCGAATTAAACCTCAACGTTGAAAAGGGTGCAGTCATCCAAGGTATCGTTGTTAGCATCGATTCTGACTGGGTAACTGTAGATACTGGCCTTAAATCTGAAGGCGTTGTATCACGTGCTGAATTCTTAAACGAACAACGTGAACTTGAAGTTCAAGTTGGCGATACTGTTGATGTTGTTGTTGAAGCGCTTGACAACGGCATGGGTCAAACAGTTTTATCACGTGAAAAAGCGAAACGTGCTGAAACTTGGACTAAGCTTGAAAAAATCTTTGAAGACGGCGAAATCGTTACTGGTGTTATTTCTGGTAAGGTTAAAGGCGGTTTCACTGTTGACATCGGTCCAGTTCGTGCGTTCTTACCAGGTTCATTGGTAGACACTCGTCCTATCCGTGACACGACTCACCTTGAAGGTAAAGAGTTAGAGTTCAAAGTAATCAAACTTGATGCTAAACGTAACAACGTTGTTGTATCTCGTCGTGCAGTTATGGAAGCTGAATCTTCAGCTGACCGTGAAGCATTACTTTCTCAACTTGAAGAAGGTCAAACAGTTACAGGTACTATTAAGAACCTTACTGATTACGGCGCATTTGTTGACCTTGGTGGTATTGATGGTCTTCTACATATCACAGATATGGCTTGGAAACGCATCAAACACCCTTCAGAAGTTGTTGAAGTGGGTCAAGAAGTTACTGTTAAAGTACTTAAATTTGACAAAGAACGTAACCGTGTATCTTTAGGTCTTAAGCAATTAGGCGAAGATCCTTGGTTAGCGATCATGAACCGTTACCCTAAAGGTTCTATCGTTAAAGCACGTGTAACGAACTTAACTGACTACGGTTGTTTTGCTGAAATCGCTGAAGGCGTTGAAGGCTTAGTACACGTTTCAGAAATGGATCACACGAACAAAAACATCCACCCATCTAAAGTTGTTCAGATTGGTGACGAAGTTGATGTTATGGTTCTTGAAGTTGATGAAGAACGTCGTCGTATTTCTCTTGGTATCAAACAAACTCGTGCTAACCCATGGGAAGAGTTTGCTAAGGCTCACGACAAAGGTGAAAAAGTTTCTGGTACGATCAAGTCAATCACTGACTTCGGTATCTTCATCGGTTTACCAGGTGGTATCGATGGTCTAGTTCACTTATCTGATATTTCTTGGAACGAACAAGGCGAAGATGCTATCCGTCGTTACAAGAAAGGTGACACAGTTGAAGCAGTTATCTTGTCTGTAGATGCTGAAGGCAACCGTATCAGCCTTGGTATCAAGCAATTGAACAACGATCCTTTCAATGACTTCTTAGCTGCTAACGAACGCGGTGCGTTGGTTAAAGGTACAGTAACTGCAGTTGACGCTAAAGGCGCTACTGTTAAGTTAGCTGACGAAGTTGAAGCTTCTTTGAAAGCGTCTGAAATCAACCGTGATCGCGTTGAAGATGCAACTAAATTCTTAGAAGTTGGTCAAGAAGTTGAAGCTAAAATCATCAATGTAGATCGTAAATCACGTTCTATCAACTTGTCGATTAAAGCGAAAGACGAAGCTGAAGAGAAAGAAGCAGTTGCTAACTTGAAAACTACTGCAAATGGTCAAGAAAACGGTCCTAAGACGATTGGTGACTTGATCAAAGCACAAATGAATCACTAAGTTATTGTTAAGAAGTATTATTTAATGTAATTAATTAATATTTTTTATTCAATTACTGTAAAAGGTAGCGTAGTATATGATTACTGCGCTACCTTTTTGTATTTAAAAAGGATATTATCTAGTGTATGTCAATTAGCATTAAAATTAATGAGGTCTTAAATGACAACTGAAGCACTTAATAAGTCTGACTTAATAGAAAGAATTGCTCTTAAAAATCCACATTTAGCAGAGCCTTTAGTGGAAGAAGCTGTTAAGATCATGATTGACCAAATGATTGCATCATTATCTTCGGATGATCGAATTGAGATTCGTGGATTTGGTAGCTTTGCATTACATCACCGTGAGCCTCGTGTAGGTCGTAACCCAAAAACAGGTAAATCAGTAGAAGTTGCAGCGAAAGCTGTACCACACTTTAAACCTGGTAAGGCGCTACGTGATGCAGTAAACGAATCTGCAAATTAATAAAAAATTCGAATGGGGTAATTATGCGTTTTATCTTAGGGCTACTATTGGTAGCAGTGTTTGTTTATTCATTAGCATTGGTACTGATCAATGGTACTGAATTACCTGTAGACTTATGGTTTACTCAAGTTCCTGCTATGCGCTTAGGTTTATTATTATTGCTAACTTTAGCAATTGGTATTGTTCTAGGATTGCTGATCGGTGTTCAAATTTTCCGTGTTTTTCAAACTAACTGGGAAATTAGACGTTTACGCAAAGATATCGATCATTTACGTAAAGAACAAATTCAGGCTGCACAAATCGCAGCAGCTGAAGCAGCTGCAAGTGTACGCCATGAAAAGACGGTATTAGATATACACGCTCAAGATAAAAACTCTAATCCTCTTTAATCGTTGTGCTAACAAAAACTCTTTATTCGTTGGAATAAAGAGTTTTTGTTTTTTTAACAGTTTAAAAAATTTATATCTATAAATATTACTGAAAAGGGAATAGTTCAATTTTTAACACATGTTATTTCTATTCAAACGTTATTCTAAAATTAATCATAAACAATATTGAGATAAGCTTGTGCACGAACAGTTCCGGGTGTGACTTTATTGCTGGTTCTGACATAATTGGCTTTAATAACATGCTGAATAATTGTGGATGTATTCATATTCCCAAAAGTCCATTTGTTTGTTGTTTCAGACTGGTTTGGATCTAAACTAATAATAGCGTCATTTTTATCACGTAGGCGTATTCCTACACCTGTAGCGTAACCAGTACCTGTTTGATTTTGTAAAATATTGCCTGCATTGGATTGATTGAGTGTATCGGTCATATAAGCTTTAATTTCACGACCACCACCATTATTTAAATTGGCACAGTTAACACTCAGCGTTGCGGTGTTATTACTTAAAGATGTTTCACTTCCAGGTAAACCGAGTTGGCGAATGCTGACATCAGACAGGTTGATCGTATAATCTGTTGGAGTAAGTGTGCAAGTCGATTCAGAAATGTTCACAGTAGCTGTGAGATAGACTGGAATTGTTGTGGCTACTAGAGCGCCATTGGAAGTTCTCTTTAAACTAATCGTTGCGACTTGAAGTTTGTTTATATTGATCGTCGAAGGATATGAAGTCATCGCTGCTGTTTTTGGTAAAACATACAGAGTGACTCTTATTTTAAGTCCGTGTGAATCACCATCATAATCATAAATAGGTGTTTCTATAGCGTTGACTACTTTTAAGGATGCAGTCATCGGCGCATCACCCATTTCAACTTTTACGCCAAGTGCAGGATTACTATTTAAACGATAAATATCTGAACTGAATTGTGTAACATTGGTATTGAAAATAGTACCAAAAGTGGTTCGCATGTATTTAGGGCTGAGAGAGCAACTATCGTATACTCTAAAAATACTTGCATCTACGGTAGCGACCCCTCGTGAAAAAACATTAGATTGAATGGAACTGGTTTCATATTTATTAATATTGGTAGTGCTTGCAGACATAGTGGGCATGGTATAACCACTAGTGAAACTGCTACCGACATTGCACGCAAATGCAGAATAACTAGCAGGTAGCGTGCATAACGCAAATAAAATTTTATATTTAAACATTTCACCGCTCCAATGATTTTATTTGCATACTGCGCTAAAACTAGCAAAAGGAATTTGATTCTGACTTTGTTTTAACATGTCTTCAGAAATATTAAATTGACAAGAATCTGTATTACTCCAATTTATGCGATACATTCCTGCATTGAGATTGCTAATAAAAATTTGTTGACCTTGTCCAACGGTGGCAACGATATGATTTGATGCATCTAAAACTTGCGCACCCATTGGAATAGCTGAATCATCATGTAAAAGCTCAATTAACGCTTTGGTGGTTTTTAGTGCTTTAAAATCGACTAAAATACTGGCATTGGATTTTGGTATCACTTGCAATTCAGTTGCATTCACTTCGGTATTTAAAGGAATAGTATTCGGGTTTAAGGCAATACTATTATATTGGTAAGGATTTAAATACGGTAAGATCGCATTACCCCAACGGTCAATCTTGATATTACTGCCATTGAGTATACTAATACCTTCTAATCCTTTTGCATGAATGATGGCATAAGTGTCATTTAAATCATTACTGAATGTTATACCGTGGCGATGAGCGACAACAGCACCTTGCGCTTGAACAGAGTATTGACGCTGTTTATCAAAATCAGTGGTAAATGTAGATGCTAAATAAACAGGGCTGGTTTTATAGCTGACAGAACTGCTGAATAAATCAGTATTTTGACTGTTTGAATAATTAACATTATAGCCGAACTGTTGATTCTCACCCAAATTACCAAATAAACCAATTTGATTGGTATTGAGTGAATTGTTATCTGGGTAAAGTTCACTACTTAAACGAAGATTACTGGTTTTCTTTTTAAATGAAAGTGGAATACTGACATTTAAAAAGTATTGCGTATCTCGGTCTGATTTGTTTTGATCGTTATATGTGCGCTGTAAGCCTAGATAATAACTGATACCTTTATAACTGTTGCTATAGCTGAGTTGTAATGATTTTTGCTCATTTTCTTGATGCCAAAACTTATACTGTGAGTAATTCACAGATAATGCACCATAGTATTGGCCCAAATTCTGAGTCAATTGAATATAGTTTGAAGATTTTGGTCGACCATTGAATGCTGTTGAAAAAACATTGTCCAGTGTATAACGACTTTGCATGACCTCATCAAATGAATAATATTGATCATTACTATAATAAGAACTGTTCAAACTAATATTTGTTTTTGCACCGTTTACCGCTAGGTTATAGCGCATATTCACAAGGAAGCTATCCAAATTTTGATTAGACTCATTCAAATCAGCTTTTACATAATTTCCTTCAAATGCAAAACCACCAATCTGTGTATTGAGCGCTGTACCCAAGATAAAAGATTGATAATGTTTACTGATTAGCCCAGCACTGCTCAGCGACATAAAATTATTTAGACCATAATCAAAAGAGGCATTGATTAGCTGTTCATCATAGGCTTTGTCATTTTGGCGGAAACTACCTAGAGCGAGTTGATATCTAAATTGATTGGCACGTATGGTTTGAATGTAACTATTATACGGTAAATCAAAACTGTGAATTTCACCATTGGCTTCAATGACATCAACCGTTAATGTACCACCTGTACCTGGTGTTTGTAGGTCTGTAATATTAAATGCACCCGCAGGGACAGTGCGTTCAAGAATGATTTGTTGATTTTGACGCACACGAACGAGCGCATTTCCTTTAGCATAGCCTGTAATATTAGGCGCGTAACTTTGAAGGGAAGTCGGTAGCATGCGATCATCACTGGCGATTTGTACACCACGAACAGCAAAGCTTGAATTACTATTAATTGTTTTTGTATTGGTATAAAAGTCACCCAACGTTAATTGGGATTTGATGCTTGGCAAAACACGTAAGAGTTTATTTTCATAACTCACATATTGTTCAGTATTATTTTCACTGCTAAAACTGGTACTGCCTGAATGACGAAATTGCCATTCACCTAAATTAATTCCAGCATTCAAATTTAAAAAACTAGAGTCTTGTTGATTATCCTGACCATAATCAGAATTATAATAATTGTAGTAATATTTTAAAAAGCCACTGTTCCCACCATCTTCCCATAATGATGGATCGATATAACCCATAGGTCTTTCATTGAGCATATTTTGTGGGCTAGAAATATTGACGCGTTGTTCTGCAATATTAAGTTTCCAAAATACCACATGATTCATTAGGCGAGTATCAATACAGTCCGATGTGACTTTGTTTAAATCAATCAATTTTGTATTGAAATCTAACTGTTTAACGGTATTTCTTGGAATGCAATAACGTTGCTTCTGAGGATCGGTTGGATCATCAGTAATATGTACGACAGAGCGGGTGATATAGCGATCGTTTAAGTAAAGATCGAGAATATAATCATTCGGAGCAACTTTATCGCTCGAAATAAATTTCTGAATATCTAAATTTTTATTGTTTTGACCGTATAAGAAACTATTATCGAATTGAGGAGATTGCGCAACAACATTTTGATGACAAAGATATAAGCTAAGCGCTAGAGCACTATATCTAAGTTTTAAATGTTTCAAGAACCAATCTCCAATTGAATAGGGTTAAAACGTTTTTTCTATATTAAATAATGAGCCATAATCATTAATAAAAGAAAGCTGCACAGATTTTGCATTCCCTAAATCATCAAGATTAATTTGCTGTTTAGAAAAGGGCTCTATATAGGTGAGTGATTTAATTTCGCTCAGATTGCTATTCTTTAAAACTAGATTGGATTTACCAAAGTTTAAGTAATACGGTGTCGGATTATTAATTTCTAAGCTATTACCTGTACGTTGCACTTGAACCTTTTCAAAAGCTTGTTGCTGTTCAATTTTAAGACCTATTGGGCGATAAAAAAGTTTTAAACGGCTACGAATCGCAAATTGTAAATAATTGGCATCCGCCACTTCAGGTTTAGCAGGAATATCAAGGACATTCAACCAAAATAAACTTTCTCTGTCAGTCGCAAGTTTTTCCTTTTGGTTAAAAATAATACGTAAAGATTGTCCTTTATTAGCATCAACAGTTGTAATCGGTGGTGTGACAATAAATGGCGCTTTGGTTGTGGTAGGATCTGCCGCCATATCTTTGGTATCAACCCAAGACTGAACTAAAGCAACTTTATCTCCGACATTGCTTAACTGTACCGATACAAATTCTTTATCACTTGGATAAATAACACGTGTACCTGTAATGACGATACCCGCTTGAACAGTAGAAAAGATGCTAGATAGCATTAACAATGAAGAAGTAATTAGTCTTTTGTTCATTTCAAATCCTTGTAGAAAGCATAAGTCTGCTATTTAGCAGACTTATGTATGTTTTGAAAGTACAATTTTATTATGGATAAATCACATAATATGTAGCTGTAGTTGTTACATCACCAACAGTTGCAGCAGAAACAGCAGCAGTTGCATAATAACGAGCATAGAAGTCAATATTTGCATTACCACTAGATGAAGCAACAGCTATAGCACCTTGAGTTCCACGATCTTTTGTTAGATCAATCACGGCTTTTGTAGAGTTTAATAATTGAACTTCTACATTTGAACCACCAGTAGCGGTATTTTTTAAGCGACCATTAGCAGTAATATTAGCATTGGTATTGTCGTAATATACACCAATATTACCAGTAGGGCAGTTGGTTAAGTTAATAGTAAATTTAGTGTCGCCTGTAGTTGTACCAGTAGTTGGTAAAGTTGATTTACCAACTGTAGGTAAAGTCACGGTGTAGTTACCATTTGTACCACCAAGTGTACATGTTTGGTCTATTACTTTACCATTAATTGTTACAGTACCATCTGCTGCGGCAAATACTGTAGAAGATGCTAAACCTAAGCTGATTACTGCTAAGCCTAATTGTAATTTTTTCATGGAGATACTCTCAAAAATAGTTGAATAGTTCCTTATTCACATATTTATGACAAGGAATATTGCTGTTTAGTGTTAAACATTTCTTGCTAATATAAATTCTTTGGGAAAAATGGCAATAAGAAATTGTGATAAAAATCACTTTTTTTGTTATTAGTATAGTTTATGTCCTTAAAGTGTTTCTAAATGTTGATGTTATGTTTAAATTAATAAAACAAAAACAATTACATAATTATAACTATTGATATATTTGCATTAGGTTTACATTATTAAATACTTTCTGAATTGAGTGACGAAAAAATGTCATTTTTTGCAAAATTTGTCACACAATGAGTCAAAAAAGAATAATTTTTGATATATGTTTAAAAGTTGGTTAAGTTTAATTAAATTAATTTTT
>NZ_AFIE01000032.1 GCF_000214135.1 Acinetobacter sp. P8-3-8
GGGTTATGGCATTGTTTGCAAAAGCAATCCACTCATTAGTTTTGTAGTTAAATCCTACAATTTTACGAATTCTTGCGGATTCTATAATAAATAAAAGGTTGTGAAATTTTAAAATATCATTTAAATATAAAGTGTTATTATTTTTTTGTAAATTTTATAGATTTGAGTATTTGAAATTATAAATTTATCAGGGTTTGGTAATTCTTCCAAAAAAATAATGTCTTTATCAGAAATTTGATAGTTTCTAAGGAGTAATTTTTTACTAAATCTTCATAATGCCTGTATTGATGCATGAAAATATTTTGGAAAATACTAATATCATTCTGGTCGTTTAAACGTGTATTAAAATTAATTTTAGTGCAACTCAATATAAAGTTTATAAATGCGTAGTCAAATTTTTCAGGGCGTTGTAAGAAATATGTGATGATTGAGAAATGATGTTTTAGTTCAAATTCTTTGAATTGTAACTTTTGATTTAATAAAGCATATTCTTGTTGTGTAAACTCAAATTCAATCATACTACTTAATTTACTATATTCTAGAAACTTTAAAGACTCAACTTGTCTTGATTTATCAGGGTTATTTTTAGTTTTGCTATTTTAGATATAACATTTTCAACTTTTTGGGTTGAAATCAATAATTCTTTTTTTGAATTTACCTCAGCTTTAGCTTCTATTATCGCTTTTTCTTTTTGGATTTGAAATATTTCATTATTTTTATAATTTTCATCAAAATTATAAAAAAAAGCTTGATAAATTTGATTATTAAACTTTAATTGACCTAAAGTTATGGATTCATTTATCCATTTGGTTCGTAGTTGATTGCTCTCTGTAAGATAAGACTTTTTGAAATCGCAGATTAGTTTGAATGATTCCGTTCTTTCGTCTAACTTAAAGAAATTTTGATATTCATTTAAGTATTTAATATCGCGCTCTAGACCTGTTTGGTTGTGTATATTAAAGTTATCGAGTATCCATATCAAAAAAATACCATTTTTTTTATAAAAGTTGTGACGACTCAAGATATATTTTTGAGATAATTTAGATATTTGAATTTCAAAAGCTATTTTGTATTTATTGTATTCACAATAAACATCAGGTTTTCTCTTTTCATTTGTAATTGTAATGAAGTGGTTATCAACATTAATTGATGATACATCAACTCCATCTTCAGAAGCTAAAAGCCTACCAATTTTATTTTTGAGTTCTTTGTGTCTAGGACTTTCTTTGGATTGTAAATTTGATATGAAAACTTCTTGTTCATTAGGAGATAGTTTTTCATCTATTAAAATACAGAAGTTATGATTGGGTTTATGCTTAAAATAAACTCTATCATATCGGCTATGGGAGACCACGAGTTCTTGTTGGCATTCACAACAGATTGGTTTGATTTTTTGTTCGTTATATTGTTTTCTTAAAGCAAATGCATCTTGGGTATTTTTTAAAACTAATTCTGCATCAATTATGCTTTTAGACACAACATCAAAAGCTATTTTAATAGTCCGTTCATAATTCCTCATAACTTACCTATCCAATATTCTCCAAATAATTCCTCGCCACTTTCACATAATGTCTTGCTGAATAAGGTAAAAATTCTTTTTCTTTCTCAGTTAAAGGGCGTACCTTTTGTACAGGACTACCGACATATAAAAAACCACTTTCTAAACGTTTACGTGGTGGAACCAAAGAACCTGCACCAATCATCACATCATCTTCAATAATGACATCATCCAAAACAATACTATTAATTCCGATGAGTACACGATGACCAATGTTACAACCATGCAAAGTCACATGATGACCAACGGTGACATCCTCGCCAATAATTAAAGGTGAACCATTAGGTTTAGCATCATTTTTATGACTGACGTGTAACATGCAATGATCTTGAACATTAGAATTACGACCAATTTTAATACTATTTACATCACCACGGATGACAGCAAAAGGCCAAACAGAAACATTCTCAGCCAAAGTGACTTCACCAATAATGACGGATAAATCATCAACATAACAAGTAGAATCAATCTTAGGGTGATGTTCTAAATATGGGCGAATATTCTTTTTCATTGGTAAAATTCCTGTTCTATCAATATCAATTTTGACACATGCAATGCATTATAAATAAAAAAGCACCCATATTGAGAATATGGATGCTTTGGTCTAAGACAAAAAGTTAAACTTTAAGTTTTAGCATTAAAACAAGTTGCTAAAGAACATTTTGATATGATCGATTAAGCGAGAGAAGAAACCAGCTTCTTCAACAGCTTTTAAAGCAACCAATGGTTTTTCAGCAATCACTTTACCATCTAAAGTCGCTGTCAATTTACCAACCACTTGACCTTGTTTTAAAGGTGCATTTAGGTTTGGCTGAACTGTGATTTGAGTTTTGATCGCATTAGCTTGACCTTTAGGCATAGTCACATTGAAGTTTTCAGCTAAACCAATTTTAACATCATTCTCTTGACCAAAATAAACCTTCGCTGTTGCAAGCGCTTGGTTTGCAGGTTGAACGCTTACAGTTTCAAAGTTTGAAAAACCCCATGCTAATAATGCACGAGTCTGGTTTGCACGTTCATTCATCGATGGTGTACCAAAGATTACTGAAATCAAACGCATAGGACCACGTTTAGAAGATGTAGTTAAGCAATAACCCGCTTCTTCTGTATGACCTGTTTTTAAACCATCTACACTTGGATCTGTATATAGCAGGGCATTACGGTTACCCTGCTTAATACCATTAAACGTAAATTCTTTTTCAGAATAAATTGGATAATATTTTGAACTGTCGTGAATGATATGTTTTGCTAAAAGTGCCATATCTTTAGCAGTAGAGTAATGTCCTTCAGCAGGCATACCTGTGGCATTGATAAAATGAGTATTTACCATGCCTACACGTTTTGCTTCTTGGTTCATCGCATAAGCAAACGAGCCTTCATTGCCTGAAATATGCTCAGCCATGGCTTTAGATGCATCATTACCAGACTGGATAATAATACCACGTAACATTTCTAAAACTGTCGCAGTACCATTTAAAGGCACATACATACAAGATTCAGTACTACTACCACGACACCATGCAGATTCATTCATGCGAACTTTTTCATCTTCAGTCAGTTCGCCTTTAAGAAGCTTTTGCTCAATGATGTAACTGGTCATCATTTTGGTCATTGAAGCAGGTGCTAATTTTTCATTTTCATTTTTTGATGCAAGAATTTGCCCAGTCTCATAGTCCATTAAGACATACGATTTATTATTTAATTCTGGCGGTGTAGATAAGACGGTTGCTGCGTAAGAAAATGAGGGTAAAAGTAATAATGCAGCAATGGCGCTTTTTCTGGTCATTCTAGGTCGTTCCAATCGTTATATGGGCACAAAAACAGCCTAGTATTCTAGGACAAAGCAAAGCCGACTTCTACACGAAAAGTCGGCTTATTTCTTACTTATTGTAACTATTTTACTTTAATAGTTGTAATCAATAACTTCTTGGCACATTTCTTTGTTTTCTTTATCGCCAAAGCGTTTCGAGTCCGCCTGAATTTGCTTTAAAGACGTTTTGAAATCTTTTTGCTTACTGAGCTTTTTGATCGCTTCTTGAGGGTTCGCCTCATTTGGTAATACTTTTTTCAATTCAATATCGTAGTTATGTTTAAATTTATTGTTGTCTTTATCATCAATAAGTGACGGACACATTAACGATAAATTATAAACTGTTGCAATTTCACCCATAGAAATTTGTTCTTGAGTTACATCAATATTTTCTTCATTTGCAGCTTTGTTTGGTGCGGCAAAAGTTTGTGTCATCAGAAAGCTACTTGCTGTAATAAGGCTTAATGTAAGCATTTTAAAAGACATACGCATGATTAAACTCATAAACTTAAGAATGGGCATAGGTTAAACGTAAAAACAGTGAAAAATATAGAGATAATGTATTGATGTTGTAGATTTCTATGAATTTAAAAAATATTAAAGCATGCAGAAAATATGAAGAATACAAATACAACTCATATAAAAGTCAAAATTTTCTGCATGACAAGCTTGTTTGGTTAAGACTTATGACTCAAGTGTCAAAATATCATTACAAACCGCTTTATTTTCTTCACCATCAACTTCTTTAGCGCTCACTTGAGCTTCTTTGAACGCAGTTTGGTATTCCGCATCTTGTTGTAATTGTGCCAATGTCGTTGATTTAGATAACTCTTTTAATGAGCTTTGAGTTAATCCATCAATTTTACTTTTTAAAATAGGATTATTGCCAATTAAAGCAGGGCATACTTCTGCCAATACTTGAGTTGCAGCAATATCTTCTTTAATTATAAGGTCCGCTTCTTGTGTGCTTAATGTTTCAGAAAATGCAGATTGTGTGCAAAGTGTGATAAATGCTATAGAAAATGTACGAATAAGAGAACGAGTGATCATCTTTTTTAACTACAAATTGATTTAGAATTGGATGCATAACTATATATAATTGTTGAATAAATTTAAATCGATTTATTTAGCAGACATTGAATAAACGACGACTGAAGAGTAGAGAAAAGTGAATATTTTAATAGCCAACGATGACGGTGTATTTGCGCCAGGTATTCAAGCACTTGCAAAAGCCTTAAGACCATTAGGGCGTGTTGTGATTGTCGCGCCTGAAAGTGAACGGAGTGGTTTTTCGAGCGCGTTAACACTGGATCGTCCGCTTAGACCCATTCAAATCGCACCTGATATGTGGGCAGTCAATGGTACACCTGCTGATTGTGTATACCTATCTATGAATGGATTGTTTGATTTTGAGTTTGATTTGGTGGTCAGTGGAATTAATAGCGGGGCTAACCTTGGCGATGATGTTTTGTATTCTGGAACAGTAGGCGCTGCCTTTGAGGGGCGTTTAATGAAACAAGCGGCGATTGCTGTTTCTTTGGCGGGTGGTAATGTACGTTCTTATGAGCATCCAGACGATTATGCGAAAGCTGCAAATTGGGTTTATCAATTCATCGCAAATGGATTACCGCAACTGCCAGAACGACATATTTTTAATATCAATATTCCAGATGTTGAGGAAATAAAAGGCGCGCAAATTACCTATCAAGGTAGACGAATTCAATCAAAACCAATCACCAGTCATGTTGATCCGCGTGGAAGACAAGTGTATTGGATTGGTTTAGCGGGTGAAGCTGTTGCACATCCGAAGAAAAATTTACAAGACATTCAATCTGACTTTTTTGCAATTGCAAATGGCTTTGTGAGTATTACACCTATTCAAATGGATGCAACGAATTACGGTGTCTTGGAATCATTGCAATTGCAACTATCCCATAGTCATTTTGATGTGTGAATGTTATAAGTTTGTGAAAAAGCACTGTTAAACGGTGAAAGTTAATTGTTTTTTGCTAATCTTAGCAAAATATTTCAAATTTTAAGATGTAGAGAGGGAATTCAATGCTTTTGGCTCGATCACAGCTCCAAATTCAAATGCCTAAGGTATGGATCAAGACGATTTTTTTAGCAGTCGCTGTCACTTCTACATTACTTGTTACAGGTTGTGCGTCGAAACCACAAATTAATAATCCAACTCGATATGCGATAGCACCAGACTATTATACTGTTCGTTCTGGTGATACTTTGAGCGGAATCTCAATGCGCTATGGTCTAAGCTATATCAGCGTTGCTGAAATGAATGATATTGCTCCACCTTATCGAATCTACGTTGGGCAATCTATTCGGTTGAAGAAATCGGCAAATAATGTGAGTCGTCCTTCGACCCAAGCCTTAACGACAGCACCGCAGATTCAACGTCAGACTATTAATTTACCAACGCAACAACCGGTATCACTACCTGTTACGCCTACGCCAACTGCGCCAGCCGTAACAACAGCACAAGTACCTGTCATTCCAGCAAAAAGCACAAGTCTAAGATGGGTGAAGCCGTCAAATGGGCCTATTATTGCAAACTTTAATGTAACAAATAATATCAAAGGTTTACGATTCGGCGGTAATCAAGGCGATCCAGTCTTTGCTGCGGCAGATGGGCAAGTGGTTTATGCTGCGGATGGACTGAAAGAATATGGTAATCTTGTATTAATAAAACATATCGATGGTTACATAACTGCATACGCTCATAACAGTAAAATGTTAGTGAAAAGTGGTCAAAATGTTAACGCAGGACAGAAGATTGCAGAAATGGGTTCATCTGGCGCAAATAGCGTCATGTTAGAGTTTCAAGTACGATTAGATGGCAAACCTATCAATCCTGCAAATATTTTACCTGTAAGTTAATAATTTTGATGCAAAGTGTAATTTTCTTCGTATAATACAATGAGTTGTTTTGAACAAAAAATGTGAAGCAACTCATAATTTCAGAGGGAAATTTATGTTAGATCAACTTCGAGCAATGGGTGTATTTGCTTGTGTTGTTGAAAAAAGCTCTTTCAGTGGTGCCGCGCGTGATCTAGGCATTACGACAAGTGCGGTTAGTCAGCAAATTCGATCTTTAGAACATGAAATGGAAGTGACACTTCTACATCGTTCTACACGGAAACTGAGTTTAACTGAGGCCGGTCAAGCTTTTTTCCACAGCTGTCAAGAAATGCTTGCTGCGGCAGAGCGTGGAAAAATCCGAATTAATGAGTTGAGAGACGATTTAGTTGGTGATTTACGCATTGCGACCACCCCGGAAATAGGTGCAACACACGTTGTGCCTGCGTTGTCACATTGGATGTCTGCTCATCGAGGTTTGATGGTTCATTTTGAAGCAGATAACCAGTATATCGACTTGATTCAAGAGCGTATTGATATTGCTATTCGCATGTCTTCTAAAATGGAAGATTCGAATAATTTAAGCTGTACGCCTTTGGCACGAGTGGATCAGATTTTAGTTGCATCGCCAAGTTATTTAAATCAAACATCTCCTATTTCACGTCCTGAAAATTTACAGAATCATGATCTGATTCCAATAAATATTTTGAAAAATTATCAACATTTTTCATTTCAGCATGGTGCAACAGGTGAAGTTGTTAATTTAGAAATGAAGCACCGTCTTCAAACAAATAATGTATTTATTGCAAAATCTCTGTGCCAAAATGGACATGGAATTGCACGCATTCTTTATTTAGATGTGCAAAAAGAATTGATGAATGGGACATTGGTTGAAGTATTACCAGAGTGGAAGTTGCCAACTTTCACTTTGAGTGCTGTGACTTTAAAACGTGAACAACAACCGATGAAAATTCATCGTTGTTTGGATGCTTTGAAACAATATTTTAGCCAACTACCAGGCGGCAGAATTTTCCAAGAAGCTTCATAAACGTTTCAGCCTAAATAGAAAAGCCGCTATATAGCGGCTTTTCTATTTGTACGATTACAATTTATTCACATTAAGCTAAAAAATTCTTAATCGCAGGAACTAAACGGTTCAATAAATCATCTGCTTGTTGTTGATTCATGTTTAATGCAGGCAGTAAGCGCACAACATTACCCGAAGTTACATTGATAATCAGCTGATGTTCATCACGTGCAATATTCACTAATTCAGCACATGCTTTAGGTAGTTCGATACCAATCATCATTCCAAAACCACGAACAGTGACATTTTGATCAGCAAGTTGTGTACGGAATTGTTCAACTAAATAAGATCCAATCTCAGCAGCATTGGCAACGATATTTTCTTTTTGAATCAAATCGATTACTGTGTACACGATACGTGAACCTAAGTGTGTACCACTATAAGTTGAACCGTGATTTCCAGCCGTGAGCACACCGACACCACGACCTTGTGTCATTACAGCACCAATAGGGAAGCCATTGCCCAAGCCTTTAGCTGTCGTTAAGACATCAGGAACGATATTGGTATGTTGGTATGCAAAGTATTTACCCGTACGGCCATTACCTGTTTGCACTTCATCGAGCATCATCAACCAATTGTGTTGATTACAAATGTGGCGAATTTCTTCAAGATAACTAAAGCCTTGTGGCGCAGTATTTACACCACCTTCGCCTTGAATAGGTTCAACTAAAATGGCAACAATATCAGGATGGTTAATTGCAGCTTCTTCAATCGCTTCGATATCTCCAAATGGCACACGAATGAAGCCTTCAACCAATGGCGCAAAGCCTTCTTGAACTTTTTTATTGCCTGTTGCAGACAATGTTGCAAGGGTACGACCATGAAAAGATTGATCTGCGACAATAATTTTAGGTGTGTTAATGCCTTGCATGTGGCCAAATTTACGTGCAATTTTAATTGCACCTTCATTGGATTCAGCACCACTGTTTGAGAAGAAAATTTCTTCCATGCCTGAAACTTCTGCAAGTTTTTGAGCAGCAGCAGTTTGCCAAGCCACTTCATAGATATTACTGGTATGAATTAAAGTCGCTGCTTGCTCAGCAATCGCTTCAGCAATAACAGGATGGGCGTGACCTAAGCCACAAACCGCAATTCCTGTAAGTGCATCAAAATACTCAGTATTGTCTTCAGTGTAGAGATAAGAACCTCGTCCTCGGACAAAACTGATCGGTTGACGGCTAAATACAGGCATCAAATGAGATGGTTGATCAGGTTGTACCGGTGCGAGGGTAATGTTGTTCATGACTAACTCTTATCTGTTAGGGGAAAAATAAAAGTTCATCTAACCAAAGATTGGCAAAGATTTAAAGTCTAAATACAAATAAAATTGGAAATAATCGTCAAGCCATACTCTTTATTGTGGATTTAGGTATAATGCAGGCAGATGAGTTGAGGATTTATCAATGACTGAACAAGCGCGTGATACAGAAGCATTAATTCGCGATCAAATTGCTAAACATGCAGTACTTCTATATATGAAAGGTACGCCGCAATTTCCACAATGTGGTTTCTCTGCTCGTGCAGTTGAAGCACTTAGTCAAATTGGTCGTCCATTTGCTTATGTAAATATCTTGGAAAATCCTGATATTCGTGCATTATTGCCACAAATTGCAAATTGGCCTACATTCCCACAATTGTGGATCAATGGTGAATTGGTTGGCGGTAGCGACATTATGCTCGAAATGTTCCAAAATGGTGAGTTAAAACCATTGGTTGAACAATATAGTCCTGCATCTGAAGCTCAATAAGCTGAAGATATTGAAAAAGCACCGAAAGGTGCTTTTTTATTGTCTCAGTGTTAATGATTTTTTAAAGGTAGCGATATTTTATAAATTTGATACAGTGATAACATATTCAATTTTTTATTATCGTCATTACAAAAGCATTACGCCCTGAATAATCAGAGCGTAATTTTATTGTTAGTTAACCTGAGTTCGGGATAAGATATGTTCCCAGCTATATGATACACGGAAACGTCAGTCGCATTGTTCGAGGCATGAGGAATATATTCCGTAAGATCTGCAATATACTGTTTTTGCAAGATATTAGATACTTGATGGTATCTGTCGAGTTGGCGACTGACAAATGGTTTTGCCTACTTTTCCCGAAAGAAAAGTAGGTCGAACCGAAGGTTAGTCCTTGCATCTGACTTTAAACGGTGAGACTCCGCTGTGCCTGATCTATCTTTTCAATAACTTACATCAAAATCTATCCCGAACTGACGTTAGTTAAGCTTTTAAAATTTAGCTAAGCTTTTAAAATACAGATAAAATTATTTACCTGTATTTTATTTTTCAACGGACTCAGTAGCACTGGTTTCAACAACTATTGCTTCAGCTTCAACTTTTTTGGCTTTCTTTTCCTTCTTCTTTTTTTCTTTTTCTTCGGCTTTTCCTCAATTTCTACGCCATCTTCAAGTGCTTGCCAATACTCAAGTTGCGCCATGACAGCCGCATAGATAGATCCTTTGGTGTAGCGTCCTTTTTTGTCTAAAGTCCCTACAGGGCGAGCCATAAGTATTTCTAAAGCTTGATCAATAGTATCAATGGCATGAATGTGGAATTGTTTAGCTTCCACCGCTTCAATTACATCTTGGCGTAACATCAAATGTTGCATATTTTGACGAGGAATAATCACACCTTGTTTATGCGTTAAACCTTGTAATTTACATGCATCAAAGAAACCTTCAATTTTAGCGTTCACGCCACCAATCGGTTGCACTTGTCCTAATTGGTTCATTGAACCTGTAATTGCCCAAGATTGATCAATCGGTAATTGGCAAATTGCTGAAATTAATGCAGATAATTCAGCAACTGTGGCGCTATCACCATCAACTTGACCATAACTTTGTTCAAAAGCAAGGGCAGCAGAGAAGTGTAAAATCTGTTCACGGCCGAAATGTGCTTTTAAGAAGCTCGACATCAATAACACGCCTTTAGCATGCAACGAACCGCCTAATTCAACACTACGCTCAATATCTAGAATATCGCCACCGCCTTGATATACAGAGGCGGTTAAACGTGAAGGTAAGCCAAATTCAACGTCTGCATAATGAATCACTGACAGCGCATTGATCTGCCCTAAGCGATGACCACGCGTTTCAATCAATTGCGTACCACGTGATAAATCTTGCCAATAAAGTTCACGTAAATAGCCTAAGCGATATTGACGATGTTTCAGTGCAGTATTGATATGATGAGAGGTAACCAGTTTTTCGCCAGATTGTGCAGCATGATGATGTGACTCACGGATTAAATCACCTAAAGTCAAAGCATGTAATGACAATGAACTTTGATCTTCAGCTTGACGACTTGAATCGGTAAGTAAAGCAGCAAGCGCAGAGCGATCAAAAGGTAACAATTTATCTTGTTGAACATAATCCGCAATCAACTGCATATAGGCTTGTTCATTGTCATCATTACGTTGCAAAGTGTCGGTAAAATCAGCACGAATTTTAAAAACACTGCCTAGTTCAGGCTCAAGCTCTAAAATTTCATAATAAATTTCAGGTTCTGCAAGTAACACCACTTTTAAATTCAACGGAATAGGTGCAGGTTCAATTGAAATGCTTCCTGTTAAAGTCAGCATGTGCTCTAAAGATGACAGTTTCAATTGCCCTGATTTTAAAGCACGTTTTAAACCTTGCCATGCATAAGGTTGCTCTAAAAGTTGTTCAGCTTCTAAAATTAAAAAACCACCATTGGCTTGATGTAATGCACCTGGACGAATTAATGTGAAATCTGTAGTAATTGTTCCGTTCTGAGTCAACTGTTCAACATGACCCAATAAATTGTAATGGGTTGGGAAGTCTTCAAATATAACTGGAGCACCTGAATTAGGCTTATTACTGACCACTACATTGGCTTGGTAACGAGAAGGCACACGGTTAAACAGTGCAGGAGAGAATTCTTCACCTTCCTGATCTAAAATCGTTTCGACATTTTCAATAATATCAGCAGCATAAAACTTTAAATATTGCTCAAGCCCTTGTACAGATTCAAATTTATTGAGAATGACTTCCATGCGTGGAATTACAACTTGTTTGGCAATATCACGATTCAGCTCAGAAACTTTATCGCGAGCTTCATCTTCAAGATCGCCCAGTTGTAAACCTAAACGTTCTAATTTTTTATCCATATAACGGATATTGGAATGAATTTCAGCACGTTGTTTGCTGTTTAAAGCATTGATGTCTTCTTGCGACATTTCTAAAACTTCATCATTTTTCACATGAATCGGTACAAAGATATGTTCATCATGTCGATTAATCAGTTTTAGATCTAAATCTTCGCCTTCTTTAGTCAGTTCAACCAAAGCCAATTGTTGTTCATTGCCAGTGACTTGACGAATTCGTTCAATATGGTTGTGATAGGTTTCTGCACTAAAACGACGTTCAAGCTGTTTGACAATGGTTTGCCAAGTCTGATGAATTAAGGTTTGGAATTTACTGCCTTGGCTTGCAGGGAAGCGTAGTGCAATTGGTTGTCTAGCATTTTTAAAGTTATAAACATAAACCCAATCATCAGGCGTTTGCATGGTTTTGGCATGTTGTTGCAGTAAGCGCTTGATCATGGTGCGTTTACCCAAGCCCGCTGTTCCCACTGCAAAAATATTGTAGCCTGAATAAGGCAAAGCAATACCTGCCTCTACAGAAGCTTTAGCACGATCTTGACCTAAAAAGTTATTTAAAGGCTTGATTCTTCTCGTGGATGAAGGAATCGTCCCAAAATTAGGGATATGCGTCAGTTGCTCTGCTTTAAGCGCCGTTAGAGCCAATGTGTTTTGAATTTCAGTTTGATCAAAAGCCGTTGCTAAGTTATTTTCAATTTTTTGTATTTCGGTGGTGGTTGTCGTATTTAAAACAGTGGTTGAGCTTAATTGATCGTGTCTTTGCGTCACAGGTTGAATCCAAAACAAATGAAGGTTTAAAGGTTAAAGGTATACAGGATTGGGGGTAAAGATCAAGCGCCAAAAGCGGAAATATCTGTAAATGGGTACAACTGTTGCATAAAAGTGATTGAAACTCTGAGCATTAAGCGGTTGAATAGCACTATTTCATTTTTCAGAAAATAATAACGCAATGACAACACAGTCTACAGGTTGGAAATCTGCCTTTACCGCATTTCTTGACCGCCGTGCAGCAATTATGCTGTTTTTGGGTTTTTCAGCAGGTATCCCCATTCTTTTGATCTTCTCAAGCTTATCTTTATGGTTAGGTGAAGCAGGGATTGAGAAGAGCGCAGTCACTTTTTTTAGTTGGGCTGCTTTGGGTTATTCATTTAAATTTGTTTGGGCACCATTGATTGATGAATTGCCCGTACCATTTTTAACGAAAAGTCTTGGTCGAAGACGGGCTTGGTTGTTGATCGCTCAAATACTCATTATTTGTGCAATTTGTATCATGGCATTTTCAGATCCAGCACTGGGACAAAGCTATATCTATCAAATGGCGGTTGGAGCAGTATTACTCGGCTTCTCAGCAGCAACGCAAGACATTGTCATAGATGCTTACCGTATCGAGTTGGCTGAAACAGAAATGCAAACAGTACTGGCATCGACCTATAATGCGGGCTATCGCATTGGGATGATTATTGCAGGTGCGGGCGCTTTATTTCTTGCTGCATCATTAGGTACTGCGAAAGGCAATTATATTTATGATGCTTGGAAATATACCTATTTAACTATGGCTGCGGTAATGATGGTGGGTATCATCACGACTTTAATTATTCGTGAACCGATCGTAAATCGTATCGATAAGCACTATAAAAATATTGATTATTATCGCTTAGTCTTTGTCTTTATTATCGCTGTTGCGAGTTTTGTTTGTTTCTATATTTATTCATATGACATTGTCCAATATCTACAAACGCAGTGGGAAATCAAAGACAGTTTCTTAAAATTTTTAATGGAAGCTGTTCGCTTTTTAGGCTCAGGTGCAGGGGCTATTTTTGTTGCGACATTGCTAATACGTATAGGTGTTGTCAATAAACAAATGGCTTATGAAACTTGGGTCAATCCGATTGCAGATTTCTTTAAGCGCTATGGTGTCAAACTGGCTTTAGTTTTGTTGCTGTTGATTGGTTTTTATCGAATTTCAGACATCATTGCTGGTGTGATTTCGAATGTGTTCTATCAAGATTTAAACTTTACCAAAGAACAAATTGCTGAAGCGGTTAAAATTTATGGTGTGATTTTTAGCTTGGTTGGTGGTTTCTTAGGTGGTTTACTTGCGCAACGAATGAACATTATGAAATTGATGTTTGTGGGTGCGATTTTGGCAAGTTCAACCAATTTAATTTTCATTGGTTTAGTCAAGTCAGGTGCGCCTATGCAACCTGTTGTCGTACATGTGGGTACAAAGCAATATCAAGCCCAACCTGATGAGGTCGGATATTGGAAAGTTCATGTTCCAAATCAAGATTTGATGCAAGCAAAACAAATCCAAGTGAATGTTGCACTCACCGATCAATCTGCACAAGCTGAATATGTTGTGCCGTATTTAAAAGATGATGGCTCTGCTCAAATTCAGATTTTACCTGTGAGTAGTGACAATCAACTGACTTCAACTGAATTAAAACAAAATATTGTGGTGAAAGGTCAACTGGTCGGTGTGCAAGCGACTGAATTAAATGCTGAACAGCCGATAACTTTAAAATTAGATGGTAAAGAATATCCTGCAAAATTAGACAAAGATGGCATATTTACTGGCGTTATTGATGGCAAGGATTTACAAGGTTCTGCTTCAAAAAACATTCAGGCAATTGCAAACTTTAATCAGCAACATGCAACTTTAAATGCTCAACAGAATTATCAAGTTTCAGATCAGAAAATGGCGTTGGATGTGGATATTCAACCGATCTCAGCAATCAATGCGCAGTCTACAGATAGTGTAGAAATTAAAGGTAAAGTCATTGAGCAATACAGCTCTGCTTGGCTTTATTTTGCAATTATTGTCGATAATTTAGCTTCAGGTTTGGCTGGTGCAGCGTTCATTGCATTTCTGTCAAGTTTGACCAGTGTGTCATTCACAGCCGTGCAATATGCAATTTTTAGTTCATTGATGACCTTAACACCTAAAATTCTAGGCGGTTATTCGGGAACAATTGTGACCAATATTGGTTATCCGAAATTCTTTTTAATGACTACGTTAATTGGTATTCCGATTCTTATTCTCGTTGTATGGGTCGCAAAACTATTGAAAGAACATTCAAGTCGCCAAAGTTAAAATTGACATTATTATTGGCATACTTAAACAGTGTGTGAATGATGGCTAGGTCATCATGCTTTGTTAAAACCTATTTCATTTGAACAGTGAAATAGGTTTTTTAATTTTATAGTGTGATTTACATTTAAAAATAAGCATTTATAGTGATCGATTTAATTTTAATATCAATATATTAATCCACAATTTTTGTTAATTTGTATGGTTTGGATTTTCTATTGGGGAATAGGATGAATAAGCAATTTTTTGCTTTAAATTTAGCCATAGTATTGGCATTGTCAGGATGTGGCGGCGGCGGTGGCTCTGAACAAGGGACAAATAATTCAGGTAGTGGTAATGAAACCATACCAAAACCACCATCTGAAAATAATAATGATCCATCTGTTTTATTAAAACAATTTCGAACAAATGATGCTGCGTCAGCGTTAAATCCACGTACTTTTGGTTTAGATGAGTGGAATCCTCGAGCAATTGCAAGAGATGGTGATGTGCTTTATATCGCCAATAGTAATGAAAAATCTCAAATCTTACGTTATGACTTAAAAACTAAAACAGTGCTGACGGCAATCGATCCTGAGAAAATCACAGGTATTTTAAAAGCATGGAATACTTTAAACGACATTAGTATCTATAAAGGGCGTTTATATGTATCTTCATTTCCATCAAGCCGAGTTGATGTTTTTGATCTGAGCACAGGTACGCCACAATTTATTATGGCTTTGGGTACAGGGCAGTGGTGGGGTGATACTGCAAACAGCGCAATTGTACATACGCATTCAGTCACTGCGAATGATCAATATGTATTTTCAGCAGATATGGAAAACCGTATCAATGTATGGTCACAAAGTCAGGTTGTCGCAGGAAATAGTTTAAAGGCACGTAAATACGCACGTTTGACATTACCAAACTGTGAAAGAAGTTGCGTCGTGCGTTTGGAAGCTGTTGGCAATTTGCTTTATGCAAATTTAAGCAATGGCAATACTTTTGTTTATGATGTAAGTCAATTACAACAAGGTGCTATGGATGTTTCAGCAACACGGCAACAGACAGGTATTGCTTCAGTCACACATCTTGCCGATGACGGTTTGCTTTATGCAGTACGTAGTTCAGGTGCGATTGAAACTTATGCAACGGATCAGTTGGCTACAATGAACGATGTTTTGCCTACAGCCATAGATCGTATTGAATCCTATCGTATTGAAAATCAAGATCAAGTGCAAAGTTTAGCCAAAAGTTCAGATCTTTCTGTTTATGCAAATAATGTATTGGCTTTGGTGAATAATAAAGTCGTCGTCATGCCTTTCCGTAACGTGCAACAACGCAAACAGACTACAATTGTAAATCCATTGCAATTACAACAAGCTCAAAAAGTCAGTAGTTATAAAATGTTGCAAGATGGCGAAAGTTGGGAAACATTAACCAATGCAAATGAACGCCATGTGATTATGAATGAAATTCTCTCTGCGACACTCAATAGAGATACGGTTCAATTACAAAGTTATAGTGCTGTTCCAGTCACAGATTTAGAGATTCAAGCCAAACTGAAAGGGACAGAGCAATGGATGGTCTTGGCTAAATTGGATCAATTGGATGCATTTTCAAACGTTTCTTTAAAATTAAAACTAACGGATGATTCACGTTTTAATTTGGTGGATGGTTCAGGTTCAATTCAATTGTCGGGTTTGAGTCAATTTAATCAGTTACCAGTAGATTTATTTGATTTAAAAATAACATCGCAAACGGATCATCATGTTCAAAAATTATCAAAAATCAAACCCAAGTGGAACATTTACTTTGGAACTTATGATCAAGACAAAGATTCCAAATGGCGTCGTATAACGCCAGTGTATGCGCGTGAATGGGTCATTATGATGACCAATCTCGCTTATACTTTGAGTAGTCCTGAATTTGAACATTTATGGTTTAACCATAAAAAAGTGATGGGTTATGATTTCTTTGGTAATGCAGGCATGGTTGATGGGGAGAATGGTTTCTTCAAAGATGCAGATTACACCCGTGTCTATCAAGAAATTTTGAATCGTGATGGAATCTCACTAGGTATTACCAGTATGGGCGGTGGTCTTGGTGGAGGTGCTGTTTTGGGTGTGGATCCTTGGATTTATTATGGGCATTACCGTTGGTCAGGTTTAGGCATAGTTGCACATGAGTTTGGGCATCACTGGGGAAATCATAGCAGTGCATGGTCAAATGGGAGTTATGGATTCCAACCCATGATTGGCGATTTACATTTCTATTTGCAACATCAAAATGATTTGCCGTATTTAGACCCGAATGTAAATAAATTACATTTAGCAAATCCTGCTGATTTATATGCTGAGGTTTCAGCAAATATCGTGGGTAAAGCACCAAACAGTTCGCCGTGGAATAAAATTGATCAATACTTTGCTGATTATCCATTGAAAAAATAGAGCTAAAACGGAGTAAAAGCAGTCAATCTATGGCTGCTTTTACTTTGTGTAAATTGAAATCCTCAGCAGTATTGCCTATATTGTCAGGCTATAACTTATGAAACAGGAAAATGAATCATGCGCATGCTGCATACCATGTTACGTGTAGGCAATTTAGAACAGTCTTTGGCGTTCTATACTGAAGTACTCGGTATGACTTTACTTCGCAAACGTGATTATGAAGAAGGTCGTTTTACCTTGGCTTTTGTCGGTTATGGTGATGAAGAACATAATACGGTACTTGAACTTACGCATAATTGGGATACTGCCCATTATGAATTAGGCAATGCCTATGGTCATATTGCAATTGCTGTAGATGATGCTTATAAAGCCTGTGAAGAGATTAAAGCGCGTGGCGGTAATGTTGTTCGTGAGGCTGGGCCAATGAAGGGTGGCGTGACAGTGATTGCTTTTGTTGAAGACCCTGATGGCTATAAAATCGAATTGATCCAACAAGACCACGAAGCACGTAACAATTAATTCGATTATTCATTCGTTTAACGAGTGATGATGCAACAAAACACTTAAACAAAAGCTTAAGTGTTTAAATGAAATACTGAACATTTTGTATTAGCGCTAGATTATTTTATAGAGCTTAGTAAGATGAATATTTTACCTATGGGTAAATGTTTGACTTGCTGAGCTTTTTTATCAGCTGTTAATTTCATATAAAAGATAGGGTGCTTAGGTGAAAATGTTAAAAATACTGGCTTTAGATCGCTTTACTGTGCTTTTGGTTACGATGGTGATTTTGGCTACATTATTACCTGTGCAGGGAAATGCTGCGATTATTTTTGGAAAAGTGACGACTATTGCGATTGCAATATTGTTTTTCTTGCATGGCGCAAAACTTTCCCGAGAAGCGATTATTGAAGGAGTATTGCATTGGAAACTGCATGCCGTTGTATTTGCATTTACATTTGTTGTTTTCCCAGCTATCGGATTATTGGCTAAACCTATTTTATTGCCATTATTGGGACAACAGTTGTACTGGGGTTTCTTGTTTATGTGCTTTTTGCCATCTACAGTACAATCGTCTATTGCATTTACTTCTGTAGCCAAAGGCAATGTGGCAGCAGCAGTCTGTAGTGCTTCATTTTCAAATTTAATTGGAATGTTCATTACGCCAATTTTAGTGAGTTTGTTTATTTTTGGACAATCTCAACATGGTTATGATCCGACTTCATCTATCATTCAAATTACATTGTTATTGCTAGTGCCTTTTATAGCGGGACAATTACTACGACCTTATGTTTTTCCAATCATGCAGAAAGTGCCAAGTATCGTAAAAACCTTTGATCAAGGCTCTATTTTGATGGTGGTTTATGGTGCTTTTAGTGGCGCAGTTGTTGCAGGGCTTTGGCATCAAGTGAGTTGGACGACACTGATTTATTTGATTTTGGCTTGTTCTGTTTTTTTAACGATCATTATGCTCTTGGCATTTTATATTCCAAAATGGCTTGGGTTTAATAAGCAAGATCAGATTTCAATTTTCTTTTGTGGTTCAAAAAAGACACTTGCAAGTGGTGTGCCTATGGCGCAGATTTTGTTTATTGGACAACCTTTGGGAATGATTGTTTTACCGATTATGATTTTCCATCAAATCCAATTAATGGTATGTGGTGTGATTGCGAATTATTGGTCGAAGCAAAAAACTGTTGAAACACAAATTAATCAAGATTCTGTATTGGATTAGTCGCAATTGGCTTAAAACTCCAGTATAATATGCTCCACTTGTTGTGCTTAGCTCTGACACTTATAGTCTCGGTGGGCCAAAAGAAATGGTCTGTTGTGGTGTTAACCTGCTGAATTTATTTTAAATCAGCTTTCCTCAATTTTATTGAGAGTGGTTAATTGCGATGACAGCTAAACCTTTCTTAACTTAGGAGAATCGACCATGCGCGCCGATATTCACCCAAAATACGAAAAATTAGTTGCTACTTGTTCATGTGGTAACGTTATCGAAACTCGTTCTGCTTTAGGTAAAGAAACAATTTACCTTGACGTATGTTCAGCTTGCCACCCATTCTATACTGGTAAACAGAAGAATGTTGACACTGGCGGTCGTATCGATAAATTCAAACAACGTTTTGCTGGTATGTCACGTTCTGTTAAACGTTAATACTGTAAAACGAAAAAACGGGCTTAAGCCCGTTTTTTTTTGTGTCCAAAATTTGTATTAAGATTTTAAATTGAGTGTTTATTTTGCAATGCTATGGTTTTTGAGTGGTATGCTAGATGCAGTGAGCCATTGAGCTTTATTGAATAAAACTCAATGGCTTGGCTTTTATATATCTATATATTAATCAATATTCAATCAATGATCTTGAACATCGGTTAAATGATCGAGCTTTTTCTGGAAATATTCACCTTGTAAGTAGCGAACTTCCACATTCCATGCATTCGCAAATAAATTCATGTCATTTAAGTTCTTCAATACCATATCGACAGGCTTAATCTCATGATATTTCTCTAATAAATGCTGGAATTCAGTGATTGCAGCATCGTTATTTAACTTATCTGTAAATTTTTCATCCAGTGTGAGTAAGCCAACATCAATTTGTTTTAAGATCGTTTCACTTGAAAAGGTTGAACCGAAACGACGAATTGAAATTTCAGCACCATTTTCTTTTAATATCGCAAATTGCTTTTGTGATTCGATAATATTTTTTGCGATGTCTTCTTCGTCAAATTGCAAAATAAGCGGATAGGCAAGGCGACTGCCGACAATGGTTAGTAATTTTGAAATAAGTTCAGGGAACTGTTTGTCATTAAATAAAACATGACGATTTAAATTCACCACCAATTTCGCTTCAGGATATTGAGTGATAAAGTTATGCAGTTGTTTACATGCTTCAACTAAAATCCAGCGATCTAATTTAATCGAAAGCTCAACATCATCATCTAATTCAATCAGATTACTGATTTTTTTCCATTGATTTTCAAAGATAAATCCACAACTCACTTCATAGATATTTAAAATACTGTCTTGTTTATCATAGAGTTGTTGGTATTTAAGTTGAATTTCACCTTTTTCAAGTGAATGTGCAATCTGGGTAAGAATTGGTGATTCTTGGAATGTTGGATTCAATTGTGTTTCGGTGATTGGTTTAGCAGGTGCTGCTTCAAACTGAATCGGTTGGTTTACTTCAAGTTCTAATTTCGGTTTTTCAGTGGTTAACTCAATTTTGGTTTCTTCTAAGGTTGCAGACAACTGCAAGTCAGATACCGAATCTTTTTTCACTAAACGGTGATTATAAGCTTGTTCTAAAAGATGACTGAAGTTTTGTTCAGTAAAATCATTTGGGTAAATATTTGTATAACCAATTTTAAGGTTGAATGGATAGGTTTTTGAATTGATCTCAAGCAATTGAGATTTTTCTAAAGCATGTAAACCTTGTATGCGTGATTCTAAGATCGTATCAGATTCAGCTTGTAGAAGAACGCCATATAGAATGTTATCAATTTGATAAACTGTGCTATTGGTCTGTTCCTTAACGAAATGTTTAAAGTTTTCTAAATATTGAAGGGCAGTGTCCCAATTAGAATTAAAAATTTCTTTAGGGCAGTCAGAGAAACTAAATAAAACCAAAGCATTGGATTTAGCAGGTTGATTAATCAATGCATAATGAATTTGTTGGAAACTATTTGCAATAAATGAAACTCTGTTCTTAGATAATTCTGATGAGTTTGTTGCATAACTATTGGTTTCAATTGTGATTTGAATTGCATCTTCTTCGTCGGAAGGAAGAAATTCAATTTTTAATGGATTCTCAGATTGAGCATTTGCATTGAGTGTATCAATTTCAAAACGAGCTAGATCAAACTGACCTTGCGAAACTTTTTTAAAGCGTTGCTTAAAATCATTGATATTTTTAGGTTGTAAGATATCCAATAGTGGAAGACCAATAATATCTGCAACATCATTTAAACCAAAGAGTTTTAGATATTCTTCATTGGCTTCGGTGTGAATGCCTTCTTGAATCAATGCAACAGCTTTGTGTTGTTCAACAGCCAAAGCTTGAGCTTGATTTTTAGCATTTTCAAGATCAGTCAGTAAATGTTTTTGAGCTTGCAACGTACGGCTATAAGATAGAGCACGAATCAAACTGACATAAAAACGTTCAGTGTATTCTAAATTAATGACTTCATAGATACCTTTTTGAATATAAGATAAATACTGGTCATTTTGATAGTCATTAGGTTTTAACAATAAAACAGGAATGTCAATTTCAGCAGAAGCTTGGATAAGTGTCACAGCTTGTTCGATTTTAATATCGTAAGCTTGACCAAAGATGACCAAATCCCATGAAGTATTTAATTGTTTTTCAAAGCTTTTTAATTCATCAAGGAGTGTAGCGTGTACTAAATGATTTTTGCTTTGAAATAGTTCGACAATTTCATTATATCGAATTTGGTTATCATCTATAATGAGCAGTCGAGTTTCAGAGAGTTTTAACTTCTTAGATAATAACAAATTTCTCACTTCAAGGCTTCCCATACATCTTGATTATTCAAATTGGTAGATTGTTGCTCAATAAACTGATCAACAAAAATACTTTCTTCATCATTAATCAGTTCAAATTCATACTGAGCAAAACTTTGGGTCATTAACATCGTTTTTGTTAAATACACTTTAATTTCCTCAGTACCTAAACGTAAATAAACCGCCTGATGCTCTTTAAAGAACGGTAAATTAGGCACAATAATTGAAATATTCGATTCATTGAGATTAGGGACTTTGACCATCAAACATGGATGGTAGTTAAAGGCTGATCGATCAGCAGGAACCTTAACTGCACAAGGGTAGATATCCTGTGCCAAAACTTCTAATCCAACTTCAAAACTCTTATTGGTGGATTGTTTAATCCAGCGAATAATTGCACCTCTCCATTTATTTTGGAGATTTTCATTCAATAAAATAAATTCGCCAGTTTTTAAATTGCGAGGGGGTTCATTTGCCCAGCGAACGCGATAACCATTAATACTAATATCAATAACTTGAGCTTGATAAATTTGTTTGGCTTCACGATCTAAGCTTTTAATTTGGCTTGCATTCGAGACAGAACTAGAACCTGTGGCAATCGAAGAATGTACATTAGATTCAGATTGGAAGGCAAAGTTATGATTGGTATTTAAAGTTTCGTAGAAGTTTTTGGCTTTAGATAAATAAAAATGCGCAGTTTGTAAACTGAAGCAAATCTCTAATTGTGCCGTGTATTCATAACGTTCTTGCTGACGTTCAGAATTAGTACCGAGCACATTTTGCACATGAAACTTTAAAGCAGCAGATAAATAATTTTGCTCATTCTTAGACATATATTCAGCGTCTTTATGAATGGTCATATTGATATGTTCAAGCAAGTTTTGTGTTGAAACATATAAACTTGTACGAAAGTTTGGATGCTGTTTTCGATTATAAATAGGTGGTATATCTTTAGAACCATCAACAACATAACGAGAAAGTGCAGTTTCTCTAGGTAAAATTTGAATCAGTTTTACCCAATCAAAAGTACATTGATAAAGTGCTTGAGTTTCAGATGGTCGTATTTGATGTGTATTGAAAATATCCAACAATAGAACTTGTGCATAAGCTTGCTGAATATTTTGAATGGTAAAATGTGTGCCTTGTAACTGGTTTACATTAATATTGAACTCTTGGTTCTTAATAGATAATTCATATAAATAATGTGTGGTTAACCATTGCTTCGACAGTGGGCCGCTATATAGCATTTGTTGCTGAACGAGTAATAGTCCCAGCTGTTCTAAAGCATAAAAAGATGCAAGAATTCTTGCCGTTTTTAGATTACTTTTTTGTTTAAAGTTAAAAAATGACAGCTTATTTTGAGCAAGGGTTTGATCACTTATTTGTGCAATATTGACATAGATATTAGTGAAATAGGTACGAATTCTGGTGATGAGATCGATAATGTGTTCAAAACGATCTGATTGAGAAAGCCCCTGATTTAAAATATTTTTTTCTAAGCTAGATAAAATACTTTCCGTAATCGGATGTAAGACTTGAATTAAGTCAAAACGTAATGTTTCAGTGCAATTGAGCTCACTAATTTCAAGAATCGCTTTTAACACCGATTCAGCTGTATCACCTAGTTGCATAATGGACAGTGTTGTCGTCCAAGCTGTAACAGATTCAACCGTATTGTCGGCAAAACTCAGATTTTCACGCTGTAGTGTCGTGGAACTATGAAAAATTTCAGAAATTTCTTTATTTATCATGCTTGTGTTCAACTCTTAAAAGGTTGTAACTCCAAAAAGCGGTGTCTTATTGTTTTCTCCCGCAATCTCTCTCACTAGTTTAGGGACTAGATAACCCGGCAAACTGGCTAATACTTCTGTATAAATCTCATTAATTTTTTCCGTCCCTAAATCAAAATGATGTGCACCTTTTACTTTATCTAATACATGTAAATAGTAAGGTAAAACTTGCGCTTCAAAAAGTCGTTGACTTAATTCAACTAAAGTTTGTGCAGAATCATTGACACCTTTAAGTAAAACTGCTTGATTCAACACAAGAATATTATGTTTTGCCAATTGAGAGAGTTTTGAACACGTCAAATCGTCTAACTCAGCTGGATGATTTGAGTGTACCACTAGAATTACGCGTAGCCTACTGTTTTTCAATAAAGAAACAAGCTCTTCATCGATTCTTTCTGGAATGACAATAGGAACCCGTGAATGAATTCTCAAGATTTTGATTTGACTGAGAGATGCTAGGCGTTCCACCCAAAGGGCTAATTTTCTATTAGATAAAGTTAAGGGATCACCACCACTGAGGATAACTTCGTTAATTTCAGGGTGTGCCTCTAAATAAGCTTTAATCTTAAGCCAATCTTCATTTTTAGGTAAGTTTTCTTGATAAGGGAAATGTCGGCGAAAACAATATCGGCAATGAACAGCGCATGCACCTGTTAAGGTCAGCAAAAAGCGTGATTTATATTTATGTAATACACCAGGTAATTGATTGGCTTGTTCTTCGCCAAGCGGATCAGTCACAAAATCTTGATGTTCTTCTAATTCAAGATGATGCGGTAGGACTTGCAATAATAAAGGATCATAAGCATCGGCAATTTTCATTTTTTTAACAAAAGCACGAGGCACACGTAACTTAAACTGTTCAGAAGCCAGTAATGCACCAGACAATAAATCATCTGGTGAAAGCGCTAAAATGTTCAGTAACTCAGCAGGAGAGGTGATTAAATCACTCATCTGTGATTGCCAGTTTTGCTCTTGAAATAAATAAGTCATGAAAATAGAAGAAATCGTCGAACTCAATACAATTTGTAGTACAAGCTTGTATTTTAAAGATTTGAAATTGGACTTAGCTAAATCAATACTAAATGAATCTAGTCAAGTTTGATCGTTAATTTTAGCACTTTGTCGGCAAAGAAGCATGTCATAAAGCTCAAAATGGGGCAGTGTTTAGCTAATATCTGAACACCGCTGAAAATTTTTACATTGCTTCAAAGTGACTAGGTCATTTAGAATAGTGCTGAATGAAAAATATGGATGCGAATGAGCTTGGCTGATTCGCAATAGTATTTTATTACATGCGATATGTTTGAGCATGAATAGATTAAAGATTTAAGTTTTGGAGTGTGCCTTTCATGGCCTATTATTCTACAAATGATTTTAAAGCAGGCCTTAAGGTTATGCTTGATGGTAACCCATGTTCAATCATGGAAAATGAATATGTAAAACCAGGTAAAGGTCAAGCATTTAACCGTGTAAAACTACGTAACCTTAAATCTGGCAAAGTATTAGAAAAAACTTTCAAATCAGGTGACTCTTTAGAAGCAGCTGATATTGTTGAAGTTGAAATGGATTACCTATACAACGATGGTGAAATGTGGAATTTCATGGATCCTGTATCTTTCGAGCAAATTGCAGCAGACAAAACTGCAATGGGTGATGCTGCGAAATGGTTAAAAGACGATTCAAACGAAAAATGCACAATCATGCTGTTTAATGGTGTTCCATTAAACGTAAGTGCGCCAAACTTCGTTGTATTGAAAATCGTTGAAACTGATCCAGGTGTTCGTGGTGATACTTCTGGCGGTGGCGGTAAACCAGCTAAGCTAGAAACTGGCGCTGTGGTACGTGTACCATTATTCGTACAGCAAGAAGAAAGCGTTCGTGTAGATACTCGTACGGGTGACTACCTAGAACGTGCATAATCATTGAAAAATGATGTGCAGAGGGATGATGAAAATCATCCCTTTTTTATGGCTTGGACTTATTCAAGTAGGGAAAAGCAAGTTTAAAATTTGACTAAAAAATAAACGATAAAAACTGATAAAAATGAAAGCTATTTACGACCAAAGTATTAGATCGAGATTAAAAAATAAATAGTAGAGTCAAAAAGTCGGAATAAAAATTTAACAATAAAAATAATAATAATAGTGTAAATGTTTAAGACGTTGTCAATGTCATGTTAAGTGTACATTTTCAAGTCAAAATTTATTCCAAAGTATTAGATGAAAATAACAAGGTGAGGAGTACAGTTGCCAACGGAAGTGTCACATGGAAATGCGTTTAGGTAAATAAGAACAATGGAACTGCTTTTATGATCAAGATGAGAGGTATTTATGGAAAATATTGAAACGAAATCATCACCCCTCTCAAAGCTTATATGGGTGATTGTGGCTATTATCGGCGCAGTATCATTTGGGATACTGGCTGTAAGCAAGGGTGAACATGTCAATGCGGTTTGGTTAGTCCTTGCAGCGGTCTGTGTATACAGTATCGCATATCGCTTTTATAGCTTATTTATTGCCAATAAAGTATTTGAACTCAACCCAAGACGATTAACCCCAGCACATCGCTTAAATGATGGTTTGGACTATGTGCCAACCAATAAATATGTTCTTTTTGGTCACCATTTTGCTGCAATTGCAGGTGCTGGACCATTAGTAGGGCCGATTCTTGCTGCGCAAATGGGTTATTTGCCTGGCACAATCTGGCTGTTGGTTGGTGTGGTTTTGGCGGGTGCAGTCCAAGATTTTCTAGTGCTGTTTATTTCAACACGACGTGATGGTCGCTCATTGGGTGAAATGGCGAAGCAGGAGCTGGGTTCATTTGCAGGTGTGGTTGTCATGCTCGGTGCATTGGGTGTCATGATTATTATCCTTGCTGTTTTAGCATTGGTGGTGGTTAAAGCACTTGCACATAGCCCATGGGGTGTATTCTCTATTGCGGCGACGATACCAATTGCATTGTTCATGGGTATTTACATGCGTTACCTACGCCCAGGGAAAATTGCAGAGGTTTCGATCATCGGTTTTGTATTGATGATGGCGGCAATTGTTTATGGTGGTAATGTTGCAGCTGATCCATATTGGGGGCCATTTTTCACATTAACAGGCACTCAACTGACTTGGGCTTTAATCATTTATGGTTTTGTCGCTTCAGTTTTACCTGTGTGGTTATTATTAGCACCACGTGATTATTTATCTACTTTCTTGAAAATCGGGGTAATCGCAGGACTTGCAGTCGGTATTATGGTTGCAATGCCAATGTTGAAAATGCCTTCTGTGACGCATTTTGTTGACGGTACTGGCCCAGTATTCGCTGGTTCAATGTTCCCATTCCTCTTTATTACCATTGCCTGCGGTGCAATCTCAGGTTTCCATGCTTTAGTTTCTTCAGGTACAACACCTAAATTGATCGATAACGAAGTGAATATTCGTGTGATCGGTTATGGTGGGATGTTGATGGAATCATTTGTTGCAATTATGGCAATGATTTGTGCAACAGTGCTTGAGCCGGGTGTGTATTTTGCTATTAATGCACCTGCTGCTGTTTTAGGTACAACTGTAGAAAGCGCAGCAGAAGCTGTTCGTACACTTGGCTTTGTAGTTACACCAGAAACGCTGACGTTATTAGCAAAAGAAGTGGGTGAAACGACAATTCTTTCACGTACAGGTGGTGCACCAACTTTTGCGATTGGTATGGCACATATCATTACGGAAATTTTCAATAACCGTTCAATGATGGCGTTTTGGTATCACTTTGCAATTCTATTCGAAGCACTGTTTATTTTAACTGCTGTAGATGCGGGTACTCGTGCATGTCGTTTCATGGTGCAAGATACTGTGGGTATTGTTGTTCCTGCACTTAAAAACTCACACAACTTTTTTGGGAACATGGTTGGTACAGCAGTCGCTGTCGCTGGATGGGGCTTCTTCGTTTACCAAGGGGTTGTTGACCCATTGGGTGGTATTAACAGTTTATGGCCGCTATTTGGTATTGGTAACCAAATGCTCGCTGCTATGGCGTTGATTCTTGGTACTGTGATTCTCTTTAAAATGAAGAAAGAAAAATATGTTTGGGTCACCATTATCCCAACAATTTTCTTGATCGTTACCTGTATGACTGCGGGTTGGCAAAAAATCTTCCATGAAAATCCAAAAATTGGTTTCTTAGCGCAAGCAGATAAATTCTCGGCTGCAATTGCTAAAGGTGAGATTTTAAAACCAGCTAAAACGCTTGAAGAGATGCAAACAATTGTATTGTCAAATCAGATCAATGCTGCGCTTTGTGCATTCTTTATGATTGTGGCGGTTGTGATGGTTATTGCTGCCATTGGTGTGATTCGCCGTGCATTGGCAAGTCCAGTTCCAACGGTAAATGAAGCGCCAGCAGTGTATGCAGATCCTGAAGAAGTGTCTGTTTCTAAGTCACATTAATATTTTGCGATATGATTTTGCAAGAAAATAAGGTGAGGTGAGTAAGATGAATCTTAGATTCGCCAAAGGTGGCAAAACGGTGATTTATAAAATCATCAAGATGACCATCATGTCGCAAAAGGACTTAATTTTTTCACCAAAAAATTGGTCGAGAATTGCAACATTGTGGCAGCGGTTACAACAAAGCTTCCGTTTGATGGTGGGTGTTCCTGATTATGAAAATTATGTGGAACACATGAAAAAACATCATCCAGATATGGAGCTGATGGATGAAAAGACTTTTCATCGTTATTGTGTAGATGCGCGTTATCCAACAGCGGGTGGCAGTATGAAGAAATGTCCTTGTTAATGTGAATGATAGATTGAAAACGGCACTTCGGTGTCGTTTTTTATTGGGTGGGTATTTGATCGAGTTTGATGGTTCTTGAATTAAATAATATTAACGTCAGTTCGGGATAAACTCTGATGTAAGTTATTGAAAAGATAGATCAGGTACAGCGGAGTCTTACCGTTTAAAGTCACATACAAGGATTAACCTTCGGTTCGACCTGAGAGGTACTACCTCGCAAGGCTTTCGGGAAAAGTAGGCAAAACCATTTGTCAGTCGCCAACTCGACAGATACCATCAAGTATCTAATATCTTGCAAAAACAGTTTATTGCAGATCTTGCGGAATATATTCCTCATGCCTCAAACAATGCGACTGACGTTTCCGCGTATCATATAGTTGTGAACATATCTTATCCCGAACTCAGGTTGTTATTAAAAATATTGATTAATAAGTACATACATCAATTAAGTGTGATTAAAAATAAGTAAATGTCATGTACACGACAGTTCTTGAGTGAGATCCACTATATAGTGTTAATGTCATAGAAAAGGGAAATTTTGTGAAAATATATATTTACGGTGCTGGCAGTATTGGTTGTTACCTAGGTGGGAAATTGGCTGCTTCAGGCAGTGACGTTACTTTTATCACTCGTCCACGTATTTATGAAGAACTTTCTCACTTTGGTTTAGAGTTAACTGATTATTTAGGTAAAAATATCAAACTTGCGCCAAATGTTTTGAAATTAACAACAGACCCTAAACAAGTTGCCGATGCTGAAGTGATTTTTATTTGTGTCAAATCGACAGCAACTGAGCAAGCTGCGAATGAATTAAAAACGTATTTAGGTTCTAAGACACCACTTATCATTAGCTTTCAAAATGGCTTGAGTAATGTGCCTATTCTAAAAAATATTTTACAAGGGCAGACTGTTTTAGAAGGTATGGTTCCTTTTAATGTCGCTGCATTGGGGAAGGGGCATTTTCATCAGGGAACATCAGGTACATTAAGTGTTAAACAGTATCCTACTCAATATTTACTGGGAAATATGTTTAAAAAAGCTGAGTTAGAGATTGTATTTGAAGAAGATATGTTAGCCATTCAATGGGCAAAGCTTTTACTTAATCTAAATAACTCAATCAATGCTTTGTCAAAACTACCTTTAAAAGAACAGTTATCTACACGCGCATATCGTCAATGTGTAGCAATGGCGCAACAAGAAACATTAGAGTTACTTGATTATGCACAAATCCAGACAGCGAAATTAACGGCAATCCCTACACATTGGATTCCAAAAATTTTAAGTTTACCTAACCCAGTATTTAAACTGCTAAGTCGTAAAATGTTGGAAATTGATCCATTGGCTCGTTCATCTATGCAAGATGATTTAATTGCAGGTCGTGCTACAGAAGTAGATTGGATTAATGGTGAAGTTTTAAAGTTAGCAGAACAATGCGGTCGTCGTGCGCCAATCAATGAACGGTTAATACAATTGATTAAACAGGCTGAGAAATCACCCAAAGCGTTTGCAATGCGTGCAGATGTCTTAAAAGCTCAATTGGAATCTGTAGCGAATAGTGAGATGTATTAAAATTCTGATGAATGCGCTCAGCCATATTTATTATGATCGCCTTTGAGTATTCAATAAAAGCGTGTATGTTAAGCAGATATATAGAATTTTATTGGGGAATAAAAGGTGATTTGGGGAACAAAGCAGGTAAACGAATCTATAGAAAATGAATCAGCTTCACCACATGAACTTACTCGCTATTACCCTAAAATTGATGAATTTCTTAATCAAATTAATCAAATTATTCTCGATAAAGAGCAACAAACCAAACTCGCCTTATGTAGCCTTTTTGCAGGTGGACATTTATTATTTGAAGACTTACCAGGACTGGGTAAAACCACGTTGGCCAGCAGTTTATCTCGACTTGCAGGCTTAGATTTTCAACGTATTCAGTTCACCAATGACATGCTCGCCAGTGATGTGATTGGGATTAATATGTTCAATCAAAAAGAACATCAATTTGAGTTTAAACAAGGCCCTATTTTTTCTCAAATTCTACTTGCAGATGAAATTAACCGTTGTAGTCCTAAAACACAAAGTGCCTTACTTGAAGCCATGGAAGAGGGGAATGTCACTGTGGATGGCAACCGCTATGAATTACCTAAGCCATTTTGGGTGATTGCAACGCAAAATCCATTATTTCAAAGTGGAACTTATAGCTTGCCTGAGTCGCAACTTGATCGTTTTATGATGCGTTTGTCTTTAGGTTATCCATCACGTTCTGCGGAAAAGTTACTTTTACAACAACATTCACGACATGAATTGATCACGCAACTACAGTCTATATTCGAACAACAAGAAATATTGCAATTACAACGTAATGTGAGTCAAATTACAGTGAATGAACTAATTCATGATTATTTACTTGATTTAGCAGAAGAAACCCGTAAAGGACGACATGGGCTTTCGACACGAGGATTATTGGCATTGAAAAAGGCAGCGCAAGCCTATGCCTTGATTGAAAAGCGTCAGTTTGTGATTGCTGATGATGTCCAAGCTGTTTTTGTCGCCGTGGTTTCTCATCGTATTGGATTAGGTGAAGCTGAAACTTTAGCATTGATGCAAAAAGTTCCTGTAAAAGGTTAATGGAAGTTGCGCATGTTACGTGAACGATTTGTTCGATGGTTACATCTACGATTCCGCTATGCAGGTGTTCGCACACTTAAACAAAATGAAGTTTTAGTATTCATTTATCAGCAAGGGTATTTATATCTAGTTTTGATATTGATTACCTTTATTGCAGGAATCAATTATGCAAACAACCTGATTCTTGGTTTTTGTTTTTTAATCAGTGCGATTTTGTGTATTAGCTTTTATCTAAGTTTTAAGCAATTGCATGCTGTTACCCTGCAAGTCGTTGTGGATGAAGTAGGTAAGGTTAATGAAGTATTTAAAGTTAAAATTATTTTGCAGCAAGAGCGCAATAATCCTAAGTATTTAAACTTTAAAACCGATGATCAGCTTCAAACGTTTTTATTTGAAGAAAAACAACAAAGCTTTGAACTCACGTTTATTCCGACCCAACGTGGAAAATTCGAGATCCCACCGATTCAAATCTATTCAACTTATCCTTTAGGGCTGGTTCGGGCTTGGACGTATATTTATCTTACTGAAACCTATTGGATTGCACCACAAGCCAAAGCTTTTACACAGAATTTGCAAAGTTATTCAAATACAGGTGAGCCTGATTTAGATGAATTTAAAGAGCTTAGAACATTTAAATTAGGTGATTCATTACAAAGTATCTCATGGAAACAAGCGGCTCGTGGGCAAGGCTTATTCGTCAAACAATTTGAAGATTTGATGGATACTCATGTGATGCAAATTGAATATAGCAAAATGCCAAGTGCAGATCATGAAGAAAAATTAAGCTTTATGATGGAGTTAGCAGATCAGTGTGAACACACTCAAACACCGTATAGCATTATTTTGCCACATGCTCAAACTGAAAATGGTGTCGGTGAACAGCATTATATTCACATCAAAACATTATTGGCTCAGGCTTAAAGGGAGCTGATGATGAATAAATCTATTCAAATTTCGATACTGCTTGTGCTGAGTTTGATCTTAGTGGCTCAAGTTGCATATATACCGATTGCATTATCCATTCTATTTTTTATCAATATTATCGGTTTGGGTTTGTTTTACAGAAAACAAAATAAGCATGAAATTTTAGATTTTCCAAAATATCCAAAGTTAATTTTTGCTTTGGTTGCAATGCTCATCATTTATTTTGATTCTAAAACCTTTCTTGGTGTTGAGGCTGGAACAGCTGTTTTATCTACTTTTTTATATGCAAAAGCTTTAGAAACCAAATCGAAACGTGATTTTATTATTTTATTTAATTTTGCTTTATTTGTGAGTGCAAGTTTATTCTTACATTCACAGGCTTTTTGGATGGCAATATTGGTATTGTGTTGTCTAATTAGTTGTTTAATTGGGCTATATCGTGTTCAAACAGCACATTATCAAACAAGACAATCTGTTTTTCTATCCTTGAAAAATGATTCGTTTCACATCTTAAAATTCATTGGTTTGGCATTACCATTTTTTATCATATTGTTTTTATTCTTTCCACGCTTACCGCCACTTTGGCAAATTCCAATTCTGAATAATAAAGCTGTGACGGGTTTAAGCGATACGATGTCACCGGGTGATATTGCTCAGCTTTCACAATCAAGCGCATTAGCATTTCGAGTCATCGCGGATATGAAGCAATTACCGAATCGTAATGAATTGTATTGGCGAGCAATGGTTTTAGATCGTTATGATGGTACGACATGGACCAGTGATTTTACCAATAAACGGGATAAGTCTTACTCAACGATCTCAGGACATACAGAGGGTTTTCAGTATCAATATCTAGCCAGTGATCCAAGTCAACAATGGATTACTGCACTGGAAAAATCTGTTCCTACAGAACCAAAAATTATTTTACATGAAGACTGGGCGATTACACCAAAGCGTTTAGTTCAACGTACACAACCCATTCAATTACAGTGGATTGGTAATAATATTACCGATATTCAAGAGGTTGGACTGACACAGGTTATTCTCAAAAATAGTTTAAATTATCCTTTAAAAAGTGATCCTCAAGCGCAAAAGTTTGCACAACAAATGTATCAACAAAGTCAGAATAATCCTGCCTTATATATTCGTAATATTTTGAATTGGTATAAAAAGGAAAATTTTGTTTATACACTTGCACCAGGGAAATTGGGCGATAACCGTGTTGATGAATTTTTATTCCAAAGTAAACAAGGGTTTTGCGAGCATTATGCATCGAGTTTTGTTTTATTAATGCGCTATGTAGGTATTCCTGCCAGAGTGGTCACTGGTTATCAAGGGGGCGAAATGGCACCAGATGGTCAAAGTTGGGAGGTTCGCCAATTAGATGCACATGCTTGGGCTGAAGTTTATCTGCAAGGGCGTTGGCAACGGATTGATCCAACAGCGATTATTGCACCCATGCGTATTGATCAAGGTATGCAAAATGTGATGAATGAAAATAGTGCAATTTTTGGTGATGCGAATTATTCAAATTTTCAACATTCTTCAGTGCTCAGAACTTTACGCGTCTGGAGTGATTACGCAAGCTTTCAATGGCAAAGTAAGGTGGTAGGCTATGATGCAGATAAACAGAATGGGTGGTTGAAAAAACTTGGTTTAACATCAAGTTATAGTTATGTACTTGTTCTAATCTTTGGAATATTAGGATTATTGTTGATCTATTGGGGAATATCTAAATATTTATTGATTCGACAAATGTCTAAAATTGAATATTTATTGTTTCAATTCAATCGGAAATTGGATTCAGTTAACCAAAAAATTGAATCGGAAACCTTCCAACAGTGGATGCAGCGTTTGGCGAATAAAACTGAACAAAGGGACATTTTTCAAGAAGCGAACCAATACTTTCAAAAGATCATTTACTTAGCTGATGAAAATCAACAAGATATTCAAAACTTTAAAGATTTGCTTAAAGAATGTGCGAATGTGCTTAAACAACGAAAATAGGGCTTGTCATAATCTAAAAAAATGCATATCATCGCTCTCACTTCAGGTGTATAGCTCAGTTGGTTAGAGCGCTACGTTGACATCGTAGAGGTCTCCAGTTCGAGTCTGGATATACCTACCAAGATTTTTATTGATATTAATCAATAATATAAGGGTGAAATTGTAATGATTTCGCCCTGTTTTTTATGCCAAATAGGTCAGCTTTGAGTAATCAAAATACTCAAAATTTGCATTAAAAACTGCTTTATATTTCGCTTTCGGGCGCCATTTTTGAGATGTGTATGTGTCTCGGATAGAAATGGTGCCCGAATTACGGCCCCAAATATTGAGAGTTTATTAATATGCAAAAACCTGTCAAACGTGGCAATGCTTGGCGTATTCAAGTCAAGTACAAACATCTCCGTGATGCGGCAACTCGAGATACTTCAGAAGAGTGTATTGCTTGGGCGCACAAACGACTTCTAGAATTACAGCTTGAGTACGAAAAGCAGCTCAAGGATCTAGACAAACCTAAAATCAACTTAAAACAATTATTCGAACTTTATTACGATAAAGTAGGGCAATTCACCAAATCTAAAACCTATATTAAAAATCACATCAAATGGCTTGATCGTTATTATGGCGAATTAACCTATATCTCTATCCACGATCTCACACCTAAACTAATCACCGAAAACCGTGAAAGACGTTTAAAGCAAGTTAAACCCGGTACGCTACATAAAGAAATGAGTCTGGGATCTTCTGTGTTTACTTTCGCTGTCCGTGAAGTTTTCCTTATTCAATCCAATCCCTTTAATCTTGTTAAGAAACCCACTAAGCCTCAATCAAGACAAAACCGTATTAACCAATCTCAGATTGATAAGATCTTACACGGTTTAGATCATTACCATGAAAATATGGTTCCTAGTACTCCTGCACACTATATCGCTTGGTCGTTCTTATTTGCTCTTGAAACAGCGATGCGTAAAGGGGAGATTCTAGGTATTCAGAGAGAGCATATACACGATGATTATGTGCATTTACCTGAAACCAAAAATGGTACTTCACGTGACGTTCCATTGTCTCAAAAAGCACGTAAGCTTTTAGATTTGTTGGTGAGCCGTGATGATTATCTGATTCCACATAGTTCAAACTCTTTTAGGCTTTTATGGCAAAGAAATTTGAAACGTACTGGTTTGGGTGGTCAGTTTACTTTTCATGATACACGCCATGAGGCAATCACACGTATGGTAAATAATCAGAAGCTACCAGTAGAGATATTGGCGAAAGTAACAGGACATAAAACAATTAATGTATTAGTGAATACTTATTACAACCCTACAGCTTCCGAGATAGCAAAAATGTTGAATGCTGCTTAAACTATGCCCCATTACTAGGGGCTTTTTATTACATGAATAAATCAAAAATTAGTGACGTTTTAGGCATTGGTGTTTTATGTCTAATATTTTGTGTAGGAATTTCAATTATTGCTAAAAAAGCTTTTAAAGTTGATTCAGATTTTTTATCAGCTAGTGCTACTTTGTTTGCAGCCTTTGTGGCGCTTTATTTTTACAGTGATTGGAGAGAACAACACAGAGTTTCTCTGTTTGAAAAATTTAAGAATGATCTTTTTAAATTATTTAATCAAGTTGAGGATAATTATGATGCTCTTTATCTTTTTGTTCTAACAGGGGCTGAAACACCTGACAAAAAGGTACTCGAAACATACACTTCTAAATTTAGTCGATCAGTTGAATTGCTACTAACTGAATTAGATTTTTATGAGAAAGCCTTAGTTCAAATAGATATTCTAATAAACCAGTCTCCAAAAAATGCTAAAGAAGATCTTATTAAGATTGTACGAAATTTAAATCCAGAAATTAAAGAAGATGAATATCTCTCTTTTTTCCCAATTTTTCGTCAAATAATTGAAACAAAGGAATACTTTCTAGAAATTAAAAAAAAGAAAATGGTAATAAATGATGATTTGCAAAGAATTATTTTATTTCTAATTGCGAAAGGGCAATAAGCCCTTTTCTAATTTTTACGTCTAGCACCACGTTTTGACGCTGTAATATGTAGATTTTCGAGTAATGGCATGACTTCTTTAGGGTCATATAAATGTTTATTTTGGTCACCTTTATTTAATGGCCCAACTTTTTCAATAATGGTTTTGCGTGATAAATTAAACCGTTGTGAAAGCCAAGCCGCAGTTACGCGATTCGGCAATTCTTCAGCTTTAAGCTCTACTATTTTCCCACCTGCAAGATGATCACCAAGAAATATTTGAGGTGGTTTTTCTGATTCGATGACTACAATATATTTGCCCATATTATCTTTATCCAATCTTCAATAGGTTGGATCGCAGAGGGTCAGCTATACGATCCATATCTTTTATTGACTGGCATATCTCCTATAATCTTTTACTTTAATAAATAACCACTTCAAATTTTTGAGCTACTTTTTTATTAAAGTAGATTTATGTCGTTTCCCATGGCAATTCAGCCGAATCTACTAAATACGTACGTCGTTGATTCGCATAACTGGTTAAGCGCTCTTGAATGGCTGGGTCAGCTTTTAAAATATCTTCTTCAAGTTTGGCTAACTCAATTAAATTGGTTGATTCTTGAATACGGACCATCAAAGACGACTGTGATTTTTCAGGCGGATTGAGTTCAGCTAAACGTTGGTGAACAGCATCAATTAAAGGTTTACGCTGTTCTTCAGTCCAGTGAGAGGTATACTTGTACAGAGCATTAGCTTCTTTCGGTGTACTGGCTTTTTTGACTGCTTCCAGTAACTCGCCGAGCACGCGTTGATATTCTTTCTCTGCTAAATCTTCGAATGAAGGTTTCGGCTTAGGCTCAAAATCAGCAAGTTTCTTCTCTTTGAGCATTGTGATTTCAAGCATTTGCTCAGCACTAAAGCCAACTTTATCAGCGCTGCTTAATAAACTTTCAACTTCGTCGGCATTATTACAAGAACGCATACCATCCAAATAAAGCTGTAATTCAGTTTCAAGTGAAATTACTGATGGGTTTTCTTTAGGTGCCTCTTCAGCAACAATCTCAACAATTTCCTTTTTACGAGTTCGACGCTTTTTTGAGTCAGGCTCACTAAGCTCCAATAAGATTTGACTATCATCGGAAAAAACCTTATTACATTTGCTAATTTCCACTAATGACTGAGCGTGTAATACAGCATGCTCTTTGTTGTCATAAAGCATTTTTGCATTGATTAAATGTTCTAAAGCTTCTGATTTGCCATCCGTATTTTGTAATTCAATTGGTGCTTCTAAAGCCAATAAATTAGGCATATAAACGATTTGATTTTTACTAAGCTCAGATATTGACTGAACTCCCTCAAAAATATTTAAAGCTAAACCACCAATCTTGTGAATACTTGGAATTAAGCAGAACTCATGATCATCCGTAAAAAATACAGTTGCTGAGAAGTTACCGAGTTCCTCAAAATCATCAGGTGATTGATAATGTTTGCAGAGTACATTTTTGCCTTGTTGAATTGCTAAAAATGCGTCATTTGCTGTGATTAATTTAGTCATTTTTATTATCCTTTCATAGCTTTCAAGATGTACGGATCTGCATCAGCTTGTTTTTTATACCAAGCAATGTAATCGGTAGGTAGGTCTTTAATTAATGTGCCTTTATGCTTTCCAAAAGGCATTTTTTTCGGAATTCGAGCTTGCTCAGACATTAAAAACAAAGAGTTCATTTCTTTGATTGCAAGCTTTTCAAGAATGGCTTTAAGCACCACGCCAGTAAAATAAATATCAGCTTTAGCGTTATGAGCATTGCGTAAGTGTTTACGCGCAGCTTGTTTGTCTTCCATCACGTAGTAATAACAAGCACTTAAGGTATGAGAATCTAAATCCTCCCAAACCATGCGTGCTAAAGCTAAGGTACAAATACCTTTTACATTGATTGACTTATCACATAGTTGAATAGCTTTAATATCGTAATCGATATTGTGCCCAATCAAATAACCAGTATTTTCAGGTAAACGAAAAGTTTCATAACTCGGCTTATCTGCAATATCAGTTTCAAGAATGTGATGGGTTGCCATAGCACCGTAAGGAATTGGCGCAGGACAAGAGTAAAAACCATCAAAGACATTTTTTTGATCTATCACCAAGACACCTTGCTCAAATGAGCAGGGTGCAAAGGCGATTTCAATTGGATAACCGTTTAAATCATTGGTTTCGGTATCTAAGATGTATGCATTCATGCTGAGATACTCGCTTTTGCAAACTGATCAATATCTATTTTTGCGCGTTCAAGTTGACTCTGAAGAATCGTAATTAACGAATCAATTCCGAGGTGTTCACAAACAGCCATCACATCAAGACCACGCTCTGCGATAAAATCTTGCAATGCATCTCGTTGAACAGGTGTAATGCTTAAATGATCATTACAAGCTTGTTCATTGGATTGATTTAAACTTGTGTCAATTTGACGGGCATTGCTTTGATTTTTCTCTATTATTTGAACTAATTTAGCTTTGGTTTCATCAAATTTTTGTACCTGAATATCCATTAAGCTATTCATTTTTCGTTTAGAACAAAATGCTTCAATATTAATTCCAGCTTGATGCATTAGCATTTCTAGTTCCAAGAATTGATTACCATCAATTGTTGCATCTGCTGAGCCAGAAATTAGCCATTGCTTAATTGCTATTCCATCGTTAATAGAAAGTGGTCGTGGCTCTATAAAAAGGCGTGTACGGTCTTTGGTAGCAATCGCAATATTGTTATGAGTCAGATCCAGCACAGTTGTAAATTCATATTCAATACCATCACGCTGTTCAGCCTTCATGCCTACTTTTTCTACCTTTTTCTTACCATTATCATTGGTTTGAATGGTTTCCATCTTGGAGCGCAAGGTAACAATAATATTGATGCTTGATTGAAGCATCGCATCGATAAATTTACGATGACGTGGAGTGACTTTACTCCAAGCACCCCAGCTATTACCTTTAAATGGCCCGCTTGCGAGGGTATCAACGATTTCTAAACAACCGCCTACGCCTGACCATTCATGTGTAATGCTGTCGATGATTAATGTATCAAAACCCGCAATTTCAGCAGCCTTAATAGCATCAATAAATTTTTCAGGAGAATAAGGAGGTTGAATATTCGCGTGTTCAAATGACACAATATCGTCATACAGTTCAGCACTACTATTTTCTGTATCTGCAACAGCAATACGCCCACCTATACCTTTTGCCAAAAGAAGTGCACCAAAAGTTTTACCTGCACCTGTAGGCCCTGCAATTGCTAAACGAAGTTTGGCATTTTTACGTTCGGCTTTTTTAAAGAAGACTGACATGCTAACTCTCCTTAATTATATTTAGCATTGTTATAAGCAATGCGTTGGTTGGCAGAATAGGGAGTACGTTGAAAGCATGGCTGATTGAATAATTCAGCTTTGGCTTTACGCTTCTGAAATTTTCGTTCACGTTCAGCTTCTTCTTGGACCCAAGGCAATTTTCTAAGTTTTTCACCTAAGGCAAGATCAAGGTTTTCAAGGGTAAGTAACCAACGAACATAGCTGTGTTTGAGATCAACAAGGGCAGTGCCTTTGAATTTGCCAAATTTGATAA
>NZ_AFIE01000031.1 GCF_000214135.1 Acinetobacter sp. P8-3-8
CAGTCGCCAACTCGACATATACTATCAAGTACCTAATACATTGCAAAAACAGTATATTACAGATGTAGTCTTGCCTCGAACAATGCGACTGACGTTTCCGCGTATCATATGGTTGGGAATATATCTTATCCCGAACTCAGGTTAAATTAATCAGAATTAAAATAAAAAAGCCGATTATTTGATAATCGGCTCATTCCATTCAGAGGGGAGGGTTGTCATTAACATATCACCCAACTGCTGAATCTCTTTCGCTTCTAAGTGACGATTGATACGTCGCCATTGACCATCTAATAACAATTCAAATGGTGCGTACTGCGATTTGTAATTCATTTTAGCGGAGTGTGGAACCCAATAACCCAAATAAACGTAATCTAAATTCAGTGATTTTACATATTCGATTTGTTTAAGTACGGCAAAAACGCCTAATGAACGTTTGTTTTCATCTGGGGCAAAGAAAGTATATACAGCAGAAACACCATCATCTAATTGATCACAAGTAGAAACGCTAATCAACTGATCATCTTTCCATAATTCTAAGAAAAAACTATCAGTGCAACTGTGAATTAAGAATTTCTCAAATTGATCATAGCTGGGTGGGAACATGTCACCATCAGCATGTCTTTCAAGAATATAGCGTTCATAAAGTTGATAATGGGTTTGTGTGGCATCTTTGGTTGGAATAATTTTAACAGTTAAGTCTTGATTGCGTTTCCATGCTTTTTTCTGTGCGCTGCTCATTTTAAATTCAGCAACAGGAACACGACAAGAAAGACATTGCCGACAAAGGTGACATTCAGGGCGATAAACGAAATCGCCACTGCGTCTAAAGCCAACTCTAGACAGTTCAGAAAGCGTGACCACATCGATCCGTTGAATAGGATCGAGGAAGACCATTCTTGCAGATTTATTTTCGAGATAACTGCAATCATGGGGTGGTGTAATGTAGTACTGTAAGTCGTTCAACAGGGACTTAGGATGATAAGAGTTCATAAATCATGTCCCTCCTTTTATATTCATTCCATTAACTGCGAAAAATTCGCTATTGTTTTACTTGAAAATACACGCTCTTGATAACTTTTCCAATCTATAGAGGGTTGTTTTATTACATCTTGTAACGATTTAAGGTACTCCTGACGAGAAAGTGTACAAGCACCGAGACTAATCAGGTGATCATTGACCAATTGACAATCAATCCACGGTAAATGATTTTCACGGCCAATGAGCATTAACGTATAAAAAGCCATTTTCGAAACATCAGTTTGGGTACTAAACATGGATTCACCAAAACAACCATGTCCAATCGTCACACCATATAGTCCACCGACGATGGTATTCTGATCCCAAACTTCAACACTGTACGCATAGCCTGCATCAAATAAATCACAATAACCTTGGATAATGTCTTCAGAAATCCATGTTTCATCTGCATAGCTACGCGGCATCGCGCAAGAGCGAATCACCGTTTCAAAGTTACGATTGATGGTAATGGCGTAGTCAAACTTTTTCATATTCCGCAGCAACGATTTACTGGGTTGATAATCGTTGGGGCGGATAATACAGCGAGGTTCAGGACTCCACCAACAGATCGGTTCACCTTCAGAAAACCATGGGAATAATCCATGCGTATAGGCTTCATAAAGCGTAGGTGCTGTTAAATCTGCACCAATGCAAATTAAACCTTGTTCATCTGGATCAGCTTCAATTGGATCTGGAAATATAAACTGTGAAGGAGGAAGTTGACTCACGTTGCATCATCAAATAAAAAGATCAGCTTTATATTAGCTGATCTTTGGTCGTTGTGTCGTGGTAGAAGTTATGCAAAAAGTTTCAATTGCTTAGCAATTTTTAATTTGTCACTTTGAATAAACTTTTGCGCTTTTTCTTGTAGCACTTCCAAGCTTTGTTTTCGCTCTGATACAGCATTGCCATCTTTATCGAGAACTTTCCAATTTAATTGATCAAGAACGTCTTGAATGTATTCAGCGAACTGTTTTGCAGTTTTAAGACCATCGACAAAATGAGCGCGATAGTACAATTGGCTAAATTGATCTGCGGGAATGCCAATTCCAGTGATCGCACATGCCAGCACTTGGTAATTTTGATGATAACTGGCTTGTTCTAGCATGTAATGATTCAGTTTTTGTGAATATTGAAGCTGTTCATCCGTTGCTGGGTTTTGTGAGCAAGGTAAAGCTAGACCTAAATGGCACAAGATAACCAATGCATTTAAAATCTGCGCATAATTTAAATTTGGTATCGCTTTTTCTAGCTCAGCAATCGTTTGAGGTTGATAGTCTAGTTTTTTGAACTGTTGACCTAAAGGCTCGTAAATCTCTTGAATTAAATTAAATTCACCTAAATATCCATTAATGGTTTTCGGTAAGGTTTCTGGTGCAGTCAAAAGTACAAAGGCTGTATTTCTAAGACGATGCTGAGTTTGAAGTGGCGTTAAATTATTTTTTCCACGGATGAATAGATCTTTTCTGAATTGAGAATTGGCAAAATAATCACGACATTGCTCTTTAAAAATCGGATGTTCAATTTGATTCAGAAAGGCTTGGTGCTCTTGAGTAAAATTAATATTATCCAAATGCGTATTTAAATCCGTAGAACCTGCATAAGATAATTTAACGTCTTCTAAAATGCGTACCACTTGCTGGAATGAAAAGCATTGCCAATCTTGGTTTAAATATTCATGAATCAAATAATTTGGATTTTGGTTTTGTAAATCTTGTACTTTGCTTAAAGCATTTGGATTACGTTTGGCAAAATTGGGGTTTTGTTGTAATAGTGATTCACTGAATGCAAGAGAATCTTTAACTTTTTGAATCGGATTGGTACTGGTGCTATTAAATTTAAAATGACTATGGAATAACTCGCGAATCGGCATATTGGCAGCCCACCCCGTCACACAGTTATAACTAATGTAGACAATTCCATTCGGTTTTAAGAATTTTCGAATGAATTTTAAAATAATATGTTGATTTTCATGACTAATCCAACTCCAAATTCCATGCAGGCTAATGGAGTTAAACATCGGTAAATCTTTATTTAACAGTTCTTCAAAACTGGCATCGTAAAAATGATGCGGTACTAGACATTGTTCAGCCAATTGATCGGCATGTGCCGCATGTGCTGGATTAAAATCGGTGCCGTAAAATAAGCCAAAATTTGAAGCGGCATGAATATTGAGACTAACACCTTGACCGAAACCAAGTTCGCAATGCATATCATCTAAATCATTACTTGAGCAGTCTACACCATTGAGAAGAAGGCAAAATTTTTGATAATTTGGGCTTAAATCTTTGTAATAACCATAAGTGTAATTAACTTCTGTTTGATACCCATCTGTCCATGCTGTCGTCACAATATTTTCCCATATTAAAATTATAAAAATGATTTAACTAGTTATAAATTAAAAATAAATAAACCGCCATATAGGCGGTTTATTTTTACAAAAAATAATCGATGCGGATGTTTATTCTAAACCATCTAAATAACGATCTGCATCCAATGCAGCCATACAGCCTGAACCCGCAGAAGTAATGGCTTGACGATAGACATCATCCGCAACATCACCAGCAGCAAACACGCCAGCAACCGAGGTCGCAGTTGCATTACCCGCAGTACCGCTATGTACTTGAATATAACCATTACGTAATTCAAGTTGTCCATCAAACATTGCTGTATTTGGCTTATGACCAATCGCTACAAACATACCTGAAACGTCAACATCTTGAGTTGAACCATCTTGCGTTGATTTAATGCGAACTGAAGTCACACCTGATGCGCTATCACCCAAAACCTCATCGACTTGATGATTCCAGACGATCGAAATTTTTCCTTCTTTAACCTTTTCATTTAAATGGTCTTGAAGGATTTTTTCAGAACGCAACTTATCACGACGATGTACTAAAGTAACATGTGATGCAATATTCGACAGATAAAGTGCTTCTTCAACAGCCGTATTACCACCACCTACAACCATAACTTTTTGGTTTTTGTAGAAGAAACCATCACAGGTTGCACAAGCGCTTACGCCTTGACCCATATAGGCTTGTTCAGATTCTAAGCCTAAGTATTGTGCAGTTGCACCTGTTGCAATAATCAATGCATCACAGGTGTACTCAGCCATATCGCCTTTTAAAACGAATGGGCGAACGTTTAGATCAACTTCATTGATATGATCATAAAGAATTTCAGTACCAAAACGTTCAGCATGCGCTTGCATACGATCCATTAACGCAGGGCCTGTTAAGCCGATAGGATCACCTGGCCAGTTATCTACTTCAGTTGTTGTGGTTAGCTGACCACCCAATTGCATACCTGCAATGAGTGTCGGTTTGAGGTTCGCACGAGCCGCATAAACAGCCGCACTATAACCTGCAGGGCCAGAACCTAAAATAATTAACCGAGAGTGACGAGCGCTCATGAGTCATCCTTTTTTATAAAAAATATAGAAATTGGTAGAATTATACGTGAAACTCTATCAAAGTTGTGTGGCATCGATGTGGATAATATTGATCATCTAAATCGAAATGAGCTATATAGGCACAGAAATGTTATAAAATCACGTTGAGAATTCTGTTAGAAAATAAATCACGGAACTCTTAAAAACACTTACAACACACGTAAATAATAGTGCATCTTTTTTTGTTGAACAGGTGCATAATATAATGATTTCTGTTTTGAAGAACGTTTAAAAGCTTCAGAAAAGAGTAATTTGAATAATTGGTTACAGGATAGTATATGACTGCGGTGTCGAATGTTTATGCACAGCGCTTTTTAACAACAATATTCTTGGTTTCATTTGGTATATATCTGTTCCTTGCAACAGTGACGTATACACCATTTGATCCAGGTTGGATGCATATTTCAAGTGATACACAGCAGGTTTCAAATGCCAGTGGTGTTGCTGGGGCGTGGATTGCAGATTTATTGTTTGGTTTTTTAGGTTGGGCGAGTTTACTTATCCCTGTATTTATATTTATTGAAGCTGTGCAAGTGTGGTGGCCAAGAAGTTTTTTAAGCCGTCCATTCCGTTATGCCGCTCAATTCTTCATTTTACTCGCGACTTCAAGCCTTTTATACCTGATTTGGAATGTGCCAGCAGACACTTTAGCCAATGCTTCAGGTGGAATCATTGGTTATGAGCTAGGTGAAAGCTTAACGCAATTGATCACCATCTATGGTGCGGTTGCGTTGTTGATTCTTTTATTGGGTGTTTTATTCACTTTAGCCTTTGGGATTCAATGGAATAAAACATGGTCAACCTTAAAAGCGACACCTGCCTATTTACAAGAACTGTTTTATAGAAATGTACCTGAAAGTGAATCTGCTTTTGATTTAACCACACCACCCAAAAATAAAAACCGTACAGCGACAAAACCTGAACCTGTAACGGCTCAAGCAGAGTTTGTAGAACCTGCAGATCACGTGCATAACAAAGAACATGTTGTGATTAAACCTAGCAAACATTCACAAACTGCTGAGCGTTTGTTTGATGACATGGTAGAACAAGAACATCGAACTCAACAGCCTTCTCAGTTTGATCAAGATACCATCGATGATATTGACGATTTAGAATTAGAACGCACTTTAGAAAAAGCACATCGCTTAGAGCAAGAGAGTAAACGCACAGTTTCATCAGGCGAGGTGTGGAAAGCGCTGCAACAAGATCAAGACCATAACCGTGATATTGATGCACTTTTAAAAGCTTCAGAAGACGATTCAGCCAATCATTTTGAAAATCGTGCAGATCTAAAACAACATCACGCTTTTAATGAGCCTGAACATGTTGCACGTGACGCTTTTGAGGCAAACCAAGCGCATCAGCAAAAATCTGTAAATTGGGATGATGATCAAGTTTTTGATGAGCTATTAGCCGTAGTGCCCAATGGTCAAACGGCAACAGATGTTCATAGTCCATTTAATAATGAAACTGTTCAATCTCAGCAGAATACAAACCAGCATTATGGTCATCATCCTGAACAAAATCTAACAGATTTTCATCATGGTGTTGCTACAGCGACTGCGGCCTCAGTTGCTGTAGGGCAGAATCTTGCAAGTGAATTAGATGACTTGGCCATGCTTGCATCTGATGACTATAACAACAAAAATAATAGCGACTATGTTCAGCAACATGCTGGTATTGAATCTGATCATCAGACTGCAACGGCACGAACCACAACCAATTATTCGCAATCAACAGCCTTTACCCGTGCCGAAATCCAAACAAATTTACAGCCATCATCATTGGTGAGTGAAGAAGAAAAATCTTTAATTGCTTCAGATAAAGATGCTTTTAGAGATGCATGGTTGGAAACAGCAGGCAAACCTCAAGAAGACTCTGCAAGCCAACTTGAAGATGAGTTTGACCTAGATGCACCATTAACCGATTCACATGGGCGACCAATGTCACGTGCGATGCAAGTGGCGCAAAAACGTCGTGATTTACCGACATTACCGGGGCTAGATTTATTAGATCGAGTCGACCCTAATAAAAAGGTCAATTTTACAGCAGAACAGCTTTCACGCTTATCTGAACTTTTGGAAATTAAATTACAAGAGTTTAATGTCAAAGCAAAAGTAATCGAAGCACAACCGGGGCCAGTGGTTACTCGTTTTGAGTTGGATTTGGCACCGGGTGTCAAAGCTTCAAAAGTGACCAATATTTCACGAGATTTAGCACGTTCAATGTCAATGGCATCTGTACGTGTGGTTGAAGTGATACCAGGTAAACCGTATATCGGCATTGAAGTACCGAACAGTGCTCGTGAAATGGTACGACTCATTGAATTACTTGAAACTCCGATGTTTAAAGACCCATCTGGTATGCTTTCAATGGCAATGGGTAAAGATATTTCAGGTAATCCAGTCATTACGGATTTGGGTAAAGCACCGCATATGTTGGTTGCAGGTACCACAGGTTCAGGTAAATCTGTTGCAGTAAACTCGATGATTTTATCGATGTTATTGAAATATACACCTGATCAATTGCGTTTAATTCTCATCGATCCAAAACAGTTAGAATTGGCAAACTATAATGATATTCCTCATTTACTCACCCCAGTCGTGACTGACATGAAAGATGCTGTAAGTGCATTGAATTGGTGTGTCAATGAAATGGAACGCCGTTATAAACTCATGTCTTTCTTAAAGATTCGTAAATTGGCAGACTATAACCGTAAGGTTGAAGAAGCGATTGCCAATGGTGAGGATTTAATTGATCCAACGTGGAAGCCTAGTGATTCAGTCATGCAAGAACGTGCACCAAGATTGCAACCTTTGCCTTCTATTGTGATTGTTGCCGATGAGTTTGCAGATATGATCATGCAGGTCGGTAAAAAAGCTGAAGAAATGATTACTCGTCTTGCGCAGAAGTCACGTGCTGCGGGTATCCATTTATTACTTGCAACGCAACGACCATCTGTTGATGTGATTACAGGTTTGATCAAAGCTAACATTCCAACCCGTGTTGCATTACGGGTAAACAGTAAAATTGACTCACGTACTATTCTTGATGGTGGCGGGGCAGAAGACTTATTAGGTCATGGTGATATGTTATTCCTCGGGCCGGGTAAAATTGATCCTGAACGTGTACATGGTGCATTTATCAGTGATGATGAGGTGAACCGTATCTGTGATGCGTGGCGTGAGCGTGGTGATCCAGATTATGTCGATGAAATCCTTACACCTTTTGATGAAGAACCGACTTCACGTGGTTTTGAAGATGGTGATGGTGATCCAAATCGTGATGCTTTATATGATCAATGTGTTTCCTTTGTTTTAGAAACACGTAAGGTTTCGGTTTCATCGTTACAGCGTAAGTTTAGTTTAGGCTATAACCGTGCTGCACGTATTGTGGATCAAATGCAAGAACAGGGTATTGTTAGTGAACAAGGTGCCAATGGTAAACGTGATATTTTGGTTTAGTACACTATCTTTCATAAAATGATAAAAATGCCCCATCAAAATGAAGGGGCATTTTTTTTTGCAAATTGAAAATATTTAATTTTAACTTTAGCTTGGTAAAACATGAATTTTCACATTAATATGAGCATCTAAATTTAGTGGAATTCTAAAAATGTTGATCGCACTATGTACCTTAATCTTTATTCATTTTTGCGCTTTAATCACGCCGGGGCCTGATTTTTTCCTCGTTTCGCAAACGGCGATTAGCCGCTCAAGAAAGCAATCGATGTTTGTTGTGATTGGGATTACCGCAGGGGTGATGTTTTGGGCACTTTTAGCATTATTAGGACTCAACATTATTTTTGAAAAAATGGCTTGGTTAAAACAAGTGATGCTGGTGATTGGTGGGATTTATCTATGCTGGCTTGGTTTTCAAATGCTCAAGTCTGCATTCAGTAAAAAACCTGTGTCAGAACAACAGAAATTTGAATTACCACAAAGCAATTTGCGTTTTTTTCTAAAAGGTTTTTTAACCAATTTATCCAATCCGAAAGCCGTGATTTATTTTGGTAGCGTATTTTCAATATTTCTTGCCAACCCTAATTTAGATGGCGTTCATTCGCTACTTTTTGTGATCGTTTCTATCGAAACATTGATTTGGTTCAGCTTTGTGGCTTTTGTATTTTCATTACCTAGTTTTAAAGCAGCTTATCAGAATGCTGCGAAGTGGATTGATGGCATCTCTGGTGGGATCTTTACCTTGTTTGGTGCATACTTAATTGGGAACCGTTAATACATTGCTATTGCCTAGATCAGTGTCTAACGCTAAAAGAAAAAACCTGCTTAAAAGCAGGTTTTTTTATAGTTTTCAGCTTCTAATTTTCAGCATTTTAAATGCTAAGCAAATTTAGCCAAAACTTCTAAAAACCCATCTTTTTGACGTGGGTATTGCGCAATCACATCATGGATGCGCTGACCTTCAGGATTCGTTGCATTGATGTCACGCCCATCAGCAACGAACTGAGTCAATAAACGCTCATAATCAAATGGACGCATATGTTTGAATGCATGATAAAGCACGTGAAAATCTGCGTTGGTACCTTCAGGAGGAAGTTGGGTTAAATAGGCAAATACACGCTCGTCTGACCATTCTTCATTGAACGTTGCTGGCTGTGAAAGTGCCATAACAGCATCTCCTCAAATTAAATAATTTAAAACGCGTTGATCTGATTCATCATTATATAAACCCCTATTAAATTTTCTTTAATAAGGAATAATGCAAAGCATTGATGAATAATTGATAACCCAATTAAAAAGGGCAAAATAACTTGCGCCATTTTGCCCTGATTCAATCTACTTGACTAATCAATAATAGAATTAACGTTCTTCAGGTAAATTGATATTCATTTCCAACATTTCAATATTCGCTTCTGAGCGAACTTGCATTTGGATATGTTGTTCATCTACACCACGAACATAACGATTGACCACTTGCATGATTTCTTTCTTCATTTGATCAATCTTGTCTTGGCTCAGGCGTTTGCCCAAACCATTTTCAGAAGCAACAATAACTTTTAAGCGATCTTTAGCAGTTTGGGCGCTAGATGGTTTGTCATCGTTGCTGAAAAGTTTACTCCAAAATCCTGCCATTTTTTACGCTCCAAATAATCGTGCTAACCAACCCTTAGGTTTCACAGTGATGTGACGATAAGGACGCTCTTCACCTAAGAAACGAGCCACTAAGTCATCATAAGCCTGACCTGCTGATGCTTCTTGGTAAAGAATAACAGGTTTACCTTCATTTGATGCTTGGAGCACGCTTGGACACTCAGGAATCACACCTAGCGTTGGAACACGTAAAATATCTTTAGAAATATCTTCAATCGTTAACATTTCTTGTTTATCAGCACGTTCTGGATTGAAACGAGTGATACATAAATGTTTACGGACACGTCCTTCGTTATTTTCAACTTTTTTGGTTTTACTGTCGAGCATACCAATAATTCGATCTGAATCTCGAACCGATGAAATCTCAGGGTTCGTTACAATAATCGCTTCATCTGCATGATACATGGCTAAAATAGCGCCACGCTCAATACCTGCAGGTGAGTCACAAATAATATAATCAAACTCTTGTGAAAGTTCTTCCATCACACGTGCAACACCATCATCTGTCAAGGCGTCTTTATCACGTGTTTGTGAAGCAGGTAAAATGTATAAGTTTTCGATATCTTTATCGCGAATTAACGCTTGTTGTAAACGTGCTTCATTATTTAAAACATTTACAAAATCATAAACGACACGACGTTCGCAACCCATGATCAAGTCTAAGTTACGTAAACCTACGTCAAAATCAATAACAACAGTTTTATGACCACGAAGGGCTAAACCTGTTGCAAAAGATGCGCTCGTCGTAGTTTTACCTACGCCGCCTTTGCCTGATGTAACGACAACAATTTTGGCCACCGAATCCACTCCTGTTATGGTCATCCCTTTAATTGGGATTTTTTATGGTGTTTAATTTACATTAAAATTGCAGAGCTTCAAATACAAGCTCTTGTTGATCATTCAAGTGAATATGTACAGCTTTTTTTACCACATCTTGTGGAATATCATCAGCTACACAATATGTTCCTGCGATAGAAACCAATTCGGCTTCTAATGAATGACAAAAAATTCTTGCAGCAGTATTACCGCCTGCGCCTGCGATGACTCTACCACGAACACTGCCATAGATATGTATATTTCCTGAAGCAATTACTTCAGAACCACTGTTAATCCCTGCATTGAGAATAATATCACCATGGTCTTGTACAAGGCATTGCCCTGTACGTAAGATTTCATCATGATAAGACGTCACATGGCTAATGGATTTCGGTGCTTCTGTTGTAGTTTTTTCAAGCGCTGTGGCAGAGGCAGATGTCGTTTCTTTTACGGGTGTTTCAACCACTTGCTCTTTGGTTGGTTTTATGCGCTGTAAAGGACGGTCTGCGGGCAAAACAGGGAACTGAATTGCACGTGCTTGGTCACCCAATAAACCATCAATAACAGCCATAGGCTGTAAATCAAGGCTGACAATCAATTGAATAAGCGCAATCAGCTCTTGTTCAACAGTCGTATCAATAATGACTAAAGCCCCTTGATAAGAGGTTTCACTCATCATTGAAGTTAATTGCTGGCGGATGGCATCATGATCATTTGTATCGAAGGTTAATCGTGTAAAATTAACCATTCTGCCTGTAATCCGTATATCAGCCATAATTATTCCTTAAAAGGCTTGTGACCTAAAGTTTTCTATCTAAAGTTAATTTGTGAAATAGCGCAAATGCTAGAACAAATTGAACGATTTCTCTAGCAAAGATACAAATAATTTCAATGAAAAATTTATTTTTCAGCTTGATCATTTTTATTCAATTCCAGTTGCCATTGTTTTACAGCAACTTGTTTCTTCAGTGATTCTAAACTCTCATAGACCACAGATTCAACCAATTCTTCAAGAGATTGATTTTCAATATTTAACTGACTGAGTTTTGTCGAAATGAGCTGATAGGTGGCATTTGGATTATCCACACTACCTTCAGTCAAAGGTTGAATCAAACCTTGAGTAATATTTTCACCCAATTGTTGCCCAATATTTTGAATTTGATTTTCAATCATACCGCCTGCAATTGGAATTAAACGTAATAGTTGAGTCAATTGTGGCGTATCTTCAATCGCTTGGCGAACAATCTGTCCCACATTATGAGTGATTAACTGACGTTGAGCTTTTAATTCAGTGGCTAAACTTTCTTGTAAAACTTCTGCAATGGCTTTGGCAAAAATGTCTCGGTGATGATTGACTAAGTCATGGATAATTTTTTTGTGGCTGGAACTGGTATCTAATTCTTGTTTTACGCCATCAATTACTGTCAATACAACCCGATCCGAGAGCTCTTCCATCACTACACCATAATAAAACAAGACACGATTCATGATGCTATCAGGAACAACTTTATAACCCATTTCATGGAATCTGTAGGCAATGATCCCTGCACGAATTAAACGTAAAAAACGCAAATAAGGACTAATCGCTAAAATTTCATACCAATGAATAAAAGGGAAGAAAAACCAACGGGCATGATGTTTATAAATAATCGCAAAGAACCATCGAATGAGTAATTCTGCGATTAAAAAAGTAATAAACCAGCTTTCAGTTTTAATCACCCACGGATGTAAATCACTTTTATAGAATTGTAAAACTTGAGGTAAATGAATGGTTTCAAAAAACCAATTCCCAAAGTTACTCATGAGAAAAGCATTTGCACATAAGCAAAATAAATTAAATACAATAATGAACATCATAAAGATGTCATAAGCTAAGAAAAGCTTCCAACCGACTGTATCGTGGCGGATATGCTGACGGATGCCTTTTTTTATTGTGCTTTGGCTAGATTCTTGTTTAATGTCTTGCTCTGTCATTGCAATTCCTTTTGAAAGCTGACTTCTTTCATTATGTTTTAAAATGGGAGATGTTTCTGATTCAATAACAATGCGAAAGAGAAGTCATTGGTTTAGCGACTATATTTATTTTTCATTTTGCTAATCAATTGATCTTTTTCAGCCCACAAATGATCAACCCATTTTTGGAAGTTTTCACGATATTCAGCATCATCCTCGTAATTACCGCCTAAAACCCAATCAGGAATTTCAATTTTACGCATATTGACAGCAATTCGAGGAACATCACCTAACCAAAACTCACCATAACCCGGTGCACCATCAGGATAGACAATAGTCATATCGACTAGAGCATCAATTTTATCGCCTAAAATATCTAAGGCTAAAGCTAATCCACCTGCTTTAGGTTTGAGCAAATTGACATAAGGTGATTGTTGTTTCTCATGTTTTTCTGGAGTAAAACGAGTGCCTTCCAAATAATTCAGTAGGGTAAATGGCTGACTCAGTAATTGCTCACAAGCTTTACGTGCTTCTGCTAAATCACGGTATTTAAGTTCAGGATTTTTTGCAATTTGTTCTTTGGTATGCCGTTTCATCATCGGGAAGCCTAAAATTTTAAAGGCTTGACCGACAAAAGGAATGAAAATCAGTTCCCACTTGGTGAAAAAACGCGTTAGAGGCATACGGCTCAAACCAAAATATTGATTAACAGTGGTATCAACCCAGCTTTGATGATTACAGGTCATGAGATAACGACCTTGCATATTCAGGTCTAAGCCTTCATCAATGCTAATATCCCACTGTGTTTCAGAGAGAATATGATCAATTAACCAATTATTAACACTTAACCAACTGTTGGTGATGTTAATATTGGTTTCATCGATTTTTTTAGACTTTTTGACCAGTTTGGTTAATCCAAGTGCCAAGACTGGAGGACCATGAAAAAAGGTGCTTCCAGTAATCACTGTACCAACGGTTAATCCTTTCGTAATTTTTTTTAAAATAGGTTGCTTCTGTTGCTGAGATGACATAGAACAGTCCTAATCATTTTTGCATATTCGAATTAAAGTGTTAGCTTGCTGGATATTTCATAAAATTAAGCATCTTCATCAATATAAATGAATTACCCACAGCCTTTAAATATAGTCCTTCATTGTTCATTTAAAAAGAGACATTTATAAACTGTGTACAAATTATGGTGATCAGTTTTGCAAAATTTGCACTATATTTTACAAAATGTAAAAAAATGAGAAATTCTTAACAAAATGCCAATAGTGGAAGTTCATTATTTATGACAAAATGAAATTCAACAAAAAACACAACTTGGAGGCATGCGATGCGTGCACTATTAATTACAGCAGTAGCAGGGGCTTTGGCATTATCAGGATGTCAAACAACTGGAAATAACATCGGTGGTGTGGAATACGATAAAGCTGCTTTAGGTGGTTTAATTGGTGCAGCGGCAGGTTATGGTTTGTCGCGCGGTAATGCAAATAGTTCTGCACAGAATAACCGTGCTGCGGCAATTGGTGCTGCATTAGGTGCAGGTGCTGGTCTTTATTTGGACAATAAAGAGAAAAAACTTCGCCAACAAATGGCAGGTACTGGTGTTGATGTAAGCCGTAATCCAGATGGTTCTGTTGCATTAATTATGCCGGGTAGCATTACGTTTGATACCAATAAATCAAATATCAAACCTAACTTTTACAGCACGTTGAATAAAGTTGTTCAGACGTTGAAAGAAGATAACAAGAGTGTAATTCTTGTGACTGGTTATACAGATAATACAGGTACGGATGCGATCAACATCCCATTATCACAAAACCGTGCTGCTTCTGTAGCAAACTACCTGAAAGGTCAAGGCGTTCAAAGCCGTATTGACACGCAAGGTTATGGTTCTCAAAACCCAATCGCAGATAACTCAACTGCTGCTGGTCGTGAGCAAAACCGTCGTGTAGAAATTAGTATTTATGCTGCAAGCTAAGAAATCGTTATAAATTTAAAGCGATTTTGTAGTAAAAACACAAAAATCGAATCATAGCTGGCTGTGGTTCGATTTTTTTTATGCCTAAGCAAAATAAAGCATAAGAAGGAAAATAAATATGAGCACTTGTCATTTCTACAGTTGCTGGCTGCGAGCAAAACCGCAGTGTTGAAATCACGGTTGATGAAACAAAATCATATTGAGCCTTTATCTTAAAGACGCATTTTTGAAATAGAGTGGTATCAATAAAACACCTTTGGGTGGATTTTTATGCGCTCACTTTTTTAGTCGGACACATTCACATAAAGCATTTTGCAACTGTGGTTTTGATGACTATAATCGAGCTCGAAGTTTTTTGAGGATGAACGATGTCTAAAGCAAGTCAATTGAATGACAAGCAACTTGAAGCCATGAAATATACTCAAGGACCCTTGTTAGTACTTGCAGGGGCCGGTTCAGGTAAGACTTCTGTGATTACTAGAAAAATTGCTTATTTGGTACAGCAATGCGGTATTCCTGCGTATCGAATTACAGCAATGACTTTTACCAATAAAGCTGCACGTGAAATGAAAGAGCGTGTCGGTAAACTATTGGGAAAAGAAGAGGGGAAAGGTTTATCTGTTTCTACCTTCCATAACTTCGGTCTAAATTTATTACGCTTAGAACTCAAAAACACACCATTAAAAGCAAACTTTTCTATTCTGGATGCGGATGACTGTAAACGCATTCTGATGGACTTGATGCATCGTGATAATTTATCAGGTGCAGAAAGTAAAGAGCTCATTGCCAAAGCAATGAAAAAGATTTCTGACTGGAAAAATGACCTTATTCTTCCAGAACAGGCACATACTACTTGTGAAACAAATGATGATGTTCAACTTGCACATTTGTATCAGCTTTATGAGCGTAATTTACGTGCCTATAATGCGGTCGATTTTGACGATCTGATTGTCATGCCAACACGGCTACTTCAAGACAATGCTGAGGTACGTGATCGTTGGCAGAATCGTGTCCGTTATCTTTTAGTCGACGAATATCAAGATACCAACACAGCACAGTATATTCTGGTAAAACTACTGGTTGGTGTGATGGGACAATTCACCGCCGTTGGTGATGATGACCAATCTATTTACGCATGGCGTGGTGCAAAACCTGAAAATATGGCTTTGCTCAAAGAAGATTTTCACAATCTAAAAGTGATTAAACTCGAACAAAATTATCGTTCGACCAGTCGTATTTTAAAAGCGGCAAACCATGTGATTGAAAATAACCCACATTTATTCGATAAGAAATTGTGGAGTGATAAAGGTCATGGTGAAGTGATTCGTGTGATCACATGCCGTAATGATGATGATGAGTCTGAACGAGTCGTTAAAGATTTATTGACGCATAAATTGATGAATGGAAAGAATTGGAAAGATTATGCGGTATTGTACCGTGGAAATTTCCAAGCTCGTGTACTGGAAACACAATTGCGCCAAATGCAGATTCCTTACAAGCTTTCAGGTGGTCAATCGTTCTTTGGACGTGCAGAAATTAAAGATGTGATGAGTTATTTACGGATTATTATCAATCCTGAAGATGACAGTGCATTTTTACGTATTATCAATACACCGAAGCGCGCGATTGGGCCTGTGACGCTGGAAAAATTAGGGTTATTTGCTCAAGAAAATCATCTATCGCTATTAGCAGCAGCCAGTGATCAGCGTTTAACCATGGTTATGCCAAAGAAAGCGACAACGCAGTTGGCTGAATTTGCAGGCTTTATCAACGATTTTACTCGTGAATTATTGGATGATGATGAGCCTGTGCCTAAAATTCGTCAGATGATGAACGACGCAGGTTATATTGATTATTTACGTGAATCGGCTGCAACACCTGCACAAGAAAAAACCAAGATTGATAACGTTGAAATGCTGTATACCAGTATTCAAAGTTTGATCAATCGTGCTGAAGATGTTGATGAAAAGAACATTGAAAGTGTGATTCGTAAAATGGTGTTGCTGGATATGCTTGAGCAACAACAGGAAGAAGAAGACACCGATAAAGTCAATTTGTTGACCTTACATGCCTCTAAAGGTTTGGAATTTCCATTCGTTTATATCATGGGTTTAGAAGAAGAGTTGCTTCCGCATAAGAACTCGATTGCTGCTGAAACCATCGAAGAAGAACGCCGTTTGATGTACGTAGGAATCACACGTGCACAGCAAGGTTTGACTTTAACCCTCGCTGAACAGCGTAAAAATGGTGGTCAAATGAAGCAAATGACGCCAAGTCGCTTCTTAGATGAATTACCACAAGATGAGTTGGATTGGTTAGGTCGTAAGAAAAAATTGGCTGAAAATGTCGATCCTAAACAACAAGCTCAGCAGTATTTGCAAAATTTAAAAGCGTTATTAAAACGTTGATTTTTAACTCAAGCCAATCTGTTTAATATTGCCCAATTTCACTGAACTTTCCTCTAAAACAAAGAGGAGGGTTTGAGCAATTGGCGTGATTTTAAATCTTATCAATTTCTATTCTTACTGCGAAAAGCATTGATTTTGAAATGGATAAGATTTCAATAGTTTTGAACGGATTGGTTATTCATTGTTTAATTGATTTACATAGGATTTCAATATGAAAGTTCAAGTAAAAGTACTTGATTCACGTTTAGGTCAAGAATGGCCAATGCCAACGTATGCGACAACAGGTTCAGCAGGTTTGGACTTACGTGCATGTGTTGAAGAGGCGATCCAAATTGAACCGGGTCAAACTGTTTTAGTCAAAACAGGAATGGCGATTTATATTGAAGATTCAAACTTTGCAGGTTTAATTTTGCCTCGTTCAGGTTTAGGTCATAAACATGGGATTGTATTGGGTAATCTTGTGGGTTTAATCGATTCAGATTACCAAGGTGAATTGATGGTTTCTGTTTGGAATCGTAGTCAAAATACATTTACTTTGGAGCCGGGTGAACGTTTAGCACAATATGTACTTGTACCTGTAATTCAAGCGCAACTTGAGATTGTGAATGAGTTCGAAGCGACTGAGCGTGGCGCAGGTGGTTTTGGACATACTGGTCAAAACTAGAAGCAGTACATTTAAAAATACTCGACTTTTCTTATATTTTTAAAGCCTGATTTATCAGGCTTTTTTATAAATCTTAAATATGTAACAAAAAGTATGTATATATAATGTTTTAAATTTGCATATAGTATTGCCTGTTTATATGTATTTTACCTCTTAACCTTGAATAAAAATTCTGAATAAATTGCTAAAACAACATCGATTGAATGTCCTTTAGCTTAGAGATATAGGGTTAAGCAATTAGAAGTTTTGCTTATGATTGAAATGAATGATTTCCCAGCTCAAATTTTCCGTGCTTATGATATTCGTGGAAAAATTGAAATGCTACGACCTGAATACGTTCAGGCGATTGCACATGCTTTGGCGAATCAATTTATTGAAAAAGGTCAGCCGCAGATTAGCTTAGGTTATGATGCTCGTTTAACCAGTCCTACTTTTGCTCATATTATCCAACAGGTATTTCAACAAAAAAATATCCAAGTCACTGAAATCGGTTGCTGTTCAACACCACAACTGTACTTTGCTGCTCGAAAAACAGGTGGTAATGGCATTATGGTAACAGCCAGTCATAATCCTAAAACAGATAATGGTTTTAAATGGATTATGCAAAGTGAACCGCCGTCACCTGAAAGCATTCAAAATGTAGGAACCCAAGCAGCACAGTATTTTCAAACAGAATATATTCAAAATGAAAAGTTTGAAGCTATTCAAGCATCAACTCATAATCCAAGCCTTATTCACCAAATTAAAACTGAATATTGCTTGCCGTATCAAAACGCAATATTAAATGACATCCATTTATCTAAACCTTTAAAAGTGGTAATTGATGGTTTAAATGGCTCAGCAGGTTATTGTGCCAATTTAGTACTTAAAAGACTGGGTTGTGAAGTGATCGCAATTCGTTGTAATGCCGATGGAAATTTTCCTGATCATGCACCAGATCCGTCACAAGCCACCCATTTAGAATTACTACGTCAAAATGTTTTAAATCATCAAGCTGATATTGGCATTGCCTTAGATGGTGATGGTGACCGTGTGGTGATACTCGATGAAACAGCACATATTATTTCCGCAGATCGTCTATTGGCTTTATTTGCACAGATGTGTTTAAAAGATCACCCTCAACATGAAATTGTTTTTGATGTGAAATGTTCTTCTATGGTACGCCAAGCCGTTGAGCGTTTAGGTGGTCATGCCAAGATGATTCGTACAGGAAGCAGCTTCCTACGCAAATATATGTCACAGTCGAAAGGTCGTGCTGTATTTGGTGGGGAATATGCAGGGCATTATGTATTTAATGATGGTCGTGGCATGGGCTATGACGATGGTTTATATGCTGCACTACGTGTCATGGAATATTTGTGCCTATTTCCAAAGGCGACATTGTCTGAAATATTAGCGTTATATCCAGACCGTTTTTATACTGAAGATACTTATATCAGCACCCATCACACCGATCCTAAAGTTGTTCTGAATGAAATTGAACATTTAAGTCAAAATTTTGCGGCTGAATTAAGCAAAATTGATGGTGTTCGACTTGATTTTGAACATGGTTTTGGCATTATTCGGGCATCAAATACAGGTGAGTATTTCACTGTGCGTTTTGATGCGGATTGTCCAATTCATCTCAATGAAATTCGTCAGACATTTGCGTCTATGCTCAGTGATCGTTATCCTATGATCGCTCAAGAGATTCTACAAGCGCATTGACTGTTTTTGCGCTTCCGCATTCAACAGTCTAACCCATACAGTTCATTAAGGAGAGGCGAATGTCACATCAGCATGCTGGCATCGACAAAGCACAAATATTGACTGAGGCTTTGCCATACATTCAACGTTTTTCAGGGAAAACGCTGGTTGTGAAATATGGTGGCAATGCAATGACAGATCCTGCTTTGGAAAGCTCATTTGCTCGAGATATCGTACTTTTGAAAACTGTAGGTCTAAATCCAATCGTGGTTCATGGCGGTGGCCCTCAAGTTGATTCATTGCTCAAACAATTAGGGCGTGAGTCTGACCGTATTGATGGCATGCGTGTAACCGATTCTGAAACCATGGATGTGGTTGAAATGGTTTTAGGCGGTAGTGTGAATAAATCCATTGTCAATTTGATCAATAAACACGGTGGCCGTGCGATTGGTTTGACAGGTAAAGATGGTAATTTGCTACGTGCTAAAAAATTATTGATGGAAAAAACACAAGATGATGGCACTGTCACTCAAATCGACTTAGGTTTAGTTGGTGAAGTGACAGGTGTTAAAACTGATGTTTTAGAAATGTTTACTCAAAGTGATTTTATTCCAGTCATTGCACCTTTAGGTGTGGATGAAGATGGTCAAACCTATAACATCAATGCAGATTTAGTTGCAGGTAAGGTCGCTGAGGCTTTAGGTGCTGAGAAGCTTATTCTCTTGACTAATATTACTGGCGTGCTTGATGAAAATAAAAATCTACTGACAGGTTTAACCACACAAGAAGTTGATCGCCTGATTGAAACAGGCGTGATTTATGGTGGCATGATTCCGAAAGTTGGATGTGCATTGGATGCTGTAAAAGGCGGTGTGGTTAGCGCGCATATTGTGGATGGTCGTGTACCACATGCAACTTTGCTTGAAATCTTCACCGATCATGGTGTGGGAACATTGATTACCAACCGAGTAAAACCGACGAATTAATCAAGTTAATAATCAGGTTAATAATTAAGCCAGTGAAAACACTGGCTTTTTTGTGTTTAATCATCAGATAAAAAATCATCCACTGTTTTAAAACATTCATTATTTGGTCACATCAATGTCATGCAGAATGCCTAGTGTAAGTAAAAGCACTAGGAGCAGAAGACATGTTTGCAAAATTAAACCAATATCGTCAGAACTTAAGCTTACCTTTACCAAAACCTAAAAAAGCACAATCACAATATAAATTTGAATGGGTTGAAGACCTTAAACAACTTAAAGAAGTACAAAAATTTCGAGCAGTACAATTTGCAGATCAATTTGGAATTACATTTGAAAATGGTTTAGATCAAGATTTATATGATCTTGATTGTGAACACGCTGTGTTACGTGATAAATGGAGCAATGAAATCGTTGCTTATACACGTTTAAAACGCTTCCAAGGGCATGAATTAAAAAAGAGTTATAGCTCGCAAGAGTTTGATGTATCAAAGTTTTCAGCATTAGATAATATTGTCGAAATTGGGCGAACCTGTGTACATCCACGTTATCGAAATGGTCGTGCATTATCGATGCTATGGCTTAATCTTGTTCCGACTGTATTGTGGAAAATGAAAGCAAAATATTTGATTGGTTGTGTGAGCATTCGCTTAGAAGACAACAAGGCACGAGCTTATTACACACATCAATTTCTTAAACAATTGGATGATGAACAATTTATTGACGTGAAAGCAAAACCTACTTTTGAACCTAGTCATCCAGAGTACAGTTTTCCTCAAGATGAACGTATCCCAAAGTTATTTGATGTTTATTTGAAAATGAATGCTCGGTTGTCCAAACAGGCTTATCACGATGAATCATTTAATTGCTTAGATTATTTTGTATTTGTTGAAATAAATGACGTTGTGAAGAATTTTGTATTGAACAAAATGGTCAACCGTTAAATACAATTGAAATAGTTAACCTGAGTTCGGGATAAGATATGTTTCCAACTATATGATACGCGGAAATGTCAGTCGCATTGTTCGAGGCAGGGCTACATCTGTAATATACTGTTTTTGCAATATATTAGGTACTTGATAGTATCTGTCGAGTTGGCGACTGAGAAATGGTTTTGCCCTTGCGTGGCAGTGCCACTCATCCCGAAAGCCTTGCGAGGTAGTACCTCTCAGGTCGAATCGAAGGTTAATCCTTGCATCTGACTTTAAACGGTGAGACTCCGCTGAGCCTGATCTATCTTTTCAATAGCTTACATCAAAATTTATCCCAAACTGACGTTAGTTAGCGATTACTAGCGGCTTACAGAAATATAATCCTGTTTGCAAACAATATTCATGATTGATATTTGCAAGCAGGAAGCGACTCATGCACAATATTCCTATAACTAAAATGTTGTATGAATAAATTATGTGCCAATTGCTTGGAATGAACTGTGCGACACCGACAGATATTACCTTTTCTTTTCGTGGTTTTTCGCAACGTGCGGGAATAACTTCCGATCATTCTGACGGATTTGGTATTGCCTTTTTTGAAGATAAAGCATGCCGTTTATTTGTCGACAATCAATCTGCGGTTGAATCACCGATTGCAGAATTGGTACGGAACTATCCAATCAAGTCACGCAATGTGATTGCACATATTCGTAAAGCGACGCAAGGCAAAATCACCCTAGAAAACTCACATCCTTTTATGCGAGAGCTGTGGGGCAGACAATGGATTTTTGCACATAATGGTGATTTACATGATTTTAATCCACGCTTATCAGGGCGATTTACACCTGTAGGAAGTACGGATAGTGAATTGGCATTTTGTTATTTACTTGAACAGTTGGTTTTAAAATTTGGCTATGATGAGCCAAGTTTGGATGATATTTTTACTTTATTAGAAGAAATTTCACCGCAAATTGCGGAATATGGCACATTTAATTTTTGTCTATCCAATGGGCAAGCTTTATTTAGCTATGCAACGACTAAATTGCATTGGATCGTTCGAGAATATCCATTTAAATATGCTCGATTGGTTGATTTAGATGTCGATATTGATTTTAGTAAATTTACCACAGCCGAAGATCGTGTTGCAGTCATTACCACTGAACCATTAACCCATAATGAAACTTGGACTGCATATAAAGCAGGTGAGATGATTTTATTTAAAGATGGTCAAGTGATAAAAACAGCATTGACTCGTGTTGAGCGACTATTACGGGAGGCTGAAAATCCTAATTTGATTAGAATAACTAAAGCTGATCAATATTAATGTATTCTAAATGAATAGTATAAAAGCCTTTAATTTTATTAAAGGCTTTTATTTTTATATAGTTAATTATATTTTTGAATTGCATAAAATCATCAATATGGTTAAAAAATATCTGACTCTTTTGGTTGAGTTTAAAATAATAATTAAATATAAACAGTAACTTAAATAATAATTGAGATTTTTAACTTAATTCAGACTAATACGCTTCGTTTTTATTTTAAAAATAAGGGGTTAGTATAAATCGAAAGGTGAGAATATTATTTAAAAGGTGATCGTATGAAGATGAAATGGGTTCCAGAATATAATACTGGTATCGATGTGATTGACGATCAACATAAAAGAATTTTGGATTATATTAACGAAATTAATGAAATCGGTGTAATGACTGATCGTGCAAGAATTAGAAATATTCTTAATCAAATTATTGATTATACCCAGTCACATTTTGCATTCGAAGAAAGCTTACAAGAAGAAGCAGATTATAAATATCGTGTTCCACATAAACGAGTGCATGATTTATTTATTAAACGTATTGAAAACTATCGTAGTCGTTTTGAGGAAGGTCATTCGATTGAAAATGAATTGCACGAGGTATTGTCAAAATGGTTGATCAACCATATTCAACATGATGATGCTGACTATGTGGGGGCTGTAAAGTTAAATATGATGGGCATCATTAAAGAAAACGAAAAGAAAAAAGGCAAAAACTGGTTTGCAAGATTTTTTTCATAATTCACCTTGTTGATCAGGCAAATGATAAAAATAACCCGTTCTCTTATTAGAACAATTCAGAGGGAATAAAAAGAAAAATATACAATAGAAATCTTGCGCAGCAAATCATCTGGAGAGGATGGTTTGCTTTTTTCTTTTAAACTTTGATTTTCACAAACGAGAAAGGCAAAATAGCAGAACTTTTTACGAAACACCTCATGCAGGATTATTCTATGTCACGATGGTTATCGCCGCTCATGGCATTTTGTTTGTCTTTTATGATTATTGCAGGCTTAGCTCCAAGTCTCGGTATTCAAATTGATCGACAAATTGATTTTTGGATATTGTGGTTAGTGTCAATGTTGGTTTTGGCATTGCCTATAGCTTATTTGGAAGTTGCTTTAGCGAAGCGCTCTAAAACAACAGCATTGAATGCATTGTCTAGCTTAACGCGTGATGCCGATGCTTCTCAATCTTGGCGTATCGTGGGCTGGTTGGCTGTGGTGTTTATTCCGTTCTTGGCGGGTGGAATACTATCTAACATTAGTCAAAGTGCTGTGCAAATTGCTCAAATTCCTGTAGCGACCAATATTTTATTTGCAGGTGCTGCAATTCTGGCATTTGTGCTGTCATTTATTCCACGTCAAATACTCATTGCTTTAGTTGCATTTGGCGTGGTGTTGTCATTGGTACTTGCCAATGTGTTCGGTACAGCATTGCAACCGTGGCATATGACTCCTGTAGAGTTTAAGGAGTGGGGCAATGCCAGCATCCTTGCATTGGTCGCAACAGGCTTAGGATTAGGCTTATATTGGCAAACCAGCTTATCGAGCATCCAACAACAGAATGAAGCATCTAAAACAGCTTTACCGATCTGGATTGCGCAACTGATTGCTGTGATTGCTTTTGGATTCTTCGCTGTTTCAGCGCAAATTCCAGCTTATACATTGTTATTTACCGCAGTCATTTCAGCAGCACTGTTATTACAGTTAGCAAAAGAACAATTGGCTCAGCGTCAAATCGCAATCGTAATCCAGTTTGTCGTGTTATTGGTTGGCTTATTGGTTTGGACGATTCCAAATATTAGCTTAGTGTTCAATCCATTGTTAATGCTTTGGGGCTTAGTGATTTGTTTGATCTATTCAGTTTTTGTGGGATGGATCATGAAGATCAGCCATTTACGCAAAGCTATGAATTTTAGCTCAGAAGCTTTTTATAATATTTGGCGTATTGCTGTACGAATTGTTCTTCCACTGGCGATTATCTTGGCAATTGTCGCCTATATTGGACAATTGATTTGATGGATATATTGACCAAAGGTGAAAAGGTTTGGGTGGCTTATGCCACCGAAAATCAACAATTTCATATTGAGTTACAATTTTCTCAAGGAATGAGCATTGCAGATGCGATTGCTCAAAGTGGTTTAGCTGAACAAGTACAATTACCTGAAAATTTTAGTTTTGGTATTTTTGGTGTTAAAAGCAAAGATCTTACTCAAGTTTTACAAGCAGGGGATCGTGTTGAAATCTATAGAGCTTTAACCATTAATCCGAAAGATATTCGTCGTAATCGTGCCAAAGCCAATCCTGTTGGGCGTTATTGTCGAGGGAATCGTTACCGCCAATTGCTGTCTAAGTAATCCATTCTTTAAGCCAATCGCTTTAAACAATTGAATCAATATAAAAAACCCCTCATTGAGGGGTTTATTTTTATATCAAAGTGTCTATAGTGGAGGCGCATTCAAAATTGCTTCTTTAGAAGCAGGCAAACCAGGTTGAGATTCAGGAATGGTTTCCAAACCTTCAATTTTATTGACAATACCTGATTGATCAAAATAAACCTTTAAGTGTTGGCCATGTGCTACAGGAATCTTGGCTTTTTTAGCGTAAGTTCCTGGGATATAATTGTAAATGTAGTCCCATCGATCAGGATTCAATGGATCTGCAACCGTTGGACTACCCAGCAAAAAACGTACTTGTTGGTAAGTCATACCGACTTGAATTTTTGAAGCTTGAGCTTGGGTTAACGGTGTTCCTTGAGGAATATCAACTTTGTATACTCCAAATACAGAACAGCCACCAAGTAAAGAAGCGACGAATAACGTCAGCATGATTTTTTGCATTTTGCTACACTATCCCAAATTAATTATGATGCAATTGATCCACGGATAGATCATACTGCATCTCAACTCTGTTGCATATTCCAACTTAAAATTTGTTGAGAGACCTTTTTATATGCCTATTTCAAATCAAGATTTACGCAAAGCTGGACTTAAAGTTACCCTACCACGAATCAAGATTTTGGAATTATTAGAAAATTCAAGACAACACCACTTGAGCGCGGAAGACATTTATAAAACATTACTTGAACAAGGTGAAGATGTCGGTCTTGCAACCGTATATCGTGTGTTAACGCAATTTGAAGCTGCTGGAATTATTCAGCGTCATCATTTTGAAAACAATCATTCTGTTTTTGAAATCATGCAAGAAGATCACCACGATCATCTCGTATGTTTAAATTGTAATAAAGTCATTGAATTTACAAATGATACCATTGAACATGAGCAACATTCGGTAGCGGATAAGCACGGTTTTAAACTGACTGGACATTCGTTAAACCTGTACGGTTTTTGTGATGCGCCTGAATGTCAGGAAGCTTATCGTAAAAAATAAAATCACATAAATACAACAAATTAAAAGGGAGCTAAATTCATTTAGCTCCCTTTTTAGTATTTTAAGTGCAGATTAAAATCAATTATTGCCCGTCAAAAGTCAGTTTGCTATGTGCATTGAGCAACTGAGCACCACCTTCCTCATCCAATTTAATCTGTAGACGTAAATCATTCGGTGAGTCAGCATGCTTTAGTGCATCTTTATAGGTAATTTGTCCTGCTTTGTAGAGGTCAAACAGTGCTTGGTCAAAGGTTTGCATACCTAATTCACGTGAACGCTTCATCAAATCTTTAATTTCATGTACATCGCCTTTACGGATCAAGTCTGAAATTAAAGGTGAGTTGATGAGAATTTCAATTGCTGCACGACGTGAGTTGCCATCTGGTGTTGGAATCAATTGCTGAGCAACCATCGCTTTTAAGTTAAGCGACAAGTCCATAAACAACTGACTGTGACGATCTGATTCAAAGAAGTGAATAATACGATCAATGGCTTGGTTGGCGTTGTTCGCATGCAGTGTGGCAAAAACCAAATGCCCTGTTTCTGCAAAGGCAATGGCATAGTCCATAGTTTCACGTGAACGAATCTCACCAATCAAAATAACATCAGGTGCTTGACGCAGTGTATTCTTTAACGCAATTTCGAAAGAGTCGGTATCAATACCGACTTCGCGTTGCGTGATAATACAACCTGCATGTTCGTGTACAAATTCAATCGGGTCTTCAATGGTAATGATATGACCTTTAGAATTATGATTACGATAACCGATAATTGAAGCCAAAGAGGTCGATTTACCCGTACCTGTCGCACCTACAAAGATAATAATGCCACGTTTGGTCATGGCTAAATCTTTCAGGATAGGTGGCAGTTTTAGCTCATCCATAGTTGGAATCGTAGTTTCAATACGACGTAACACCATACCTGGCATATCACGTTGCTGGAAGGCACTGACACGGAAACGGGCGGTTTTATCACGGTTGGTGATTGCGAAGTTACATTCTCGTGTGTCGGCAAATTCTTTACGCTGCTTTTCACTCATAATAGAGTTAAGCAACGACATAATAATTTCGCCGTTTAACTTAGTTTTGACCACAGGAACAATTTGACCATTAATTTTCATTGATGGTTCAACTTCCGCAGTAATAAATAAGTCGGACGCTTTCTGCTCAATCATCATATTGAGCAAGTCATTAAAGTCCATCTTTTAAACCTCAATAATCCATGTCTTATAAGAACGATTCTGGTTGTTTTGCCATAGTTCTTGCAACCTGAGGGCTAATGACACCTTTAGCAACCAGCGCTTTTAAGCTTTGATCAAGTGTGGTCATACCATAATTCGCACCTGTTTGAATTGCAGAATACATTTGTGCAACTTTATTCTCACGAATCAAGTTACGAATTGCGGGAATACCAATCATGATTTCATGTGCAGCAACACGACCACCACCTGTTTTCTTAAGGAGTGTTTGTGAAATTACGGCTTGTAGTGATTCAGATAACATGGCACGAACCATGTCTTTTTCTTCAGCAGGGAATACGTCAATCACACGGTCAATGGTTTTTGCCGCAGATGTGGTATGTAGTGTACCGAAAACCAAGTGACCTGTTTCCGCGGCTGTGAGTGCCAAACGGATCGTTTCAAGGTCACGCATCTCCCCGACAAGAATAATATCAGGGTCTTCACGGAGTGCAGAACGAAGTGCTTCGTTAAAACCATGAGTATCACGATGCACTTCACGTTGGTTGATCAAACATTTTTTAGACTGGTGTACAAATTCGATTGGATCTTCGACCGTTAAAATATGGTCATAACGGTTATCGTTAATATAATCAATCATTGCCGCTAATGTTGTTGATTTACCAGAACCGGTAGGACCTGTCACCAACACTAAACCACGAGGTAATTCACAAAGCCCTTTAAATGTCTGTCCTAAACCAAGATCTTCCATGGTTAAAACTTTCGAAGGAATAGTACGGAATACTGCACCAGCACCACGGTTTTGGTTAAATGCGTTTACACGGAAACGAGCAACACCAGGTACTTCAAATGAAAAGTCAGTTTCTAATTGTTCTTCAAAGTCACGGCGTTGTTTATCGTTCATGATGTCATAAACAAGTCGATGTACCTCTTTATGTTCCATTGCTGGTAAATTGATTCGACGTACTTCGCCATCGACACGAATCATCGGTGGCATACCTGCCGAAAGGTGTAAGTCTGATGCACCGTTTTTGACGGAAAACGCCAATAATTCTGTAATATCCATAATGTCCCCGAATAAAAACCTAATTGCCTAGGGTATGTTGATTATTCATATATTCTAGTTCCTGTTGTCCCTTGCATTGCAAACAATACATAAAGGTCTATACACAATATTTTGCTCAGCTCAGGTTGTGATTAAAATGATTTCAAACGAGGTGATGAGTCTTGAAAATAGTCTCGCTATTTTCTACATTTCATTCCATGTTTGCTCAATTTAAACTTACAACGCAAGTTATATATGAACTGTTAACATACCCTTATTATTTTGTAGAATAATAATGCCTTTCACTCAGCATAACCAACAATTTAATCGCTTGGAAGCTGAAATTTTTTAGAAATGAGAAACTTGTCGATGAATGATCTAAATCAAGCTCGAAATCATGTATTAAAGCAGATTGAGCAAGCCTGTATAGCTGCACATAGAGAAGCGAGTCAGGTGATGTTATTGGCTGTTTCAAAAACACATCCAAGTGAAATGCTCAGTGAAATGTATATGACAGGACAGCGTGCTTTTGGGGAAAATTATTTACAAGAAGCTTTAGATAAAATTGAAGCATTGAAAGATTTAGACATTGAATGGCATTTTATTGGTCATGTACAACGCAATAAAACCAAACATCTTGCTGAAAAATTTGCATGGGTACATGGCGTTGATCGCTTCATTATCGCTGAGCGTCTTTCAAACCAGCGTGCAATAACATCAAATCCACTGAATATTTGCTTACAAGTGAATATCGATGCGCAAGAGAGTAAGGATGGTTGTCAGCCTGAAGAGGTTGCAGAATTGGTACAACAAATCAGCCAACTGCCAAATTTAAAACTACGCGGTTTGATGGTGATTCCTGCGCCTGATCATTCACAAGCTTTTGTCGATGCTAAAAATTTATTTGAAAATGTAAAAGCACAACATGCACATCCAGAAGATTGGGATACCTTGAGTATGGGAATGTCTGGTGATATGGCGAGTGCCATCGCAGCGGGCTCAACCATGGTACGTGTAGGGACAGCATTGTTTGGTGCACGTGATTATCACCAATAAGCTTTTAACGCTTTATATGGTGATATTTTCTATACATTGAGAATAGAGGCATAGAGCAAATTAAATTTCAGAATGATTTTATTATCAATAAATAAGCGGTGCGTGCATTTTTAAACAATCAACTTAAATAACCTGAACTCGAGATAAGTATGTTCCCTACTATACGATACGCGGAAACGTCAGTCGCATTGTTTGAGGCCGAGCTACATTTGTAATGTACTGTTTTTGCAATATATTTGGTACTTGAAGATATCTGTCGAGTTGGCGACTGACAAATGGTTTTGCTCTTGCGTGGCAGTGCCACTCATCCCGAAAGCCTTGCGAGGTAGTACCTCTCAGGTCGAACCGAAGGTTAATTCTTGTATCTGACTTTAAATGGTAAGACTCCATTGTGCCTGATCTATCTTTTCAATAACTTACATCAGAATTTATCCCGAACTGACGTTAAATATTATCGGGTAATTTTCATCTTAGCTCGGCATCAATTGAGGTGACTTAAATAGATTTATTGACAAAGCTTGTTTTAAATCATGTCTTTTTATCGCGATGGAATTGAAAATGATTAAGCAAATTTAAGAACCCATGAGGTCAATTTTGCTTCAAATCATGGACTTCTCCACTAAAGTTGAGTACAAAAATGGACAGAATGAATTAGTTTATTAAAGCAATAAATCGTTACAAGGAAGTTTATGTCTGCTTATTATCAATTGCTGAGTCGTCATATCGATGAGCAAGGTATCGTTACAGCACATTATCAATCGACTATGAATGCCCAAGGTGCGTGGAATCCAAATGAACAACATATGGCGCCTGCAACAGGCGTGATCTGTGCGGAGTTGGAACAATTTTCGCCACGTGAAATGATGCGTATTGGTCGAATCAGTTTGGATATTTATGGGTTGATTGCGCTTGGTGAAATTGAAATTACCACACGGACGATACGTGCAGGAAAGACCATTGAGTTAATTGAATCGACTATGAAAGGGCAAGGGAAAACTTTAGTTGTAGCACGTACTTGGCGCATGATGGTTTCAGATAGCTCAGCAATTGCTGGATTGGAAGATTCACGAGTTGCAACGCCTGAAAATATGCCTATTTTTGATGGAATCCACCAATGGAATGGGCAATATACACGTACAGTTGAAGCAAGGTCTGATGATGAGCGTCAAGGCAAAGGATTGGTTTGGTTAAAAACGCAAACTGATATGGTAGAAGGGCAAAAAACCTCTGATTTTGTACGTTTAGTCTGTATGGCGGATATGGCAAATGGTGTTGTCCCTAGACAGCCTAGACCTTTTGAATGGGGATTTCCGAACTTAGACTTACAAATTCATTTATATCGTATGCCGCAAGGGGAATGGTTGGGGCTTGAAGCTGTACAGCAATACGGTGCGGATGGAATTGGTTTATCCAGCTCAATTATGCATGATGTGCATGGGCCATTTGGGCGTAGTGAGCAGATTTTGACCCTTAGACCGATGTAAGCAATACATCAAAATTAGGCAATAAATCAAAATTAGAAAGATATTTAAAATGACTTAGAATTTACAGATCTATATTGGATGATCAATATAGATCTTTTAAACATTATTCAACAATTCTCAATGCTGAATTTACTATACTGATCCATTATATAATTTAAAAATAAGGATGAGAGAATGAATAAATCTAAGATTTTATTAAGCTTAATGTTGTGTGGTTTATTCACCGCATGTAGCACGACTCAAAACTCTCCAACATCTTCTGAGTCTTCTCAAGCGGATTATGCACCTGAACCCTCACCACCGCCAGCTGCAAAAATGACCTCAGCTCAAACGACATCAGCGCAAAATAACCGTGTACGTTCAGAAGAGCGTTTAGGGACAAAGTGGGGTGATGAAGTCAGTTCTCATGTGACACAAATCGATTTAAAACGTATGAGTAATAATCCAGTTGGCGAAACGCAAATACGTTATGCAAATAAGCAATTTTCAGGGCGAAGCATTAATAGTATTTCTTTAGCTGCTGGGAAAATAAGTTTCTCAGTTATTGATGATCGTGGACGTATTTTACCGCTGTATCGAGATGGTCAAAGCTATTATCTTGCTGCCAATGATGGACAAAGCTATCAATTACGTTATTCCAATACCAGTCAGCAAACCTTTGAAATTGTTGCAAGTGTTGATGGTTTAGATGTATTGGATGGTAGCCAAGCGTCTAGATCGAAAAGTGGTTATGTGCTTCGTCCATTCAGTTCATTTGCAATCGAAGGTTTTAGAAAGAGTAATTCAGCGGTCGCTTCATTTACCTTTAGTAAACCGCAAGATGCTTATGCAGCAAATAACTCAAGTGGTTCTATTCAAAATACAGGTGTGATTGGTACGGTGGTTTATGAACTGAAAGCACCAAAATATTATCCTGCGAAAAAAACCAATGATGGTTATGCACCTGCGCCCAATGCATTTCCAGCGGATTAAAAAATAGTGGTTTGTCGTTGAAAGAGGAATGAAAGTACTCCTCTTTTTAACAATGTTATAATGTTACAAAAAATATAAAAAATTATAAAAAATCCTGAATAGTGAAGTGTGAGCCGTCAAGTTATGATTATTTTGATAATAATCTAAGTTGCCTATACCTCCGATAATCTGATGCCCTATTCATTACTATAGAAGATAAAAACTATAGATAAAAAGCATCAAAAATATTGGATGATCAATCATGCTTTTAAATAGGTGACATAATGAAAAGAATATATATTTTAATTTGCATAATATTCTGTATTTTCCTTGCTGCTTGTTCGAAAAAAACAGAAGACCGCAATTCAACCAACCAAACCGAAACAACAAGTACAGCAACAGCAGATGCTGCCGCAGAAACTACAAATAATGAAGTTGCTACAGATGAAAAACTTGGAACCAAGTGGGGAGATGAAATTGATTCCCAAGTGACTGAAGTAGACCTAAAACGTCAGTCAGATTCTCCCTTAGCTGAAGCGATTGTGCAGTATGCCGATAAAAAATATCAAGGAAAATCAGTCAATTCAATTTCACTTGCTGCTGGAAAAATCAGTTTTTCAGTCGTGGATGATCATGACAATAACATTCCAATCTATCGAGTAGGTCAAAGTTATTTCTTATCTGGACGTGAAGGGCAGAGTTATCAGCTGAAATATGAAAATAATACGGCTAAGACTTTTGAGATCGTGGCCAGTGTGGATGGTGTTGATGTAATTAATGGTCGTGAAGCATCCCGAAGCAATTCAGGTTATGTATTAAATCCACATGAATCATTGAAAATTGAAGGTTTTAGAAAAAGTAATTCAGCGGTCGCTTCTTTTACCTTTAGTAAACCTGAGGATTCTTATGCTGTGAACTCCGATCATGGCTCAATTCAAAATGCTGGTGTGATTGGTACGGTGATTTACGCGTTGGAAGCGCCTGAAGGTGATGCTAAACCTATAAATAAGTATGCTCCACCACCGAATGCATTTCCCGCAGATCGATAAACAACTTTACATATAAGTAACTTTACATAAATGCAGACGTGTTTAATTGAACATGTCTGTATATTTCTTTTTTATTGAAGCAGTAGAAATATAAAACAGATAGAGGATTATTCAGATGATGAAATTATTGAAAATATCTACAACGATATTCGTTGCGACATTGTCCATGCATACATTTGCAGATCCCGTAGAAGACCAGTTTAAAGATTTGATTGCACCACAGTCGACTTATGCGAAGTTTCAAAAGAATTTCGATACGATATTAGGCGAAATTGAAACGATTGCTGAACGAGGGAATCGTACACAAGATAAGGCTGAACTTTATCCGATGTGCGTAGCAATGCAAAGCGCGATCACTGCATTGAAAAATAATAAAAAATTCAAAACTGATTATGATAAAGATTATAAGCAATTTAATACGACATATAATGAAACTTTGGCAAATGCTACGCATGGATTAAGTGGTAAAAAAGAAATTTGTGAGGAGGGTAAACAGTATTATTTTGAGCATGTGCTTGTTAGTTGATACTGAATCTTGCCATTAATGATCGTTATTCAATATTGCTATTCATCTGAGAATTTAAGGAATTAAAAAGTGGGGGGAGAGAGCATTCTCCCCTCATTGTTCCTTGTATGATGAATTGAGTTAACTTACTACCTCAATCGTACTCGCACCTGCACCTAGCGGTCGTACCTGAATCTGCACAGGAATTCGTTCATGCATTTCTTGAATATGGGAAATCAATACCACTTTACGGCCTTGATTTTGCAATTGATCTAACGCATTCATAACCATATGTAACGATGATGCATCCAATGTGCCAAAACCTTCATCAATAAACAAAGATTCTATTTTCATTGAACCCGAAGCCATATTGGCAATGGCTAAAGATAAGGCGAGGGAGGTTAGGAAAGACTCACCACCTGAAAGGGAAGCGACGGAACGTATTTCACCATCCATATCATGGTCAATAATCGCAAGACTGAGCGAATTTTCCAGACGTTTTAATGTATAGCGTTGTGATAGTAAAGCAAGTTGCTGATTGGCGTATTCCAATAAAATATCCAGATTATATTGCTGAGCTAAATCACGGAATTTTTTACCTGTAGAATCACCCATCAAACTGGATATTTTACTCCAGCGATGTTCTTCTAGTTGTATTTGCTGAATTTTATCTGAGAATTGTTTTTGTTTAGCAAGATTTTGTTGATGGACTTCAAGTTTCAGTTTGAGTTGATCTCTAATCTCAAGTTGTGTTTTGAGTGCATTTTCATTATCCAGAATCAATTGCTGTAATTGAGTCAAATCAATCTCAGGTTGATGATGCAGATGCTCAGTCAATTGCTCTTGTACGGTTTTGAGCGCAGACGTTGCATCATTGAGCAAACGTTCAGTATTTTGTATTTGCTGACGAATGTTTTGCTCTTGAGTAGGGCTAATTTGTGCAAAAACGTCTAAATCATGTTGCTGAAAATCAGCATGTTGCATGAGCCAAGTTTGTATTTCATGATTCACATGATTCAGATTGTTTTGGCATTGTTGCAACTGGGCTTTGAGCTGTTCCAACTGACCTTTTTGTTGTTCAAACTGATGACGTAGCTGATCAAAACTTTGTTTAAATTGTTGATATTGACCTTGTAAATGTTGACGGTTCGTATCATGTTCAGCCAACCATTCATTCGGTTTTACATCACTTAAACCGGTCATGTTTTGAATCAATTGCTGAGCAAGTTCGGTATTTTCTTGCCCTTTAAGCTTAATCTCTTGCAGATTTTGACGTGTCTCTGCGATGTGTTTGTTGGTATTTTTAAGATTAAGCTGTACAGAAAGTAGTTGTTGAGTTTCGTGGTTAAGCTGTTTAGTGAGTTGCTCTACTTGATCAAGTTGTTGAATACGTTGATTTAACGCTGCATAAATGCGTTGTGCAGTTGTCGCCGTCTGCAGTTGCCAGTTTTGTTGTTCTGTATCAGATAGACACTGAGTAATATGCTGAACCTGTTGCAGTAGATTTTTAGCTGTATTTAATACATGCTCAAGCTGTTGGATGTTTTGTTGAAGCTGTAGTTGTTGTTTATTGGCTTGAATGATCGTATTGAGCTGTGTTTCGTTCTGCTGAATATCAGCTTTTTGTTGTTGATTAAATTGATCTAGTTTTAGCTTAATTTCAGCGTGTGATTGCGTCAAATCCAGTTGAATATTCACATTGTTAAATTGCTGAGCTAAATCATGCTGAGCAATTTGTATTTTCTCTACAAGCGATTGATGCGTAGCTTTAAACTGATCAACTTCGCTATTCAGTTTGGTTAAATTTTTCTGAGTATCTTGCCAAATTTTAAAATGGTCTTGTTCTTTTAAAATCGCTTGTTGTTCTTGCTGTTGTTGCAATTCAAACAATGCTTTTGATACTACAGCATCATCGGTCTTAAAAGGATGTGTGGTGCTTCCACAGACGACACAAGCTTCACCTTCTTTCAACTCGGCACGTAAATGTTCAACATTTTCAGCATGCAGTAAGCGTTGCTGTTGCAAAATCGTTTGAATTTGCTGACGTGCATGTTGTGCAGATAAATAATCTTGTTCAGATTGCGATGTAGTTTTTTCGAGTTGCAAAAATTGTTCAGATGAATGTTTGAGTTTGATTTCAATTTGATTCGACTCATCTTTTACTTGGAAAAACTGCACCAATTTTTGTTGAATAAAATCCAATTGATTCAGTTGTTTGATCTTTTGTTCACGTTGTTGGCGCAATTGTTCAAGCTGCGTTTCGATCTGTTCCGCAGCACCATATTGTGCAATGTTGTGCTGTAATAATTTTTTTTGCTCCGTCAATTGTTGTTCTGTTTGATTTAGATCTTTTGATTGGTTTTCAATATTTTGATATTGCTGAATAAATTGTGCTAGTTGTTGCAAATGTGCAGACAAGCCTTTATCTAAACTGGAGAATTGCTGGCTTGTTGCAAGTTGTTGATTCAAAGTAATTTGTTGCTGACCAATCTGCTGAATCTGTTGTTCAATATGTTGTTTTTGATTCAATAATGGCTGTTGTAACTGTTCTAAATCCTGTAGTTTTATTTGGATTTTCTTAAATTCAGTGCCTAAAAAATCACGCTCTTGAATGCATTTGCGAACTTCATTTAAATCACTTTGATGTGTATTTTCAAAGTTTTGAATATGATTTAAAGCAGTTTCAGCCTGCTGATATTGTGATTTTTCAACTTCAAATTGCTTTGCTAAATCATCAAATAAACCTTGCTGTTGCTGAGCCTGTGGTACAAGTTGCTGTTGAGTTTTTAAAAATTGTTGCTGTTGGAATACATTTGGGCGAATGTCTGAAAATATCTCCAATCGTTTCAATTGTTCTTTTTCAGCCGATAAATTTTGCTGTGATTTCAGTTGAAGATCGACATTTTGTTGTTTGAGAATGATCTCATGATCAAATTTATGTTTACGTTCAAACCATTGCTGTTGTTTTGCTAGTTGTGATTTTACAAGCTCAAGCTTTTTATAATCTGCATCAAGCTGTTGGAATTGCTTTGTCGATTCAGCAAAGTCTTCATCAGATAAAATTTCGATATGTCCAAGTAAATTCTCCAGTTCTTTACGAGAATTCGCCACGGATTTGGTCTTTTCAAAAGCCAATTGACCAATCTTTGCAAAGATTGAAGAATTGGTTAAATATTCAAGTAATTCACCACGCTCATTGTCACGTGCTTTTAAAAAGGCTGTCACTTCAGATTGAGCAAGCAGCACAGCACGAGTGAATTGTTCAAAGCTTAGTTGCGTGATTTTGAGAATACTTGTATCAACGGCTTTGGCTTTATCTGCAATGACCACACCATCGGTTAAACACTTTAAATAGCGTTGTACACTTTGTAGTTTTCCATCTGCTTTTTCACGTGAACGTTTTAACTCCCAACGGGCTAAATAGTGTTTCTGATCTTGTGCAACAAACGTGAGTTCTGCAAAACCATGCGCCGTACCTCGACGCAAAACAGTCAGTGGCGAGTTGGTTAAAAGCTCTGAACCATCAACATCCGTGAGTTTTCCATCACTGTCTTTTAAACGTGGAATTCTATTAAACAGGGCAAGACACATGGCATCTAAAATGGTGGATTTTCCTGCACCTGTTTTACCAATAATTGCCACTAAACCTGCCGAGGCTAAAGGTTCAGATTCAAAATCAATAAAGTGTTCACCTGAAAGAGATGCCAAATTTTTTAGTCGTATTGATAAAATTTTCATGACAAATCCTTAAAACTTTTGTTCATCTTCAAGTGATTTTTCTGCTTCCTGCACAAGGCTTAAAAAATCTTTCAGTACGAGATCATCTTCTGAGTAGCCATTCTTTTCCCAAATTTGTTGAAATAATTTTTCAGGCGTTGGCGGTTCTAAGCTGATTGCAGTGGTGACATCCTCATTCTTTTCAGTCGCTAAATACTGTCGAGAAATACGAACTAAACGATAACGATCTTTAGGTAAAGCATCTTCAAATTGCTGGCGCAAATTCGGTTGTGGTGGAATATGAGTGTGATATTCAATATCGATATATTCACGCTGATCAATATTGTCAATTTCACCTTTTGGCAAAGCCCGTAATGCATTGAAAACTTCTGTTAATTCACCTTTGATTTTATGCAATTGCACACTACGTGGTATTGCAATGGCTTCAAATTGAAATCTTGATGCATCAGTTTGAGTTGGGTCAATCGTGACTTCAACCACCTGATGTTTATAATTTATTTCACTAAATGATAACGGAATCGGTGAACCACTATAACGAATATGAGCATCTTGAACTTTTTGTGGTTTATGCAAATGCCCGAGTGCGACATAGTCAATCACTTCATCAAAAAGTGTAGTGGAAAGAGCTTCTTCATTACCAATAATGATAGGGCGCTCTGAGTCCGAAGTTTCGCCACCTTGCATATGCGCATGTGACATGAGAATCAAAGCTTGCTCAGGTGTTTTTCTCTTTTTAGCTTCAGCAATCAATTGTTGATGTAAATAAGCAATTGCATTTTGACTATTCGTGCTTTGCTCATTAAAACCTGTAATTTCGGCAGGGCGTAAAAATGGTAGCGTTAAACACCACGCCACAATGACTTTATTTTCATCATAAATCGGCACAAGTAAACGTTCTAAATCAATCAATCCTTCACTATTTTTATGGATGACACCCACAGTTTTAGCATTGTATTTTTCAAGTAATGGTTCAATTTGTTCAATGCGATAACCAGAATCATGATTCCCTGCAATCATCAATGTTTGCATATGGGGTGCAAGGTCATGGGCATCGGCTAAAAATTGATAGAGTTGCTTCTGAGCGGATGAAGCAGGATTGATGACATCGAAAATATCACCTGCAATCAGTAGCGCATTGGGTTGTTTCTGTTGAATTTGTTCAAGTAACCACGCTAAAAATTGTTCATGTTCATACTGACGAGAATGCTGATAAAAGAATTGTCCCAAATGCCAATCAGATGTATGAAAAAAGCGTACAGTCATGTGAACTCAAGTCTTGGAAATGCCTCGTATAACTTAGCATATTTTCATCTAGGGAATAAAAAAGAGTGTGGTGAAACGACATGTTGAGTCGTTTCAATTGTTCATTTCACGGTACATTTATTTTACTGAGCATTTTCATCCACTTGAACTAAACCAAACGTATTGTGATCTTGGTCGATAAAATAACCTTGCCAACATTTATTGGGAATCGCAAACTTCCCCATCGCGACTTGCCCACCTAAGGCTAGAATCTTTTCGGCAGTTTCATCAAAGTGTTCAACCTCTATTGAACACGTAAAAGCATTGGTTCCGCAATGTGTTGGTGGAGTTTGAGCAGGGCGTTCAAGTAAACCGCCATGGATATTGGGTGTTTCAATTTGAAAATACTGAATCGGCAAACCTTCGACTTTGGTAAATTTCCAACCGAAGACTTCACTATAAAATTTTACGTCTCTTTCGGGATTTGAGGATTGGATTTCAAAATAAGCAATGTTGTTCATCGTGCTTTCCTTATCTCATTTTATTTATAGATTTAGATTATTGGGTTCATTTGCAATTATCTAGTGAGATCTTGATTGCTTTTTATTAATCACTATTGTTTTGTACGTTATTACTTTGAACATGACTGCTTTGTAAAGTCTAGGACTTGATCAATCACTTTGATTTACAGTCCACCGATTTTCACACAAATTAAAATAGGCCATGTATTCACGTAACGTCAGTTCGGGATAAACTTTGATGAAAGTTATTGAAATGATAGATCAGGCACAGCGGAGTCATACTGTTTAAAAGTCAAATGCAAGGATTAACCCACTTCGTCTTGCACTTCGCTTGAAATATATTTCAATCTTGTTCAGGTTCGACCTACTTTTCTTTCGGGAAAAGTAGGCAAAACCATTTGTCAGTCGCCAACTCGACAGATACTATCAACTAGCTAATATATCGCAAAAACAGTATATTACAGATCTTACGGAATATATTCCTCATGCCTCGAACAATGCGACTGACGTTTCCGCGTATCATATAGTTGGGAACATACCTTATCTCGAGCTTAGGTTCACGTAGATATTTAAAATACTAATCTAAGAATTATTTAAAACAATACTGAACGCTAGAAAGTAAAAGGCTATACTTCGCCAAGGGATAAATTGAGTTGTTCTATGAAAATTTTGTTTTGGCGAACCTTGGTGATTGTTTTTATTGTGCTTGGTTTTATTGGTGCAATATTACCTGGAATGCCAACAACAGTTTTCCTCATCCTTGCCGCTTGGGCAGCCTCAAAAGGGTGGCCCGAAGTAGATGCTTGGTTACTTAATCATCCTAAATATGGTGTAACGCTAAAAGCATGGCGTGAAAATGGTACAGTCCCACGTAAGGCCAAATGGTTTGCAAGTATCATGATGCTGATCAGTGGTGTGATTATGCTATTTACCAATGCACCACTTGCAGTCAAGATTTTTACAGATTTAACCATGCTGATTGTTGCGATTTGGCTATGGTTACGTCCTGAACCTGTAGCAAAGTCATAATTGAAACGTGCAAATGTAAATCAATAAAATTGCTTTATTGAGTATGAACATTGTTATTCTTTAGTTTTGAATGCGTGCATCATCAACCAATAATGACAAAATATAAGTGATGTAAATATTGATAAATAGATAAATAATAAACAAAAAAACGATTATTTAATCAAAATGATCTATTTTTTAATCACTCAAACATAAAATCCTTAAAACATAGATAAAAGCGTTTGACACACAGTCAAGATTCTCTATAATGCACCTCACAAACGATGAAGTCGTTAGGGCGCTTAGCTCAGTTGGTAGAGCGTCTGCCTTACAAGCAGAATGTCGGCGGTTCGATCCCGTCAGCGCCCACCAAGCTTTAACGTTGAATTTTAGTGCAGCGGTAGTTCAGTTGGTTAGAATATCGGCCTGTCACGCCGAGGGTCGCGGGTTCGAGTCCCGTCCGCTGCGCCACTTTAATTCATCATTCGTTTGTTTGCAATTTTATATTGTCAAAGTGCAGCGGTAGTTCAGTTGGTTAGAATATCGGCCTGTCACGCCGAGGGTCGCGGGTTCGAGTCCCGTCCGCTGCGCCACTTTAACAATAATCTTGCAATAGGGTGTAATACCTGATTAGAGTTGTTAATTAAAGTTTTTAGTTAATTCTCGCTC
>NZ_AFIE01000030.1 GCF_000214135.1 Acinetobacter sp. P8-3-8
CAGTGATTCAATTAAGGCTGCGATCAAGAAAGATCAGCAACGAGGCGGATTGCTTGCTGGCAACAAGTTTTCAGAAGGTGGCTTCACAAAAGATACGCGACCAATTATTTCAATAAATATTGAATGGCCGAAGTTATGAGCAATCAAAAATTCACATGGTGCAACGACCTAGATGGCAACTCCCAAACCTCAAGCTTTAAAGTCCTTCAATCCAGTTTTGGTGATGGATATACACAGCGAACGAGTGTAGGGATTAACAATCGGTCATCCACATGGGCATTCAAAAAAACTGGCAAGAAGGCTTTGATACAAGAGATCAAAGCCTTTTTTGATGCACATAAGGGTGCTGATTCATTTTTATGGGATTCGCCGCTAGATGGTGAAGTTCGAGTGGTGGCAGGGGATTACACCCCAGTCAGTTTAGGCGGGGGTGTCTGGTCCATCTCCACTACATTCACCCAAGACTTTAAACCTTGATTTAAATCAAATTCACGCCCCACATGCTGGGGCTTTTTTGTGAGAAAAATATGACAATTCAAACAGTAAATTTAGGTACTGCGCCGAGTGGTGCTGGTGGTGATACGTTTCGTTCAACTGGCGCAAAAATGAATGAAAACTTTACCAATAATAGTCATGCTGCGAGTCGATTGGTTGGTACAGCTACTGGAAATGTGATGGAGGTTGGGGCGTTTGGGTTAGGGGGAGCGATGGTTTCAATGCTGATGCCAAATGATTCACAATATATGGGCTCTGGTAATTACTATTATGATGTCAACACTCAATCTGACTCGACTTGGAGACAAGTAGAAACAAATGTATTTGTTATGCGAAATTCATTTGCTGGTGGGCGTTCAGGATTTGAAATTGGTTGTCTGCCGTATTCTAATAAATTCTACTTGAGAGGTTGTTTACTAAGCTTAGAATGGCGCACCCCTGTTCTGATTCGGCATTCAGGCAATACTTCAGTTGATTCAAACGGTTTTATCAAAGCCGCTTCACCTATTATTAAACTCCTTGCTAACAAAATAGAGTCCAATGAGGAAGCATTAGAACAAGAACCAATTTTTGAAAAAGTGGATGTTGGTCACTACCTGTTAAAAAATACAGAAGGTTTTTCAGATGATGGCTGGTATATCGAGATGCCCAAGGATGCCAATGGTAATGTGCTTGTTGCGGTGCAGTATCAACAAATTGAAGACAATACGATTGAAGTTAAAACCTTTGTTAAAAAGTTTGATGAAGAAACAGGTGATATTGTTCCAAACCTTGAAAAACCTCGTGATATTCCTGCTGGGCGTTGGATCGACATTCGATTAAAAGCATTACCGCAACCTGAGATTGAAATCACAAATACACCTGCTGATTTTCAACCAACAAACTTGGCTCAAGCTGTAGCGGAGGCATTGAAAAATGACGCTGAACAGTGATTATCAAAAACTCTATGTTGATGGGTTAATCACATTATTTGAATTAGATGCCAGCGCTTTAGGTGCTGGCGTTTTGCGTTTCCATGGACATATTTCATATGAAGACTGGGAAAAGATTTATAGCTCAATCGGTTCAAATGGCTTGATTGGTTCAGATACTGGCTCAATTGGTAAACTATATGATGTTGGTGATGAAAAGGTTTGGCACCGCAACATTATATTTAATGGTCAGACTTTTGAACCTATGGCATTACAAGTTGATGGTTTGGAAATGCGTAGTGATGGTAAGGCGTCATCTCCAACTTTAAGCATGGCCAATTACATTAATGGTATCCAAGGTGCTGTATCTGCATATTGTTATCGCTTTAAAGATTTTGCAGGTGCCAAACTTAAAGTGATTCGCACTTTAGCCAAGTATATTGATGCTGAAAACTTTACTGAAGGCAATCCATCTGCCAATCCAAATGAATCAAAAATACAGCATTGGTTCATTGAACAAAAAACTTCTGAAAATTCCACTCAAGTGACATTTGAACTTTCAAATCCTATTGATTTTGAGGGTTTAAAAATTCCTGTTCGAAACATCACTGGATATTGTGATTGGGCTATGCGTGGCAATTATCGTGGAGAATCTTGTAAATATACTGGAATGAAATACTTCACTGACAAGGATGAGCCTACAGATGATCCAAGTCAGGACAGATGTGTTGGTCGATTTGGTTCATGCCGATTACGAGATAATGAAGCAAATTTTGGTGGGTTTCCATCCTCAAATATGTTTGGGTGATCTATGAAAATCAAAGCAAAGCTAAAAAAACAAATTGTCACTGCTGCTATGGAAGCCTATCCACATGAAATGTGTGGAGTTGTTCAGAATGGAGAATTTATTCGGCTTCCTAATATTTCAAAAGATGCAAAAAATCATTTTGAGATTGATCATCAAGCCCTGGTTGAAATTGAAGATCATGGTGAAATTGAGGCCTATGTGCATAGCCATCCTGATGGTACAGCAGTTGCTTCACCATTAGATAAGCATCAAATAGAACTTCACGGAAAACCTTGGATTATCTGTGCTTATCCTGATACGGATATCCAGATGTTTCGCCCAACTGGCTATAAGGCCCCTTTGATTGGTCGTCATTATTTCCATGGTTGGCAAGATTGTTATGCTTTAGTCCGTGATTTTTATTTACGTGAACTTGACATAAAGCTTGATGATTTTGAGCGTGATGATGAGTGGTGGGAATCAAAAGAACATGCTTCTTTGTATGTAGATAATTATGAAAAAGCAGGCTTTTATGAAGTTTACGAACCCCAGTATGGTGACATGATCATTTGTAAGGTTGGACGCACTGAGCATCCTAATCATGCTGTTTTATGGCTTGGTGATCAAGCGATATTGAAATCTGAAAATGCTCAACCATGTACAGGTTCCACTTTGATTCTACATCATCCGTATAACCGGGAATCAGAGCGCACTGTATATGGACCAAATTGGGTAGAACGCACAGTTAAAATATTGAGGCATAAAGATGTACAAAACAATTCGATTTCACGGAGTGCTTAGAGAACGGTTTGGCAAAGAATGGTGCTTAGAAGTTAATTCAGTAAAAGAAGCAATGCGATTACTTTCAGCTCAAATACAAGGTCTAGAACATTTCATGCTGAATGCACATAAGCAAGGGTTACGTTTTGCTGTATTCACAGACAAGCGTAAAACTATTTCTGAAAAAGAAGTGGATATGCAGACTGGATCTGAATTAATTAGAATTATGCCGATTGTTGAGGGTGCAGGCGGTGATGGTGGATTGCTTCAGACTGTTTTAGGCGCTGTTATGATTGTTGTAGGTGTTGTTGTCACAGGTATGTCTTTTGGTGCTGCTTCTCCAATTGGTGCAGGTTTAATTGGTGCTGGTGTGGGCATGATGATTGGTGGTATTGCCTCAATGCTAATGCCAAAAGCCCAAACCGATGAAGCCAATAGTGATGGAAATAAAGCCAATAAAGGTTTTGGTGGTGCAGTCACCACTGTTGGTCAAGGCAATCCAGTCTCCATTTTATACGGCCAAAGAGAGATTGGCGGTTTTATTATTTCCGCTGGCCAGTACCCCGAAGATCAACTGTAATTATGTTTATTTCCTGGCGCATTATGCGCCTTTTTTATTGCCTGAGATAAAGTATGAATGCAAATATTAAAGGAGCTAAGGCAGGCTCAAGCAAATCTAGAACGCCTGTTGTAGCCTCTGATTCAGCTCAAAGTATTGTTTATTACAAAATCTTAATGGGTATGACTGAAGGAGAAATTGAAGGCTTGGCCAATGGCTGGAAATCAGTTTATCTTGATGACACACCCATTTTAGATGCTTCAGGCAATAGTAACTTTGAATCTGTTACTCGTGATTTTCGCACAGGGACCAATGACCAAGATTACATAGAAGGCTTTGTTGAAACATCAAATATTAATGATGTTAATGTAGAACTTACCACTCAATGGGTGAGATCCATTTCAAATACCAGTATTGATGCTATTCGTGTGCTTTTACGTTTTGGTGCATTAAGAACCACTAATCCAAAAAATGGTGATGTGACTGGTGTATTGATTAAATATGCGATTGATATCAGTACAGATGGTGCAGCTTATGTTGAAATGATCAATACAGCAATCGATGACAAGACTTCTGATGCCTATGTACGACCACACCGTATTGATCTGCCAAAAGCCCAAACAGGTTGGAATATTCGTGTTCGACGTTTAACGCCACCAGCGAATAGTGACTACATTACCGACAAGATGTATATCGACTCATACTCTGAAGTTATTGATGCAAAATTAAGCTATCCAAATACAGCACTGCTATCTTTACAGTATGATGCTCAAACTTTTTCTAATGCTGCAAAGGTAGCAGTTGAAGCAAAGGGGATTAAGGTACGTGTACCAACAAATTACAATCCTGAAACGAGGCAATATACAGGTATTTGGAATGGTTCATTTAAACGTGCTTATTCTAATAATCCGGCATGGATTTACTATGATCTTTGTACCGCCAAAAGATATGGCTTAGGTGAAAGAATCACTGATGCAATGTTGGATAAAGCCAGCCTGTATCGTTTAGCACAGTATTGTGATGGCATGGTTTCAGATGGTGAAGGGGGATTAGAGCCACGTTTCACCTGCAATATTTATATTCAATCTGCTGAAGATGCTTATTCAATTCTTACAAAATTATCAGGCTTATTTCGAGCTATTTCATATTGGGATGGTGATTCAATTATTTGTGAGGCTGATGCCCCAGATGATGTTTATTATGCTTATACCAATGCCAATGTAATTGATGGGCGTTTTGAATATTCAGGCACACGTAATCGAGATCGCCATAATGTTGCGAAAGTTGCATGGGATGATCCTAAGAACCGCTACAAAACTGATTATGAGATAGTGCGAGATGAACGTGCGATTGCTGAAGCGAAAGCCGTTCGAATTGTAGATGTTGATGCATGGGGCTGTACGAGTCGTGGTCAGGCGCAACGTGCTGGATTGTGGGCTTTACGTTCAGAGCAAAATGAAACCCAAACAGTCACGTTTAAGCCAGGTCTAGAAGGTCAAATCTCGCCACCAGGTAAAATTATTTCTGTGGCTGATAATGATTTTGCTGGTCGTTTTGTTGGTGGTCGTATCAAAGCTATTTCAGCAGATCGCAAAACCATCACTCTGGATCGTGATGTTTTGGCTCAACCAAATGACACTATTTATATTAATAGTGAATCTGGTCAGTCAGTTCAACGTCAATTGGCTTCAATTAATGGTCAAGTTGTTACAGTTACACAAGCTTTTAATGTAGGGGAGATCGCTGCACAAAATGCATGGAATATTGATTCAACGGATTTAAAAACACGTAAATTTAGAGTTGTTTCACTGACTCAAGATGATGAACACCAATTTACCATTACTGCTGTTGAATACAATGCTGCTAAATATGATGCCATTGATAATGGTGCATTTATTGATGATGTGCCAACAACAATCATTAATCCTGTTGTACAAGCGCCAGCAACGAATGTGCAAATTGAATCCTATGATTCAGTACAACAAGGTATCAATGTTGCGACCATGATCATTAAATGGGTCAAGGCAGAGTATGCAGTTAAATACTTAGTTGAATGGCGCAAAGATAATAATTCTTGGATCAAGATGCCGACCACTGGTGCAACCTCCGTTGAAATACCTGGCATTTATGCAGGTAATTATCAGGCGCGTGTAACGGCTATTTCTGCTTTCGATATTACCTCTTTACCAGCAAGTTCCGTTCTTACTGCACTTCAAGGCAAGCAAGGAAAACCGCCAAAACTCGCCAATATACATGCTGAAGGTATTTTATTTGGGATGAAATTAACCTGGTTATTTCCTGCAGTAGGCGCTTTAGATACGGCTTATACTGAAATTGAAGTCAGTCCAGATGGCGTATCTAACATAGGTCAGTTGGGTTTATTTGCTTATCCAACAACAGTACATACCATCCAAGGCATGCAACCGAATCTGACACAGTTTTACCGTGGACGATTGATTGATCGCATTGGCAACGTTGGAGATTGGTCAAATTGGGTTAGTGGTACAACATCTGCAGATGCGTCTGCAGTACTTGATATTTTAAATGGCAAAATTACTGAAAGTCAGTTACATCAAGACTTACAGACCAAGATTGACCATATTGAAACCATTGATGCTGAAATAGGGCCGATCAAACAGGATATTCAGAATACCAAGGCACAGATTGCACAAGAAATTGTTGATCGTCAGTATGCGATTCAGCAGGCAGAAGATGGACTATCACAGCAAATTATTGAAGGTGATAATGATGTGCTTACTGTTGTTGAGACGGTTAAACAGTCGAGTGAACAAGGTATTGCAGCAGTTCAAACCAACATTGATGTGGTTGCAAATAATCTATCCACCACTGCAACAAAATTGGATGGCGTTTACGCCCAAGTCAATCCAAAGCTGATCGGCTCTACATCAGATTTAATCGGCTCAGAAGAAGGCTTTGCAGGTACTTGGTCACTACAATCAGCCATGATTGAAGGTGATTTGGTATTAAGCAAACGTATTGATACTACTGTTGCACAAGTCAATGATGTACAGGCTTTTGCACAACAAGAAGTAACGGCTCGTATTGAAGGTGATAAAGCCACAGTCCAAAAGATTGACACTTATATCGCCCAAAATGATTCAGCATTAGCGACAGTACGCAATTCAGCACAAATTGCAGTTGAGAAATCAAATGCAAATGCAGTGCTAATCGATGCTTTAGATTTAGAGCTTGATGGTAAAGCAAGTACTGGTGCTTTAAATCAGGTCAAGTCGGATTTAACGACAGCTGATAATAAGATCGCTGCACAAACAATCCGAGTTGATGGGATTTATGCGCAAGTCAATCCTAAGCTAATAGGCTCTGAATCTGATTTGATTGGTTCTGAATCAGGTTATGCAGGTGTGTGGTCTGAACAGTCAGCGCGGATTGAGGGAGATTTATCACAAGCGATTCGTACTGATCAAGTCATTACTCAAATGAATCAGAATGATGCTTTATATCAACAACAGATTAAAGCAAATGCCGATGCAGTTTCAGCCAACGTCACTGCTACGACAACTTTGCAAACCAAGGTTGGGCAAAATACCGCAAGCATTCAAACGCAACAGCAATCGATTAACGGTATCAATCTTCAATATACGTTGAAGTTGCAATCAGGAAATTTGATCAGCGGTATTGGAATGATGAACGATGGTAAGACATCGGACATCATTTTTAATTCAAGTTCTGTGGCATTTGGTTCTGATAATTCAGGTGTTGTAACGTATCCGATTGTGTTTAGAAATGTCGATTATTATGACCCAGTGACAGGTGCAATCTTTCCTGCTGGTGCGTATATCAAGTCAGGTTTCTTTGATTATCAATCTGTCAAAACTTCGCATATTGAAGACCTGGCTGTTAAGACCGCCAAAATTGGCAACCTAGCTGTAACATCAGGAAAAATTGATAATTTAGCGGTGACGACGCTAAAAATTCAAGATGAAGCGGTGAGTGTGCCAGTTGGTGCAAAGTTTGCAGATTTGAGTATGAATACTGCAACGATTCGAACAAATATGACCACTCCACTTCCAACAGATTCGGAAGCACAATTTCAAGCTTGGGAGAGTGCAATAGGCGAGTTAGGTTCAATCACAATGACGCGTAATGGGGGGAAAGCTTCAATTAGCGCAACACTTACGGTGATTAATTTAACAACAACCAATATTGCTTTAGCGGTAACAAATAGCAGTGGGACTGTTTCAGAAGCTGAGCGACGTTATGTAAGGATGGCTTTAAGCGTTTATAGAAATGGTACCTTGGTTGGCCGTTCATACCTTGCACCGACATCAGTCCTAGGTAACTCAGGGGTGGATGTATCGGGAACATTGTCAGTTGTATCCTTAGTTGAAAATAGTTTTGTTGGTACAGCGGTATATACAATGAAGGTTGGTCTTGCATATATGGGAAGCTTAACAAATGTGCAGATCGGAGTTGGTGGTGATACACAAATTAAATTTGTAGGTCGATGTATTTCAGTAATTGAGTTGAAAAAATGACAGCAATTATTTCAAAACATGGTGAATTGCTGAAGATTATTTCAGCAAATGCAGAAACAGTTGTTTTAAACACCCCGAAAGATGGGTTTGCGGTTGATGACCCACCAAGCTCAAATATGTTTTATCAGGATGGGTGGGTAGAGATTCCTGCTCAGCCATCACCATTCCACACATTCGACTACAACACAAAACAATGGATTGACCCACGCTCACTCGATGAAACCAAAGCGCAGAAATGGGCTGAGATTAAATCACAGCGCGATCAAATAGAGTTTGATGGCTTTGAGTTTGAGGGCAATATTTATGACTCAAACCAAGTGTCGCAAGGTCGAATCTTAGGAGCAGCGTCAACAGGTGTAGATCAGACATGGACTCTAGCTGATAACACAACTGTTAATTTAACAGCATCACAGTTACAGCAACTCTATGTGGCATTGCAAGCACATATTGCAGGCGTTCACGAACGCGGGCGCATTGCAAGACAATTAATATTTGATGCGGAAACAAAAGAGCAGGTCGAATCAATCCAACTATAGCACCTTCGGGTGCTTTTTTATTACCAAAAATTAAGGGGAAATACCTTGAACGATCCGATTTCAATCAAAGGCTTACCATGGCTTTTTAAAATTATAGCTGCGGTGATCGGGGCTATTTTTGCCCTGACATTAAGCGGGGACATTGATACACAAGGGCGTATCAAAATCACAATGGGTGTGATTATGAAATTCACATTCAGTGTGGCCATAAGTTTATATGGTGGTTCAGCCTTCATTGAATACTACGATCTTGGGCATTATTCACATATGTCGCAGGGTTTCGTCATGCTTGTGTTTGCCATCTTCGGGATGCTTTGTATTGGTATCGCCTACCAGTCAGTGCAGCTTATGAAAGGTAAATCCTTCATGGAAATTATCACAGAAGTTAAAGAAGCCTTTGGAGCAATATTCAGATGAAAATAAGCACAAACGGAATCAACATGATTTGTGGCTTTGAAAGCCTTAGACTCAAAGCCTATGACGACGGTGTGGGTGTATGGACCATCGGCTACGGTACCACGGTGATTGATGGTACCAAAGTCAAGAAAGGTGACACTTGCACACTTGAGCAAGCCAGGTCATACATGGCTAATGATTTAAAGAAATTTGAATCTGCTGTGAATCAAGTCAAGGTACCACTTAATCAAAACCAGTATGACGCTTTGGTTTCACTGGCCTATAACATTGGAGTAGGTGCATTCTTAAGTTCGACTTTGTTTAAAAAGCTAAATGCCAAAGACTACAAAGGGGCGGCTGAACAATTTGATCGATGGAATCGGGCAGGCGGTAAAGTAATGCGAGGGCTTACAAATCGTCGTGCGAAAGAGCGGAAATTGTTTGAGAAAGCCCTCGGATGAGGGCTTTCTATTTACATTCTTTTTGTTGTGATACAATCACTTTAACAAAAGACAGGAAGCATAGACACTTTTAATTTTCACGGTAGTTAATACGGTATATTTAAAATTCAATAAAAATATATTAAATAAAAACAATAGCTTATTCTTTATTTCTTGTGTCCGCTGGGCGTACCAATTTATCTAATATAATTAATGATTTATGTTTTTTCGATATATTTTTATTATAACTAGTTTCTAATTATGATCATTTAATTCTTAATTTTTGCCCTATCTTATTGTTTATCTTTTTCATCATTTAAAAACTTAAACATCGTGAAGATTTAAATGTGAAAATTTTAAATCATTAGGCTTGGCTTAAATTGTTTTTAACATAGAAAAAATTTAAGCCAAGCCTATTTAATCAAGTCTAGTTAAAATATATGAGTAAAGACAGTTTATTCAAATGATTCAAAAAGCATAATTTTCAAAAACGTAACGATAATATTCACAATTTTTATTATGCTTTGTTTTTCTGTGCTTTCAGCATTTTTTTATGTTGATACATTTTTTTATCCGCTTCATGCATTGCAGTAAGAAGTCCATAACTTGGATTACGTACAGCAATGCCAATTGCCGCACTGATATTTGCTTCTTCAAATGCTTGAAGAATTCTATTTGCTAAGCCTGTTGCATTAATCAAGTTATTTTCAATGCTTAAAACAGCGAACTCATCACCACCTAAACGAGCGACAATATCATTGCTACGAACACATTTTGATAAAGTAGAAGCTGTTTTTTGAATAAGTTTATCTCCAGCAATGTGCCCTGAATTATCATTGATAGACTTTAAATCATTGAGGTCAATCATAATAATAGCAGCAGGATGCCCATAAAATTTACAGCGGTCTTCTTCTAAAGTGAGTAATTTGTCCCAACCTCTACGATTGAATAATCCTGTCATGGAATCGGTTAGTGCTTCTTCTTTGAAACGCTCACTTTGTCGTATATGTTCAATTTCCCGTAATTCACCTTGCAAAATATAGCTTAACATTTGACCGAGTAAGTTTATTAAGCCTTCTTCTTGTACTAATTCTTCTGGTTGGGGTTGAGGATCAATCGCACAAAGCGTGCCAAACAAAGAACCATCCTCTTTTATGAGTGGTTGACCAATATATGCTTTAATATCTGCCAATTTATTGACTGCCGCATTCGCATATTCGGGAATATCTTGTGATCTAGGCGCAATTCTTGGGGCTTTTCCTTGAACCATTTGTGAGCATAAAGTATCTGACCATGGAAATACTTGACCTGGTTTTATATTGTAACCCTGATCTTTCGTTTGAAGTATTATCCAGTCATCACCTTCAGTACGAGTGATCATCCATAATCTAAAACCAAATCGTTGATTTAAAAACGTCAGAACAGCACAACATGCTTCTTCAAAGTTTTTAAATTTAGTATCGTTCATTCAGTTGGCCTGCCACTCATTGATGTTTTCTTTATATAGAGACAAATTTAAAACCACGTTGATTATAACTAGTGTAATAAAAGACTTTTGAACCATTTTTAATGGTTAATTTTGTAAATAATATCAATTTATATGGGAAATATAAAACACTTTTAAACTAACTGAAAGTGGATTTAGTGCGATTTTATAAAATAATTTCTATTTAAAAATAATATTTTAGATTAACTAAAATAACATTCGTTAAAAATATAGAGCTATATAAATGTAAAGTGAGCTTAATTGCATATTTGATCATTGTGAGATTTTCATTATTTTTCAATAGTGCAAATTTTAAATTGGCTTTATTCTAAATAAGCCTTGAAAATAATGGTGATGCATAAGCCATTGTTTACTTATAGGTATGAACTGTATTCCTAGTTTTGTTTTTCGAATAGCTTTGTCCTGTCGTAGGAAAGTCTGATGTAATATATATTGATTAATTTTATTTAATAATTATGGTTTTAATAAACTTTTCTAATCTCATTATTAAATTATATTAAATAAAAAATGTTTAATGGTGATTTGAAAAGAGAAATTCTAAAGAGATTATGTAACAGAAATACGTATTTGACGATGACCATTTAATCTTGATGCACAGTTTTTTTATAAAGCGCAAAGTGTGGGGTAAAAGTTATATGGGTATTTTAAAATTAGGTTAAGCACTTTGTTTGAAGAAGATACAAGCAGTATTTAAGTATAGATTAAAATAAAAGCAGATTTTAAATGATTGATTATAAAATAGCTTACTGATAGATTGATCTTTTAATACTCTAATTTTTTTGGGGGTACTATGCTAATTCAAATTGCCAATACCGTAATTAATACCGATCAAATTCGTTTAATTGAAGTTGATGAAAATGGAGAGTTTGTACGAATTTTTTTAGGTGATGACTTAGTGAGAAGGTTTGAATTTCCCAACCATGATAGTCAAGCAAGATTTTTAAATAAAATTGGATTAAAAGAGTTCTTTACTTAAGTCCCAAAACATTTAAACCCGCTCTCTGCGGGTTTTTATTGGTCAAGTAGTAAATCATAAATCAAATTTTGACTGAATAATCAATTGGATGGTTTGTAAATTTTTTAAAAATAGTTTTAACTTCTGCAAGAATATCAAACAGGAAAAATCAGTATTTTATGTTTTTTTTTGACGAAGCCATAATTATCTACCGAATATAAAATTAATCAATTCTAAAATTGCTATATAAAAGTTGAATAATGTAAAAACATCTTGCGCTTAAAAATAAATCGCAATATATTAAAACTACAGTAGGTCGTTAAGACGCTACGAAGTAGTTGGACAGATCAATGACAGCTTATTGAATTTGCAACTGATGTTCAAATAAGAAATAGGCACTAGCTATCCAACATTAAAAAACTCGCAGAAATGCGAGTTTTTTCATTTGTAAGCGCTAAGTAATTTAATTAATCCAATAAATGTAAATTAGATCAAACTTATGCAATCTTTTAATATCAATTTAGCGCTAATTTCAGTATAGCATTAATGTAATTTAACAATGCCATAAAATCTAACATCTTCAAAAGTACATCGACGCAATAGCGTGATATAAGAAGTTATGTACGAAATGGAGGGTATAAAAATGTCTGAAATGATTACAGTGAAGGTTAAGGATCAATACAGTAATGAACTCAATGCTTTGGCGTGGTTAAATAAATTGCAAGAGCATCAAGATGAGTCTTATTCATTATTTCAACGTATTGATCATATTGTCGTAGAGGGTGAGAAAATTTTACCTAATATTGAATTGCTTTTTGAGAGTAAAAGTTCGGACAGCATTTATCGTATTATCGAAGAAGTAAACTAACGATTTTTAAACTTAAACGCGTATTCACTTAAAAGCGTATTCACTTAAAAGCGTATCGAATCGTTCAGCATTCAATACGCTTTTCATCATCAAATGCCTTTATCAAAATACTTATAACAAGTATAAAACACATCACTTTAATCATTCCTCAACAGCTAAGAACGATACAAATGCTGTAGGGAGCGATTTATTTGTTGCATGTTAAAGTTTAATTCGTCTCGCGGGATTCGAGTTTCTTGCAAAGCCGTAATCCATTGCATTTGGCACAGTTTAATTTCGCGCACAGATTGAGCTTGTTGAATTTTTAAAACCAATTGTTTTGCCATTAAACCGCAATGTAGTTTTAATAAGCCCATCATGGTTTGTTTGACTTCGTCAAAATTTAACATGTCTAAATAGACATCATTTTTTTGAATAAAATTAGTATCTTGTTTTTGTTGTTGAAGGGGGGATTCATTTATTTTCTGATGTTGAATCATTAGATTTTCTATTGATTCATGATCTATATTGGATTGCGTAGCTTTCTCATCGGCTATATCTGTTGTATGAAGATTTTTTGTATTAAGACTTTCATGTTGAACATTTTTAACGGGTTGATTTGGCTCAACGTGATTGGTTTTTTCTGTAATATATTCAACTGAATGGTTTGAGCTTTGTTGACCTGAAAAAATTAAACCCAATTGTTCTAATTGTTGAATAATTTCAGGCGTTGCTAAGCGCTGTTTCATGGCACTATTCAATATTCGAAAATCATCTGTACCAATCAGTAGTAGCAGTTGTCTTTGACGAGCATTCAGTTGAAACGAGCGCTGTTTTAAGGCTTGGACGCCTAAATGAGTTTTCACATAATGATCCATGAGCCAATCTATTTCCCCTAATAAATTGGCTTTAGGATAAAGTGTGAAAATTACACTAACGTGACTATTTTATTACAAATCAATAGCTTGTTTTGTGATTTATTTTGCATTTTCTAAAGCTTTACGCAAATAAGGATCTAAATCTTCTTGGCGTAGTAGCCACTGAATATAATCGGCAGGTAAGTCTACAATTGCTGTGCCACGATGTTTACCAAAATTAATGCTACGTGGAATGCGCGCGTCTTCTGAAGCTTCATATAACTCTTCAATTGTTTGAATTTTCAATTGATAAATAATATGCATTAAGATATTTGCCGTTAAAATAATATCTGCATCTGCACGGTGAGCACCTTTTAACATTTCTCGTGCTTTTTCACTGCCTTTGCTGATCATGTAAATCAGTGCAGAAATATTATGTGCTTCAGCATTTGGCCAAACTAAACGCGCCAATGCGAGTGTACAAATGGCTTTGATTTGAGACGTATCCACACCACATTGCTGAATTGCACGAATATCATAGTCAATATTATGCCCAATGATATAACGTGTGTCTTGAGGAAGTTGAAAGGTGGAAAAGTTAGGTTGATCTATTAAATCTGACTCTAAAATATGGTGCACTGCCATAGAGGCGTACGAAATTTTCTCATCGCCGATGCTATATAGCTGATCAAAAATAAGTTCGCGATCTAAACTCAGTTTACCGTCATTAATTTGGATAGGTGCATATGCAATTTCAATGGGCAAGCCATTTAAATTATGTGTTTCAGTATCTAATATAATTGCTTGCATGCGTTGCTCCAAAATCAGTGCAAAATAGTAAACCTGAATAACACTAGCTTTTTTGAGCTTTGAATACAATTCATAATCAATATTTCACATGATTCTGGCTGAATTGTGGTCTGTCACTTACTTATGCTATTGCATTTTGAAGTTTCAAGGTTTGATATTGTGTTTATTGTAATTGCTCTTAATTGTAAATGAAGGATGAGCAAGAACAAATAAGAAGGAAAAGTAAGATAAATTGTCAAATCATTTTTATAAAAGCATTCGAAAAGCATGAGAGCAAGCTAGCATGGTGCAGTTTTGATCTATAAGCCAAACCATTCACAATGTTCATATAGAATTAAGAAAATGTCTTTTTATTGAGTCTTATAAATCCCAATGATTCTTCAATAATTTCAATGAAAAGACTTGCCTAACAGGTTTTTTTATCGTATTGATGAATAAATATGCAAGGGCATTTTGCATACAAGATTTCTAAAAACTGTGTTTAAGGATAAGTCACATGAAAAAAAATTTACTGACGGTTTTAGTTTTAAGTTCGGGGTTGCTTCTCAGCGCATGTGATAATGGTGGAGATGGGGGTGGTGGCTCTTCATCTACATCAAATGCAGATGTCAATAACATTGCAAATCCTGTTGTAGGGACACCAACGGCTTATTCATTGACAGATTTTTCTGCAGCTGCTGCTGAAAGTGTAGTGATGACTTATAAAATGAAAGGCATCAGTGGGAGTGAGGTTCAAGCGACTGCATTGGTGTTTACTCCACGAACTGCTGCACCTGCATCAGGTTGGCCGATTGTGGTCTGGGCACATGGCACAACAGGTGTGGCTGATCAGTGTGCACCAAGCCGTAATGTGATGAATGATTATATTAAAGGTATGATCTCTAAGTTCTTAGCTGAGGGCTATGTGGTTGTTGCACCTGATTATGAAGGTTTAGGTGAACCAACAGGAACTGAATTACATCCATTCTTAAATTTAAAAAGTGAAGGCTATTCAATTACGGATGCCGTGGTTGCTACCCATAATTGGTTGGGCAATAAAGTTTCTAAGAAATGGGTAACGGTAGGGCATTCACAAGGTGGTCAAGCAGCTTTAGGAGCAGCGCAGTATGCAGCGCGTGCGAACTTAGACTATAAAGGAACAGTTGCTGTTGCACCTGCTTCACAATTAAGTTTGATTTTAAATGCAGGGCAAGCTTCTGTTGCAAATTCAACACCTGATAAACAGATTCCAGTTTATGCATCTTTAGATACATTTACAGCTTTAATTGCTGCGGGTTTACGTAATCAAAATCCAACATTGGAATATAACCAAGTCTTTAAAACACCAACAGACCAAATTGCTAAAAATGCAGAAAGTGTTTGTTACGATGTATTGGGTAACCAGTTTGCTGTTAAAATGGGGCAACATGCGGCTGTGAATGGATCGTTGAAAGATTACCCAAGAACGACCGATAGTTTTATGTCATTACCTGTTGTTAAATCATTCTTGGAAAAAGATTCACAACCTTTACAAATCCAAGTCAAAACGCCAATCGTAATTTATCAAGGTGGGGCGGATACGACCGTACCTCAAGTGGCTACAGATGCTTTATTAGGAACAGCGAAAGCACTAGGAACCCAAGTGAATTACATTACCAGTCCAACTTGGGATCATGGATCAGCTTATGCATTGAATATTGACAATATTGTCTTTGATGTCAATGAAATGATGGCTAAATAATGTTGCCCAAATGACGGTATAAATAGTCTCGTTTTGATATAGCTCATGTTTTGAAAATATGAGCTATTTTTATTTCAAACTGAGTAAAGTTCATTCTGTTTAATTACAAACTTCATGCTACAATGTGCGCAATCTTAGCACGGCTTAAAAGCCCTAATTTATAGGACCTCGCTAATGTTCGCCAATATCTCAATTTCTGAATTTGATCCTGAATTAGCTCAAGCAATTAAAAACGAAGATGCTCGCCAAGAAGCGCATATTGAGTTAATTGCATCTGAAAATTATTGTTCTCCTGCTGTCATGGAAGCACAAGGATCAAAACTGACCAACAAATATGCAGAAGGGTATCCAGGCAAACGCTATTATGGCGGTTGTGAATATGTTGATGTGATCGAACAATTGGCGATCGATCGTGCTAAAGAATTATTTGGTGCTGATTATGCTAACGTTCAGCCACATGCAGGTTCTCAAGCGAACTCAGCGGTTTATTTAGCGCTTCTTAATCCTGGTGATACAGTTTTAGGTATGAGCTTGGCGCATGGTGGTCACTTGACACATGGTGCTAAAGTGAGCTTCTCTGGTAAAACCTATAATGCGATTCAATACGGTTTAAACCCAGAAACGGGCGAAATCGATTATGAAGAAGTTGAGCGTTTAGCTGTAGAACATAAGCCACGTATGATCGTTGCTGGTTTCTCTGCTTATAGCCAAATTGTAGACTGGCAACGTTTCCGTGAAATTGCGGATAAAGTTGGCGCTTATTTATTTGTAGATATGGCTCATGTTGCAGGTTTAGTTGCTGCGGGTGTATACCCAAGCCCAGTACAAATTGCTGATGTAACGACTACAACGACACATAAAACATTACGTGGCCCACGTTCTGGTTTAATCCTTGCAAAAGCAAATGAAGAAATTGAAAAGAAACTTCAATCTGCTGTATTCCCAGGAAACCAAGGTGGTCCATTAGTTCACGCGATTGCAGCGAAAGCGATTTGCTTTAAAGAAGCAATGGCACCTGAATATAAAGAATATCAAAAACAAGTAGTTGTGAATGCTAAAGCAATGGCTGAAGTATTAATCGCACGTGGTTATGATGTTGTATCAGGTGGTACTGAAAATCATTTATTCCTATTGTCTTTAATTAAACAAGACATCACAGGTAAAGAAGCAGATGCTTGGTTAGGTGATGCACACATTACTGTGAACAAAAACTCTGTACCAAATGATCCACGTTCTCCGTTCGTGACTTCAGGTATCCGTATCGGTACACCAGCTGTAACAACTCGTGGTTTCGGTGAAGCTGAAGTTCGTGATCTTGCAGGTTGGATTGCAGATATCCTTGATTCTAAAGGTGATGAAGCTGTAATCAATGCTGTAAAAGCGAAAGTAGAAACAGTATGTGCTAAATTCCCAGTTTATGCTGATTAAGCATTAACTTGAGAAAGGCCCCCTTTCAAGGGGGCTTTTTTATTGGGTATAAAAATTGAAAGTATTGCAAAATACTGACTTAAAAGAACAACATTGACCAAGAATATTGTTGTAACAAAATGGTGTGAAAGACCATAGAAATATAGGGGTCAAAGAGATGATTAAACCGAAAATTATTATTTCAGAACAAGATTTAAATCGTTTAGAAACAATGTTAGAGCATCAAACTAAATTCACCGAAACGATGAAGCATTTAGAAGATGAACTTGCAAGAGCTGAAGTGGTGAAGCCAAATCAATTGCCTGCCAATGTTGTAAAGTATGAATGCAAAGGTTTTGATTACCGTTGAACCATCAACAAAAAGTTCTGAAATCACCCTTGTTTATCCGCATGATTTTCGTGGTGAAGCTGGACAAGTAAATATTATTGCACCAATCGGTGCGGCAATTCTTGGATTGGCAGAAGGTCAAGAAATAGAATGGCCACAACCTGATGGTCAGATGATGAAAGTAAAAATTGAGAAAGTGCTATACCAACCTGAAAGAGAAGGTGATTTTAATTAAACGAAAAGCCATCATGATTGATGGCTTTGTTATTAGAACGTCGTATTTATTCACTAGCACATTTGCAAAAATATCTTTGCAAATCATGATTTAGAAGCCAGATGTATATCCTTTGCTTGGATATTTAAATTGATGTTGTACATCTAATTTAAAGGTTTGCTTCGGATCTAAATTCATTTGCCACTGGTTAATATTGGGTTGACCATTCCATGACGTTGCAGTTGGTGGCGTACTATAAACCGATTGTGTGGTTAATTTACCATTACGGCTTTGTGGTTCAGATTCAAAAACGGTTACTTGAATTGGGTAGCTATGTAGGTTTTGAATTGAATATTGTTGTTTTTGAATAGTTTCAGAACGTGAACGAATAGGATTCTTCTTATCTGTTAAATCTGTAACATTCACTTGAATTTGTTCATCCGTACCAAAGCTCATTTGCAAGGCCTCATCGGCACTATTGTTCCATGTTCTTTGTCCAATATAATCGCCATCACGGTAGAGTTTTAAAATACCAGACGGCCAACTGCTATCGAGTTTTGCAATTTCTGCATTAATCGTTGCTTGCGTACTTTGCTTTGGAAGCACCCAAACTGAAAGTTTTGCAGGGTACTGTTCAGCACTTAAAGGTAAGAAAATTTGTTGTTGGCTACTCGGAATAGATACTTTGGTTTCTGAACGAAATTCAGTGCTGAAATTTAAATCCGATGCTTGGAATTGAGGAAAGCTCGGTCCATTATTTCGAGCAGGGCTTCTCATTTTTGCAGATCCACTATCCATTGCAACTTCAGCCAATGCTATAGGGGCAGGGGCATATTCAGGGATTGGACGTACTGGTTCAGGCTCATGGTAATTCACCCACCATTGCTGAGGCTGAACTTGTTGTACATAGCTTTGAGGTGTTGATGTGGAAAGTGTCAATTTGACATTATTCCAATCTTCACCTGTTTTCTGTGCAATCATCGCCATACGGGTGAGTTTCAGTTGTTTAGTTTGCGTATTTAACTCAGCTTTATATGTCGGTTGCCAACGTGCATAAGGCACAACATAGCTGATTTTGATTTCACCCGATTGTGGTGCATTGACATAAAATTTAAGTGTACGCTGATCGAAATCACTATCACCAATGGTATTTAAATCTTGTTCGAGTTCTGCTAAACGCTGTTCTAATTTTTCTTTTTCTATTTTGGCTTGATCAATCGCAATAAACGCTGAATAAGCTTCCTGACGAACTTTAGGAGCAGAACCTTCTGTCACATTGCCTAGAAATTTATTTTGTAATTCAGCCGCTTGAATAATCGAGTTTTGTTCAGAAATTTTCTTTTTTAAGTTATCAATTTGAGTTCTAAGTTGAGTCGATTCATTGCCAGCTGGTTTATCGATGGCACTGTCTGTATGTGAAACTGCATTGACTTCAATGTTACTACTCTGATATTGCAATTGATTAATATCAAAATTCGCCGCCAGTCCAGTGAGTGTGACGAGTTGCTCGCCTGTTTGTACCGGAATAGTTCGTTCTATTTTTGCCGAAGTTGGATAAAGTGTGATTTGTTGAATAGGGGAGTGATTTAAACCCAAAGCGAAGCAATAGCTACTTGGAATGCAAAGGATGCTGAGTTGAATGACAGATTTTATATTCATTATAATGTCCAAAAAGAGTAATGAGATCAGTCTTATGGATAAAATGTAGCAGAAAGTTCAGATAAGCTAAATAAAAGAATAGTATAAAATTAAATTAAAACAGATCTTTTTAATGTATTTCAAAAAAGAAAGCCTCAAAAGAGGCTGATGATTTCTTAAGGGGCTTCTTAAATATTTGGATCGAATGATTTAGTGAGAAGCCACAGTCGTTGGTTGATATTTTTGCATATATTCTTCACGTATTTCATTACGTTGCTCAGAAGTTGAAGCTTTCTGCATTTTTTTGCGTAACTCATTGCGTTCAGTCGTGCTCATTTGTTGCCAAACTTCACGCATTTTTTGTTTATCTTGTTCAGGAAGTTGAGTAAACCAATCCATGCGTTGTTGCAAAGTATTATTTTGATCAGCAGGGATTTCTTTTAAATTCTGATAGCGTTTAATGAGGGCTTTTTGTTCGTCCTCAGATAAATTATCCCATGTTTCATTGACTTGAGTATTCGCATCTTTGGAAAAAATCCAAAAACGTTCAAAACCAGCAAAACTCGTTTGTAGAAAACCAATAGCGCAAAAAGCCAAAGCTAATTTTCTAGCTACCATGGGTATTCTTATCCTCACCAAATACAGATAACATGTCTAAATCTTCCATCATTTGTGGTGAAAGTTTAGGACTAACAATAACTTGTTGTTGATTATGTGGCTCATTTGAAACATCAAAAGCATTTGGAATCACCACAAAACCTGTGATCGCAGCAGCCAATGCAAAGCCAGTCATTTTCCACGTACCATAACGAGACTTAGACTTGTTTTCAATGTGATCCAACACATTATTCATCACTACAGCTTTATTGCGATGATTATGTGCAAGTCCATCAAGTTTAGAAGTCACTTGTTTGGTGAAATCATCATTATTCATCCGATGAACCTCCATAAGGATTTAAGTGTGATAGCGAAGCTCTCAGTCCTTGGATCGCCCTGTGATAATGGGTTTTTACGCTACCTTCAGTACAATTCATAATTGACGCCGTAGTTTGAGTATCAAACCCTTCCCAAGCACGTAACATAAAAGCTTGTTGCTGACGTGTGGGTAATTGACTAATCGCTTCCTGTATTTCTTCAACTGTTACATGTTGATCTAAAAATTGCAGTGGATTGGGTGTCGACTCATCCACAATATCCATGGCTTCATCATCGTCACCATCTAAATCAATTTTACGGAATAAAGAAAAAGGGGAAGCACGTCTTGCTTCTTTGCGACGCCAATCTTGTAACTTGTTATTTAAAATGGTGTAAAACAATGGATACCATTCTTCAGTCGATTTCTCTGAATAGGATTTATGTAAGGAAATAAATGCTTCCTGTACTAAATCCATGGCAATGCCATTGTGTCCCTGAGTTGCACTTTCCATCATCACTAATGCACGACCTGTTACATCATGCATAAAAAATCTCAGGCGCTGCTCAGCCGTGCTCGATTGAACACTTGCTATTTCAGACTGTGACTTCTTTGGTGCTAAGTCCATAGAGATGGAAAATCCCGTCATTGGGTACCCACCATAATTTTAAATTCGTATACATATAACGTTTAAAAAATGGTTTGGGTTGACATGTAAATCAATTATTTTTTCAGTTTAAATGATTTTGTCCAATAACGGGCAATATTTAAAATAATTTAACGTTATAGGCGTTGACGAACCATTTCAAAGAAACAAATTGAGCCTGCAACTGCAACATTGAGTGACTCTTGACCACCCGGTTGTGGAATAGCTACAGATTCAGCATATTTCAAAGCAAATTCTGAAACGCCTTGACCTTCATTACCTAAAATCCAAACGCATTGTTTACGCAGATTTTTTGAATATAAGCTTTCTGAATCATGTGAGCTAGTGACATAAACAGGAATGTTAAACTGTTTGATAATGTCTTCAAGCACGACATTTTCATAAGTTTGCAATGAAAAATGTGCGCCCATGCCTGCGCGAAGGACACGAGGTGACCAAAGTGATGCAGAGCCTTTAGTACATACAACTTGCTCAATCCCTGCGGCAGCTGCTGAACGCAATAATGTGCCAACATTACCTGGATCTTGAACATTTTCCAGAATCAACGTGTCTTCATTGAAGTTTAGTGCTTGAGTGGAGCTAGGAAGATCAACAATGGCCAAACAGGCAAGGGTAGTCCCTAGAGTGCTTAAATCTTTATATAAAGATTCACTAATCACAAAAACAGCACCTTGATATTGGTCAATAATCTCACCCAAATCTTCATGGTCTAAAGCATGTTCAGTGGTGAAAATTGAGTTGATTTTACGACCTTTTTCGAGCCAAGCTAGACTCAAATGAGTGCCTTCAAGTACGGTTTGTCCTTGTTTTTTACGATAGGTATTTTGTTCAATTAAACCACGTAAGTGTTTAATTTTTGGATTGTCTTTTGATTCTAGGAAAATAGTAGGCATGGGAGTGCATCCATAAAAAGTAAGTCGGGGTTGTGCAAAATGCGACAACCCCTGAATGATGTACTCCCTCTAAACTAGAGCATAGGGAGTAAAAGCTATGGATTAGTTGTGGTAGCTTGTGACTAATTCAACTTCATTTTTAGAACCAATCACTACAGGCACACGTTGATGCAATTCAGTCGGTTGAATGTCCATGATACGCACACGACCTGTCGTTGAAGCGCCACCTGCTTGTTCCATGAGCATGCTCATTGGATTTGCTTCGTACATTAAACGTAAGCGACCTGCTTTTTTCGGATCTTTGGTATCGTATGGATACAAGAAAATTCCGCTACGGCAAAGGATACGATGAATATCGCCCACCATACATGCAACCCAACGCATATTAAAGTCTTTTTCACGTACAGACGTTTTACCTGCGATGAGCTCACCAATATAACGTTTTACAGGTTCTTCCCAATGACGTTCATTTGATGAATTAATTGCATATTCTTTGGTATCTGCTGCAACTTGGATATTTTCAGATGTGAGTAAAAATTGCTGAGTTTCAGGATCAAATGTAAAGAATACTGTGCCAGCACCTACTGTTAAAGCCATCATTGTCGATGGGCCATAAAGTACATAGCCTGCTGCAACTTGTTGAGTACCTGCTTGCATGAAATCTTCAGTTTTTGTCACTGCATTTTTTGCAGGAAGAATTGAGAAGATCGTACCCACACACATATTAATGTCGATGTTGCTTGAACCATCAAGCGGATCGAATAATACAAGGTATTTACCATTTCCTTGAGCAGGAGTGAAGTCATCTAATTCCTCAGAAGCTAAACCACCCACGTTTTTATTGATTTTTAAAGCATCAATTAAATAATCATTTGAAATAACATCAAGTTTCTTTTGTTCTTCGCCTTGAACATTCTCGTTTTGTGCGCTGCCTAATACACCTGCTAAAGCGCCTTTTTGTAAAGCCTGATCAATGGTTTTACATGTATTGGCAATCGTTTCAATAACATCAGCAAGTTCAGTTGTTAAGTTCCCTTGTTGTTGTTCTAAATATTGGGATAGGGTGCGATATGACATATCAGTGGTGCTCCAAAAGCAATAAAATTCTATCAAATTAAAGAATGCGACCATTTTAGATGAGTTCGACAGAAAATAAAAATTATCCTGTGTTATTTGTCGTGAAAATACCCTTGAAAGTATTTTATAAAGTGTTATGTTAAATTTATAAACCATGGAATAAGGAGTACTAACATGACAACGGCAAAGTTTGATGCGACTCCAACGGAAAGCGAAGGCATTGATTTAAAAGAAATTAGTGCTGAAAATGTGAAAGATGCTTGGAAGGATTATGAAGCAAAGCCTGAATTCAAAGAATTCAATAAGCACGATATGATTGAATCTATGCAAAGCCACAAACCTGATGAATCAAAGGCTTAGCGAATTAAAAAGGCTTTATTGATCAAAGGACGTTTCTTTACAGAATTATTTTGAAAATTAAATTGAATCTGCATTGAAATATATAAGGAGAATATTTTCAAACAAAGTTAAGACTATTTTGACTATTCTCAACAAAAAATAAATGCCCAATTGAATTGAGCATTTATCAATAATTTAGAAATATGACTTTGACATTATTTTAATAATGGCGGTACAGCTTCGTAGTTAATTTCTACGCGACGATTTTCTTTCCAAGCCGCTTCATCATGTCCTGCATTAATAGGCATTTCTTTGCCATAGCTCACTGCTTCAAGCTGAGTTGATTTAACACCATTGGTGATTAAATAACTTTCAACAGCTTTGGCACGACGTTCACCTAAAGCCATATTGTACTCACGAGTACCACGCTCATCTGTATGACCCGTTAAAGCAACTTTTGAATTTGCATTGGCAATCAGGAATTGAGCATGTGCTTGAAGAGTTTGATAATCTTCATTTGATAGATCACTACTGTCATAATTAAAATGAACAACACGTTTTGCTAAAAATGCTTTATTTGCTTCAGTTACGCCTTTAGATGAAGCACCATTTAAGTTTTGAGCATTTAATGCAGCATCTTCACTTAAACCATTGGTATTGACTGTTGTTGCACCATTTGGATTGGTTCCAGTTTCAACGGTTGCAGCAGGCTTACGACTTGCACAGCCTGTCATCACAAGGCTTACAGCCAATAACGGTAAAGCTAAATATTTGATCGAATTCATTTTAATCTCCATGACTTCATTTTAAATTAACACGATTTTGAGCATAAAAACGATTGTTTTGGTATTACTTTGGTGCCCAAGCAGGTTCACGTACTTCACCTTGTTCACTTGGTAAATTCATACGGAAACGGCCATCTGTAGACATGATTGCCAATAAGCCACGACTTCCTTCACGTGTCGCATAAACCACCATTTGTCCATTTGGAGAGAAACTTGGTGATTCATCTAAACTCGTTGGCGTGAGAATGTTGGTAATTCCTGTTGAAATTTCTTGAATTGCAACTTTGTAGTTACTTCCAGATGGACGATGTACCAATGCAACATATTTACCATCTGCACTTAGTGTTCCACGAGCATTAAATGCACCACGGAAAGTTAAGCGTTTTGTTGAATCATCTGCAAAGTTATAACGATAAATTTGAGCTGATCCACCACGGTCAGAGGTAAAAATAAATGATTTTCCATCTGGTGCATAACGTGCTTCTGTATCAATTGCGCTATCGTTGGTAAGTCGTTTCACTTGGCGTGAATCTAAATCCATCTGATAAATCTCAGGATTACCATGCATAGAAGCTGTAAATAGCATTGATTTGCCATCAGGCGAGAAGCTCGGCGCACCGTTTAAACCACGGAAACTGGCTAATTTCTCACGTTGACCTGTTGCTAAATCTTGAACATAAATCGCAGGACGTTTGGTTTCAAACGACACATAAGCGATTTTTTTCGCATCAGGTGTCCAAGCAGGGGAAAGAATTGGATCTCGTGAGCTTAAAACGGTTTTTGGTTGCTCACCATCTGTATCTGCAATTTGTAGCGTATAGCGCTGTTCAGGTGTTGCAGGATTACGCAGTACATAAGCAATTCGACCGCTGAAATCACCTTGAACACCTGTCAAAGCTTGATAAATCGCATCACTGATCATATGTGCAGCAGAGCGTACTCGTGATGCAGGAACGGTAAGCAATTCATTGAGTAAGAATTTCTGCTTTTCAACATCATACAATTGATAATGAACAGAAAGAGAGCCATCTGCATTGGTTTTCGATTCACCAAGCACTACATAAGGAACACCCGCAGCTTTCCATGCTTCAGCATTCACATTGTTAATAGATGCTGTGGCAGGAAGATTTTGCGATGCACTGGTAAAACGACCCGAACGATTTAAATCTTGTTCCACCACTGGATAAATTGATTGATCATTACTAAAGGGAATGATCGCAATTTTAGGTGCAGATTCAGGCGCTTTGGCAATTTCCAAATGGAGTTGTGCATAAGAGGTGGTAATGAGTGCAGGACTCAGTGCAGCAATAATTGCTAATCCTAATAGTTGTTTAGGCATGATTTTCATTGGACTTCATGTACTCAAATATTGGTTTTAAACTATGCATAGCTTTGTAGCATAAAGAGATAATTTTAATCTATATAAAGCATGTAATTATGTATAAAAGATTAAAGTCGTTTAGTTTCGCTATAAAAAACAAACTCAATTTTATTACAAAGATGAATTTTGCTTTCATCTTTAGGCATGTCAAATGGCACAGATTTAAAAATAGCTTTTTTTATTGCTTGAACAGTAATGTCATTGTTGCGCCCATTGGTTTGAATTCTTTTAATTTTTCCATCATCTTTAAATTCAACAAGCACCTGTAGATTTTGATTGGAAGCGGTGAAGGGTAATTTTAGATTATCCATAATTTTCTGTAAATTATTGGTATGGCAAGTGAGTAATTGAGGTGTATTAATTAGTGTCAATGGGAGGTGAGTGACGGTTAAAGGCTCACCTGATGAATCTAATTTTTGTTGACTCTGTGTATCTGTAGCTTGTTCTGCAAAAGTAGCAGGAATAGATAAAGTGAGTATGCTGATTAAGCTGAAAATTTTCCAATTCATTTTTATTGTCCCCAAAAACGCTAACAGATCTAACATAACATAAAGCTTTCAAATTCGGGATAAACCTGAAAGCGATTTCAAATCATTGTTTGACTTGGAATTGTAAATTCTAAGCGTATATAAAGATAATGATCTGAAATTTAACAAGTTAATATTTATTTAGAAAACTAAATTCAATCTTGTTACACAAATGGGCTTTAGATTCATCGGCTACGGTTTCAAAAGGTGCTGATTTATAAATCGCTTTTTTAAGCGCTTTTACAATGATGTCATTGTTCCTTCCATTGATTTGAATGCTTTTTACTCGACCATCCTCTTTAAGCTCCACAACGAGATCGTAATGATACTCAGCATTTGTCTCAGGAAGTTTTAGATTTTTCATTATTTTTTGAAAATTATGGTAGGAGCAAGAAGCAAACAGGGTGTCGTTTTTAGGCGCTGGAATTGCTGATATTGTTGGCTCATTGCTTAGTACTATATTTTGTTGATTCTGTATTTCTATAGCTTGTTCATTCTCAGCAAAAGTAGCAGAAGATAAAGCTAGTAGGCTGATTAAACTAAAAATTTTCCCATACATTTTTATTGTTCCTGAAACGCTAACAACTCCAAAATAGCATAAACCCTGCCGAAGCAGGGTTTAAAATATTCATTTCAGTATTTTACTTCACTGTAAATGAAGCGCTAAAACTTCGTGCTTCACGTCTTGCATCGGGATCGGATGGCATTGGGAACGGTGCAGCACTTCTGACAGCCTGTTCAACACTGGCTTTAACGTCTGGATCAGAAGCATTCACAATCACAGAAGCAACAGCACCACTTTCAGTTAATGTGACTCGAGCAGTCGCTTTTTGACCAGATGAACCTGCTGGCATACGCCATGCATTACGTACTTTATTTTCAAAGTCACGTTTTGCAGAAGATGCAATCTTTCTTGCTTCTGCTTTTTTATTGGCAGCAGCTTCTTTAGCTTTTTCAGCCGCAGATGCTTTTTCCTCATCCAATTCACGGGCTAGGTCAGCTTTACGTTTAGCTTCTGCATCAGCTTTTGCAGCAGCATCTGCTTTGGCTTTATTTGCTGCATCAGTTTTTGCCTTTGCAGCAGCGTCTGCTTTGGCTTTGTTAGCTGCATCAGTTTTTGCTTTTGCAGCAGCGTCTGCTTTGGCTTTGTTCGCTGCATCAGCTTTTGCCTTTGCAGCAGCGTCCGCTTTGGCTTTGTTCGCCGCATCAGTTTTTGCTTTTGCAACAGCATCTGCTTTGGCTTTGTTCGCCGCATCAGCTTTTGCCTTTGCAACATCGTCCGCTTTAGCTTGACGTGCTTTTTCTGCGGCATCCGCATTACGTTTTGCTTGTTCATTCAGCTTGAGTTGATGTGCTTTTTCAGCGGCATCTGCTTTGGCTTTTTGAAGGGCTTCTTGTTTTGCTTTGGCAGCAGCTTCAGCTTTTGCAACAGCATCCGCTTTCGCTTGTTGCATGATTTCTGCAGCTTTTTGTTTTGCCTTTTCAGCGGCATCCGCTTTAGCTTGCGCTAATTTGGCTGCTTTTTCTTGAGCCATTTGCGCAGCCGCAGCCTCTTGTTGACGTGCTACCGCTTTTGCTTCTTCAGCCGCCTTTTTCATTTCGGCAGCTTTCATATCTTCTGGCTTGGGTTTGCTTTCAGCAGGAATTACTGGCGCAGTTGGATTGGGTTCAGCCGTTTGTTTAACTTGCTCAGCAACTTTAGTATCCGCCGTTTCTTCTGAATCCGTTTGCTCTAAAGGTTTTGCTTCGAGTAGTGGTAAGTCTTCAGGTTTTATCAGCACTGTTTTAATTTGCTTAGGTGGTTCAGGTGGCTTACTTAAACCGAGAAAAAGTAAGCCAGTTATCGCCACCATGTGGATTCCAAAGGTGAACCCAAGTGCAATCGCTTTTTCTTTAGATTGCGGCTTTTGAATATTTTTCATAACTTACTTTACAGGCTCAGTCAGTAACCCAACTTGGCTTAAACCAGCATCTTGAAGTGTTGACATCAACTTCATGATCTCACCATAAGGGCGTGATTCACTACCATTAATTAACACAGTGAGTTGTTTTTTGTCAGCTTCAGCCTGTTGTTGACTCTCAATCAATACAGCTTTTAACTCTTCAAGTGTCATCGCATCATTTTTATGTGCTTTATCTTCGAGTTTGATGGTTCCATCAGCTTCTAAAGTGACAATTGCGGGGCGCTCATCTTGAGAAGAAAGTGGTTTATTATTGGCCTGTGGTAAATCGACTTTTACCCCAGTGGTAATCATCGGCGCTGTAACCATAAAAATAACCAACAAAACTAACATCACGTCGATATATGGAACGACATTCATATCACTTTTTAAAGGTTTTTTAATACGGTCAAAACTGCCTGAGCGTCGGATTGCCATTATTCAGCTTCCTGTGTAGTACCCACAGACTGACGTTGTAATAGCGCCACCATTTCTTCTGCAAATAATGCACGATCTGAATAGATTTCTTCGCCCTTAGCTGTGTAATGGTTAAATGCCAATACAGCAGGAATTGCAGCAAAAAGACCAATCGCTGTTGCAATCAAAGCTTCGGCAATACCCGGAGCGACGGTAGCCAGTGTGACTTGATCTACTTGGGCTAAACCGATGAAAGCATTCATGATGCCCCAAACTGTACCAAATAAACCGACATAAGGTGCAACTGAACCAATACTGGCTAAAGCACTTAAACCTTGTTCTAAACGGCTTTGGTCGCGGCTTAAACCGACACGTAGAATACGTTCTGTACCTTCGATTCGGGGTGCAATATCAGCATTACGCTTTTTGAGTTTTAAGAATTCACTCAAACCTTGATAAAAAATATCTTCTAAACCATCACGTTTAGAATTCAGTTGAGCATTGTTATATAAAGTGTTGAGCTCAGCGCCAGACCAGAAGATTTTTTGAAAATGACTATCTCCTTGTCTTGCACGTTTATAGCCCATATGTAACTTGGCAATCAAATACCAACTAAAAACAGACGCCAGTACTAAAACTAGCATGACCAATTGAACCACAGGGCTCGCTTGTAAAATTAAATCAGAGATGTGTAGAGAAGATTCTAGTTGTGTTGCCATAGTTACATGTGCCAATAGTATTTTTATTCGTGAGCTAATTCTCGAAGAATTAAATCACGGATTTCGTCAGGAATTCTGCGGGGTTTCATGTCAGTACTTAAACATGCCAATTCCACCTCGCCAGAAGCAAGCATGATTTCACCACGATATATATTTTGTTGCAATACAAATGACGAAGCTTTACATGAAACTACACTTGCTGTAACAGTAATAAGATCGTCCATAAGTATAGGGCGAGAATATTTCAATGCAATTTTATGCACCACAAAATTGTAATCTTTTTGATGCCAATAGTGGTCAATACCAGATGCACGTAACCACTCGGTGCGAGCACGTTCCATAAAACGGATATGATTGGCATGATATACGATACCACCAGCATCGGTATCTTCAATATAAACACGAAGTTGAAATTCAAATTTGTTCGCCATGATGCTGACCTACTTCTTAATTCAATTTGCTGATTCATCACTTGAACTGAGGAAACGCTTCTGAGAGAAAATGAATATTTCCACTCATATTCAAGTTATATAATGCGTGGCAGTTTAGCACTCTAATTTTTCAGTCCAATGGCACAAGGTGTCAATTCGTTTTACGCTGAAATATTTTATTCAATGCTCATTTACTTAAACAATATTTCAAAGTATTAATAAATATAGAAATTGAGAAATATCTTATGAAACGATTTTTTTATCTATTGATTAGTGTATTGCTGGGGTATTGGGTTTGGACACATTGGCTAAAACCCAATAGTGGTGTCATGGATGCTCCGAATTATCGGGAGGTCACTGAACAAGTCAAAACTTTTGATGGATTCACCATGACAAACTTATCTGTTTTTGAAGGAGAGTTTAGAGTTTTATCTCGTGAAAATTATAGTGTTGGTCGGGAAGCTGAAATTAGCCCAGTAGACTTCGCTTTAGGGTGGGGGAAAATGGCAGAACCTGAGGTTTATAAACAACTTTCAATTCGACAAAGTAATCGTTGGTATTATTGGCGTTATGAAAATACACCACCTATTGATATTAGAGAAATTGAAACACACAGTGCAAATATGCACATCATTCCTGCAAATAAAGAAATTGCAAAACAAATCGCTAAAGTGGATCAGGATGATTTAATTTACTTAAAAGGTCAGCTTGTTGAAGTGAGTTCACAAGATGGTTGGACATGGCGCAGTTCTTTGTCTCGTGAAGATACTGGCAGTGGTGCTTGTGAATTATTTTTAGTTGAGGATATTAGAATTATTGCAAGCAGTTAATATTAAGGATAAGCCTAATATTGGCGTATGACGAGTTTGAGAAGTTAATTTCTCCTTACTAAATTATGCTCCATTAAATAATTAACGAGAATCAATAAAGGAAATTTTCAAAATGGAAACAACGAATAATATTTCACGATTGTATTTACAAAAATTAGGCTTTTTTGATGTATCGCTTGAACCAACACTAGAAAATTTAAACAAATTGCTAGCATCACACGTACAAAATATTCCGTTTGGTAATTTTAATCCATTTCTAGGTTTAAGTGTAATGTTGGATATTACAACATTAAGTGAAAAGATTTTAATACAAGGTCGAGAAGCTTATTGTTTTGAACATAATATCTTAGCGAAACATGTTTTAAATGAATTGGGATACAATGCATTTAATGTGTTATGTCGTGTTTATTATAAAAATCAGCCTACAGAATCTCCAGGGAAAACGCATTTAGTGACTGTTGTTCGATTGGATGATTCATTATATCTGTTTGACCCTGGTTTTGGCGGAATGACACCAACAAAAGTGCTGTCGTTAAAGTCTTTGGAAACTTCACAAGAAACTTTAAATGAACCTTTTCGCTTTATACCAGTCGCAGATAGTGGGGTAGTAGATTCAGCATTGTTAGATATGAAATATATGTTGCAAGTCTGTATTTCTGGACAATGGGATAATGTCTATGCCTTTAATCCTGAGCAGCTCGCTGCTGATGCTGATATCAAAATCGCAAATTGGTTTATGTCTACATATCCAAAGTGTCCATTTACTCAAAATTTAATATTATCCATTGTCAAAGGACAAGAGCGCTATAATTTTAGTAATGGTGTTCTCAATGTATACAGCGAAAATAATCAGGTTAGGCAACAAACGATGAAGAATACTGATGAATTAAAGGATGTTTTGGTTTCTATTTTTAAACTGAACCTAAAGGCATTAAATTTTGATGATGCTGTTCAAAAACTGAGAAAAAATAATCTTTTATCAATATAAAAGTTTGTTAGGTCTTTTTATTTGTAGACATAAGTTGATTTTATTTTGCTAAAAAAAGCCAAGTTTAACAATTTGATAAAGCTTGGCTTAAATCATTCACGATCTTTCTACTGCATAAAATCACTATATAAAAAGATCATGAATAGATAAATTCTGATTTTTATATCAAACTTGGGAGTAATATCAATAATATAATCAAGCCAAACAGTAGCCATTTATAAAAATAATAAAGTTTTCTATTTTTAGCTTTGATTTCACGGCCTTTTGCGTGAACTGCATAACCATATTTAAAAACTCTATTGATAAATCCCGTATGGTCATTTTCATCATTGGGAGAGCTTGCCGCAGACATCACATTGCGACCAAACCATGAGTTGAATGCTTCAGCCCATTTCCATTTCATTGGTCGCTCTATATCACAAAATAGAATGATTCGTGTTTCACCAGATTTGTTTTCAGCCCAATGCACAAAAGTTTCATCAAACAACGTTGCTTCACCATCACGCCAACTATAACGTTCTTGATCAACTTCAATAAAACAAGCATCGCTATTTGGTGTTTTTAAACCTAAATGATAACGCACGGAACCTGCATAAGGATCACGATGTTTTCCTAGATAGCTACCATTAGGCAATTCTGCAAACATTGCTGCTTTTACACTTGGAATTTTTTCAAGTAGAGCCACGGTTTTTGGACAAAGCTGTTGCGCTGATGGATGGCTTTGTTGGTACCATTTTAAATAAAAGCGTTTCCAACCACGTTTGAAAAAAGTATTAAAGCCAGCATCATTATTGCTTTCTGCGGCTTTAATTTGGTTTTGTAACACAATGGCTTCATCTCTGATCATTTCCCAATTGTCTTGCAATGGTTGTAATTCAGGAAAAGATTTAGTGTCAAAAAACGCTCGATTTGGGAGACTGGAAAAACCAGTCATAAACATATTTACTGGGCCTAAAAATGTAGAGTGATCAAACAGTTGACGTGAGAATTTTAATTTTTCCTTACCTCTTAAATGTGCGTATAAGACACTCAGTATAAAGATGAGAATAATTACAATTGCATACATAAGTTTGGTTGATGACGTTCGAAAGGGAACAATAATTTTAACGTATTTTTCTTAAAAAAAAGTTTGAATATTTTAAGGAAAATAATAATTTTAAGGTGTAAAAAGGCGTTAATAATTTTAGTTATTGTATTTTAAAGGAATATGATTTATTCCATATTCCTCAATATGCTTCATCTATGATTTAACTTTTTGGCTCAGGCGGAGTCATTCCAAACTGTAAATAAGCTTGATTGGTTGCAATTCTGCCACGGGCTGTACGCATTGCATAACCTTGCTGAATTAAATAAGGTTCAATCACATCTTCTAGTGTGCCTGAATCTTCTGCCATAGCCGCCGCTAAAGCTTCTACACCCGCAGGACCACCATCGAAACGCTCTAAAAGCATGGATAAATAACGGCGGTCTAAAGTATCCAAACCATCTTTATCGACATTCAACATATCTAAAGCACGTTGCGCCATTTCTTGAGTGACTTCACCTGTGCCTTTCACTTGCGCATAGTCACGTACACGACGTAATAAACGGTTGGCAATACGTGGTGTTCCGCGAGCACGACGGGCAATTTCTAAAGCACCATCTGCTGTGGTTGGTACATCCATTAACGAAGCAGAACGAGCAACAATATGAGTTAAATCTTCAACTGAGTAAAACTCTAAGCGCTGTACAATCCCAAAACGATCACGTAAAGGTGAGGTAAGTAAGCCTGCACGCGTTGTCGCTGCAACCAGTGTAAAAGGGGGCAAATCCAATTTAATCGAACGTGCTCCGGGGCCCTCACCAATCATAATATCAAGTTGGTAATCTTCCATTGCAGGATAGAGAATTTCTTCAATCACGGGCGAAAGACGATGAATCTCATCGATAAATAAAACATCGCCTTCTTCAAGATTGGTGAGCATTGCAGCTAAATCACCTGCACGTTCCAAAACAGGGCCAGAAGTTGATTTGAGATTTCCACCCATTTCACGTGCAATGATATTGGCCAAAGTGGTTTTACCTAAACCTGGTGGGCCAAATATTAAAGTGTGATCTAGCGCCTCGCCACGACCACGTGCCGCACCAATAAAAATTTCCATTTGTTCACGAACCACAGGCTGACCGATATAGTCATCGAGTGAAGTCGGGCGAATGGCACGATCAAAATGATCTTCTGGTTTTTCAGAACCACTGATTAAACGATCTTGCATGATTGTCTTAATCTATCTTATTTATTCATGGATTTAAGTGCAGCACGAATGATATCACTGGCTTCAGTAAAATCACCTTTAGCAGCATTGACTAATTTCTGGGCTTCTAAAGGTTTATAACCTAAAGATTGCAAGGCTGCTTCAGCTTCTGCAACGGCAGAATTACCTGTAAATTGGATTTGCTCAACCGTTGAGTTACCTGAAATTGTACCTGATGACATCGCTTTAAAACGATCACGTAATTCAATCATTAAACGTTCAGCGGTTTTTTTACCAACTCCCGGCACTTTGACGAGGGTATTTACATCTTCATGTTCAACCGTATGAATGAGCATCTCTACACTTAAAGTCGAGAGAATACCCAAAGCCATTTTTGGACCAACACCGTTTACTTTCAAAAGAGTACGGAAAATGGTTTTTTCTTGTGCGTTCGAAAATCCATAAAGAAGTTGAGCATCTTCACGAACAGCTAAATGTGTCCACAAAGTAACTTTTTGACCTTTTTGCAATTGGCAAAATGTTGAAAGAGGGGTGTCAATTTCATAACCCACACCATTTACATTTAACAGTACCGTTGGCGCTTCTAATGCAAAAACTTCACCAATAAGACATCCGATCATGAATATTGTTCACTTCTAAAAATTGTGAAACTAAGCTGTTCTGAAACTTAGTTTGTTTATTGAGTTATCTGAGTATAACGAAAACTAGGCGTGATCCATACTCAAAAGGATTTGGATGATTTAAAAGAAACCAACTTTATTGCCTTGTAATTCTTGCGCTAAATTATAGGCCTGATGGTCTGAAAATTTACTGACAATATCTAAAACTTGCATAATATTATCATAGTGATCATCACTAAAACGTGCCCCAAAACGCTCTAAAATAGACATGAGTCGACCATCCTTAAAGCTTAGCGTTTTATTGGGTGTGGTCAAAGGAATAAATGCATCTAAGATATGTTGCAAACTTTGATGGGCAATAATTTCTAAACCAGATTTCTGTGGATGTTCAAAAATCTTTTCACGGGCAAGATTTTTAGCACGATCAATCCCAATTTCAATGTCTTCAGAACAATATTGTAGTAATGAGCCTTTTAATTGACCTGATAAAATTTGAAAATGGTGTCGTGCAAAAGCCGTTGTAACCTCATCGACTAAACGTTTCATCACACGTCCACGCAATGCAGCAATTTTTTGTTGCCACGTGGTATAAGGCGTACTGAGCTCAGAAGGTATTCCAAAGTCACCAATCAAATCGAGAAAGATCGGCTCAACTTCTTCATAAGACAACATATTTAAAATAATGCCATCTTCTAAATCAATCAGTGCATAGCAAATATCATCCGCAGCTTCTAATAGATAGGTCAGTGGATGACGACAATAATGATATTCACCAAGCTGAATGAGCCCAAGCTGATCTGCAATTTGTTTAAGTACATCTTTCTCTGCTTGGTAACAACCGAACTTTGCACGTTTGCTTGCAGGTGTATCACCTTGTGATTCAATCGTTTTTGAAAGCCAAGGGTACTTTAAGTAAGCCCCTAACGTTGCGTAAGTAAGGCGCATACCCCCATCATTTGGGTGGTAATCAATTTTGGTAAGTAGTCTTAAACCTTGTGCATTGCCTTCAAATTGGCGTACATCAGCTTGTTGTTCGGGGCTCAGATCTTTAAGAAAATCTGTATGTGAGGCATCATCAAACCATTCTCGAATCGCATATTCACCTGCGTGTCCAAATGGTGGATTACCAATATCATGGGCTAAACATGCTGCTTGAATGATTGCACCCACATCGGCAGGTGAAATCCATACAGGTAATTCATCTTTAATTTTTTCCGCAGCCAACATCCCCAATGAGCGTCCAATACAGGAAACCTCTAAAGAATGAGTCAAACGGGTATGAATACCATCATGTTGTGTCAACGGATGAACCTGAGTTTTACGATTTAACTGTCGAAAGCTTTGTGAAAATATAATGCGATCATAATCTTTATGAAATGGGCTACGTGCCTGTTCTGTATTTTGTTTTTTACTCCCAATTCGAACTGTTGAAAGGAGTTCTAACCAACGCATTTGAGTCATTTATCGTTATTCAGTTATTGCTTATTGGTATGATGCCAAATTTAGTGGAAATGTACTAGGGGAGAGCGACATAAGTTGTCTTAATCAATTTTATAGTTTTGGATTTCCCAATACTTTTCGCCATTATTCTGAAAATAATTGATGATGAAATCATAAAAATTCATTTCAATAATTTGCCATTCATTCCTTGGTGAAATGGGGCAAACAATTATGATTGTTCCAAAATCCGCTATGCTTGGATCAAGCCTTACTAAAAGTTTCTCACCATCACCTAAAAATTCACCAATAATACGGTCACCAGTTAAAGCGTCATCGTATCTATTCTCAAAAAACTCAGCTGTAATTCTTTGAATTAGATGCAAATCAAGTAGATGTAAACCCCATTGACCATATGTTGCATCTTGAAATAGATATGCACCATTTGATTGTTTGAAAAACTCATTGAGTTCATTAGGGAAGTTAAATTTTAATAATTGCGAGGCTTCTACGCCATGATGAAATAGACATCTAAAACCTAGATCAGAGCTAATACTTGAATTATTCTTTGGAAATAAATATTGGTTTTGAGTGTTTGCAATAAGTTCTTTATACATTTTAATCCATTTAGTGTTTCAATCTATTTGAAAAAGAATATTGAAAATGATGTCTGAATAATATGCCTGAAATTTTATGTAAGTTTAATGACATTATTATTTTAAAGTAAGAAAAATCTAGTCGCCCAAGGGTATTTTTTGAAATGAATTAACAATAAACAGCATAAAATAATGCTGTTTATTGTTTAAAAGGTTATAAATTAAAATAAAACTCAGAAAACTAACCAACAATCGTAATAATATTGGTGGTTGCTCTGAGTCCATCCAGAAATTTTTTCCCGTCACGTAAATCAAGGTTTAAATTAAGCTGTTCAAGAACTTTAGGGTCTTGAATATCAACACCACTACGTTCTAGTGTCCCTAATAGATCAGCAAGAAACCGAGTCCGAGCAACAGGATTCGTTTCAAGTTTCTTTTGTAAGGATTTCATATCATTCATTATTCTATTCCTTTTAAAAACACTAAGTTATGATTTCTTCTACTACAGACGTCGCCTTGTCTATACCTAATAACTCAACGACGATTTCAAGTGCATGAGATACTTTTTCTTTCTCATACTCTGAAATAACTTGCAAAATCTCAGTACACATTGCTTTATCTTTAAAAATAGCATTGCATAAGCTACATGGGCCAACAACGTTTTGAGCCTGAGGGAGTTGCGTATATAAGTGTGGTGCTCGGCTTTTTAGGATTGAATATAACTCCCCAAAACCTTGCCTTTTCATAATGCGAAAGAGCAGGGAACCTTCTATTTTTTCCCAAATTTCACGCAAAGACATATTGTTCGCATTGCCGACTTTTATACCGGGTGTTGCCCGATTAAATGTAGAGCAACATGGGTAAACTGAACCATCATGCCAAATAACAATGTCGTGATTCACTCTGCGATAACAACATAGATCTTCAGTGTCCAAGGACAATCCATAAAGCTGTTGGGTGATGTCCCATTTTTTTGCCATTCCGACTTTTGCGACGTATTTAGTCAATAAAGACACTTTGGGTAGATCAAGAGCTTCAGGTAAAAAGGATTCGAGTGATTCATGAATATTATCGAAAGTCCCTACAACATAAGTTGCGATGCCTAATTCACTGGCAGCACGAACTGCATTCATTACAATCGCTTTGTCTACAAACTTCATATGGCTAGGATCATGGCTGATATTCAGTCTGATCAATCCTTTACTTTTTAAATAACCCAATAACGTTTTAGAATAATCATCATCGATTGCCCAATGAGCAGCAGTTGCGATTGTAAATGGTAGATTGACTTCAAAAAGTACATCGGCCAAAGCACAGATTTCCTCGGGGAAAAGTAGTGGTTCACCACCTGTAAACCCAACCGATGAAAATGTATCGAGATCAGCTGCTTCCCGAATTAGCCTTTCTGCCAATTCAAAGGGCATTTTTTCTTTACGTTTAGGATTACATCCATAACAACAAAAATCACATGCTAAAGCACATTGCATCGTGTAATTAAGGACTAAGACATCATTTTCTTTTCCTTCCCAATCATGTACTTCAGTTGGGATCCATTCTTTGAGTTTAAGCTTTTTCATCATTATTCTGACTTAAATTGCCGTATTTATAGGCAGTAATTAAAACTAAATTATTTATTTTGAATGCATGTTATTTAATTGTATGGTTGATATAGTTTTTTGAAATTATAAAATTATATTTTTAGTTTATTTAATGGGTTTTAAAACATCTGTTATATTTAATAAAAATGATGATTTATGTTAATAATATTTTATTTTCTAGTTTTTATTTTTGCTTAATTTCTATTTTTTAGATTTAACATTATGTTTTGCTATGGTTAATTAAATTGATTTGTATTTCTGTTTGTTAAAATTACACCTATTTATTGATTTTATTTAAATTTAAAATTAAGGAAAATTTAAAAATATTTATAATTATGTTTTAAAACATTATTTTATATTTAATAGTTTGAATGGGTGAATATGAAATTTCAAATTAATGAAATTTATGATTATATTTTATTTGTTGCAATAAGGCGGGTTTTAGAAATATTCAGATTTGAGATAAGAAAATAAGTGGTAATTTTAAAATAATATATTTTATAAATATTTATGCTTTATTCTTAATTTCGATTTTTTTACTTTTGTAGTTATAAGTGCAGTTTTATTTTAAGTTCTCTTTTAAATATTTAGTGATTTTTGATTATTACATATAGATGCATTGGTTAAAGGAAATGCTGAATAGGATGAGTTGGAATTAAATTACAGTGACTATGTTGCCTATTGATGAGATTCCTGATTCAAAACCTGAAATTTTCCACCGATTGAGCGTAGTCAACAGTCGTATCTGCTAAATATTTGTTACTATTTACATTGAAATTAAAGCAATGAGCGTAAAAGCAAGTACTTGCATGAAAAAAATCTCCCATTTTTAAAGTGGATATGACTAGCTGAAAATCTGCTTTCACAGTAGAATATGCGCTCTCTTCAAGTCACATTGAGGTAGGTTAGCTAAACCTGCCCGTGGAGCCAAAAACAGCATGTTTATCATTGCCGGTGCACCCGCACATTCTTCTTTTAAGCAAACACAACTATTAACACGTTTATCGTCTATCAGTTCTGTTCAATCAATAGAAAGCCAATGGGTCTATCTGTTTGACCAAGCGCTCAACGAGCAACAACAGCAATCTGCTTTACAGCTTTTAAATGACGGAACTACATTCCAAGTTCGTCAGGCTGCAAAAGATGAAGTGCAAATTTTAGTCACGCCACGTGTGGGAACGATTTCTCCGTGGTCATCTAAGGCGACTGATATTTTTGCCAACTGTAATACACCAATACACCGCCTTGAACGCGGTGTTTTGTTTACTTTAAAAGGTATTACAGAAGTATCTGATGAAGTAAAACAAGTTTTACATGACCGCATGACTGAAAGTGTATTCAATCAAATTGATGACGCTACTGCATTATTCTCAGAAACAGCACCAAAACCTCTAAACTCGATTGATATTTTAGGTCAGGGTAAAGACGCTTTGGTTAAAGCCAATTCTGAGTTTGGTTTTGCATTGTCAGATGAAGAAATTGATTACCTAACGGCTGCATTTAATAAATTAGGTCGTAATCCAAACGATATCGAATTGATGATGTTTGCTCAAGCAAACTCTGAGCATTGTCGTCATAAAATCTTTGGTTCTGAATGGACAATTGATGGTGAAAAACAGCCATTGTCATTGTTCCAAATGATTAAAAATACCTATAAAGAATCACCGACAGACGTATTGTCAGCATATAAAGATAATGCATCAGTGATTGTTGGTTTTGACACACAACGTTTCTATCCGAAAAAAGATGAAGCTACTGGTCATCACGTTTATAAATACAAAAGCCAAGCTGCTCATATCTTGATGAAAGTGGAAACACATAACCACCCAACTGCAATTGCTCCATTTGCTGGTGCTGCAACAGGTTCGGGTGGTGAAATTCGTGATGAAGGTGCGACAGGTCGTGGTGGTAAACCAAAAGCAGGTTTAACCGGTTTTACGGTTTCAAACTTAAATATTTCCGGTTTTGAGCAACCTTGGGAAGAGAACTACGGTAAACCATCTCGTATGGCTTCTCCACTTCAAATTATGATTGAAGGGCCTTTAGGCGGAGCAGCATTCAACAACGAATTTGGTCGTCCTGCACTCAATGGATATTTCCGTACTTTCGAACAAAATGTGAATGGTGACGTGAAAGGTTTCCACAAACCAATCATGATCGCAGGTGGTTATGGCAATATTCGTCCTGACCATGTTGAAAAAGATGCGATTCAACCAGGCGATTTACTTATCGTTCTTGGTGGTCCTGCAATGCTTATTGGTTTAGGTGGTGGTGCAGCGTCTTCTGTAGATAGCGGTAAATTGGGTGAAAACTTAGATTTTGCATCTGTACAACGTGAAAACCCTGAAATGGAGCGCCGTTGCCAAGAAGTTATCGATGCGTGTTGGAGAATGGAAGATTTCAACCCAATCGTATCTGTACATGATGTCGGTGCGGGTGGTGTTTCCAATGCAATGCCTGAACTTGTGAATGATCACGAACTAGGTGCGATTCTTGACCTTCGTAAAATTCCATCGCTTGAACCTGGTATGTCTCCGATGGAGATCTGGTCAAATGAAGCTCAAGAGCGTTATGTACTTGCGATTCACCCAAGCTCTTTAGAATTATTTGAATCTATTTGTGCACGTGAACGTTGCCCATTTGCTGTACTTGGTGAAGCCACTGAAGCACGTCAATTGACAGTGAACGATCCATTATTCGATAACAAAGCTGTTGATATGCCAATGCAAGTCATGCTTGGTGGCACACCTCGTATGAGCCGCTCATATGAAACAATAGAGCGCAAAGGGGATGCTTTTGATGCATCACAAGTCGATTTAAAAGATGCGATTTTCCGTGTACTTAAAAATCCAACAGTTGCATCTAAATCATTCTTGATTACGATTGGCGACCGTTCTATTACAGGTATGGTTGCACGTGACCAAATGGTTGGACGCTGGCAAGTTCCTGTAGCAGATGCTGCGGTAACGACAACAAGCTTACAAGGTTATACAGGCGAAGCAATGGCAATGGGTGAACGTCCACCTGTGGCATTGTTGAATCCTGCTGCTTCAGCACGTTTGGCTGTTGCAGAAGCGATTAGTAACATCATGTGTGCCAATATTGAACAGGTCAGTGACATTAAATTGTCTGCGAACTGGATGGCAGCAGCAGGTCAAAAAGGTGAAGACCAAGCCTTATTTGAAGGCGTAAAAGCCATCGGTATGGAAATGTGTCCAGCTTTAGGTATTGCAATTCCAGTGGGTAAAGACTCATTGTCAATGCGTACTACTTGGAATGATGAAGGTGAAGATAAAGCTGTAACTTCGCCAATGTCAGGTGTGATTACAGCATTTGCACCAGTATTAGATGTACGTAAAACATTGACACCTGAATTGAAAAATGAAGATTCAGTATTGGTACGTATCGACTTGTCAAAAGGTCAGTTCCGTTTAGGTGGTTCAATCCTTGCGCAAGTGTATAAAGCAATTGGCTCAGTCACACCTGATGTAGATAGTTTTGACGATTTCAAAGCATTCTTTGCATTGGTACAAGACTGGAACAACCGTGGCTTGATCAAGGCGTATCATGACATTGGTGATGGTGGCCTGTTAACAACTGTTGCAGAAATGATGTTTGCTTCACGTTTAGGTGTTGCTTTAGAAGATCAAACGACTGAAAGCTTATTCGCTGAAGAAATTGGTGCAGTATTACAGATTAGCCAAGCAGATTGGACGAGCTTAAAAGCTGAAGTTGCGACTTCAAGCTTGAGAGAAGCAATCAGTGTTGTTGGTACTGTAAATGATTCTGACCAATTGTCTGTCAATGGTTTGGTGTTGAATCGTGCAGAATTACAACAAGCGTGGACAGGAGTTTCGCATCAAATCCAACGCTTACGTGACAACGTAGAAACTGCGGATTCTGAATTTGCATTGATCACAGACACCAAGCATAAAGGTATTATCGCTTTACCAACATTCGATTTAAATGAACCTGTTGAAGCGCCGTATATCAATGAACGTCGCCCGAACATGGTGATTTTACGTGAGCAAGGTGTCAATGGTCATGTCGAAATGGCAGCAGCATTTGATAAAGTTGGCTTTAACACAGTCGATGTTCACATGAGTGATCTTCTTGCTGGTCGTGTAGATTTAGACGATTTTGAAGGTTTAGTTGCATGTGGTGGCTTCTCTTACGGTGATGTCATGGGTGCTGGTGGTGGCTGGGCTAAATCTGTATTGTTTAATCCAAAACTACGTGATCAGTTTGAGAAATTCTTTAACCGTGACAATACTTTCTCTGTGGGTATCTGTAATGGTTGTCAAATGTTGGCTCAGCTTGCACCACTTATTCCGGGTGCAGATAACTGGCCACGTTTCCGCCGTAATACTTCAGAAGTGTTTGAAGCACGTGTTGTGAATGTTAAAGTTGAAAAATCTCCATCGATTCTTTTAGAAGGTATGGAAGGTTCAATTTTACCTATCGCTGTGGCACATGGTGAAGGTCGTGCAGAAGCTTCTGCTGAAAACTTTGCATCGTTGAATGCGTCTAATCAAGTAATCTTACGTTATGTCGATAGCTTAGGTAATGAAACTCAACAATATCCGTTAAACCCGAATGGTTCACCTGAAGCGATTTCTGGTGTGACGTCGAAAGATGGTCGTGCAACAATTATGATGCCGCACCCTGAGCGTAATTTCCGTGCAATTCAGCATTCTTGGAAACCTGAAGAATGGACTGAAGATGGTGCATGGTTACGTATGTTCCGTAATGCACGTAAGTTTATCGGTTAATTAGAACAGATTTAATCGATTAAAGCCCCGAAAGGGGCTTTTTTATTTTGAATATATTCACCCTAGAAGAAGTTGTGATGTAATCCTTTATTGTGAGATAGCATCATAAAGTGAGTATAGCCTTATATTGGGTTGAATAATTAAACTAATTTGCGCAGCTGATGCCTCACTTTTCAGGGATGAAAAGTGACAAAAATCCTTTGTTGGGCGAGGGATACATCCTATATCCCCACCCAACGGCGGCATCCATGCCGCCACGCGATAGCCGAACAATGTATGATTAAATAAAACAAAAGCAATTTAATTTATATCAAGTTAATTATATTGATGAAGCTAAGATAATTTTAGTTACAGTTAAAGCGTTGGTTTAATTATTGCTTATCCTATATTGTCTATTAAAAGATCTATGTTTTGCCCCAACAATGTTCCATAATGTAGCAAGAATGAGGTGATAAAATGATAAGAACAGTCAATTATTCAAGTGTTGATCGTATTGCCATGCGCCATAAAGGATGGAAATGGTTTGGTATGGTTTTAAGTTTGCAAATATTGATGATTTTTTCTGCTTATTTTATAGGCTACTGATTAATTTTTGAATATGTAAAAAACTAATACATGTTTAATTTTGACAGTATTTTATATAGAAAAAATCTTAATCTTTAAATATTTTAGAGTAGAACTCAAAAAATTGTGGAGTTCTAATATATTGGGTTGTTGGTAGTAACTCTGCCCCAATATAAGCTTGTTGTGGTTCCTCTCGCATAAACCCAAAACTTATAAAATCCATATTTGGGTTTGAGAAATATGAAGTTGTTGCAATTGCATTAGCTAACTTGTCATCTGGAAGCGCTATAGGGTTTGCTTTTATATCTTTACCAGATTGATAATAGCTTTCAAAGAGTGAAATTAAATGATTATTTAATTTGGTAATGATATAAATATATTTGTCAAATTCTTGTTTAGAAATTTCTTTGTCTTTAAACAGCTTCGTTGAGCGATAAATCATACGTGCTTGTTTTTCTAGATATGTTTGATCTAGTATACCAAGAATTTCAAAACCTAATTCAC